>CALCXM010000183.1 GCA_937905825.1 uncultured bacterium
GATGTGCGGCACCCGCTTGTTCATGAGCAACAACAAGGTGTGCGACACCGTATTGATTGCCTAGTCCTCCAGGCTATACATCGCCACGTAGCGCGGCATGAGTTCGTCCACGGCCGCGCTGACTTCTGGGTCCGCACCGTACTCTTTGTAGCGGTTCAGCAGCTCCGCGGGGTCCACACTCAAGTTGTAGAGTTCGAACTTCTTCTGCTGAATCACCGGGCCAGCTGGGTATTGCTTCTCATAGATGCGCAACAACTTCCAGTTGGCAGCGCTTGCCGAATAGGGTGCGCCGATCACGCACTGCTCATAGCCAAAGAATTCGGAGTTGACCGCTGCGATCCATCCGGGGTAGAAGCGTTGGTGATAGCTGTACTCGCGTCCCGCGGCGTTGCCCGTGAAGAGGTTCTCGTAGAAGGAGCGACCGTCCACGCTATCGATGTCCTGGCCGAGAATCGCTTGCCAAGTATTCGGCGCGAGGAAGTCCAAGAACGTGTTGTAGAAGTCAGTGGCCTCCACCAGTCGATCGCAGTCTGTGCCTCGCAAGGGGACGGGAATCGGCTTGCCCCAAACCAAGAGCGGAGTCAGGACGCCTTCGTCTTTCACGGATCCCTTGGCATCCACCGGACTGTGGAAGGGCTCTCCATTCGGAGTGCCATCGCTTGTGGGCGGAATGACATGGGCGAACTTCTCACCGAGGTTCTGTCCCGTGGGTCCGAACTCCTTGGTGTAGATCGGCTCCAGTTCGGCCGAAGCAGAACCGTTGTCCGAGTAGAGCATCCAGACCGTGTTGGCCGCCGCTTCTGGGTGGTTCGTGTTGAGGTGCTCGTAGAACAGTTGCGTCAAGCTGTCGACGCACTCGAACATCGCGAGGGACCGTCGCCAAGCGACATTCACGGCCCCTTCTTCCGTATAGGCGCCGATGCCGTCAAATGTCCCATTGCGGTCATAGCCACCCCCTGGCGAGACTTTTCCATCCTGCGAGACAGCCAGGGGAAGCAGCTGCTCGTAGGTGTAGGTGCTGTGCAACTTGACCGGACCCTGCCCGAAGTCCGGTCCAATGTTTTGGGCCATCGCCGGCAAGATGCCGTGGGGCATGTTGGCCCACCAATTGATGAAGAAGGGTTTGCCCTGGGCGATTTGCGCGTCCATCCAAGACACCATCTCCCCGTAAAGATCGGTGGGCGAAAATTGCCCGACCATGGGATCGAGGGCCTGATCCTGCCCACCGTGCCCAGCGCTGAAGTAGTACGGGTAGTTGTAGTAGCCGAATCCAGGCGCGCCCGCACCGGAGCGCACGAACTCGTGAGACTCATCGAAGCCGGCGATGTCCACCTGGGCCCGACGATTCACCACGGTGGACTCGTTCTGGTAGGAAAAGAGCTGGTACTTGCCAAAGGTGGCCATGGCGTGGGAAGTGCCCGCTGCTTTCGCCACCGCGGGCCAGGGGTTGTGAATCGGGAGGATCCCCTCGAAGAAGGGCACTTGATCCGGAGTGAAACTCGGAACGTCACCGATGCCGGTGCCATTGCGATGCAGGGGCGTGCGGTGCCCCATGCGCCCAGTCAGGATCGCGGCGCGCGTTGGCGCGCAGCGCGGATTGACCCGGGCGTTGGTGAAACGCAAGGCCTCCCCCGAAGTGATCGAGTCCAGGAACGGCATGGCCGGATAGGGATAGCCATTCGGCCAACGATTCAAGTCGTCGTAACAAGGGAACTGCGAGCGCCCTGCATCGTCGAGCATGATCGCGATGAGGTTGGAGCGCTGCGGCGGCGAACCGGGAGCTGGCGTGCTCGTTGCTCCCGCGAAGGGCCCCGTGCTCCTCGCACTCGTCGCCCCCAGGGGACCTTGAACTGCCACTCCGCCCGAGCCAGAGCTCCGCGCGTCCCCGGGCACTCGCGGCGGCCCCTCGGAGCGCGTCCTTGTTTGTGCGCTAGGGCGCTGGGGCCACTCACTGCCAAACACCCAATGCCCTGCACAGGCGGCCAACAAGAGGGCCAAGCCCAACTTGCGCATCAACATGTGCGGGCCTCATCTGCGGTTGCTCCACAGGCCCCGGGCCCGGATGCCCCGAAGAGCAGTTCACAGCTCCCATCCTTGATCAATTGCCTAGCAGCCTCTCGCATAGCATTGGACGCCTCCATGTTTCTCCCATTCCGAACACGGTGAGTGGACGGAGGACCTGCGGGTGGAAGGCTGCACCCAGGATAAGGCCATATCCCTATCCTGTCAGGGTCCTTCAAGAAAGCCTCCCTGTGGGGACTTGTAAGTAAATCCGCTGGAAAAGCACGCACGTGGCCCAAGTGCCGCAACCCGAGCCTGCCCTCACAGGCCCTGTTCAGCGGATGCTCACGAGCCAAGGGACTGGCTTCGATCCCGCTTCATTTGCAATTTGGGGCAACTCAAGCCCTGCCCCGGTTTGCCCTACTGGTCGCGACCGCGCGGGACCGGGCGACCGAGCAAACTCCCTGAAACCACCGCTCCCTTTCCGAACTTGCGACGCAACTTGTCGATGCCGGCGGTGGCCCGTTCGAGTTTCTTGGTGGCGGCTTGCCACTCCGCACGCTCATCGTCGCCGGCGGAGTCGAGCTCCCCAAACAAGGTGGTTTGAGTGGGCACGCGCACGTCCTCTAGATTCGAGACTTGAATGCCCACCAGGCGCATGGGTCCCGGGCGCACCCGTTCGAGCAGTTCCCGTGCCACGGAATAAATGCGCGGACCGAGATTGGTGGCGGCGGACAGGCTCTTGGTGCGCGTCACCGTTTTGAAGTCGGGGTAGCGTACTTTGAGAGTCACCGTTCGGCCCCGCAAGCCCTTGCCGCGCAAGCCAAAGGCGACCTCTTCGCTGAACTGCAGAAGATAGACTCGCAGCTCATCTTGATCGTTGACATCTTCGGCGAAGGTTCGCTCACAGCCGTGGGACTTCTCTTCCCGGCGTGGATTCACCCGGCGCGCGTCCTTGCCGTGGGCCAAGTCGTGAATCCAGGCACCGCTGGCACCGAACTCCTTCACGACCTCTTCATGGGAACGGGAGGCCAAGTCGCCCACCGTCGCAATTCCCATGGCGGCCAAGCGCTTGGCCGTGCGCTCGCCCACGCCGAAGATCTTGGAGACGGGCAAGGGATCGATCACCGCGCGCACTTCGTCCGGTTGGATCACTCGGAAGCCATCGGGCTTGTCCAAGTCGGATGCGAGCTTCGCTAAGAACTTGGAAGGAGCGATGCCGACGGAGGCGACCAGCGCCGTCTCCCGCAGAATGTCCCGTTTGATCGCGCGTCCGATCTTGATGGCGTCCCCGTGCAAGCGCTCGCAACCGGCCACATCGAGGAAGGCTTCATCCAGAGAGAGCGGCTCCACCAGCGGCGTGTAGCTCTGGAAGACGCTCATGATCTGGCGCGAGGCTTCCGTGTAGCGCTCGAAATCCGGGGGCAGGATCACCAAATTCGGACAAAGTCGCTGGGCCACCGAGGTGGGCATGGCGCTGTGAACTCCGAACGTCCGAGCCTCATAACTCGCCGCTGAAATCACCCCGCGGCCCGCGGCGGGCCCCCCGACGCACACCGGCTTGCCCGCCAGATCGGGATTATCTCGCACTTCCACAGAGGCGTAAAACGCGTCCATGTCTACGTGCAGAGTGTGCAAGGCGGCGGTTTTCATGGCTTTCAGAGTGCCCTGCTGCCTGCCCTTTCGTCAACCGCCGGCCTCTCCAATGCCTTGCGCATGGGCTTTTCTGGCCTATGCTCCCCCCCCCTCATGCTATTCGAACACGTACATCTGGAGGCCTTCGGCCACGCCCTCCCCTCGGAAGTCACCACTTCCAAGCAGCTGGAGGAACAGCTCGCGCCGCTCTACGAGCGCTTGAGTCTCAACGTGGGCCGACTCGAACTGATGAGCGGCATCCTCGAACGCCGCCACTGGCCGGAGGGCACGCGCCCCAGCGAGGTGGCCACCCTGGCCGCGGAGGACGCCCTCGGGCGTTGCGACATCGACCGCTCGCGCATCGGAATGTTGGTGCACGCCGCGGTCTGCCGGGACTTCCTGGAACCCGCCACCGCCTCGGTGGTGCACGGCGCACTGGGCTTGCCGGAAACAGCGACGGCCTTTGACCTGTCCAACGCTTGCCTGGGCTTTGTCAACGCTATGGCGCTCGTGGCCCACGCGATCGAAACGGGCACGATCGAGGCCGGCATGGTGGTCGCGGGCGAAGACGGCGGACCTCTCGTGCGCCAAACGATTCGCGCTCTGTTGGACAATCCGGGCGTGGGACGTCGCGACGTCAAGTTGGCCTACGCCTCCCTGACCATCGGTTCGGGAGCCGCTGCGTGCATCCTGACCCGGGACTCGATCTCGCGGGTGAAGCGCAAGTTGCTTGGCGGTATCTCGAAGGCAGCCACCCAACACGTGGGCCTTTGCCAAGGGGATCAAGTGGGTCGCGATGGGCCTTTGATGGAAACGGATTCAGAGGCACTCTTGATCGCAGGCAACAGCTTGGCCAAGCGAACATGGACAGCCTTCCTGCGCCACATGCGTTGGGAGCAACCGGTCATCGATCGAGTCGTGACGCACCAGGTCGGCGCGGCACATCGCAAGCTGCTCTTGGAGACCTTGAACATCAACCCCACCATCGACTACCCGACGGTGGCGCAACTGGGGAACATCGGTTCGGTTTCCTTGCCCCTGACCTACGACCTGGCGGAGCGCGCGGAGCACATCCAGCCCGGACAACGGGTCGCCTTGCTCGGAATTGGCAGCGGCTTGCACTGCTGCATGCTCGGCGTTCAAGCCTGAGCGAGGGCGCTCGCGGGCGACCCAAAGGCCCTAGATGGTGGGAGCTCCAGGACTTGTCTCCCCCCTGTAAAAGCAACATTCTGGGAGGCGTGCTTTTTTTAGAAGCTTGTGGCTAGACGTGGCCCTCGGACTGTGGTCTCTTTCTGCGCAGCCCACAGATATCAGGAAAATAAAATATTCCTAGAGTCTGAAGTGAGCCCTCCCTCAGGCACCGCAACGACCGCCCGCGCTCCAAGCGCCCCCATGGCAAGCCCCCTCCCCACCCCGCACCCAGAAGCTTTTGAAGGCTTGGACGAGCAGCTCGCTGAGCAGCTCCCGACCTTCGAATTGTTCTTCAAGACCTTCGGGTTCAAGCGCATCCACGGACGCGTGTGGGGTTTGTTGGTGCTGGCCGGAGTGCCCCTATCGAGCAAGGACATCTCGACTGCCCTGGAAGTGTCCCAGGGCGCGACGTCGAGCTGTTTGAACGAACTCGGCGAGTGGGGAGCGATCCGCACCGCATTCGATTCGAGCCACCGTTGCCACGTGCACTCCCCCGTGGGCAACACGCTCTCGATTGTCGCGACAGTCTTTCGCCGTCGGGAACAGGTGGTGCTCGGCAAGTTGCGCCTGAGCGTCAGCAGGACCTTGGACTACGTGCGCAAGCGCTATGGCGACCGCGACCCGCGCGTGCTCACCCTGCGATCCATTCTCTCTTCCTGCGAAATCGCAGAGTCCGTCATGCAGCTGGTTTTCTCCTCCGTCGAGCGCGCGCTCGGGGACAGCGAAAGCCTGCTTTCCAAAGCGATCACCGCGGCCTTTAAGGTCGGCATTGCCGTCCCCGCCAAGGTGCTTAGTTGGAATGTCGATCACGGGGATCTGAACGGAAGAGTCAGTGACGCCGCGAACGGCGAACTCGGAGTTCATGAGCGTGTCGCCAGCGACGGCGAACAACGAGCATCGGAAGAACCCGCTGAAATCACCAGTGGCGCACAACCCGCGCCCTCCATCTCCCTTCCCCAATCTGAGGATTCGCCCCGTGGCTGAGCTTTCCCGCATTGTAATCACAGGCGTTGGCCTCACGAGCCCCAATGGCGACGACCTCGCCAGCTATCGGGCGAACTTGCTGAACGGCGTGTCTGGTGTGGAACCTTACGAGATTCGCCACATCGGCAAGACCCTTGCTGGCATCTGTCACTTCGACACTGGCAAGCATCAAAAGCGCAAGGAATTGCGCCGCGGCACCCGCGCTGGATCGATCTCGATCTATTGCGCGAACGAAGCCATGAACGATGCAGGCCTGGAGAAGGGCTACTACGCATCTGCGCGCACGGGCATCTACGTGGGCATCACGGAACACGGCAACGTCGAGACGGAGAACGAGGTGCACGCCCTCGGCCAGTACGACAACGACGTCGCCTTTTGGTCCCACCACCACAACCCGCGCACGGTGGCCAACAACCCGGCCGGCGAGGTGACCCTCAACATGGACCTGCACGGTCCGGCCTACTGCCTGGGCGGAGCCTGTGCCGCAGGCAACTTGGGCTTGATTCAAGCCATGCAAATGCTGCAGCTCGGTGACGTGGACATGGCCTTTGGTGGCGGTGTTTCCGAAAGCATTCACACCTTCGGCATCTTCGCTAGCTTCATGTCCCAGGGCGCTTTGGCGACCCACGCGGACCCCACCGCCGCTTCGCGTCCCTTCGACAAGGATCGCAATGGCATCGTGGTTTCCGAAGGCGGCTGCCTGTACGTGCTCGAGCGTTTGGAAGACGCCCAGAAGCGCGGCGCCAAGATCTACGGCGAAATCATCGGTCACGCGGTCAACTCCGACGCGGCGGATTTCGTGCTGCCCCTGCCCGAGCGCCAGAACCAGTGCATGCGCACGGCTCTCGATCGCGCAGGCATGTCCCCCGAGGACATTCACATCGTGAACACGCACGCCACCTCCACCAATCAGGGGGACATTCAGGAGTGCACTGCTGTGCGCGAAGTCTTCGGCGACTCGTCCAAGACGCGCATCAACAACACGAAAAGCTACATCGGTCACACCATGGGCGCCGCGGGCGCCCTTGAGTTGGCCGGGAACCTGCCGTCCTTCACGGACGGCATCGTTCACCCCACCATCAACGTGGACAATCTGGATCCGGCTTGCGACATGCGCGGCTTGGTCCTGAACACCCCCGAGGATGTTGGACAAGTGGACACCATTTTGAACCTTTCATTCGGGATGCTGGGGATCAACTCCGCGGTCATTATCCGACGTTTCTAGACCCACCTTTCTTCAGGACCATTCCAATGACTCGTGACGAGATCATCCTAGCCGTTAAGGACATCATCACCACCATCGCCCCCGACGAGGACCTCGACGGGCTCAACAACACGGATCCGCTCCGGGACCAGATCGAGCTCGACTCGATGGACTTCCTGGACATCGTCATGGAGCTGCGCAAGCGCTATGGCGTCCAGGTTCCGGAAGAAGAGTACGGCGTGCTCAACACCCTCGACGGCTGTGCAGACTACTTGTTGCCCAAGCTCGAGGGTCAAGAGCTGAAGATGGTCAACGCGTAAGACCAAAGGGAATCCCCCACTCTAGCTGACTCATGTCCAACGCCCGTTACGACACCATCATTATCGGCGCGGGCATGAGCGGCCTGGCTGCCGGTATCCGGCTCGCGCAGTACGATCAGCGCGTCCTGATACTGGAGAAGCACTACCTTTGGGGTGGGCTGAATTCCTTCTACAAGCGAGCGGGCCGACGCTTTGATGTCGGCCTGCACGCTTTGACCAACTACGTGCCGAAGGGCACGAAGGGTGCGCCGCTTTCCAAGCTGCTGCGTCAATTGCGACTGCGGCACGATGATTTGGAGCTGGCTCCCCAGTCGTACTCGGAGATCGCTTTCCCCGGGACGAAGCTGCGTTTCAGCAACGACTTCGAGTTGTTTCGCAGTGAAGTGCACGAGCGCTTCCCCCATCAAATAGAAGCCTTCGAACGTCTCGTGGCCGAACTCGATGCCTACGACATGTTCAGCCCGCCGGACACGGACATCAGTGCCCGGGAAGTGCTGAAGGACTTCATCTCCGAACCTCTCTTGGTGGAGATGTTGCTTTGCCCGCTCTGCTACTACGGCAGCGCACGCGAAGGCGACGTGGACTGGTACCAGTTCGCGATTCTCTTCAAGAGTCTGTTCAACGAAGGCTTCGCCCGTCCGGAGGGTGGCATCAAGCCCTTGCTGGACCTCTTGATCAAACGCTTTGCAGAGCTCGGTGGCGAGCTGCGCATGCGCACGGGTGTCGATGCCATCGTGCACAAGGACGGCGAGTGCCAAGGGGTTCGTCTGGCCGATGGGACCGAACTCGAAGCCAACTGTGTGTTGTCCTCCGCCGGTTGGGCCGAGACCATGCGCATGACCGGCGACGAGCTCTACGACACCCACGTAAACGAAGAGGAGATCGGCAAGCTGTCCTTCATCGAGACGATCTTTGTGATGGACAAGACCCCGGCGCAACTCGGGCACGACACCACGATTGTCTTCTTCAACGACTCCACTGAGTTTGACTATCAGCGTCCGAAGACCCTGATCGACCCGCGCAGTGGGGTCATTTGTTGCCCGAACAACTACCAGGCAAAAACCCCGCTCAAGGACGGTCTGTACCGGGTCACGACCCTCGCCAACTACGATCGTTGGAAGGAACTGTCCCCCGAAGCCTACTCGGAGGCCAAGCTGCAGTCCGTCGAAGCCGCCCTGCAGACCGCGGCGCCCTTCAGTTTTGACCCTCGTCCCCACGAGATCGAACGGGACTGCTTCACGCCACTCACTGTGGAACGCTTCACGGGTAAGATGGCAGGGGCTGTTTACGGTGCGAGCCGCAAGCGCCTCGATGGCCGCACCCCCTTAGAAAATTTGCACATCATCGGAACGGACCAGGGCTTGCTGGGCGTGACGGGTTCCATGCTTTCGGGCATCTCCATCGCCAACCGCTACGCCCTCGTTCCGAACTAAACCGGCCGGGACAATTCAAGGGCAGCCAATACGGCCCGCCTCCCCCGCCGCACCGAGACCGATCCCCATGGACAACCGGAAAAAATACTACCGCGGAAGCACCGACGGCAAAGCCCCCTTCCCGCGCGACCCCTTGGCGGGCGCGAAGGACTACTACGATCTGATCGTAATCGGTGCAGGCTTGGCCGGCATGACCGCCGCCAACGTCCTGGCGCGCGCCGGCTTCTCGGTGCTCTTGACCGAACAGCACTACAACTACGGCGGCATGGCCACCTGGTTCAAGCGCCCCGGCGGTCACATCTTCGACGTCTCCTTGCACGGCTTTCCGGTCGGCATGAAAAAGACTTGCCGCAAGTACTGGTCCAAGGAGCTCGCCGATCGCGTGATCCCCCTGGACAGCGTCAAGTTCAAGAATCCACAGTTCGACATCGAGACCTCCTTCGACGAGGTGGATTTCACCCGTCACCTGGTGGAGACCTTCGGCTTGACGCGCAAGAACGTGGACGAGTTCTTCGCCCACGTGCGCGGCATGAACTTCTACGACGACTCGGGCGAGACCACCGGAGAGCTCTTCGAGCACCACTTCCCCGGCCGCAACGATGTACACCGCTTGCTGATGGAGCCGATCTCCTACGCCAACGGATCGAGCCTGGCGGATCCCGCCATCAGCTACGGCATCGTGTTTTCGAACTTCATGAGCAAGGGCGTCTACACCTACGTCGGCGGCACGGATCACATGATCGGGCTGATGAAGAAGGAGCTCAAGCAGAGCGGCGTCGAGCTGCGCAACCGCGTTCAGGTCGAGAAGATCCTCGTCGATAGCGGTCGCGCCTACGGCATCGAAGCTCACGGTCACAAGATCGAGGCGGGCGCCGTGATCTCCAACGCCAACTTGAAGTCCACCATCCTCAACCTGGTGGGCCCCGACAAGTTCGATGCGGAGTACGTCAAGGAGGTGGAAGCCATCCGCCTGAACAACTCCAGCACCCAGGTCTACATGGGCATTCGCGACGGCGAAGAGGTCCCCTTCGAAACGGACCTGCTGTTCACCTCCACCCGCGAGCGCTTCGACTCCCCCGCCCTGTGCGACATGCACGGGGAGAGTCGAACATTCTCCTTCTACTACCCGAGCGGCCGGCCAGAAGCATCGAACAAGCGTTACACGATCGTCAGCTCGATGAACGCGCACTACGCGGATTGGGCGGACCTCACGGACGAGCAATACGAAACGGAAAAGGCCAAGCTCAACGAGGACACCCTGGTGGCCCTCGAAAACCTCGTGCCCGGCACGCGCGCCAAAATCGACCACGTCGAAGCCGCCACGCCGCGCACATTCAAGTTCTATACCCAGCACCAGTTGGGCTCTTCCTTCGGAACCAAATTCGAAGGCCTCGGATACTCCATGGACCTCTCCAAGCAAATTGAGGGTCTGTACCACGCGGGCAGCGTCGGCATCATCATGTCGGGCTGGCTCGGTGCCGCCAACTACGGTGTGATCACCGCCAACAAGGTGGACTCCTTCCTGCGCGACCTCGCGGAACTGAAAGCATGAAATTCACAGATCAAAGCGTCGTCGTCACCGGCGGTACCCGCGGCCTGGGCCGCGCCATCGCCCTCTCCTTCCTGAATGAAGGTGCGACCGTGCACGCCACCTACCGCTCCAACCAAGAAGCCGCCGACTCCCTCAAGGATCAAGCCGGTGAGCACGCCGACCGCCTGCACTTGCACAGCTTCGACGTGGCGGACTACGACGCCGTCGAGACCTTCTGGAACGGTCTCGACGAACTCGCACCGGACGGCATTCAAGTGCTAGTCAACAACGCAGGCCTGCGTCGCGACAGCATCCTGGCCACCATGTCCGCCGAGAACTGGCGCATGGTCATGGACACCAACTTGGGCGGTTCCTTCAACATGAGCAAGTTCGCGGTGCAGAACATGGTTCGTCAACGTTACGGCCGCATCCTGTTCATCACCTCCCCCGCTGGCTCCCACGGCTTTGCCGGCCAAGGCAACTACGGCGCGTCGAAAGCTGGCCAAGTCGGCCTGATGCGCTCCCTCTGCAAAGAGGTCGCCAAGCGCAAGATCACGGTCAACTGCATTTCGCCGGGCTTCATCGACACGGAGCTGATCGACGACCTGCCGGAGAACCTGAAGAAGGAGTACGCGGCGTCGGTTCCCATGAAGCGCTTCGGCACCCCCGAAGACATCGCCTACGCGGTGCAGTGCCTCGCTGCCAAGGAAGCCAGCTACATCACGGGCACGACCCTGGAGGTCACAGGTGGGCTCTGATTCCCCAGCCGAAGCCCCGATCCTGATGGACCAGACAGCGATCGAAGCGCGCATTCCGCATAGGCCGCCCTTCTTGCTGGTGAGCCGTGTGCTCGAGGTCAGCGAGACCTCCATCGTCTCCGAGTGGGACTTGGATCCGGAAGCTGCGTTCTTCGCCGGCCACTACCCAGGCAACCCAATCGTGCCGGGAGTCCTGTTGAACGAGTTCGTGTTCCAAAGCGCGGCGCTCTTCATGAGCGAGCTGATGAAGGCGGACAAGACCATCCAAGGCATGCCGGTCCTGACGCGCATCGAAGACGCGCGCTTCAAGAACATCGTGCGACCGGGCGAAACCGTGCGTGCGGAACTGACCCTCACCGAAAAACTCGGCCCCGCGGTCTTCATGAAGGCCAAGGTCACCTGCGGCGGGAAGCTCGCCGTGCGCCTTTCCTTTACGGTTGCTATCGCCGCCACGGACCCGAGCAAATGAGCTGGCTAGATCTCGAGAACAAGACTTTCCTCGTCACCGGCGTCGCCAACAAGAAGAGCGTCGCTTGGAAAATCGCAAAGCAACTGGAGGACGAAGGGGCCACGGTCATCTTCTCCGTGCGCAGTGAGGCTCGTCGCGAGCAGACCGCCAAGCTGCTCAAGGACCGCGAAGTCTACGTTTGCGACGTGGAGTCTGAAGAAGAGATCCAGGCCATGGCCGCCAACATCGCGGAGCGCCACGATTGCCTGCACGGCTTCGTGCACTCGATCGCCTTCGCAAACTACAGCGAAGGCATCAAGAAGTTCCACGAAACCCCCAAGATGGACTTCTTGCAGGCCGTGGACATTTCCTGCTACTCCCTGATGCGCATCTCAAACGCCCTCAAGGACTTGTTTGCGCCGGACGCCTCGGTCATCACCATCTCGATTTCCAGCACCACCATGGCCGCGGAAAACTACGGCTACATGGCGCCCATCAAGGCTGCCCTAGATTCTGCCGTGGTGTTCCTGGCCAAGAGTTTCAGCGAGTTCAGCAACGTGCGCTTCAATGCGGTGCGCGCGGGTCTGCTCAAGACGTCTGCATCCGCCGGCATTCCTGGCTACTTGGAAAGCTACATCTACGCGGAGGGCGCCACCCTGCGCGGCCAGGGCCTCGCCACGGACGAAGTGGCCAGCACGTCCATGTTCCTGCTCAGCCCGCGCTCCAGCGGGATCAACGCCCAAGGCATCGTGGTCGACGCGGGCATGGGTGTGAACTACTTCGACAAGCAGTTGGTAGAACGGGCCACGCGGCTCACGGCGGACGAAGGCCAAGTCTCGTGATTCAGCCGTATCTCTGTCCGGTGATGCGCCAAGCTCCGGGTCAGGATGCGGATCTGCCTGCACCCCTGCGGGTCAAGAACCAGCGTCAAGCGGCTCGCGAAGCTTGCCGCGGCAGTGCCCGGCGCCTGGGCCTGCAGCTCACTGAATTTCGCCAGGACGAACGCGGAACCCCTGTGCCAGTGGACGGCTGGTACTGGTCCATGAGCCACACCCGTGGGGTGGTTTGCGGCGTGGTCTATCCCGCCCCCATCGGTATCGAGGTGGAACGCGTGCGCAAGCGCCGCCAAGAAGTCGTGCGATTGGCCGCTACCCGCGAGGAGTACGACCTGCTCGGTGGGTTTAGCTGGCACAACTTTACGCGCGTGTGGTCCGCCAAGGAGTCCGTGCTCAAGAAGGCAGGCTATGGATTGCAGGACTTGGCCGACTGCCGGCTGGTGGCCGCTCCTAACTCGCGGTCCATCATCTTGCACCACCGCGACCGCCAGCATTTCGTTCATCAGAGCTTCCACCACGATCACTTCGTTTCGATGAGCGCGGACGTGGCCGACGACGCCGAGATCAGCTGGCAGTGGTGGAAGAACGACCCCAACATCCGATCCGAACCCACCTGGGAGGATTTTCAGTAGTGCGAACGATCGAGTCCCGAGCCGCTCAAGCACAGCAGCAGTGCTTGTCCTTCCGCGAAGAGTATCCATTCACGCACAACTTCCTCGAAACGCCCGCGGGAGCCCTCCACTACGTGGATGAGGGACCCCGTGATGCGTCGCCGATCTTGTGTGTGCACGGCAACCCGACCTGGTCCTTCTACTACCGGCGCTTGATTCAGGCTTGCAGCCACAACCAACGGGTCATCGCCCCCGATCACTTGGGCTGCGGACTTTCGGACAAGCCACAGGATTGGAGCTACCGGCTAGAGGATCACATTGCGAACTTGGAGCGCTTGGTGCTCGAGTTGGACTTGCGCGACATCACCCTCGTGGTTCACGATTGGGGTGGAGCAATCGGCTGCGGTCTCGCCGTACGCCATCCGGAGCGCATCGCCCGGGTGCTCGTGATGAACACCGCCGCCTTCCCAGGTGGACGCATTCCAAGCCGTATCCGAGTTTGTCGGACGCCTTTCTTGGGTGCCCTCGCCGTACGCGGCTTCAATGGTTTTGCCCGGGCAGCGGTCGAGATGGCCGTAGAGAACGCCGGGGTCATGACGCCGGAGGTGCGCAAGGGCTACCTGGCCCCTTACGATTCCTGGAACAATCGCATCGCTGTGCAGCGCTTCGTAGAAGACATTCCACTCAGCCCGGAGCATCCGAGTTACGCCACCCTGCAAGCCATCGATTCCGATCTGCGACTCTTGCGTGAGAAGCCAATCGCCATCGTTTGGGGCGAGCAGGATTGGTGCTTCACGCCAGCCTTTCGCAAGCAGTGGGAACGGCGCTTCCCCCTCGCCAAACAACTCACCATCGACGAGGCTGGCCACTACGTGCTCGAAGAAGCTCACGAACGGATCTTGCCCTGGTTCCAAGCGTGGCAGAAGGAATCCTGAAGCAGATGAACCCGGCGCTGATCCCAGGCCGAGTCAACATTGCTCAACTCTTGCCCGCCTACGCGGCGCGCCGGCCGGAGCGTGCGGCGGTGCAGGTCGCGAAGGGCCTGGGCGCGAACTTCCACCTGCGAGGTTTGTGTTACGCGGAGTTGGAATCCCAATCCAACAGCATCGCAAGGGGACTGCGCGAACGGGGCATGCAGGTGGGTGACCGGGTCTGCCTTTTTGTGCGCCCGGGCATTCACTTGATCGCGATCACCTTTGGCTTGATGAAAGCGGGGGCGGTTCCCGTCTTGATCGATCCGGGCATGGGGCGCAAGAATCTCCTGTCTTGCGTCGAGCGCATGCAACCCCGAGGCTTCATCGGCATTCCCCTGGCCCATGCCCTGCGCAAGGTCTTCGGCAAACCCTTCCGCACGGTGGAGTGGAGCGTCACGGTCGGCCAGCGCTGGCTTGGGGGCGACACCACCTTGAGCTCTCTGCTCTCCAGTTCCGATGACAGCGCATTCCTGGAAGACACGGCCGCCGACCAAGAAGCGGCGGTGCTCTTCACCTCCGGCAGCACCGGCCCTGCCAAGGGCGTGACCTACAGCCACGGAAACTTCTGGGCGCAGGTCATGGCCCTCAAGCAGCTCTACAAGTTTGAAGATGGGGAAGTCGACGCCGCGTGCTTCCCGCTCTTTGCGCTCTTCAGTCCGGGGCTCGAGCTCACCTGTGTCTTCCCCGAAATGGATCCTTCAATACCTGCCCAATGCGATCCCGCGCGCGTGGTGGAAGGCATCCTGAAATCCAAGGCCACCAGCACCTTTGGCTCCCCCGCCATCTGGCGCCGGATCGTGCCTTGGTGCTTGAAGAACAAGATCACCCTGCCCAACCTGCGCCGGGTGCTGATCGCTGGTGCGCCTGTACCTCCCAGTTTGATCGAAGGCTTCCATCGCATCCTGAGTCCCGAAGCGGATGTTCACACGCCCTATGGAGCCACGGAGTCCTTGCCGGTCTCCAGCATTTCCGGACGTGAAATCCTCGCGCAGGCTCGCGCCCATCAGAACCGCGCCGTGGGAACTTGCATAGGCCTTGGCGCTCCGGGAGTTGAGCTTGAAGTCATCCAGATCACCGAGGACCCAATCGCGACGTGGTCGGATGACTTGCGCGTCCCGGAAGGAAGCATCGGAGAACTGTGCGTGAAAGGTCCGGCGGTGACCCGCGAGTACAAGTTCCAGGAGCAAGCCACGGCCCTTGCCAAGATCCAAGCGGAAGACGGCTTCTACCATCGCATCGGCGACCTGGTGCGCCGGGACGCGAGCGGGCACCTGTGGTTCCAGGGTCGCAAGAGTCACCGCTTGCAAACGGCCGACGGCCTGCTCACCCCTGTTCCCACCGAGATCCTCTACAACTCTGCAGCCAAGGTTCATCGCACGGCCTTGGTCGGTGTGGGGCGTTCTGGAGAGGAAAGGCCGGTGCTCGTCATCGAGTGCGAACCTGGGTGCACTCCAAAATCCAAGGCAGCCAAGGAGCAGTTCATCGTGCGCTTGAAGCAACACGTAGCCGATGCCGAGGGAGCCGCGAAGATCCACGCGTACCTCTTCCATCCGGGATTCCCCGTGGATGTGCGCCACAACGCCAAGATCCACCGGGACCAGCTCAAGGCCTGGGCGGAAGCGCAACTGGGATGAAGGCACTCGTCACCGGCGGTGGAGGTTTCTTGGGAACGGCACTCTGTCGCCAGTTGCGCGAGGCGGGACACGAAGTCCACTCGTATTCCCGGGGCAAGTACCCGCACTTGGAGGAGCTGGGAGTCACCAGTCATGTGGGCGATCTGTTGGCCGAAGGGCGCCTACTCAAGGCCGCTACTGGTTGCGACACGATCTTTCACGTAGCCGCCAAGGCCGGGATTTGGGGAAGCCGCGAGTCCTTCCGGGACGCCAACCTCGTTGGAACCCAGAACGTCGTGCACGTCTGCCGGAAGCTCGGGGTCGAACGGCTGATCCACACCAGTTCACCTTCCGTTTGCTTTGACGGCACGGATCACATCGACGCGGACAACAGCCTGCCCTACGCGAAGACGTTTCTCGCGCCTTACCCCGCAACGAAAGCGGATGCAGAGCGTTTGGCCCTCTCGCAGAACAGCGCGCAGATGGCCGTGTGCGCCTTGCGGCCGCACCTCATCTTTGGTCCCGGGGATCCGCACTTGATTCCACGTTTGGTGGAGGCGGCGCAGGCTGGCCGTTTAGCTCGGGTCGGTGACGGGAAGAACGTCGTGACCCTGTGCTATGTGGAGAACGCCGCCCGTGCTCACGTGCTCGCTGCAGAGTCCCTCACTCCAGTCGCTCCCCACGCTGGCAAGGCCTACTTCATCGGGCAAGAGCAGCCGGTACGCCTTTGGGATTGGGTGGAGCAACTGCTACGGGACGTGGGCGCTCCGCCCTTGAAGAAGCACTTCACTCAGAAGACCGCTTATCGTATAGGCGCGCTTTGTGAGGCTCTTTGGACGGTGCTGCCCCTACGTGGCGACCCGCCCATGACGCGCTTCGTGGCGACCCAACTGGCCACCTCCCATTCCTACTCCATGGAACCCGCGCGGCTGGACTTCGGCTACAAGGAGCTCGTCTGCTTGGAAGAGGCGACGGCCAACACCGTCAGCTGGATGTCGAATCGCACTCGGTCCCAACCCGTCTGATCGCCTACAATTCGGCCATGACGGAGACGCGCAAGAGTCATCACTGGATCGCAATCCTCATCCTCACGACAGCCTCCATCGCTGTTTACGGGAACGCCCTGCGCATCCCGTTCTTCTATGACGACATGCTAGCGGTGGTCGAGAGTCCCAACGTTCGAACTTTGTGGCCGCTCTCGATGTCCCTCGACGCGATCGAGGGATCCGGTGCGAGTGGCCGGCCCTTGGTGGCCTATACCCTGGCCTTGAACTACGCCCTGGGTGAGCTCGACACCTTCGGCTATCACTTGTTCAATGTGCTCGCGCACGCCCTCTCCGTCTTGGCCCTCTTCGGCTTCGCACGGCGGGCTTTGGCGCGCAGTTCCGCCGAACTACCGGCAACGGCCCTAGCCTTCTGCTGCGCGCTCCTGTGGGGCGTGCATCCGCTCAACTCGGATGCGATCAACCTCGTGATCACGCGCAATGAAGTGATGGCAGCGGGCTTCATGCTGGGCACCCTGTATTGCGCGGAACGCAGCATGGCAAAGAGCGCAGGCCCATGGATGGCGCTCGCTTTCGTTTCCGCCTGCGCCGCGATGCTGTGCAAGGAGATCGCCGCCTGCTTGCCCTTGCTCGTGCTCGCCTACGATCGGACCTTTGTCAGCGGGAGCTTTCGGGTGGCCCTGGCTGCCCGCGGAAAATTTCACGCCAGCCTGTTCGCAACTCTGGCCCTCCTGGTCTTCGTTGTCCTGAGCGGCGACCGCGGCGCCTCCGTTGGCTTTGGCCAGGAACTGACTGTCCTCGATTACCTGCGCACCCAAGCCCAAGGCATCGTTCACTACTTGCGGCTCAGCTTCTGGCCATCTCCTTTGGCGGTGGACTACGCGGGCTGGCCGCAGGTTCGTGAGTGGGGCCCGGCGCTCTTGCCAGGATCCTTCGTGTTGCTGTTGTTCGGTGCGTCCCTGCTTGCCTTCTTGCGCGGAATGCGTAGCGGCTGGGTCGCTCTCAGCTTCTTCGCCATTCTCGCACCCAGTTCGAGCGTCATTCCTTTGGCCGGAGAGTGGTTGGCGGAGCACCGCATGTACTTGCCTTTGGCGTGTGTGATCACCCTCATGGTGCTGGGCCTGCACGCAATCACCAAGCGCGCCATGGGCGCGCCAAAGCCCCAGGTGATCTTAGGAGCAACTTGCGTCCTCGCGGGTCTTTTGTCTTGGGGCACGCTCCAGCGCAATCAAGACTACGAGTCGGACGTTTCCATCTGGAAGGACTGCATCGAGAAGTACCCTGGGAACGGTCGAGCCCATGATCACCTGGGCGCCATCTACCTTGGGAAACGCGAGTACGAGCAGGCGCTCGCCTACTCTCTGGAAGCCCTGCGCCTGGACCCCACGCTCTACACCGTGGACTTCAACGTAGGTGCGATCCTCGTGCAACTGCAACGCTCCGAGGAAGCGCTCCCCTACCTACGCAAGGCCGAAAAGCACGTGGCCGGAGACGTCCGTTTCCATTCGACCTACGCGGTCGCCCTCAGCCAAACGGACAGCATCCCGGCGGCCATCCAAGAGCTCGAGCACGCTATCCAAATCGCCCCGCAGCACGCCACCGCCCAACGCAACCTGGGATTGCTCTACCTGGATGTGGGCCGTTCGAGAGAGGGCTTGAAGCACCTAGAGCTTTCCCTGCAAATCGAACAGGACGTCCCCACCATGATGCGTTTCGCCCGGGTGCTCTCGACGGACCCCGATGCAGGCCTGCGCGATGGCAAGCGGGCCCTACAAATCGCCAACCAACTCATCGGCAGCGGCCCCCCCGATCCGCGCTGGTTTGAATTGCGTGGCCTCGCCCAATGGGAACTTGGGAAGAAGCAAGAGGCCGTGGCATCCATGGACAAGGCCCTCGAAGGAGCCCGCCACTTGAACCAGCCGCAACTGGTTCAGGAACTTGAAGCCTGGCGTGCAAGCCACCGGGCGAACTAGTTCCCTACGGGCACGGCGATGCACAGCCAGGAGAATCGCCCCGCTGCCGAACTCTCCACCGCACAGCTCTCGGATCTGTCGGAGAAGGGTCTACCACTGTCCCCGGACGAACGGCACGATTATCCCTTGCTCATCGTCGATCAGCAGGATCCCGATGTACTTGCCGCTCGCTTGGCCCCACACGGGGCAGCCGCTCGGCATGCCTTCCAGATCGATCTCGTCTTCGAGCAGCCAACGTGCACCCTCCTCTGTCAAGCGTGCCTTCGAGACGGCCAAGGTGCGATCGCCAAGAGGGGACGATATGGCGCAGTCCTGGACAGCGGCGCCCATTTGCACCTCGTCGATTTGCAGCGCACGGACGTTGAGCAACGAAGCCCGCCGCAAGACGAGTCCGTTCCCTTTCCACAAGGGCTCGCTGTTCAAGTCGATCTCAACCCCGGCGACCTTTAGATGAGCGGTGCCTTCATCGGCCTTCTTGGGAATCTCCAACAGCGCTGCAAGACCGAGAATGGAGTTGGGCAGGGGCATGACCCAACCGCGTTTCTCCTTCGAGCTCGTCATGATCCTGCCGGTCTCGTAGGTCAAGCTCGCTTGCAAGGGACGAAGATCGACGATCACTGGAGCGAGCTCCACCTTGCGCACCGAAAGACTTGGCCGCCATTCGCGCCAATCGTCTTCGACCTTCTCGTGCAACTCGAATTGGCTACCGTTGCTGATTAGGTCGGCGCCCTGCTCTGGGGTGGCAAAGGCCACGCCACCGATCACAAGTGAGCGCAGGGAGTCCAGCTCCACCGAGATTCCTTTGAGAAGGGCCAAGTTCACTTCGAAGCCACCTGTGCGCCAGAACTTCGAGTTGCTTTGGATCAAGCCTACATAGGGACCATCGATATGAACCTCGACTTCCACACCGGTGGCGTCCGAGGTGAGTTGTGTTCCGAGCACAGAGCCCACCTGTTCACCGCGGTAGGTGACCCAGGCGCCGGGCACGAGGCCTCCACGGGATTCCGCAAGCAATCGCAGGCTCAGGCCATCGGGATCGTTGGCCGCTTGCGTCGGTGCTTTGGGAAGCGCGTCGAATTCGAATTGATAGGCGTCGCTCAAGTGCCCTGGGGCCACCCGGATGTAGTTCGCGCCGACGACGGTTTCGAGGCCCTTCAGATGGTCCAAGCCCACTTCCGGATGCACGAGCCAGAACCGACTGCCCTCGCGGCAGATGCCCTCGGCGCTGTTGTCCACGCGCACGATGACCGTCACGGAGTCGAGGGTCGGTGCCACTTCCACCGACTCAACCACTCCAACATTGACGCCACGGAACTTGAGCGCGTCCCCCTCGCCGAGGGAATAGCCTTCCTCGAGATGCAAGATCAGCCGCGGGCCTTGTCGATACCAAGCTTCCGCACCGAGATACATCGCAAGGAACATGGCCATCAACGGCACAAGGCCACGCCAACGACCGACGCGCACACGTTCCACTTGAGCTTCGGGCAATTCGGATTCAGCCATGATCAATCAGTCGAGGGACTCGGCGTGGGTGCATCGCGCCAAATGGAATGGGGGTCGAAGTTGGCGCTGGCGACGAGGCTCAAGACCACCATGACACAGAAAGCCACAGCGCCCGGCCCCGCCGTGACCTGGACCAAGTCACCGATCTTGACCCATGCCACAACGATCGCCACCAGCAGCACGTCGAGCATCCCCCAACGGCCCGTAAACTCGATGGCGTGATAAGAAAGCGAGCGGTGGCGCGCTGCCATGGAGTCGAAGATGCACAGCATCAAGAGTCCCAGCAATTTGAACAGCGGCAGGCAGACCGAGCAGAGAAAGACGAGCCCGCCGACGAACACTTCCCCTTCTTCAAGCAAGCCAATGCTGCCGCTCAAGACGCTCGCTTCCGTGGAATGCCCAAAGCGCTCCAAGCGCATGATGGGCAGCCCGACCGCCAAGGGATAAAGAATCAACGCCGCGAGGCTGATCACGAGGGCGAGCCCGTTGCCACGGGAGAGCCGTGCGCCACACAGGACAACACTGGAACATCGATGGCAGCGCGCGCGATCGCGCTTCCCCAGGGAGGGAACCCTTTGCACCAAGCCGCAAGTGGGGCAGGCGCGTAGGGAGGCTTCGTGTTCAACGTTCATCGCAGCCATAGTATATGAAAAAGGCGCCCCGCTGCATCAGCAGCGGGGCGCCCGTAGAATCCCGAGAGGCTAGTTGCCGGCGGTCACTCGAGGAAGGGGCTGCACCAAGCTGTCTCCAAGCTCGTGAGAGCCTTGCTTGACCTGCATGCGGGCCAGTTCCTCGTAATCCATTTGGTTCTGTGTGTTGGACAGGACGTCCAACTCAGCTTGCTGGCGGCTGCGCACTTCGTTCAGGCGTCCGGTCAGGTTATCGAGGCTGATCGCGTCGTACTTGCTGCACTCGTCGATCGTCTTGTTGCGGTCCTCCATCAGGGAGATCAGGCGCTCGTTGCGGGCGATGGCGTCTACCTGACGGTTCAGTTGAGTGATCTGCGACTGGAACTGAGCGCGCTCCGTTTCGAGGGTGCCCAAGAGATCCGCTAGGCGTGTCTCCTGCTGACCGAGGTAGGTCAAGTCGTGCTTGGCATCCGCCGCCCGATTGGCGTAGGCAGTCACCGTTTGGCGCACCTGGTTGAGTTGGTTCGAGGCACGATCGTAGGAGTACACCTTGTCGCCCCAGGAAACCACCCGAACGCTGTTCGATCCGCCCGTGGCCCGCAAGGCGCTGGCCTCTGTCATGACCGGCTCTAGCGTGCTCAGATCTTCTTGCGCCATGGCGACAACTCGCTCACAAACCGCTTGGTCGCGCTGCAACTCGCGCATTTGAAGGCGCAGTTCAGAGAGGTCCCCACGAACCTGACTGATGCGAGCCGGGTACTCCGATTCCAAAGATTTCAGCTGGCTGCGAAGGGCGGCGGGGTCTTCGACGTTGGAGTCGATGCGCTCTAGAAGGTTCGTGTGAACCTGACCGATGACAGCCTGGGTCCGCTGAGGACCGGCGATCAAAAGGGCGCCGCCGAGACCGGCGCCAGTGAGAACGATGAGACCCGTTGTGACTTTGAAGATTGACTTGATCATGACTTGTGGCTCCTTGCCCTGGTCGGGCCGGGTCACCTATTGGTAGTTCCTTTTGGTGGTTCCCGTGTGGTTCGTTGGGGGGGCGCGTGGCCCGGTTGGGTTGTCGAGGGAGTTAGTGGGAGTGCCCCCTGCTGGATTTCAAGCTCGGCGGAGGAAAGCTCGATTTCCTGCGGAAAGGGAATATTGTGGAGCAGGTGCCGATAGAGGGGCGCTCGATGGTCGAGGGCCACTCCCGCGTGGTTGGGGCTACAATCGACCCCACCACTTTCCCGAAGGACCCGAACTTGAACTCCCTGACCACTTCATTTGTTGCTCGCCTGCGCGCCCGAGATCCCCAGGCCTGGTTTGAGCTCTGGGAAAACTTTGGCCCTGTCTTGCGCTCGCAGCTCTCGCGCTGGGGCAAAGGCCGCATCGGAGCGGAGACCGTCCAGGACCTCTCCCAAGAGACCCTGACGGCACTCACCACCGCCATCGACCGCCACGACCCTTCCAAGGGGGCGCGTTTCTCGACCTGGCTCCTGGCCATCGCTCGCTACACATTGGGCGATGAGATCGACCGGCGCAACGCCCAGAAGCGCGGCGGTGGGGTCAAGCCCAAGTCCCTCGAGGACGAGTTCAATGCGGCCAGCAACGTGGATAGCCCAGACGCTTCTTATGAGAGGGAGGTCTTCGAGGCCAAGGTCAGCGCTGCCCTGCGAGGTTTGGAGCGAGAGAGTGACTTCATGGACTTCTCGATCTACCGGATGCGTGTGCTCGATGGCCGCACGGGCCGCCAGGTGGCCGAGGACTTGGGGGTCAGCCCCCCCACCGTCAGCCGCAAGCTGACCGCCATGCGCAAAATCCTGCGCGAGCGCCTGTTTGAAGTCTTCTCAAAATACAGCTTCACCGATGAAGAAATGGACGAGCTGGAGCGAAACGGCCTGACCATGAATCCCAGTAAGGAGGACGAGACGCGATTCGACGAAGCGGTGGCAGAGATCTACCACCGACTTTGCCAGCGCGAACAGCCCGGCACTTCGACCGATTCAGGTGTCTAACGTCCAACCCCAGTCTCCCCGGAGACCCTAGCTAGGAGCCACAATGCGCGGCGGAGTCATCACCTTGTTCGAGATCGCACTCGCGGGAGCGGTCATCATCGCCGGATCGATTCTGGCTGTCTGGCTTCTGGTCAAAGTCGTCAAGGGACTCATCTGGCTGCTCAACAACGGTGCCAAGGGAGTTTCGGCCGTGATTCGCCACGTGTTCCGCTTCATCCGCAGCATGATCAGCGACGCCCTGCGCGCCGTCGGAGCGTTGGTCACGGCGATCGTCCTGTTGCCCCTGGCGATCTTGAACCTCTTGTTCTTCCGCTGGTCCATGTGCAAGCACTACCTGAACGCGGTGGAGGATGAAGTGATGAGCTTCGCCCTTTGCATCTACCGTCTGGGCGTTGGGCACCCCCTGCGCTTGGTGGGCATGACCGCACTCACGGACGGCATCGAACGCCGCATCCCCGACGTGGTGGCTCGCGCCCCGCGCACCGGCGGCATGACCGCCTCCAATCTGCGCGACGGCAAGTTTGAAGGCTACAAAGTCACGGGCATGCTGCCCGCCGGCGGATCCGGTGCACGCCTTTTCCTCGCGAAGCCGAGGGCTGAGAAGCTGGCCGACTTTCAAGCCGCTGGCTTCAACGATCCCGGTCAAGTGGTGATCAAGGCCTTCAGCCTTAGCACCGGTTCGACCATGCCTCAGATCGTGCGCGAAAGCCGCGCCCTCGAGAGCGCCCGCAAGCTTGGCCTGATTCTCGAGCACGAGCTGACCGAGAAGAGCTTCCACTACGTGATGCCCTTCGTTCCCGGTGAAGGCCTGGACCAAGTCATCACGAAGATGCACGAGAAGTCCGGCAACCGCGGCCTCAGCGATCGCCAAATTCGCGTGGCCCTGGGCTACGTGGGTGACGTGCTGTTCACCTTGGACGCCTTCCACTCCGGCGGCCTTTGGCACAAGGACATCAAGCCCAGCAACCTGATCATTTCGGAAGGCCGCGCGCACTTGGTCGACTTGGGCCTCGTAACCCCCCTCGCCTCCGCCATGACCCTGACCACCCACGGCACGGAGTACTACCGGGATCCGGAGATGGTGCGGCTGGCCTTGCGCGGTGTGAAAGTTGCCGAAGTGGACGGCGCGAAGTTCGACATCTACAGCACGGGCGCTGTGCTGTTCTCCCTGATCGAGAACTCGTTCCCCGCCCAGGGCAGCCTCTCGCAATTGACGCGCCGCGCGCCGGACGTCATCAACTGGATCATCCGTCGTTCGATGGCTGACATGGAAAGCCGTTACGGAAGCGTGACTGAAATGCTTGCGGACGTGCGCACGGTGCTCGCCGCGGACGATCCCTACAAGGTGCGCCCGGCGGACTTGCCCTCGGTCAATGGACGCAAGGACCAAGGGGTTCCGCGGGCTAGCTTCGCGGACTTGAATGCTCCGGTCAGCCACAGCGGCCCGGGACGTACGGCGCCTCTCCACACGGGGACGGTCACGCGCATGGGACGTCGTTCCACCGGTCGGACTCTGGTGGCTTCCTTCCTCGGACTGATGTTCTTGTTTGGCGTGGTTGGATTCATGCTCTTCTCCGTGGCGGGTCCCATGCAGGAGGAATACTCGCAGCCCGTCCAATTCACCTCCGACCCCGCGGGTTGGTGCGAATTGAACGCTTCCGAGTTCGCCAGCGTGCAGAGCCTCCCGATCATTCCGACACTGCCTTCGAACCCCGACGACTCGGCTCCCGAAGAGATTGCCGCGCACCAGAAACTGGTCGACGCCAAGCAAGCGGCGGAAGCCAAGATCGTGAAGAAGTACGAACGGCACTGGAGTTCCAAGCTGCGCAAGGAGCTGAACTTGGTGAGTCAGGAGGCCGCCCAGAACAACCCAGCTCGCAAGGGGGCAGGAACGATCCTGGTCCTGGAAGATCTTTCGGCCGCCAATCTTGGCCCCTGGGTCACGGCCTTGGAGTCGGCGCTCGAGCGGCGGGACTTCGAACTTGTCGGTAGCCTGACCGGCGAGATGGATGAGCCCCGGGACATCGAGCTCGAGGCCGAAGCGCGCAATGTGATCGGCATCGTAGGCTCGGACGATCCCGAGGTGAGTACGCGCCTTGGCCGCTTTTTGGCTGACAAGGGCGACGTCGACGCCATCATCTGGATTGAGGATGGCGAGCGTGACGGAAGCCTGCGCTATCAGGTGATTCACCCTAGCCAGTTGACTAGCGCGACATTCCAACCACGCAATTACGAAACCCGCGTATTTTACCCGAGTGGAGGCAACTAGGCCCCTAGCTCGCCGTCACTTGCAGTGCAGCCGCTCGCAGGTCTTCCAACGCCATCTGCATCCGGTCCAAATGAGTCCGGAAGGACAGGACGCAGATGCGCAAGGCGAACAGCCCCCCTAAAGTCGTCCCGGTCAACATCACACGGCCGGGACGATTTGTTTCTTCCAACCAGGCGTGGTTGAGGACGTCCAGCTCCTCCCCCGTCAGGCCCTCCGGTTCCAAGCGGAAGGCGAAGAGCGAGAGTTCCGGCTCTGCGACGATGCGCACATCGGGGAGCTCTCGAAGGGCGTCGACCGCGAACTCGGTTAAGTCCAACTTCTCGTTCAAGGCATCCCGGAAGGCGCCCAGCCCAACAAGTTGAATGGGCAACCAAACGCGTAGCCCGCGGTTGTCCCGGGAGAGCTCCGGAGAAAGGGTGCAGAAGTCCACGAGGTCCGGGTCCGCTTGGTAGGCGGGCATGTAGTCGCTGGTCACGGAATGAGCACGGCCGAGTGCTGCCGGATCACGCACCACCAAGGCGCCCGTTCCGTAAGGTAGAAAGAGTCCCTTGTGAGGATCGAGGACCACGGAGTCCGCCCGTTCTATGCCAGAGAGCTTGGCCTTGCCCCGTTCCGTGAGTAGAAAGAATCCGCCGTAGGCTCCGTCCACGTGGAACCAAAGGTCTTCGGCTTCGGCCAGGTTGGCGATCCCATGCAAAGGGTCGATCGCGCCAGTGTTGGTTGTCCCACTGCTTGCAACCACCATGAACGGCTGCAGTCCTGCTGCGCGGTCCTCGGTGATCATTTCTTGGAGCGCGTCCAGCCGCATCCGAAAGTGCTTATCCGAAGGAACGCGCCGCACCCGAGCAGCCGGAAAGCCAGCCAACATGGCGGCCTTGGCGACGCAATGATGAACTTGATCAGAGACGTACAAGCAGCCGCCCAGGAAGTCCTCGGGGAGCTTCTCATGACGCGCGGTAACCACAGCGCTGAAGTTCGCCATGGAGCCGCCCGTGGTCAAGATCCCGCCGGAGCCCGCGGGCAAACCCACCAACTCGCAGAACCAACGAACCACGTTGACCTCCAACTGCACCATGCCAGGTGAGGCCACGAACACGGTGACGTAGCGGTTGACCGCGTCCGCGATCAGGTTGGCCACAGCGGTGTGCAGAATGCCCCCACCGGGCACGAAGGCCAGGTAGCCGGGACTGGCTGTGTTGAAGGCCAGGGGCACCGCTTGATCGAAGACGATATCGAGCAGCTCCTCCATGCCCGTGCCTTTTTCAGGAGCCCCATGGGAGAGCGAGCGCGCCAACGCTTCGCCGCCCTCCAAGCAACCGGCACGCTGCGTCGCCAGGGACTCGACGAAAGGCACGATGCGATTGACGGCAGCATCCACCAGCTGCCGAAACTCAGCACTGGAGGGTTCGAGGGGATAGGTACCGGATTCTTCGTTGAGCATGGGAGTCCTTGGAGAACCTAGAGAAGCGAGGGCCAGCTCGGCATGGCCGAGCTGGCCCTCGCCAAATCAAAACACCTGGTCTTAAACGAGTTCGTCGGAGCGCTCGTCGCGCAGGCGAATCAGCATCGCGAGGAAGTCATCGAAGGGCACGACCTCTTGCTCGCGGGTACCACGGCGACGAACGGCAACCGTGCCTTCCTCGACCTCGCGTTCCCCCACGATCAACATGAAGGGAACCTGGTGTTGTTGGGCCTCCTTGATGCGCTTGTTCATGTGGGTGGGCGCGACCTTGGCGTCCACGCGAATGCCCAGGTCTTCCATGCGTGCGGCGAGGGCGAGACAAGCGTCCGCCTGCTCCTCACGGATTGGAATCAAGGCCACCTGATCGGGAGCCAACCACACGGGGAACTTGCCGCCGTAGTGTTCGATCAGAACACCCACGAAACGTTCCAAGCTGCCGAGGATGGCGCGGTGCACCATGATCGGACGCTTGCGTTCCCCATCGGGAGCCGTGTAGGTCAGGTCAAAACGCTCTGGCAAGTTGAAGTCGCACTGAATCGTGGAGTTTTGCCACTCGCGTCCAAGGGCGTCCTTGATCTTGTAGTCGATCTTGGGGCCGTAGAACGCACCGCCGCCCTCGTCGAGCACCAGGTCCAGGTTCTGCTTGGCGGCGGCTTCTTTCAAAGCCTCCGTCGCGCGCTCCCAAACATCATCCTCGCCGATGGTGTTCTCAGCGGGCCGCGTCGCCAGGTAAGCAGTGTACTTGAATCCGAAAGCCGTCAGAATCGTGTCCACGAGCCCGCAGACCTTGGCGATTTCATCCGACAATTGCTCTGGGGTGCAGAACACGTGGGCATCGTCCTGGGTGAAGCCACGCACGCGCAGCATGCCGTGCAAGACGCCGGAACGCTCGTAGCGGTAGACCGTCCCGAGCTCGGCCCAGCGCAGGGGCAGTTCGCGATAGGAACGACCCCGGTTCTTGTAGATCAAGATGTGGCCCGGGCAGTTCATGGGCTTGGCCCGGTAGGGCAACTCATCGAGATCCATGGGCGCGTACATCATGTCCGCGTAGTTCTCGAGGTGACCCGAAACGGCGAAGAGCGCCTCGCGCGAGATGTGCGGGGTGTAGACAGGCTTGTAGCCGCCCTTGCTGTGCAGCTCCCACCAGAACTCTTCGATCTGGCGACGCACCACGCCCAAGTTCGGATGCCAGAACACGAATCCGCTGCCCGCTTCAGCGTGGTTGCTGAAGAGGTCCAAATCCGTGCCGAGCTTGCGGTGATCTCGCTGCTTGACGTCCTCGAGGAACTGCAAGTGAGCTTCGAGCTCCTCCGCGGTCCAGAAGGCCGTGCCGTAGATGCGTTGCAGCATCGGGTTCTTCTCGCTACCGCGCCAGTAAGCACCCGCCAAGTTGAGCAGCTTGAAGTGGAACGGTCGATCGAGTCTGTCGATGTGCGGACCCTCGCAAAGATCCTCCCATTCGCCGTGGCCCCAGAACGTCAGGGTCTCGTCCTCGGGAATCAACTCGAGGGCCTCTAGCTTGTAGATCTGTCCCGCCAGGCGCCCACGGGCCTGTTCGCGGTTCACCTCCGTGCGGACCAGATCGGGTGCGCGCTTGGCCATCTTGCGCATCTCTTTCTCGATGCGCTTGAGGTCCTTGTCCGTGAGGGGCTCTTCTAGATCGAAGTCGTAGTAGAAGCCGTGCTCGATGGACGGACCAAAGCCGTACTGCACGTTGGGAAACAGTTTACCGACGGCCGAAGCCATCAAGTGCGCCACGGAATGGCGCAAGGTTGAGAGCGGGTACGACTCCACGACTTGTGAAGCCTCGTTGAGCTCTGACATTGGATTTTCTCCTGCGGGAACCTGGAACTCTACGATCCAACTGGAACCGCAAAGTGCGCGCTCCTCCCGTGAGAGCGCGCGAAAAGGGTATCCCGTGAGTTCCGGCGTGCCTAGAGCGAGGCGCCGACTAGGGACGATATCCGGACCCCTCCACATGCGCGGACTGGAAATTCCAGAGCCTCCTCGACCGGACCCCAGGACCCTCAGGCGTAATAATGCGCGGGATCAACCAGCTGTTCCGAGTGAGGAGCCGAGCTGCGCGCCAAGTCCCGGCCTACAACATCCAGGAGCGAACCTCACGCTCCAGCAGCACGCCGGTCGCCTCGGCCACGCGATCTCGGATTTCGTCGATCAGACCAAAGACATCGGCGGAGCGTGCTCCCCCCGTGTTCAGAACAAAGTTCCCATGCAGAGGGCTGACCAGTGCTGCTCCGCGCTGGGAGCCCTTCAGGCCAAGCTCGTCGATCAGTTGACCTGCTGAGCGTCCATTCGACAGCTCGCGATCCGGGTTCTTGAAAATGCAGCCAGCACAGGCTTCGGTCACCGGTTGCACCGCGTTCTTCTCCAGCAGAAATTGTCGAGCGCGATCCTGCACCAGCTGTTTGGTTTGGGGCACCAGACGAAGAACCACCCCGACGACAATTTGATCCCCCAGCCGTCCATCCCGGTAGGTTGGATTGCACTGGTCACGGCGCAGGTCGATCACTTCTCCTGCGGGAGAGAGCACACGCACGCTCTCGAGCACCTGCCAAATCTCTCCCCAACGCCCGCCGGCGTTGGTGACCACGGCGCCCCCTACTTTTCCAGGAACACCGACCAGCCCCTCCAATCCGCTCCAACCGAGTTCCCCCGCTTTTCGCACAAGACCTGGCAGACTCGCGCCACACCATGCCACCAGTCGCGGGTCGTCCACCCCTGCCGCTGGGGCCATGCGATTGATGGATTCGTCGTCCGCGTCAAAGGGTGTTTCCGTTTCCACCATCCCCGGTCGGAAGGTGCGATCCACCCGGCTGGTCGAAATCACGACGCCCTGATGCAGACCATCTTCCACCAGGAGATCCGCACCCGCTCCCAAGACGCGAACCCGATGCCCGCGCTCGCGGGCAGCCATCAAGGCCAAGTGCAGCTCGTCCGGATTCTTCGGTTCGAGCAGCCACTCGGCTTGCCCGCCCATCTTCATGGTGGTTCTAGATGCGAGTGGCGCTTGCTTTAGCGCTGCGCAGGGCCAATTCTCTGAAGAGGTCATCACGGATCGTGTCCACGTCGCCGGCTCCTAGGACAAAGAGCGCTGCGTGGTCGGGTAGGTGTCGGGCGGTGTTCTTGAGGCTGGCGCTGAGATCGCCCGGGGCGGCCGACTCGATGCCCAGGCGCTGCAGCCCTCGACAGAGGTCTTCAGAACCGGCGCCCATCTTATCAATGTGTTTGCGGGCACCGTAGACCTCACTCACCACGACCCGCTCAACTCCCAGAAAACTCGTGGCGAACTCATCGAGGAAGTGGGCGGTGCGGCTGTACTGGTGGGGCTGGAAGAGCACGTGCAGAGCTTTGCCAGGGAACGCGCGCCGGGCGGCCTCCATCGTTACGCGAACCTCGGTGGGATGGTGAGCGTAGTCATGCACGACCTCGATCTCCTCCACGCTGCCCCAGCGCTCAAAACGCCGAACAGCTCCACTGAAGCGTTCCACTTCCCGGGCGGCGGCGGCGCCAGCCACGGAACGGTCGAGCTTCCACTCACGGGCCACACGCCCCACGGCCAAAGCGATGGCAAGGGCCGCATTCTCTACTTGGAAGACACCGGGCAGCGCCAGCTGCAAGGGCGGGGTGGACCAGCCGGGTCCGTGAACCTGAATCGCAAAGCAGCCGCGATCCTCACCGAGCAGCCGATAGTGCAGCTCGCGGCCCATCTTCCAAACGGGCGCGCGGCACTCGCTGTAGACCCGCTCAGGAACGTTCGAGCCCACCACCAACAGCCCGTCCCGATCGACCCGGTCGGCGAAGCGCGCGAAGGCGATCTCGATCGCGTCCAGGCTGCCGTAGTAGTCCAGGTGATCAGCCTCCACGTTGGTAATGATCGCACCGGTGGAGTTGAACTGATGGAAGCTGCGGTCGTATTCGCAAGCCTCGAGGGCAAACCAGCCGCCCGGTTGGGGCTCCGCCGAATTCACGCCGAGCTTCTGGCAAGAGCCGCCGATCAGGAAACCGCGCCGGGGCGCCTTCGTTCCAAGGGCGTGTTCGATGCCCCGCAGGGCGTAGGTCAAAAGCCAGGAGACGCTGGTCTTGCCGTGGGTGCCTGCAACCGCGAGGGTACGGCCGGCGGGTGCCAGGTAGCGCAAGAGCTTCGCGTACTTCCAAACGGGGATCCCGCGCTGCTCCGCCGCGGCGCAATCGGGGTCCGACATGGGCACAGCCGCGGAGCGCACCACGAGTTCCACGTCCTTGGGCAAGGGTCCGCGGTTCTCCTCTCCGATCGTGATCTTAACCCCCAGGGCACGCAGCCCCGCGAGAAAGTCGGAACTGACTCGGTCGAAGCCACTCACCTTGCGGCCCTGTTGGGCGAGGATGCGAGCACTGCCGCTCATTCCGGCACCCCCGATGCCTACAAGGTGGATACGTGCGGGGAGCTCCTCGAGCTGAGACTGATTCATATGCATGCTGATGGGATTACCCAAGCAATTTATCAAGGTCACTGTCTTGTTCAACTTCCGATCAGCTTCTCGGGCAAACCTGGTCGATCTGATTTCCTGTTTAGAACTCAGGTTGGTTTGACTGCTAGCTGTTGAAGCTCTTCCAGGATTCTTGCGGCCGCATCCTCGTGGCCCGCCAGGCCCAACTCACGCTCCATCTCCGCGCGCTCTAGCGCACCGGATTCGAGGGCCAAGTGAACGATCTGCGCCGCACAGGCTGCATTGAGAGCTTCATCCTTCACGAGCCGAATTCCGGCGCCTAGCTCCTTCGCATTGCGTTCTTGGTGCCCATCCGTGTGGTGCGGGTAAGGCACGACGAGCGCTGCGCGCTGCGCAGCGGCCACCTCGGCTAGGGTAGATGCCCCACCTCGGCAGAGCACCAGGGTCGACGCCTGGAGAGCCCGGGAGATCGGCGCCAGAAATTCGACCGCCCGAAAGTGCGCGCTGTCCGCCGGCAGTGCAGAGCGTTTTCCCGGACCGCACTGATGCAGGACCTGCAGGCCGCCTTGCAGCAGATCGTCCCTGTGTGTTCGCATGAAGCCGTTCAGGCTGCCCGCCCCCTGGCTGCCACCCAGCACCAAAAGCAGGGGACGCGTGCGGTCCATGGCGAGGGCCTCGAGGGCCTCCTCGCGGGACCCGAGGCCCGAGCCCACTTGACTCACGGAGGGCGAAACGGGCGCGCCCGTCAAGCATTGGCGGGCGTCTTCCACAGCTCCCGGCAAGGTGCCTTTCCAGGCGTGAAAGATGCGCGTGGCGAAGCGCTGCAAGCTACGCGTGGCCTTGCCGGAAGCGGCGTTGATCTCGAGCAAGGCGACTGGAATCCCCAAGCTGCGAGCGGCCAGCACTGCGGGCAAGGTCGTGAACCCACCCAACCCCAAGAGCACCTGGGTGCGGTGCTTGCGCAGTTCCCGGCGAGCCGTGAGGAAGCTCCCCGGCGTTTTCAAGAGCAATCGGGTGTGGCTCGGCGCACCGCCGCCCGCGGGCTCCAAGGCCAGCACCTGCCGCTTCCAGGGAAATCCATCCGGCACGCTCTCCAGGACACGGTCCTCCACGGCTCGCCCGCTGGTGAACCACAGCAAGTCCTCGATCACCGGTACTGCTCGTTCGGAGTTAGCGCCGAGTTCCTGCAGCGTGCGCTCAAGCAAGTGCAGGCCGGGGACGATGTGCCCCCCCGTGCCCCCACCTGCAAAGGAAATCCTCAGTCGATCACGTGGAGTCACCAACGAATTCGCCTGCGAGGGCAGACCTCGGATTAGGGTCGTCCCGGACCCGAGGGCTGCTTCAGCGCGGTGGCCGAGAGGGCAATCTCTTGCGACTCAGCGCTCAGCGCGGCGGCCTGCATCTGCGCGCCGACCACACTCGTCGCCCCGGCGGGCAAACGAAAGACTTGCAGGCTGTTCCAAGCCAGCGGAGTGAACATGGAGATCAAAGCGGCACAACCGCCGAGCAGGGTCCAGTGTAGATTACGACTCATCGAACGCGGTTCTTCTTGCTGGATGGCCGCGGCGTGGTGGTCAAGCTCGCGATAGCGGGCGAAGCAGATCCGGGCATCTGTAGCACAGCTCCTTCCATCAGGCGGTTTGGATCAACCTTGGGGTTGAGAGCGGCGATCTCACGCCAACGGCTTGCGCCGCCCAACTGGTCTTGGGCGATCTGAGAGAGCACATCTCCTTTGCGAACCACGTAGTCGCCGGCCGTGGAGGCCACGGTCGCGGTCGGGTTGTTTCTCGAGAGGCCCGCGGGCCGCACCTGAGTCGCTCCACCGGGGAGGTTCAGAACCATGTCCACCTTGAGCTGAGACGGATCCAGGTTGCCATTCAGGGCTTGGATTTCGCGCCAACGCTTCGACGTTCCGAGGGTCTTGAACGAGATCTCACTCAAGGTGTCCCCGTGCTCGACCTTGTAGGTCCCGCCTGCTGCGTTCACGGAATTCGAGTTGGAGCCTTGGGAGCGATTGGCCGTTTTCAGCGCAGCCTCAGTGGGCGCCTTCGCCCCAGAGCGCGAGGCCTCGGCCTTGCGATTCGCTTCGAGCTCAGCCTGGCGTTGGGCCAAGGCCTGGGAGCGCTGCTGAATCGTGTCGTAGTTCGTCGTGCTGCGATCCTGCTTGGGTTGAGTGCGCGGGTTGGGCGCGGTCAGCGACTCGGGGAACACGACCTTCTCCTCGACCGGAGCTTTAGGCGTCTGGTTCGCTACGGTCCCCGGCACGGTCTCGAACTGCAGGTTGTTCTGCTGGCGGGAGTCCTGGCTCGGCTGGCTGGCCGAAGGGTTCGGCTGCGTGCTCTTGCGCGGCTGACTCGACCCCGAGGTGGCGGGCAGGGCGCGCCCATTGGTGCTCATCTTGCCCCCGGGTTTCGGGCGCTGGGTTTCGCGGTCGGCGAGGCGTACTTTGGCCTCGGGCTCGGTCAGGCCGTCCAAGGTCGTTCCGTCATCCCAGAAGGAAACGGCGACGATGGTCACCAGGAAGAGGACCAGGGCGATGACTCCGTAGCGTTCGATTCTTTGCATCGGTGGAATCTCCGGTTGAGAACCAGGGAGAGGGCTGGATCGGCCGAGGCCGAGACTAGTGCGGATGGATTGCGGAAGGTGCCTCGCGGCCTTGCTGACGGGCGGCCCCAAGGGCCAACCCAACCGCCAAGGAGGAGACGAGTAGGGAAGTTCCCCCGTCGGACATGAACGGTAGAGTCATGCCTTTGGGAGGTGCAAGCCCGGTAACGACTTGCATGTGAATCATGGCTTGCACTCCAACGCCCAACAACAGACCGAACGCGGCAAGCGCTTGGTAACGATCGCGAATTGAAAGGACGATGCGAAGAGAAAACCAGAGGAACGCGAGAGCGAGTCCCGCGCACAAGACCATGCCCATGAAGCCGAGCTCTTCACCGATCAAGGCGAAGATGTAGTCGGAGTCTTGATAGGGCATCGCGTTCGTTCGCCATTGACCGTGGCCCAAGCCGACGCCGAAGAGTTCGCCGCTGCCGAGGGCTTCGATCGATGACTCGACTTGTTCGTTCTTGACCGTGCCGAAGAACACGTCGAGGCGCCGTTGGATGTAGTCCTTCGACGTCACAGCTAGGGCGATGAAAGGCAACCCGATGGCGGCGGCGCTCCAAGCGAAGTGAGTTTTGCTCGCGCCCCCCACGAACCAGGTGCTGGAGAAAACAGCCAGGAAGACCAAAGCCCCGCCGAGGTCCGTCTCCGCTCCGATCAAGGCCACGAAGAAGGAGGCCATCAACATGATGGGCAGGACCCCGCGCTTGAACTCGTGCAGGCGTTCCCCGAGGCGCACACAACGATCCGCCACCCAAATCACGAGCACCAAGCGGGCGATCTCCGAGGGCTGCACCGAAATCCCCACAAAGGGCAATTCAATCCAGCGGTGGGAGCCATTCTGAGGATCTTCCAGTCCCGGAATCCAGCATGCGATCAGCATGAAAGCCGAGGCCAGCACCAGGAATGGAAGGATCGGCTGCAAGCGCTGGGGACCGATGCGGTAGCCCACGAGCAGCACACCTAGGGCGATGACCCGATAGAGCGATTGCTCCAAGACTTCCTCTCGAAAGAGGGCCGTGTCGGAGAAGACCGTCGCGGCGTGACTGGCTTGCAGCAGGAGCCCAAGCCCCATCATGGCCATCACCACGCAGAGCAATTTGGTAGCGGGCTGGCGAGGATCCGGAGCTTCCGCTCGCTTGGCGAGGCCCTCCAAGCGTTCAAACAGTCCCAGTTGGCGCTCGAGGTTGGGCTGCACCTCACCCTTTCTTTTGCGGAAGCGTGCCATTAGCGCACCTTGAGCAGGGCAAGGCTGGCCAGGGCGCCGACGGCTGCGATGATCCAGAAGCGAACGACCACGGTCACCTCATGCCATGGGGCTGCGCCCACGCTGAAGACTCCGCCCATGCGCTCGAGCCCATGGTGGATGGGCGCGCAGGTGAAAATTCGTTGACCCCCGGAGCGCCGAAACCAAAAAGTCTGCAACCAGGAGCTTCCCATGTTCACGAAAAACACGCTGGCGATCAGGGGCAGCACGAGCTCTTGCTTGGACACCAAAGCCAGCCAACCGAGCAGGCCACCGAGGGGCAAGGATCCGCTGTCCCCCATGAAAACCTTCGCGGGGAAGGCGTTGTACCAGAGAAACCCCAGGCAAGCCCCGCACATGGCTCCGCCCACCACGGCCATCTCCGATGCGGCCGGAACGTGGGGCAAGAACAGGTACTGGGTCCAGTCCCAACGTCCGCACACGTAGCAGAAGATCGAGAGAGTCAGGGCCGCGATGATCGTGCAGCCCGCCGCCAAGCCATCCATCCCGTCGGTGATGTTGGCGGCGTTGGCCGTCCCGACCACCACGAGCCATTCGAAGAACAAGAAGATCGCCACCCCCAACACGGACCAGCTCCCCAAGGGAATGATCAAATTGCGGAAGACCGGCGGATAGATGTTCAGCAGAGCGTCGCGCCCTGTGGACTGTGCGTAGTAGGCCAGGGCCCCCAGGACGCCGAGCACCACAAGGCTCAGTCCTAACATTTTGGAGCGCGCACTAAGCCCCATCGAACCGGGGATCGTGAGCTTCTTGTAGTCGTCCACAAAACCAACCGCTGCCATGCCGGCGGTTAGCAGGATCGCTAGAATCACGTGAACGTTGTCCAGGCGCCCCCACAAGATGATCGAGGCGATCAGAGCGGCAACCAGGAAGCTGCCCCCCATGGTCGGTGTGGCGCGCTTGTCTACGGAGCCGGGCTTTAGAGCTTGGGGCCGTAGGTCGGTCTTGGTGAGGTCTTCGAGGAACTTGTGGCTTTGCAGCCAGCGAATCGTGCCCTTGCCCCACCAGAGCGCCAGCACAAAGGCCGTGATGCCCGCCATGGCCACCCGAAAGGTGATGTAGCCAAAGAGCCGAACGTCCAGCCATTCGTCGAAGATCGCAGGGATCACAGGCCACTTCCCCCGGTCGCACAGCCGTTGGGTTCAGGGTCTGCTGCGGATTCCCCGCAGGTCTGTTCCAAGCGAGTCACCAAGCGCTCGAGCCCCATGGCACGACTGCCTTTGACCAAGACCAAGTCGCCCCCTTGAAGCTGCTCGGGAATCTCGACCAGTGCTTCGTCGAGGCTGGCGTAGTGCACGATGTTCTCTTTCGGCATGCCGCCTTCGCGGGCTCCCGCCGCCGTGGCGCGGGTCAACTCACCCACCAGGAATAGATTGTCGATGCCTGCCTCTGCCACAGAGCGCCCCAGCTCGTGGTGAAGTTCCGCGGCGAGTTCGCCGAGTTCCAACATGTCCCCGAGCACAATCACCCGCCGGTTGTGCCCGTGGATACCCGCGAGCACCCGCACGCTGGCCTTGGCGGATTCCGGATTCGCGTTGTAGGTGTCGTCGAAGAGGGTCAAGTCGCCGACGGTTTTCTTTTCGAGCCGGCGCCGACCGCTGGAGAGTTCCGAAACGTGGGGCAAGATCTCTTCCAAGCGAATGCCGAGGCCGATGCACGCTGCTAGAGCCGCCAAGAGGTTCTGCACGTTGTGCAAACCGAGCAGGGGGAAGGTGACCTCGTGCCCATCCAAGCGGAAGGTAGTGCCGGCCGCGTGGAACCAGACGTCGGTGGCGTTCAAGTCCCCCGCTCCGTCCACGCTGAAACTGATCACACGAGCTGCGGCGAGCGCGCTCATCTGGGGAGTCCAAGGGCTATCCGCCTCGAGCACCGCAAAGCCTGATTCGGGCAAGCACGCGATCAGATCGCCCTTTTCCTTCGCTACCCCTTCGATGGAGAGCAAGCCCTCCAAGTGCGAGGCGCCGATGTTTGTGAGAATGGCTCCGCCGGGGCGGGCTGTACGACACAAGGCGGAGATCTCGCCGGGATGGTTGGTCCCCATCTCGAGCACGAGCACCTCGGTCTCCTCATCCGCGAGGAAAATCGTGTGAGGAACACCGATGTCGTTGTTGAACGAACTCGGCGAACCCACCACGCGACGTACGGATGCGAGCAACTCAACGAGGATGTTCTTGGTCGTGGTCTTTCCGCAGGACCCGGTCACTCCGATCACGGGAATGTTCAAGCGCGAGCGGTGCCAGGCACCCAAGTCCGACAAGGCCCGCCGGGGGTTGTCGTGGTGCAGCAGAGCGACGCCCGCGGGCAGTTCTGCGACCATGGCCTGCACCTGGTCCAGGTCGCCGCCGAGCAGCAGCGCTCCAGCTCCCGCAGCCATTGCCGCGTGGGCGAATTGATTGCCGTCGAAGTTAGGACCACTCAGGGCAACGAAGAGCACATCGGTTGACATGCTGCGCGTGTCCGTGCTGACACCGTGCAACTCGCGCGTGCCTTCCCCCGCTACCAATTGAGCCCCTGTCGCCTTCAGCAGATCGTCGACACACAGACGGATCATGCCCACTCCTCCTGAATCACGCGCCGGTCGTCGAAGGCCACCCGTTCGCTGCCGATGACCTGCACGGCCTCATGACCTTTGCCGGCGACGAGCACCACATCTCCATTGCGCGCTTCTGCCAGGGCCGCGCGAATGGCCGTGCGGCGATCCGCTTCAAAGTGCACCGCCTCGGGACTTGGGATGCCTTGGCGAATGTGATCGAGAATCGTGAGGGGGTCTTCCGAGCGCGGATTGTCACTCGTCACATACACGAGGTCCGCAAGCTCCGCAGCAGCCTCCCCCATCTGTGCCCGTTTGCCCGGGTCGCGGTCCCCGCCGCAACCAAAAACGCACAGCACGCGGCCGCCGTCAGGTTGCACCAGTTCACGCAGGGTCTGCAATACATTGCGCAGGGCATCGGGAGTGTGTGCGTAGTCCACAAAAGCTTGGACTCGATCCCGCCGCTCTTCCGCCGCTTGATAGGGCTCCCGGGTTCCGTCGGGGGCCAGCATGTACTTCGGTGCACGGTGCACACGCTCCAAGCGCCCGCGGGGCGGGGAGACGGATGCGAGTCCCGCCACGACAGTGGAAGGACTCGCACCCGACATGAGCACTGCAGCGCTGGCGGCCAGCAGGTTCGAAACGTTGAATCGACCCGACAAGGGTATCCGTTGCCTGGCTAGTGAAATCCCCATCCCACTCAGGGTTAGGTACGTAGCGTCGGTATCGAAACTCAGTTCAGAAGCCTGCAAGTCCGCCGGCACTTTGGTGCTGTTCGGTTTTGCAGAGTACGTCACCACTCGTGCCCCATTTTCCCTCGCAGCTGCTGCCATCGTCTCCCACCAAGGATCGTCTTGGTTCAAGATCGCAACAGCATCGCTTTGCAAGGAAGAGAACATGAGTGATTTGGCGAACGCATATTGCTGCATGTCGCCGTGGTAATCCAGATGCTCGCGAGTCAGATTCGTGAAGATCCCATAGTCGATTCCAAGTCCAGCCGTTCGATGTTGGCAAAGAGCGTGGGAACTCACCTCGAGCACAACAGCCTCGCCACCCAGGGTCCGATGCTTCGCGAGCAAGCGTTGCAAGGCAGGTGCGTCGGGAGTGGTGTGCGTCGCATCCAAGTGGACACCCGCTGCGAGTTGAATGCCGGTGGTCCCGATCACTCCGACCTCCGTGCCTAGGTTCTTCAACAACTGACCGATCAAGTGAGCCGTGGTCGTCTTGCCATTGGTGCCCGTCACTCCAAAGACCCGGAGGTGCTTGGAAGGGTTGCCGAAAACCTCCGCAGCCGCAAGGCCCGCCACGCGCCGAGCATCCCGATGGGTCCAGACGGGAACCGCCAGGGCTCCCGTGCCGCCAGCCCCCGGGTCTGCTTCCCAGAGCACTGCGCAGGCGCCCGCCTCAATCGCTTGCTGCACGTACTTGCGGCCGTCCCCGGCATCGCCCTTCAAGGCCACGAATAGATCTCCACGGCGTACAGCCCGGCTATCGAGCTGCACCCCGCAAATTTCCGGACCTTGACCAATTAAGTCGCAGGAGCCTCCGTTGTGTTGCACAAGAGTCGCCAACATCACCGCGCCTCCTCCCATTCCAACTCGGCCTCGGGCTCCTCGTCGGCATTCAAGCGCCAGGGTTGCTCGCGGCCCTCTGTGGACTCTTCATAACCATAGTCAGGAACCTCTTCCACGGCTTCAGCCACGCAGATCCCCGCGGTGGTCAGGCCTAAGGCCTCCTTCAAGATGGCGATGCCTGCTGGGCCGGCCACATCGGAGCCGAAGCGGAACTCGTTGCGTGGCTCTTCCACCACCACGACAACCATCAACTCGCGCTCTTCCCCCGGCACCCGACCGACCAGACAAATGGAAGAGGTGTAGCACGAACCGTCGTGCGGACTGGGCCGCGACTTGATCTCATCGTAGGTCACGAAACCGGGGTCCGCGCGGCCGCCCGAAAGTTTGGCGTTGAACGCATTGCGCACAAGTTCATTGTGCAAGCAAGCGACGCCGCCTTCCTTCTCTGTCGTGCCTGTCTTTGAAAGGAGTTCGATGGGCGTGCCGAGTTTTTGTTCCGCACGACTGATGTGCCGTCCGGTCCCCTCCCGTGCACCCTCCGCCATCATGGTCCGAACCGAGGCGCAGGTGGCTTCGCTGAAGATGCGCTCCCCACCACCAAGTCCGAGAGCCACCCGACGATCGCCCCACTGCACTCCGCGCAGGGTGCGCAAGGGTCGTCGAATTCCTCCACGGACGATCGTGGCCAAGGCTTCCGTGTGCTGCCATAGGTTCACGCTCAACTCGTGGCCGAAGCTGATCGATGCGTGGGTCTGAGCGGGTGACCAAGGCAAGCTCGGAACCATGCCCGCTGACTCGACGCCAATGCCCGCCCCACGCTCCGTTCCGTAGCCCAGCTGCTTCAGCTTGCCGTGGAAGTACTCATCTGGGATACGCATGCCAATCTGCACAAGCACGGAATTGACAGACCTAGAAATGCCCTCCCAGGCTTCGATCACGCCGGTTGGCGCACCCAGCGCTTCGTGAATCACGCGGGTCCTGGAACCGGGTACGCGGTAGTGCCCGTTGTGGGTGTCAAACTTCTCATTGAAGGAGACCACTCCAGCCTCCAAGGCTGTAGCCATCACGACCACCTTGAAGGTCGACCCGGGACTGAACTTGTGCCAGGTGGGCATGAACTCGAACATCTCCTCCACGGTGACTCCCCCCACGGCCAAGACGTCGCCGGTCTCCACCTCGACCACGATCCCCATAGCGCCTGCCGCACGATTCTCCATCAGGGTGTGCCGTAGCTGCTTCAGCAAGAACCGCTGCAAGTCGCTATCCAGGGTCGTTTGGACGGTAGGCGTCGGATCTTCCGAGCTATCCCCGCGATAGTAGCGACGGGATGGCTGATGCACAGCGACCACCCGGCGGTAACTGTAGGAAGCGGGTAGCTTGCGGATGAAATCAAACTCCGGCTCTTGCAGCAGCTTTGCAGCCATGCCCTCGAGCCCGCTGAGCGGATGACGAATGTCGAGCAATTCGCGCACGCGCCGCTCAAGCCGGTCCTCACTCACCCCTTCCTCCGCGGCCATGCGAAGAGCCGTCGGGCGATTGATGAAACGCCACCTCCCCAACACGTCGAAGGCTTTGCCCTGGGGGCCCTCCACACGGGTCGGGTAAACGCGTTCGTGTTCGAAACGAATGCTCATTTGGTGGCTGGCCACCACTTGATTGTCCAAGACTCCGTTGATGTCGAAGACTGCCTCCGGCGGCAAGCCTTGGATCGCAACCGTGTCCGCACTTGGAATCATCGCCTTCCAAACCTGAGCGCGGCGCTTCTCAAGTTGTTTGAAGGTCAACGCCCTGGCGCCCGGCGCCCCAGGACGTATGCACTCCGCGATCCCATCGGCCAGCAAGCGACTCCACTCCAGGGGCCGGATTTTCTTCCAACCAGAGCGTTCACGGACTCGGGCCGAAAGCAAGTCAGCAGGACGCCAGAGCACTCGCCAGCGACTTTGGCCGCTAAGCCGTTGCAACCACAGTTCCTTTTGGATGCCAAGCGACGCCGCCCAGGCCTCCAACGCCTTGGACTGTTCGAAGTTGAGATCCCAGCCCTCGGCGCTCACTTGCAGCACGCCATTTTCGGCGCGCGGGAAGAAAGCTCGCAATAGAGCTGGAACATCGTGGGTGCCCTGCAGATGCGGAACCAACGCTTCGGCGATCAACTCCGGCGTGTGAGCTTGCCACATGGCCCGGGGCGAAAGCACCAGATCCATGCGTTGCACGGAAAGCGCGAGAGGTTCCCCGTCGCGATCCGCCAGGTCGAAGTCCGGGGTCGGCAGGCTCTCCTCACGCAAGTCGCGGGTGGGCTGGCTGTGCTCCTCTTCCATGGCCAGCACCCAAGAGCGGCCACAGACCGCGGCCAGCACCAGGCCCACGAAGAAAAACGCGCTTGCTGGACGCAGCCCCGATGCGGATTCGAGGTTGGGCCGGCTCATTGAGCGTAAGGGGTCAACTCACCTTGCTCGGAAGCTCGGCTCTCACAATCAATCTCGACTAGACGCTGGTTGATGCGGAAGCGCAGGGCCTCGTTGCCCGCCTCGATCAAGTCGCAGCGGCGCTTCAACTCGTCAAGGTCGTTGGCCTTGGCGTAGTTCGCACTCTGCAGGCGAGCGCTCTCTAGGCCCAGCCCGAGGCACATGCCCGAAAGGCTGAGGGAAAGAAGGATGCGAATCACTGAACACCTCCCCGATGTCGAGTCCGTCGCGCAACACGCAAACGCGCACTGCGTGCACGGCGATTGGAACGGGTCTCTGCGTGGCTAGCGCTAATGGGTTTCTTGGATTTCAACTCCCAACGATCCTCCTTGCGACCGTTTTGGAAGAAGCGTTTGACGACGCGGTCTTCGCCGGAGTGGAACGAGATCACTGCCAGGACTCCGCTGTCGTCGAGCCAGTGCTCTGCGGTCTCCAGGGCCATGCCCAACTCGTCCCCTTCTTCATTCACCGCCCGACGCAAGGCCTGGAAGGTCTTGGTGGCCGGGTGGATCTTGCCACCGCCCCCCCCTAAGGTGCGCGCGATCAATTCGGCCAACCCGCTGGTGCGCATAAAGGGCGCGCGACGACGGGCTTCGACGATGGCCTTCGCGATCTTGCGCGAGTGCGTCTCGTCCCCTTCGTAGTAGAGCAAGTCAGCCAGATCACTTTCGTCCCAGTGATTCACGATGTCCGCAGCATTGCGTTCGCGACTGGGATCCATGCGCATGTCGAGGGGCCCGTCCTCCGCGAAAGAGAAGCCGCGGGTCGCGCGATCCAAGTGCAGGGAGCAAACTCCCAAGTCGAAGAGCACCCCGGACAGACGACCGATGCGTTCCTTGCGGATGACGCGGCAGAGCTCCGAGTGCCGACTGCGGCGCAAGCGCACGCGATCGGCATAGGGCTTCAAGCGTTCGGTCGCGATCTTGAGGGCTTCAGGATCCTGGTCGACGCACAGGAGTTGGATCTTCGGGCAACGCTGCAGCAAGAGTTCGGAGTGTCCCCCGGCGCCGGTGGTGCCATCCACAAACCAGCCTTCGACGCTGGCGGGATCGCGCCCGGCCATCAAAGCATCGAAGCACTCTTCCGGTAGGACCGAGACGTGAACGGGCTCAGCTGGGTTGAATGTTTCGTCTTGCATGCTTCTGGCCTCCATTGCGCTCATGGACTACTCCTCCACCAACTCGTCCTGCATCCCGTCGAGCTCGGCTTCCATCTCGTTCCACTTCTTGATGGGCCAGATTTCGATCCTGTTCATGACCCCCACAAGTGCGACGAGAGTCTTGCCCTCCGCGTTTTCTTCCAGCTCGATCAGGGCCCGTTGCTTGGGACCGATCAAGAGTCGCCCGGCGGCGTCGAGGGTGCTGCTGGCGGCGTCCTTGGTGGCGCGCCGTTGCTTCATGCGCTGGGCGCGGGTCGTGATGGCCCGGGTGTCCAGGGGCTCGAGGGCCTGCTTGTAGCCGTCGGCGCCATAGAGGAACAGGCAACCGTCTTCGCCGCGGGTCAGGACCACGCGAATGTTGCCGTCCTCGTCACGGTGCAGGAGCTCCTGCACGCGCTTAGGGATGAAGACGCGGAACTTCGCGTCGAGGGGGTGCTCGGAGGCTTCAGCGAACATCGCGACCCTCCAGCACTTGAGTGGTACCCTGTGCAGCACCGATTCGTCCGGGGGAAACCTGGACAGCTACGCGGATCCAGCGGCGACTTTTGCCCCGCTGCTCCCTATTGCTCCACTTTGCTCCACCTAGCCCCATTCACCTATTCAACAGCTCCACCTCACGAGGCGCAACGTCGGAGCGGACGCAATCACAAAAGCGACTCGCCCGATTAGGTGCCCGGGCTCCCCTGGCCTTCACAGACCCCCCAGATATCGTAGGCAGCTGACGCTTCAGCCTCTCAGTACACGAGATATGGGGGCCTCCCCCAAACCTCAAAAGAATTGGCCCGGGCAGACCAGCCCTGGGAATCCACGAGAAAGGAGCCCGCGGGTTGGCGGGAGCAAGACCTCGCCCCGCTCCCCCACCTGGCTTTTCCTGCGCCCCCGGAATCAGAGGAAGGCACGCGCTGAAAGGCGCCGGGCCAGAGAGTTTGCCCCCCCGGGGAGGGAGCCTTCGCCAGGGAACCGCCCCTGATTGGCGGCTCGACCTGGGCCTCTAGGATCGCGAAACGATCGGCTGACTACTCGGCGGGCTTCGCCGCCAGGGCCTCTTTTTCGAGGAGAGGGGCATCGGCTCCGTCCTCAATCGCCAGGGCCGGCGCTGCGGAGGCTTCGCGACCCTTCTCGCGGTCTTCCGAGCTCTGCACTTGCTCGTCGATCTCCGCCTCTTCCTCGTCGGCCTCTGCCACGCAGGAATCCAGGCTGTCGTCCTCCGAATCCTCCTCTTCAAAGTCTTCGGTGGTCGGGCCCGCGCCATCCATCAGCTCCTGCAGGCTTGAACGTAGCTCTTCCATGCGGTCCGGGGTGAAGTCGTAGACCCACACCGCGAGCTCTTCCTCACGCCGCGGACGGCGCAACAAGAGGCACTCCCCGGCCTTGTCGCGCTTGACCTTTTGCAGCTTGAGCTTGCGCTTGCGCATCAGGAGCAGGCACAGCAAATAGCGCAGTTCCCGCAGCTTCTCTTCTTCGCGGCCATCCAATTCCATGAACAGGCGCTCGAGGGAAGCGAGGTCCATCTGGACCGTCTGCTTGCGAGTCTGGTAGTAGACCGTGAACCACCAGAACAGCACGTTGTCCCCCTCTCCGCCGTCCCAGCACCCCGAGCAAATGTCCTCGCGCGCGAGGCTTTCCTCCCCCTCAAAACGCAGGAGGGAGGCATGTCGGGTCCCGTCCTCAAAAACGGTTTGGCAGCGGGTGCACTCGCCGAGGCGGCGCCGGATTTTCCAATCGGACATAAAGGCTAGTTGCGGGACGGGGCTGATGGACCGGGCACCGCAAGCAGAGGGCGCAGGTCTCGAACGAGCCAAGTTTACGGCATTTGGAGCCCGGTTTCGCCGGGCCTAGTCTGAAATAAGCGCATCGAGCGGGGACCAGGTGCGCCTTGGGATCAGGAGCGATTGGCCTTCCACCAGATCCCCCACCAATTCCGCCAGGCGGCGCTGCCTAGGTGCCCCTTTTGCTTGGTGAGTTGCTCCAGGGTCTCTTGGGCGGCTCGAATCAGGTGGAACTCCTGAGCGCGCTCCCCACGCTCCAAGAGGTTGATCAGCGCGGGCACGCAGTTCAGATCCCCGCCCTTCCCAATCGCTTTGCAGGCCGCCTTGACCACATCGGGATTCGAGTCCCCAAGGGCCCGGCTGAGGGGCGCCCGGGCCAAATCCACCCGTCCCCGAGCCGTTGCTCGCAAGCCGATGGTGGTGGCGCCCTGCACCCGCACCGTCCAGTCCGGATCCGCGAGGGTCTTTTCGAGCAGCTCCCAGACCGCTTCTTCCTCGTCACCAGCGCCGGGCAGCTTGCCAAGCCACTCCGCAGCCCGGCGGCGATCCTCGGCCTTCCCGCCCTGCAGTTTTTTGGCCAGGGGCAAGCACCAGCGCCCATCGTCGATCTGCATCAGGATGTCCCCCGCCAGGAAGGAAACGATCGTGTCGCCCATGGGGATCAGTTCGATCATGACGGGCGCGGAGTAGTCCTGCAGGTAGACCAATTCCCGCGATGCCCGCTCGAAGGGACCCGCCAATTCCCCGCGCGGACGTAAGCCCGAGTCTTCATAGCTTTTGATCATCAAACGCACGAGGTTGTCCACGAAGAAGTTCGCCAGCTTCGCATCGGCCTTGACCCGTGGGCGCCACTCGCGCCATTCCGGTGTTTCGTCGCGCCAAGCTCGCCAGGCAGTCGCAAACTCTTCGGGCAGTTGCGCGAGTGGCGTGAGGTCTTGATTCTTGGTCGGCCTGCCCGTTGCACAAGCGGGGCCGAAAAGGATCGGCAAGAGCACGACGCCGGCCAGCAGGAGACTTGGGGTTCGTAGCATCATCCGTCCGTGGGTGTGTCCAATTCGAGCTCTGCCTGGGTTGCGCACGCGAGGGAGCGGTCCCACTCTTCTTCCGCGAAGAGCGCCATGCGATCTGTGTACCATTCGTGGGCGGGCACTTCGGGAACTTGGCCCTCGGCGAGCACCCGCTCGTAGTGAGCGCAATGCTGTTCAAGCACGTCTAGCTGGCGAATGGCGGGTGGTAACGAATCTCGAAGAGTGGAAAGCAATTGCTTCTCGGCGAGCAAGCGCTCGATCGCCTTCCTCAAGCTCAGCGCATCGCCAACATCGAACATCAAGCTTCCCAGGGACTCTCCCGCGCGCTCGCGGAATGCACCCAGGTTCGGCAAGACACTTGGTAGCCCGAGCGCGCGGGCCTCTTCGAGCACGATGCCAAAGCTCTCGGGAGCGCGCGATGCGCTGAGCATGGCGTGCACTGCGGTGACCGCATGGGTTGGCAATTCAGCCACCTCGTAGGGGCCATGATAGGTCGCTTGGACAGATGGATACTGGGCCTGGAGCGACTGCACGTACCCCTCGGTTTGTTCGCCCCCTGCGAGTTCCAAGCGCACGCTTCCGGGGGATTCCAATCCGGCGATGGCCTCAAACAAGAGGTCGCTGCCCTTCAACTGGGAGAGCTGCCCCCAACTGCCTAGGCGCAAGGGAAGTGGCGCGACGGGAAGGGGTTTGCGCTGGGCAGCAAAGCTGTCTTCCACACCACAGGGAGCCTGCAGCTTGGCGCGCATCTGAACAGCGGGGCCCAGCCCTTGTTGCTGGCGGTCCGCGAAACTCTGGCTGGGGACCAGACAGGCTTGGGCCAATTGAAGCTCCTTCGTGAGAGCCATTCCTCGATTCGCGAACTCCATGAAACCCGCTTCCATCGAAACCCAGGGGGTCCGCGGCAGCACCTTGGCGGCACAGGAGATGCAAGTCATGGCAGACAGCGCTTCCTCGCAGGGCACTTGCGAGTCCGGCTTCACGCGGAAGGTCAAGGGGCAACTCACCCAAGAATCTCCCAGGCTGATCACAGCTGGAATGCGTTCCTCGGCCGCGATCTGCACCAAGTCGCGGGTCAAGCGCAGCCAGTGCAAGACGTGCACGAGATCGGGCTTTTCGCGCTGAAGCAATTCGCGAAAGCGGGCGCCAACCCGGGCGCTCTTCGTTTTGTGCCAGTGGTCGAAGTGCAAGTCCGGTCGCGTCCAACGTTCCACGCGCAAGGATCCTGCCCCCGGGATCTGATGGACTTCCGGGCGAATGGCCACCTGCCCCGCCTTGGCCGCTTGCCAGGAACCTGCGACCACCAGAACCTGGTGTCCGGCGCGGGCCAAGCCCTGGGCCAGGGCTTGGGCAGAGACCTCGGTGCCCCCCACCAACTCGGGCGGATAGCCATGCACGCACAAGACGAGCTTCATGGTGCCTGACGCTTCGCCAGCACTTCGCGATAGACTGCTTCTACGCGATCCAACTGCTCATCGATGGATGGGATCCCAATCGCTTCTTTGTAGAGCTCGTCCAACTGCACGGGGTTCTGAATCAGCTCGCGCAAGAGCTGCGCCAAAGCCGGCGCATCGCCAACCGGGAAGCGAAAGCCGCTTTGCCCGGGCTCCACCAACTCAGCCATGCCGCCGATATCGGAAACGGCCAGGGGAGTTTTTGCAGCGAGGGCTTCGAGGATGATCAGCGGTTGGTTTTCGAACCAGAGGCTTGGAACCACGAGCAAATCCAACTCTCGCAGGGTGCGAGCCACAGCATCCCGCTCGAGTCGTCCGCCCATTTGCACACCGAGCCGCAGGGCTGTGGACTCGAGCTTGGCTTGGTAGGCCGCGTCATGAAAGGCCGGACCAAAGATTCGCGTTTGCAAGGCAGCCCGCTCGGACTCGGAGAGCAGGGCGAGGGACTCCAACAGGAAGTGGGCACCCTTGACGGGGATCAAGCTGCCGATGAAGCCGACCCGCAGCTTGGCGGTCCGCGCAACCCGTGTCCCCCCGGCAAAGCGCGTGAGGTCGGTGCCCGTGCGCAGGTGCTCGAAGCGTTCCGCCGGAAGGCCCCATTTCACCAGTTCCTGGCGTAGGAAGGCACTCGGCGAGAGAAAGCGATCCACGCAGGCAACCAGTCGCTGGGTCAATTCTGCTGCGCGCGCGGTCACTTGTTCGATGGGCAGGGGCGTTCCGGCTGCGCCTTTCTCGCGCCCGCGCAATAGGTCGCCGGCCACGCGTGCGGGCCCGGAGAGGTCCACGCCACTTAGGCGGTGCACGCGCTCGATCAGGCGCCCGGCGCGCTGCTCCATAGCGGAGTTCTTGAAGCGAAAGGATCCCAGGCAATCCGCGCAGCGCTCGAAATCGATCTCATGGCAAATGCTCTCATCTGCGTGAACACGCTGGCCAAAGCGCGCGCATTGCAACCAGTAGTCGTGCAAGGTGAAGAGCACGGGCAGGCCAGCGTCCTTGGCGGCTTCTGCACAGCCCACGGAGAGATACAAGAGGTGCTGAAAGTGCACCAGCTCCGGTTGCTCCTCGGCCAGGAAGCGGGCGAAGCATTTGTCCACCTGCGCTTGATCCCAACTCTCGCGAAAGTCCGAGTATTCGAGGTTGTTGACCAACTCGGTGACCCGAATGCCCTCGTGCTCGCGCTCGGTCAAACTGAGGTGCCGGCGCCGAATGTCCTTCTCGGTGGTGAAGACACACACCTCATGGCCGCGGGCCGTAAGCCCCGCGGCCAGTTGGGCGGTGTACTGCTCCGTTCCCGCCACGTGGGCGGGCGGGTAGTTGTGGCTAACGAGGAGGACCTTCACCTTCTAGAGTCTAGGGGACGCAACCGACCTGGTTGCGTCCGAAGGAAGAGAAAGGACCAGCGCCATGGGCTAGAGCACGGTCCAGAGATCGAGCGACTCGTCCTTGTGCACCAGGTGGTCCAACCACAGGTTCGAGAGCTTCTCCTGCACCGAGTTGGCCCGTAGACGCTGATTCAGGTTGTCGAAGTCCACGCGGTCGAGCTCCTGGTCCTGGTTGAAGCAAGAGAACACGGGAGGCGCTTCCTCGCCGGTCTCCGGATCGATTTGCTTGCAGAGACATTGAGCGCAAATCTCCTTCATGGCGCACTGCATGGGCGAGTTGATCGAACCGATTGCCTTGTGCTTCTCTTGCAAGTAGGGCTTGAGGCTCGCGAAGCGTTGCTCGCGCAAGGCACTCATCATGCGGTCGGAACCGATGCAGACCAAGTGCCCGCATTCGTTCAAGGGAACCTGTACCTCTCCCAGGTCACCCTCCGCGTAGGCGATCATGGCCTGCACCACGTTGCCCCGGAAGTGACGGTCGAAGGGTCGCTTGCGGTTGGGCTCGATCTCCGCACCGGCGTCCGTGGACCAAATCACCACGTCCGCGGCCGCCTCGATCTCCTCGCGCTTGAAGATGTCTTCACCACGCTTGAAGGCGCCGAAGTAGATCACCTCGTTGCCCGCTTGGCGCATGGCCTTCCCGATGGAGAAGAGCACCGCGTTGCCCAAGCCGCCCCCGGCCAGGATGATTTTTTGACCGGAAGGGATCTCAGTCGGCGCGCCGGTGGGCCCCATCAAGATGACAGGTTCGCCGGGTTGCAGGATAGCGCAGAGCCGAGAAGAAACTCCCATCTCCAACACGATCAAGCCAATCAAACCACGCTCGTCGTCTTTCCAAGCGCCAGTCAAAGCGATGCCTTCGAGGGCGAGCCGAGTGCCGTCCACAAGGGGCGCATAGGCCTCGTAGTTTTGCAGGCGGTAGAACTGCCCGGGCTCGAAACCGCGGGCTGCGGCAGGCGCATGCACCACGATCTCCGTGATCGTCGGGGTGAGCCGGTTGACATCGTGGACCTTCGCGTCCAACTCGTAGGCCAGGTGACTGCCGAGTTTGCGCCAGGCGGCCTTGCGCTGCGCCAAGGCTTCCGGACTCTCGTCCAGGCTCTCCAGCTGCGTCGCAAAGCTCTGCACCACGGCGGGGTAACCGTCCCGGGCGGAGGCCATGGCTTTCACCACGTTGCCCGCGTAGGTCGGGTGGTTGTCCCCGTAGACGCTGATCGAGTGCTCGCCATCATCGTAGGAGGTGAAGAAGCCCGTGCCGCCTTCGTCTTGGCCGCCGGCCACGGGAACGCGCTGGCCCTGCTCACCCCGTTGGATTTCGAAGAACCAGTCCCACTTGTCCAGCTTGAACGTGCCGGGGCGTTCCTTCTCGTACATGATGTTCGGACTGGTGCCGGCAGCCACCAGGACGGAACGGGCGGGTAGCGTGACGATCTCGCCAGTTCCGCGCCATTTGCCCTCGTCGTTGATGTGTTGCCGCTCGAAATCGAGGGCTTGCACGGCCCCGTACTTGTCGAGCTTCGCTTCCACTGGGGACATGTGCTCCACGAACACGATGCCCTCCTCGAAGGCTTTGATGATCTCTTCGTGGTTCAAGCGGTAGGCCGGAGCATCGCGCAGGCCCTTGCGGTAGGCGAGTTTGACCCCACCCCACTGCTCCACCAGGGGAACAAAGTTGGGCTGCTCCCCGGCGTGCAAGGCACGCGCGCGCTCCGCGACCACCACGCGACCGTGGCCGACGAACTCGTCCAACACACCGCGCTCTTCGTCGCTGAAGAAGCCGCGCACAGTCTCCTCCCCGAAGTCCTGGCAGAGCTGATCGTAACGTCCCACAACTTTTTCCACCTGCACGGGGTAGTAGGCGATGGCCTCGGTGGCCGTGTCAACACCGGTCAAGCCGCCGCCGATCACGATGGCCGGCAAGCGCAGTTGCAAGTTCGCCATGGCGTCCTTCTTGAAGGCGCCGGTCAACTGCAGGGCCATCAGGAAGTCGGAGGCCTTGCGGATGCCGCGGGCCAGGTTGTTCTTCATCGAAACCACCGTGGGCTTGCCCGCTCCGGTGGCGACGGCGATGTGGTCGAAGCCCAGGTCCCAAGCGTCCTCAACGGTCACGGTGCCGCCGAAGCGTGTTCCACCGTGCAACTGGAACTGTTCCCGACGTTCGAGGGAGAGGTACGGCAAGGTCAGGAAGTTCTTGTCCCAACGCACGGTGATGCCGTACTCGGAGACGCCTCCAAAGCCCAAGAGTCGACGCTCTTCCAGGTCATCCGAGATCGTGCGGTAGGACTCAATGGCCTGCGGCAGGAACTCCCCTTCGCCGAGGCCGCCACCGACGCCGATGCGCCCGGTGTGTTCTTTGGCGAGGGGCTCCACCTTGAGGCCGTCCATGGCGGCGATGCCAAAGCCTTCCTGGCTCAAGTAATGCGCCAGGGTGTAACCCGCGGGCCCCATGCCAACCACCAGGACGTTCTTGCCGTTGTAGGGCAAGGCGTAGGGACGTTTCGCGTTCAAGGGATTGAAGCGCGTCAGCAGCAAGTAGAGCTCCGGCCCGTAAGGCAGGTCGAGGGTATCCACCAGGACGCGCGTTTCGATCTGGGGGATGTTGACCGGCTCTTGCTTCTGGAAAATGCACGACTTCATGCAGTCGTTGCAGATGCGATGTCCGGTGCCCGGGCACATGGGATTGTCGATCATCACCATGGCCAATGCGGCCAAGGGATCCCCGTCCCCGTAGAGCTCATGCATTTCCGAGATGCGTTCGTCCAAGGGGCAACCACCAAGATCGATGCCCAATGCGTTCTTGGTCAGCTTCTGCGTGCCCTTGTCGAACAGTCCGTGCTGGCAGGAGTCCTTCTCGCGATCGTGGCAGAAGAGGCATTGATCCACTTCCTTGAGGACTTCCACGGTCGAGGCACGGTTGTCGCTCAGGTGAAAGCCATCGCGCCGACGGCGTCCACCCAAGGGCCCGACGAGGGCTTCGGGCAAGTCAGCGTCCGGGCGCTCGATGCCCACGAGCCCCGATTCGAAGTCCACTTTCTCGAGGGGCTTGGGGAAGGACCAGCCCGTGACTTGCGCGTCCTTGGCATCCAGGCGGAAACGCAAGTCGAGACCGATCAGGGAGATCACCTCGTCCACGGTGCTGGGCTCCGACGTGTGAGCTTGTTCTGTGCCGTCGCGGTCGTAGAGAGCCAGGACACAACCGGCGAAAGCTTCCTCGTCGGTTTCGTTCAGCCCTTCGAGACCGGGCAGGCGCTCCAACCAAGCTTGTGCGGCGCTGCGGGTTGCCTGTGCATCCTGCCCGTCGAGCTTGATCTTGCGCACGCGCTTCTTCATGAAGTTGCCGGCGAGCTCGTGGACCCGCTTGCGCAGCAGAATTTCCTTGCGGCGAGACTCCCGTGCGTCGTCGATCCCGAACAGTTTGGAGAGGAAGCTCGATACGTGGCGCGCGGTCTCGATGTACAGGCGCGATTCCTCGGGCGACTCCATCTCAAGCTCGCCGGCGGCACGCGCTTCCCAACGGCCAGCAAGCTCGCTGTCCGCGTTGCGGAAGGATTTCACGAAGGCACCGTACAGATCGGCCAAACGGGTGGCCTGGTGCAGGTCCGCGAAGGTGAATCCATCCACTCCGAGTTGAAGTTTGTCCTGGTTTGATGAACGGGCCACTAGATCGGAATCCATTGCTGATTGTCCTGCTGGGATTGTTGGAAGCGCGCCGGCAGAGGCCGGTGCTCAAGATCGCCCGTAGAACTTATTGGATAGGGGCCGTGGAGTCCACGTGCTGCCCCCTTCATCTCGCCCCTCGCGCGGGAAATCTGGGTCCCTTTCAAGCCTCTTTCAAGCGGACCCAGTTCTGGCCGATCCCGGGCCGACTCAACCCTTCGCGAGCAACGGTCGGCTGAGCGCCCAGCAGAACTTCAGGACACCATTGATGAGGGCGAGCAGCACCCGTTTGACGGGTTTGGCCGCCACCGCCGGAGTCACAGTCAACGCTCCCCCCACCAGTAGATTTCCGTCACGCAGCTGGCGTGCTCGCTGGACTTTGGCGCGATCTGCGCCGAGCTCCATGAGCAGCTTGATGGCGGCGCCCTTGCCCCGCAGCCAAGCCCAGAGATGGCCGCTCATGGTCGCAAAGCAGAGCCCCACAAACTCGTAGGCCAGCCAGCCAGGTGCGGTCACGAACAGGGTGCGCCACTCATGGTTTTTAAAGAGGAACACCCAGCGATTGCGGGAGTGAAAAAACACCCGAGTGCCCGGGTAACGGGGCCCCTCACGGAAGCTGATTCCTGGGGTTCCGGCCCGATGTCGCACGATTGTGCTCTCGACGCTAACGATCCGTTCTCCCCCGGATCTCAGGCGATAGGAGAGATCGTAGTCCTCGAACAGGATGAAGTAGCGCTCGTCGTAGCCACCGATCTCTAGGACCTTCTTGCGGTCCAGCAAGAGGCACATGGAGATGCAGCAATCCACGTCGATCACGCCCTCCCCCTGGGCTTGCGCCAAGGGCACGTAGAAGTTGCGCAGCTGCACCAAGCCGACGTAGTGAAAGCCTCCGCCGTCGTAGTGAACGCGATCCGGTTCGTGGTCGAAAACACTGCGCGGTTGCACGATGACGGCGCCGGTTTGCGCTTGGGCGGCGAGCAGTGCTTCGAGCGTCTCTGCGCTGACCACCGCGTCGTTGTCCAAGGCCAGGACGAATTCGCCCTGGGCCTCGCGCATGCCCACGTTGCGAGCGATGCAAGGCCCGGCATTGAATCCGGTGGAGATGACTCTCACGTGAGGGTAGTCCCTGGCGACGATCTCCAAGCTGCGGTCCGTGGACTCGTTGTCCACCAACAGAACTTCCCCCACTTCCCCACGCATACCGGCGAGCGCCTCCAGGCAAGCTGGCAGGTGCTCTTCGCCGTTGTAGTTGCAGATGACGACGGAAACGCTCATGTGGCTTCTAGCCCAGCGGCAACTCGAAATCTTCCGCGCTGACGGGCTCCCGACGCTTCAAGCAGTAGGGAACGTTCCAAAGCACGGAACCCGCGGCTTTGACCACGATGCCAAGCGCCCCGGGCGTGTCGCGCAGGGAGGCCCCGATGCCGATCGTTCCGGTGGCGTCCGTCACCTCCCCACTGGCTTCCTCTTTGGAGCCGCGGAAGATCACTTCGGACAGCACCAAGAAAGGCAACCGGAAGAGGTCTTCCAGGGGTGCGTACTTGAGCATGGTCAGCCAAGCGTTGCGCGCGTGGTAGTACAAGCTGCGCGGCCCGGGCTTGATGCCAAAGGGAGTCTTGTGAAAGACCTCCGCCTTGGGGTATTGCAACACGCGGTAGCCGCGGTTCAGCAACCGGCACGTCAAGTCGCGCTCGTTGCCATAGATGAACAGGCGCTCGTCGTAGTAGCCCGCCTCGCGCAGGGCCTCGGTGCGCGCCAAGGACGCACAACCTCGGAAGGTGGACATGTAGCGTTCCGTGTTGATCGCTTCCGAGTTTTTGTAGGAATCGGGCATGCCGGGCTCCACCACCTTGGTCGACACGATGGCGGTGGTCGCGGGCTCCTGTAGCATGCGCGCAGTGGTTTTGGCGAGCCAATCCGGGGGCATCACGATGTCGTCGTCCAGGATCGCCGTGAACTCCGTGTCGCTCGAGGCGAAGCCCACGTTGAACGTCTCGCAGGCCCCGTAGTTCGAGTGTGGCATGACCACCAAATGAACCTCGGGAAACTCCGCCCGGATCATCGCGGCGGTGCCGTCAGCGGAGGAGTTGTCGACCACGATCACGCGGGTGAAGGGCAGGGTCTGCTTGTAGATCGCCGCCAGGTTCTCGCGCACGTCGTCGCGCTTGTTGAAGGCGGTCAGCACCGCCGTCGTCTTCGGAACCTGGGTGGATTGGGGGGCCGCTGGGTCAGCGGTCGTCGAATTCGGGGTCATGATTTGGGCAACTAGGGCACCGTACGACAACAGGTCGCGGGCGTGGCGTTCAGTGAAAGCCTCAACAGCGTACACATCTTCGAGGTCCACGTTGATCGTTGCTCCCCGATCTAGTGCCTCGATTTTTTGCGAAAGCAGCCCGCCGGGGTTTTGAGAGCGGTGAGCAGCCAGAGCCCGGGACTTTTGTGGAACCCAGGCAGTGATGTCCACCAGGAAATCCCGAGGAGCCGGGGAGTTCACGCCCCACAGAAAGACCCGCCATTCCGATTCCCCTTGCCCGATTCGCGCCAAGGACTCAAACGCCGCCCGGTGGTCCGGGTGCAGTTCGAAGGGTGAAGGGGCGAAGACCGCGCCCGGTTGGAACTCCTCGATTTCAGCGCGCAGCAAAGAGTCGAGCTCGGACTGTGCTTGCAAAGCTCCATCGCCAAGGCCCAGGAAGCGCACGTCTTGTTGACCCAGCTCGCGCAGGCCACTGCGGCATTCCTCTTCCCGAACGGCTGCCAGGCTCAGGTCCCCCACTGAAGTCAAAACCACGACCCGCACGTGCACCTTGCGCTCCGCGAGGGAAGCCAAGGTGCCCCCGCAGGCGATCACCTCGTCGTCTGGATGGGGAGCGATCACGAGCACGCGCCCCCCGAGTTCACGGGGTTCGCGCAGAGGCGGAAACATGAAGTTCAAAGTGGCTTGGACGAATGACCGTCCAGAATCTCTTTGTAGAGTTCGAGTTGCAATTGGATGGCGCGCTCCGCGGACTTGGTCTGCTGCGGTACCGAACGGGCCGCATCCTGCAGCTTGTTCGGCGAGTTCGCAAGCTCGCTGAAGAGGCGCGCCCAAGCGTCCGGATTCTCGGCGGGCAAGACTCCACCGGGCAGGGGCCCGCGGCCCGCGCAATTCGCAAGCACCTCCGGCAAAGCCCCGCGATCGGAAACCCAAGTGGGCAGTCCCATAGCAAGCGCCTCTTCCACCACGAGACCGTAACTCTCCGGGGCCCGCGATGGAAAAGCCGCCAGGTCCGAGCGAGCGGCGTACTGCGCCAACTCCTGACCGTTGAAGCGACCGGGGAGTTCCAACTCCAAGTGTCCCGCCGCCTGACGCAGTTGATCGTCGAAACCCACTTGCACTTCCGTCCCCGGCAAGATCAAGCGCAGCATCCCGGGCTCCAGTTGGGCGGCGGCCCGCACCAGATCAAGTGTGCCCTTGATCTCCGAGCGGTTGCCAAAGGAAAGCACGGTCAAAGGGTCCCCGTTGCGCTCACGGGGAGCGACACGCGGCAGTTCCCGACAGAGCCCATGGGGAATCACCTGCCAGTGCGAGGCATCCACTTCCATCTGATGACTGAGCGCCTCCGCCAGACTGCGGCTGGGCGAAATCACGTAGCGCGCCTTGTCCAACTCCGCTCGAAAGTTCTTCCAACGCTCTGTCAAGCGCTGCTGAATGTCCGCCGGCAAGTGATCGCCGACCATTGGCAGGATGCACTTCACACAGTCCCCTGTGGGCCTCGTCGAAGGGCAATGGAGACCATTCTGCGGCGTCCGGAAAAAACGCGGGCAGCTTGCGTAGTAGTCGTGCACGGTCAAAACCACGGGTAGCTTGCGCGATAGCCTGCGAACCAGGTCGCCACTGATGCTCGCCCAGTGATGGACGTGAACGAGATCGCAGCCCTCCACTGCTTCGGAGACCACTCGCACCATGCGCGCGAACTGCCAATGGGCCGTGCTGTCTTCCACCTTCGTCTTGACGATGCGCGTGACGGGCACGCCGGCCACGTTCTCCGTGTAGGGCCGAAAGCCCTTGCGTTTTTCTTGGCTACCGCAAATCACACGCACCTCATGGCCGGCCTCGATCAGCGCCTTGGCCTGGGCCGCGACCACGAGTTCCGTCCCTCCCACGAATTCTGGTGGATAGGCATTGCACACCAAAGCGATCTTCATGAAACGGGCTCCCAACGTTGAAAGCGCTCGTACTGACCAGATCCGTCGCGCTGCGCCATGCAGCGCATTTGCGCCAGCAGGTCAGCGTAGGCCAGTTGGCTCTGGTGTTGTTCAAGCGCTTCGACCTTGCGCGGCCAAACACCGGACACATCGACCAACTGGTCGGGGGGCAGCTCGCTCCACACTTCGTAGCCCCAAACATCGATGCCCATTTCTCGGCCGCCGCCTTCTGCCAGGGAGAGCCAACGAGAAACCGCTTCGGCCACCGTGCGATGATCCCGGTGTCCATCGCCCACCCATGGGGCCAAGACCAATTCTGGTTGCAAGCGCGCGACGAGTTCTGCCAGTCGTTCAGCGCCCTGATCGAGTTCTTCCGAGCTGGCCAAGTGCCCCTCGGGGAGCCCCCAAAAGGTGTAGTTCGTGAGCCCTAAGCTACGACCGCCGGCCTCGGCCTCGCGCTGGCGTCGGGCCACGTAATCTGCGGATTCGAACTTGCCCTGGGGATCACCGGCGGCCCCATCGAACACGATCAGCACATGCACATGCGCCCCGCGCCCTGTGCACAGCGAGAGCGTTCCGCCACAACCCAGGACTTCATCATCCGGGTGCGGAGCGACAACGAGAATGCGCTTGGCATCGATCATCCCACGCGCTCCCCTGGAAACGACTCGCGCCATGTGGAACGCCCTGGCTGCTGCCCCGCTTGCGGGTCGAGCGGCCAACTGCGAGCCGGGCTGGTCTTGTGAAAACGCCAAGCCCCGAGCAGCTGGCCGCTCGAGCGCTCGACTCCGCGCACGTAGTAGGTCCCGGGAAACAACCAACTCCAGGCCTTGGCTGAGTAGTGGAACGAACCTCCGTCGAGCATGGTGCCTGCGCTCAATCCCCAAAAGGGTGTCAACGAGATCTCCAAAGAGCACTCGGTGTCCGCTGGCAAGGGGAACTCCGGACTTTGATGGACATCCCCGAAGTCAAGCAGGGAATGCATGGGGAGCGGCGCTCGCTGTGGTCTCCACGACGCCAGAAACCGCGCGCAGGCCTGGATCAGCAGGGCGCCGACGCCCCGGTGATGCTTGGCCATGTACAGGCTGCGACCATAGGCGTGACGCGCCGCCACCTCACCGACAAAGTCAGGACCCGCGCTGCGCGACCAGTGATGCAAAATCTCCGATGCAGGCTCGACCACGAGATCGTAGCCGGCCTCTTTCAACTGGCGACAGAGGTCCGCGTCTTCGAAGTACAGGGGAAAACGTCCGTCCATCACCTGCCCCAGCTGGTCGATGGTCGAGCGCCGCATGAACAAGCACGCCCCCGAGAGCATCTCGCGCGACTCGCACTCTTGAGTGCTCCAAAAGGCCTGGGCCTCCCGGCTCTTGCGATCCGCGCGCCAGCGTGCGATGCCGGGAAAGTGAGTGGCCAACACGTCCGCAAGCTCCGTCAACGGACTGGGCAGCTCGTTGGGCGGCAGCAGAACTTGCAGGTCCTCGTCCAAGTAAATGCGAGGCTGAACCGCACCGGTATCCGCGTACTCTTCCAAGTGCTTCAGCAGCGGCCCGATCGATCCCTGCAAGAAGTGCAGGTCAGGATTCAAGAGAGCAACGGTGTCCTCGGCCGCACCGCTGGAGAGTTCGTAGGCCATGTTCAGCCCAGTTGCATACCCCACATTGGCCGGCGAGGTGCGCACGCGCACTCCAGCTCGGCGCAAAGTACGCCACCAGGTGGACTCCCCCAACTCGGAACCACTGTCGAGCACAATGATCTCCAAGTCCTTGGCTTGGCCCCCCTCCGCTGCCCAGGTCGTTTGCAGACTCTCGGCGCAGCGTTGGGTCCAAGCCCCCGAATTGTGATTCACAATCAGGGCAGAAAGGCGCCGACCAGAGAGACTCGCGGCGGTCATGCTGCCACCTCCGAATCTCTCTGGCGATCCCCGGCGCTACGCAGTTCCCAATCGTGCTCTAGGCGAATCAAACCGACTTCATCGGTTCCCGCCTCCACGACCAGGTCTTCTTCAAGGGCACGTTCCTCGTACCGAAACACCCCTTCCCCATCGAACAGGTACAGCATCACCGTGAAGCGACCCGAGAGCAGGGCGAGGTTGGGAAGGTGCAAGACCGCCTCCCCTTGCTGGCCTTCCAGCTTTCTGCCGTCCAGGTGCGTGCCAGCGGCGGCGCACAGGGTTTGATCCTGACGAACGAAGGCCACCCCGAGTTGAATGGGTCGAGCGTTGCCCTGCGGGTTGCGCCAACGCAGGTGCAATTCCAAATCATCGCCGGTCTGCACCACCCGAGCCGGGCTGCGGTCCTTGCGAATCAAACGGGCGGAGTCGATGCGTGGCCACTCAATCGGGCGCGGTCCGCCCTCCGCGCATCCGTCCATCTGCGCCCCCTGCCAAGCTGAGTAGCGATTGGTGACCGTGGCCGAGTCACCGACGCACTCCACCTCGCCATGGTCCAGCCACATGGCTTCGTCGCACAGTTGGCGCATGTCGTACAGGCTGTGGCTGCAGAACAAGATCGTGCGGTTGTCTTCCTTGAACTCACGCAAGCGGTCCACACACTTCTTTTGGAAGTACATGTCCCCCACGGCGAAGACCTCGTCGAGAATCAGGATCTCCGGATCGAAGCCCAGGGCGGCCGCAAATCCGAGACGCATGCCCATGCCTGTGGAATAGGTGCGAACGGGCGCATCGAAGGCCTCCCCCAATTCGGCAAACTCCGCGATGGAGTCCATGCGTCGATTCACCTGGCGCATGGAATGGCCCGCGAGGATGCCGTTCATGCGCACGTTCTCGCGACCGCTGAAGTCCAGGTGGAAGCCCGTGCCCAATTCCAAGAGACTCGCCACGCGGCCGGAAGTTCGGTAGCGGCCCGTGGTCGCGCTGGTGGTGCCAGCCAGGACCTTGAGCAGGGTGCTCTTGCCCGCCCCATTCGCGCCGCACAACCCGAAGGCCATGCCCATGTCTATTTGCAGGTTGACGTCCTGCAACGCCCACTTGGACTCATGACCGCGATGCAAGCCAAAGGTCAGCCCTTCCAACAGACGTGCTGCAGGGCTGCGGTAAACGCGGTAGGCCTTGCCCAGTCGTTGCGCCTCCAGCGCCCACACTTTTGCGCCCATGCTAGACCTCGTCCGCCATGTGCCGTTCGACACGGAAGAAGATCAGGGAGCCGGTCACAAAAGCACCGAAGGCCCACAGGCTGAGCACTCGCAAGGACTCGTAGAAGGCGCCGTTGAAGACGAGTTCTGGCTGTCCCGACATCAGCAGTTCGCGCCAGGCGTAGAGCAAGTGATGAACGGGGTTCAACTCCACCAGGGGCAGCCACTCTTCTAGACCGGGCAACAGCGCGTCGGATGGAATCCAAAACACGGGGGTCAGGAACATCCAGATCGTGAGCAGCACGCCCACGATTGGGGCGGTGTCTCGGAACAAGACTTGTAACGCGGAGAGTCCCAGGCCCAAGCCCAGGGTCAAGAGCAATTGCAGTCCCAAGAGCAAGGGGCCCCAGAGCAACAGGGAAACTCCGGGGAACTGCCATGCCGAAGTGACGCCGGTGTACGTGAGGTAGGCGATCAGTCCCGCACCGAAGGTCACGAGGGACGAGAGCACCACTTGCAGGGGCAAGAGTTGGGCGTCAAAGCGCACCTTCTGCACCAGGGTCCGGTGTTCGAGAATGCACCCCGTGGAGCGTTGAACCGCGTCGGCGAAGGAACTCCACACCAAGGTGCCCGTGAACATGTAGACCCCCATGGTTCCCGCGGGAACTCCGGAGCCCGTTCCGAGTTTCAACCCGAGCAGCTCGGTGAAGATGAAGGCGTAGATCGCAAACTGAACCAGGGGTTGCAACAGAACCCAAGCGAAGCCAAGCAAAGTCCCACGGAAGCGCGCTTGCAGCTCTCGACGCACGGACGTTGCCAGAAGCTCACGCCGACTCCACACGACCTTCGGCCACGCCGCCAGCCGCGCGAGCGACTGCCAGGTTCGAGGCCGTCCGGCAACGATCCATTCAGGCTGACCTGTGGATACAGGGACAGATAGAGACTTCGGGAACATAGATACTGATAGGGATAGCGATAGCTGGAGCCATCTGGGGAGATGGACACCGTTCCAGCCCCTTCGTCTTGCGCCCATGGTCGAGTGAAGCCAGAAGACAAAGAGAATGCGTAAACTGCGCACCGAGGAGTTCTGGACCTCCCAGTTGCGCTCGGGTGCACTCCTTGGCTTGCCGCTCCCTGTTCCGGGGAATACACTCGGCGCCCCCAATGGGAGCATCGCGGCGGACCTTTGGGACCGACCCGCCCCTTGCAGGGCAACACCTTCATGACCCCCAAACACGCGCTCGATCTCTGCCTTGGCCTGCTGCTCAGCGCCCTCATTCTGGCGGGAATCGAGTTCAGTCTGGCCGGGCTCGGTGCCGGGGAAGTTGTGGACACGAACAACTGGTCCCGGGGCTTTGACCCAACCGCGCGCTACCTGGTGCCTTTGGAGGAATCCCCCGGAGCCTGGCAAACCCGCTTCAAGCACAAGACCTATCCGGAGGTCACGATCCCAGCCAAGTCAGCCAAAGTGCGCGTCATCACCTTCGGCGGCTCCAACGTGCACGGTTTTCCGACGCGCTACCTGAAGAACCTGCTCAATCGAAAGGCGCGAGGGCTGAACCGAGAGGAGCTTGAGGCCGATTCAATCGCCAAGGACGACGACCCGCCGGAGGAGCTCTTTGAAGTGATCAACTTGGGCCGCCCGGGCTACGGATCGGAACGGGTGAAGTTCATCTTCGAGCAAGCCCTAAGGGAACTCGAGCCGGACGTGGTCATCCTCTACACCGGGCACAACGAATTCGTCGAGCGCGGCTTTCAACTCGACCTTGAGGTCGCCAGCGTTGGCGGTTGGGCACAGGGCCCGCTCGCACTCGCCCGCGAAACCAGGCTCTTCAACTCCCTGGCTCAACACTTCGCCGCACGCAACCAAGTGCCCTCCAGCACTCGCCAAGCAGAGCCCGAAGCCTGGGACAACGAGTACTCAAAGTTCATTCACATCACCTACGCGGAAACCCAAGCCTACTTCCAAGCGTTGCAGGCCAACGTGGCCGCCATGTGCGAGATGGCGACGCAGCGCGGGGTGCCCATGATCCTGTCCACGGTCGTCTACAATCGCCTTTCGGTTCCGCACTCTTCGACGTTTTCAGCGGGAGTCAGCCAAGAGGACATCGCCCACTTCGAGAGCAAGCGCATGGCCGCGCTGGATGCCCTGCCCCGCTACCTGCAACAGCTCTTGCCTCTTGGCGAGGAAAAGCGCCTGCACGGCTTGGACTTTGAAGTGCGCCGGCCCGATCGCAGCCGGGAGCCTGTGACATTTCCATTGGAAGACTTCGACGGCTGGCGCGCCGCGACGGGGCTTCTCGCCAATCGGGATCCACGCATGCGCCCCGAGGAGTGTTGGTCCGAATCCGTCAAGCCCTTCTACGCAGCCTTGCAACTCTTCCAACAGCGCGCTCTGGGCAACAAGCCACGGGGCGCAATCGTGCAAGCCGAGAAGGACATGCACGGGGCGCTCGCTATCATCCCCGACCATCCCCGTGCTCTCTTCGAGTTGGCCCTGATCGAGTCCCTTCTAGAACGGGACCCCAAACGCATCCGCGAGTTGTTCGAGCGAGCGGCGGCTTTGGACCGGGCCCCGCGCAAGGGTTCGGAAGCCACCAACGATCTTGTGCGTGAGGTGGCCGCTGAGTTTCCGAGCATCACCCTGCTCGACATGGATCGGGCTTTGCAAGCGTGCGTGCCGAATGGGCTCATCGGTTGGGAGTGGATGGCGGATCACTGCCATCCGCTGCGTGGTGCACGTGACGCAATGATGGAACTCCTCTGCGAGACCCTTTACGCGAGCTGGCCCGACATCGTCGAAGTGACCCGCAAGACCAACTCCCAAGCCGCGCTTCCTGGGGAACAGCGCTAAGGCAAGCCCCATGCAATTCCTGCGCAACCACCCCTTGATCTGGATCGTGCCGTTGATCGTCGTGCCCTTGGTGTTGGCCATCGTCAGCTACCTGGCCCACGCCGAGTCCATGACTCCGGACAACCCGTTCATCTACGACCTGTAGCCTGAACGCGGCATGGCCTGCTGGCCCCGGAACAGCGGGTGACAAGAGCGGAGTCTGCTCTCAGCCCCGACCGAGGCATTCACGGAGGCAACCACCTGCGAGACTCGTGGGCGGACGTTCCCGAGAGCATGGCAGAGGTGCACGCGCTTCGAGCACCGACACCCACAGTCATGATCCTGCGGGCTAGCCCGGTCTATTCGATCAGATTCTGGCGACCCAGCAGAGATGACCGCAAGGGAAACCGGCACACCCAGGCTTTGCTCTTGTCCCAGTTTCCGAGCCTGCGTACCACGGAGCTGTCAAATCGGCTCTGCATGGACGCCGCATCACCGGAAATCCGACGACTCGCGGAGCGGCTCCCAAGGATCGGGAATTCGAACCCTGCACCGCGCCGAGCAGCTAGTCCTCGCGCACGAACTCAACCTTGCGATCGTTGGGTTGTTTTTCCCCTGGTGTCGTTCTTCCCTGATCGACGGCTTCTTGCAAGAGCGCTGTCAGCCGAGAACACACCTCCGGATGGGCTGCCGCTACGTTCTCCGTCTCGCCAGGATCCGCTTGCAAATCGTAGAGCTGCAACCTGGGCAATTTCAGTTCACGAGCACTCTTCGGCGTCGGTTCGCTCCAGCCCCCCGAGCCCGGGCAAAAGATCAACTTCCACTTCCCCTCGCGCATGGCGAAGGAGCCATTGATCGAATGGTGGATGATGGAGCCTCGAAGCTTCGGAGACTCCTTGCCTTGCAGGGCATCCAAGAAGCTGACGCTGTCCGGAGCCGTTTGGGCTCCCAGGGGAATCTCCAAGACATCCGCCAAGGTGCCCATCAGGTCGGTCAGACAGATGATCTCGTCGGAGCGCGTGCCCGGCTTCACTTTCCCCGGCCAACGCACGAGGAAGGGCACCCGGTGTCCGCCTTCATAGATGTCAGCCTTGAAGCCACGGCGCTTCGCGTTCGGATCATGCCCTTTCACTGCCAACTCCTCGAAGCGTGCGCGGGGCGAGCAACCATTGTCACTGGTGAAGACCACGAGCGTGTTCTCCGCAAGCCCGGCTGCCTTCAAGGACTCCAGGATCTGCCCGACCGAGTGATCCACTTGAAGGATGAAGTCTCCATAGGCGTTCGTGCCGCTTTTGCCACGAAACGGCTCGAGCGGCAGAATCGGTGTGTGCGGAGCGGGCAAGGGCAAGTACAGGAAGAAGGGTTCCTTCTGCTCCGCACGGCCTTTGATGTACTCGACGGCTCGCCGGGTGACGTCCGGTAGGACCTGTTCGTGAACAAAGTCGGCCCCCGTCGCACCTCGGCGCCAGAAGCCTTGGTAATCCTGGTTCTCCGTGATGCGATCCGGTGCGGCCGTCACTTGACCGTTTTGAACCCAGACATAGGGCGCCATGTCGAGGGATCCGGCGTGACAAAAGGTCTCGTCAAAACCACGGGCATGGGGTCCGTTGCGCACGGGCGCGCTGAAGTCGATGCGCTTGGGATGCTCCTCCTCGTACGTCCAATCCCACCCGAGGTGCCACTTGCCAAAGCACGCGGTGGCATAGCCCTGGCCCCCCAACCACTGGCCGATCGTCAATCGGCCTTCATCGATCAACGGCGGAGACTCCCCCCACAGGACGCTGCTAGCTAGGTGCGTTCGCCAAGCGTAGCGGCCCGTTAGAATCCCATAGCGCGTGGGTGTGCACACCGCAGACCCCGAGTGCGCGTCGCTGAACAGCATGCCCTCGCCAGCCAAGGAGTCCAGCCTAGGCGTGGTCCAGGCGGCTTCCAGGTTCAAGGCGGAGATATCCCCGTAGCCCATGTCATCCGCGAGGATGTAGACGATGTTGGGACGCGGCTCTGAGCTGCTGGAGAGCACGAAAGGCAAGAGCGCGGAGGCGAGCCAGGGACCGACAACACTTGGGGTGATCATGGAGTGAGTAGAGCACAAGTCGTGCTGATTCGCCTTGATGGATTCAGGCGCAGCTTGGACCTTGAGTTTCACAAGGGGATACCGATTGCGATGGGAACGTCGCCATTGAGCGCGAATTGCCAGAGGAGACCAGCAGCGGGGTCTACGCCGGACGCCAAGGCTCCGCCCCCACGAGCCGTCGCGAGAACTCGGCAATCAATGCACCCAGGGCCTTGGGGTCCGCGAAGCGCCTCGATGTTATGCTCCCCCCATGATCAGAATTGTTGTTAGCGTCCTTTGCTTGCTTCCGTCTAGCACTCATGCCCAAGAGCCCCAAGCACTCAAGCTGGCCTGCCTGGGAGATTCCATCACCTGGGGATCTGGAGTGGTGGATCGAGAGAACAACTCCTACCCCAAGCAGCTGGGGTACCTCTTGGGGGACGGCTGGGAAGTTCGGAACTTTGGTTCCGGGGGCAAGACGTTGCTGAGCGCCGGCGACACTCCATACGTCGAGTGCGCGCCCTTTCAAGCGGCCCTCGCTTGGAAACCCGATGTGGCCTTGGTCCTGTTGGGAACCAATGACACCTGCAATAGCAGCGCACGTCCCAATTGGCAACACGCGGCAGACCTCGAACAGGATGCGCGAGAGTTGGCGCAAGGTGTCTTGGACAGCAACCCAATGGCTCGCGTCGTCCTGTGCACACCTCCCCCGATGTTCCCGGACGCACCGGGACTTGACGAGGCACGCGTCGTAGATCTACGTGAGCGCAGTCCTCGGCTAGCTGTCCTAGCAAGCGCCCTGAAACAGGCCTCCGCAGAAGACCCACGGATCGAATTCCTCGACCTGTCCCACACCCTGCGAGCCCAGATGACCGTGGATGGGGTTCACACCAACCCATTCGGCGCGGGAGCCATCGCCCAACGCGCGGCCGAGGCCCTGCAACAAGACCTGGCTCCCCCCATCCAGTGGAGCGCGGAGGTACCCGCGAGTGCAGCCGAGTTTCAGGGCTATGCGGAGCGTCGCTTTTCCCTCCGCCTTGCGGACAACACCGCCTTTCAAGTACGCATCGTCGAGCCCGTGCAACCGGCGGCCGGTTATCCCTGGATTTGGCGCGCGAGATTCTTTGGGCACGAACCGGAACTTGATCGCGAGCTTCTTGCGCGAGGCTTTCACCTGGCCTACTGCGATGTGGCCGGGCTGTTTGGTTCGGACTCAGCGCTTGACCGTTGGGACGCTTTCTACGAGTTCTGCAGCGCCAATGGGCTCGCCAAGCAAGTGCTCATCGAAGGCATGAGCCGCGCTGGGTTGGTGGCCTTGAATTGGGCGGCGCGCCGACCGGAGGCTGTCGAAGGGATCTATCTCGATAACCCCGTGTGCGACTTTCGATCTTGGCCCGGCCATCAACGGGGGACGGAGCAAGACGGGGAATGGCAAGCCTGCCTCGCGGCCTACGGTTTGAACGACGACACCGTGGACGGCTACGCAGCCATGCCTTTGGATCGGCTTGAGCCCCTAGCGAAGGCAGCCGTGCCGCTCTTTCTCGTCCAAAGCGGCGCGGACGAAGTCGTGCCCGGTGAGCAGAACGGGGAAGAGCTGGTGCGGCGCTACCAGACGCTCGGTGGTGAAATAGAAGTCTGGCGCAAGCCGGGTGTCGGTCACCATCCGCATGGGCTGCATCCAGTGCAGCCCCTGCTGCGTGCCTTGCTGCGCGTCAGCGGTCGGGGTGGCAATCCCGCCACGCACCCTACTCCCTCCGCTGAGTACCGCGGCAGCGCCGCGGGCTGGGGAGCAGGAACCTGGTGGGCGCAACTCGAGAAACTGGTTCTGCTCGCGAAGGAGCATCCGCAAACGGATCTCGTCTTCCTGGGCGACTCCATCACCCAAGGCTTGAGCGGGAATCAGAATCGCGTTGGGCAAGCCGGCGGAACGCGTGCCTTTGATCGCTTCCCCGGCGCGCTTTCTCTCGGCCTCAGTGGAGACCGCACCGAGCATTTGCTCTTCCGCATCCGGCACGGTGCGCTCCAGATCGTCGACCCACGTTTGGTTGTACTTCAGATTGGCGTGAACAACGTCAACGCCGGGGGCCACACGGGCGCTGAAGTCTCGGAGGGCTTGAGCTCCGTCGTGGATGCCTTGCTGGAGGAGGAACCCCAAGCGCAGATCCTGATCTGCGGGCCCTTCCCAACTGGCGCGACGCCGAGCGATGTCCGGCGTCTCGCTTTGGACCGGGTTCACGAACGGGCTGCAGTTCTCGGGTCCTTGGACAGAGTTCACTACATGGACCTACGCCCTCTGTTTCTTGATGAGCACGGGATCCCCAACGAACGGATGCGCGGCGACTTCATTCACATCACGAACGATGGGGTGGACGCCTGGATGGACGCGATCACACCACTCGTCCGAAAGCTCCTGGCCGAATAGCCCAGGGCGTTGGGGCCGGAACGGGACAACGCGAATGCGAAGACACTGTCCATGCTCAGCCGTCCTAGCCCCGGATGACTTCGACCGGACCGTGCCCGTAGAAGCAGGTGGGGATCGTCCCCGGTGTCTCTCTGGGAGGCTCACACCGGCCAATTCCAGGAAGGACCGGCGCGCGCCACAAAGTGACTTGCCCGCAGCTTTGTTGTTGTGCTCTTCCCACAACCCTCGTATCACGGAGCCATCGCAGCGGGGCGACCCCGGCCTTCGACAAGCCCCCCTGCTCACATGACTCATTCCTTCAAGCGCCAACAGGAGTGCCCGTTGCCCCAGGAACCCGTTACCGAGATCATCGTCCTTGGACGCCGCATCACCCAGAAGTTGTGCGCCAAGCATATTTTCGCCCACCGCTTGCAGAAGGCCGCGGAGGTGTACGGTGAGTTGAGCGGCCGCCGGCGATTGATCGTCAGCGGCGGGGATGTGGGGCGCTCCGGCATCACCGAAGCCCAGGCTGGAGCCGACTACTTGGTCGAAGAGTTCGGCATCCCCAGGGCGGACATTCTGCGCGAGGAGCAAGCCCTCGACACGGTCAGCAACGCCGTGTTTGCCAAGCTGCTCTTGCTGCAAAGTGGCTGCCAGAAACCCATCATCATCAGCTCCTGCTATCACATCCCGCGGGTCTCCTTCATCTTCTCCCACATTCTAGGTCCCGACTTCGAGCCCACCTTCATCTCCGCCCAAACGGGCCTGGACAACGAGGACTACACCCGTCACTGGCGCAGCGAGTCCGAGAAACTGGTCGAGGCGACCAAGTTCTTCGGGCGGCTTGACACTCCCCCCGGCGCCCATGAGTCGGTCCACGAGTACCTGCTAGCCAACGGGCACGTAGTCGAAGACAAGGTGGGCTGAGCTGCTTGCGAGTCGCTCGCCGGCTCCCAGGAATCAGGGGAACGCAAGAGCTTGGTGCATGACGGGGTGCATGGAACATGAGAGGCTCCATCACTCCCCGTGCCTCCTTGGAGCTAGCGCCACAGATAGCGGCTCGCTCTATTCATGAGCTCCGGGCTCCTGGAGGTTGAGCCCATGCTTGATCACGGAAACGATCGTCGTCGCGAGGATGGCCCCCAAGAACGCCAGGAAGATGTCCTTCTGGGCGTCCCAGATATCTCCTTGAGTTCCTAGGTAGGCATCCCCTTGCTCGCTAAAGAAGATGTCGGCCACACTCCACTCGATGATCTCGTAAAAGCCTGACACGGAGAGTGTGATCTCGATCGGCAACAACCAAGCGACCCAGACCGGGAACTTGAGCCACTTCAAGAACATCTCGCGCATGGGGTAGGCGAGCAGGAACCCGAAGCTGAAGTGAACCAGGCGGTCGTAGTTGTTTCTGGTTGAGCCCAGTAGTTCCTGGACCCAGTACCCGAACGGATTCTCCGCGTAGGTGTACTTGGCGCCGTAGACGTGCAGGACTAGATAGGCGCAGATCAAAAGGTAGGAGAGGTCGCTGAACTGGAACTTCCGATAGGAAACGATCAGGAAGCCAAGGAACACGAACACCAGCACGTTCTCTAGAACCCAGTTGGCCAGGTCAGGTGTTTCCCAAACGGAGTAGGACCAGGCAAGTGCGAAGACCAGCACGAGCCCCTGGAGCAACCAGTTCTTGTGGAACGGGGCTCGCGTAGCCGAGATTGCGTTGGTGAAGGTCATCGTGTGCGTGAGCTGCAGGGGTTTAGAGCGTGGGTGCGTTCCCTCGTCCCCGAGGGGTTGGGGCCATCTCCGGGAGAAGACCTGTCTGCTCCCGCGCCCCCCGCGGATTCTACTCACACCACGGGCCGACTGTCCCTCGCGCTCCCCTCGCGTCTCTGCTCCGGAAGCGACTGAGGCGCAGGACCCGGCCTTTGCGCAGCGTGGACAGTCGCGCGTCCAATTCCCTTCCAGGGCTGGGCCGGAGGCTCGGCACCTGACGAACTGCCCCGCCTAGCCTGCTCTATTGCACCCGGTCCTGGGCGGCTGCCAAGAAGCGCGGGTCTGGGTTGCGCGCCCACTCGCGGGTGCACGCGCAGACAAGCTTGATCGTGTGTTCGTCGCCGCTTTCGACGGCGAGTTTCGCCAAGGCCTCGAGACTCAATTGGCTCGCTGCCGCCGGAACAACAGCAACCAGCTTGGGCTTCCCATAGCGCACGAAAAGACTCGCTGTCACTTGCCAGGTGTAGGCAAGCACGAGCGCGCGCTCGGCTTCGGGGACATAGGGATAGATCTCGGACACAGCTCCAGCACCCGTCACGCCGTGCAGGAACTCGAAAGAGCTGGACTCGGTATTGATCAAGAGCCCAGCGCTTGTGGCGACCAGGTCGGCGAGGAAGGTGGGTGAGCCTTGCGCTGGATCCACCAAGTCGATCGCTTCCGTGAATGGTTCATACCCAACCAGGTCCCCGAGCTCGGAGGTGATCAAGCCGCGCGTCCTGCGCTGGGAGTTGGGCAAGAGTGCGAGCTGGCCAAGGGCCGACGATGGGGCGAGTTTCCCGGGGGCCGAATACTCCCCCGGCAAGGCCAGGTACTGCGACGCGTAGTAGCCCAGGGCCCGGGCCAGCTCATCGAGTCGCAGCGCACTCTCTTTGACTTTAAGGGAAGAGACCGCGTGCCCGACCCGGATCACTCCGTGCAAACCCGCGGCCGCCATTCCCGGGGCAAGCCGCGGCATCCAAACACCAAGCACATCACGCCAATCTGCTTCGGCAAGCTCGTTGGCAAACCACTCATCCCAATCTCGATTGCGGGAGCCCTTGCCGAGGGCCTCGCGCCAAGTCTCTAGGGTGATTCGCCGCGTTGTCGAAGGGCGCGCCTCCAAGCGTTTGCGATAACGTTCCACCCAAGGAAGCACCGCATCCTCACGTCCAAGACCCACGAGAGCCTCCACGGTCATCGGGCCATGATTGGAGAGACCACCGCGAAAACTGGGGCCGTAGGGAGCCAGCATCGTGAGGGCCTCGTCCATCACTTCGAGTCCTGGAAAGTTGGGCACCGGTTTCGTTTCCTGCAGAAGGAGTGGATCGATCCTAGCGTCCCGTTGCCCGCAAGCACTCGTCAATCCCGCAACACCAACAGGAAGGGCGCCGCGCCCGAGGGAAAGTCATTCGCATGGCTCGAACGCAAGCATCCTTCAACGGGGACTCGGGTACGGACCGCCCGTGCTCCCTGTGAGTAACAGTCTCGGATAGCCTGCGCTGCGGGGCCTCCATCCGCGCGCTGCTGTGGGCCCGGCAAGTCCGTCCCGAAGAGATTTCACCAGGGATTCCGCAAGACGGGCACGGGGGCTGGAACCCAACTCCACACCGCAGGCTCTCCTTTGGTCTTTGAAGTGCCCAAGCTGGATGGGTTGACTGCGGCCAGGAAACTGGTTGCAGTCAACCCCTCCGGCCAGCGCAAGTCGCAAGAAGTCCAGCGCACACCCTGGTCCCCCACCCCGTAGGATCATGTCATGAGCCGCCTCCTCCAATGGACCATGCGCTACGCGTGTGTCCTCACGATCACCCTTCCCGCTGCCGCCCAGGAAACGCGTGTTCCCCAAGAGGCGATCAACGGCGCCGTCGATCGAGGGGTGACTTGGCTCTTGAACCAGCAACGTCGCGACGGGTCCTGGGGCGAGAACGACATGACGCCCGGGGTCTATCGTGACCCGCGCAATGACTTGACAGCGTTCTGCACCTACACACTGCTCAAGTGCAAGGTGCCCTACGAACATGCGAGCATCCAACGGGCGCTCACCAACCTCGAGCAGAATTGGCCTTGGACGACCTACGCAGTGACCAATCAAATCTTGCTGCTCTCGCTTTGCGAAGACGATGCGCGCTGGAAGAAACGGCGAGAGCAGTTGCTCGAACTGCTGATCGAGCTGCGCTATGAAGCCCATGGAACTTGGGGGTACCCCAAGCACACGAGCATCAAGAGCGATCTCTCCAACACCCAATACGCTGCGCTGGCCTTGCGTGCGGCGAGTGCAAACGGCGCGAAGATCCCCAAGGACATCTGGACGGAACTCGTGGAGCGCGTGCTGGAGCACCAGGAGGAACCCCACGATTCAATCCCAGCACAAGGCAAGCCTGTCCGCAATCCGCCACAGAAGGCGGGCTTCGCCTACTTGCTGCCGAATCCGGACGCGCCGAGCTTTGGATACAACGTTCCCAACGCGTCCATGACAACGGCGGGCCTTGCGATACTGCGCATCGCGCAGCAGGAACTCGGCTCCAAGTATCCGAACCGTTTGGAACGTCGGGCGAAGCAGGCGACGGAGCTTGCCATGCAGTGGATGGCGGACCATTTCTCGGTCGAGAACAACACTGCGGGAGAGCAGGCCTGGCTCTACTACTACCTCTACGGCTTGCAACGGCTCGGTGCTCTCTACGAACTCGACGAGATCGGCGGACACAACTGGTATTGGGAAGGCGCCACCCAACTCGTGAAGCTGCAACAGGAAGATGGTCATTGGGAACAAGGGACGTATCAGCAATGGCCCCGCCAACCGATGCCCCATGCGAATACGGCCTATGCACTTTTGTTCTTGGTGAAGGCCATGGCCCCCGTCAGCAATGGATCGTCTGAGAATCATGGACGCTACGCATCCGAAGGCTCCGAGTCCCCAGTGCACTTCCGAGCCGCCGTCCGCGGCAGCGCCACCTGTTGGGTCAGTGGATTTGGCAAAGGTGTTTTGGAAGCCAACACCCTGACTTCCCCGGACGCCAAGGGCATGTTCGTCAAGGAGGTTCGCTACTACATCGACGGAAAGCTCGCGAATCGCACTGCGGGGGATGCCTCCAAGCCCTGGAACGGCGAACGCTATGGAACGCAACTCGACATAGCCGGGAACGGATCCTTTGCGCTTCAGGTCGGGGTGCTTGTGCGCAGTGAATCGAAAGAAGGCGGAGAGCACGAATTGCTATCGGAGACGGTGACCCTCGTCATCAGCGGCATCCTGGAGGATTGGATGATGGCCCGTGCCGCGTTTGAGAAAGACAATCAACTGGCAAAGGCAAACGTGACCGCAACGGCCAGCAGCGCCAGCGGAGAATTCACCGGCGCGGATCGCGCCGTCGACGGGATCGAGGCCAGCCGTTGGCTGTGCCTGGCCGGCGACAGTCGACCGACACTGACCCTCGACATCCCCCAAGCGGTCTGGGCAGACACCTTGGTCTTGTCCCAGGCGGACTCCCAGCTAGCCGAACTCGGTCGTCACGCCCGGGTCAAGCGCATCGCTTTTCGCATCAACGGCAGCAAGCGCGCGAGCGAGGTGGAACTAGGCGCGGATGTGCTTCGGCCAAGCGCTTTCCCCCTGCCCAAGCGGGTTCGCGTGCGCAGCGTTCTGATCGAGATTCTCGAGTTTGAAGCGGGCAGTGAGTTCGCCAGGGAAGCGGGATTCTCGGAGGTTGGCCTCACCGATCGAAGGTGAGCCGCTGGCAGGAGGTCAACCGCTAGGCTTACGGCGCCTGCAACGAGAGACCAGAATTCGAAGCTGCATGCTTCGCTATGAGCGCTGCCCTTGGACCTCCACCCGACAGAACGTGCGGCACGTTCCAGGGGCAAGCTCATTCGGCATCTACGCTTAACCCGCGCTATCTCCTACGTGCCAAAGCGGAAGCGCTCAACGGGTCCCAATGACGCGGGCATACTTGAAATAGATCTGGAGGGTGAGCACGCTGAAGCCACAGGCAGCTACCGAGCCTCCATGGGCTTCTTGTGGATCACAGGCCATGAACTCGAGGTGGCTGTTGTTCTTGTACCCAAATTTCTTCGTCTGCCCTCCAAGTGGGCCAAGCCAGGTCTTCCACACCTCCCCTCCCGACTGATAGGCAACCAAGCTTCGCAGGTAGAACTCTTCTGGGTTGTGCCCCACGCCATCTGCAGTGGAGTCGATCGCGCGCTCGACCAATTGCTGGCTTCGCGCGCGGAACCCGTCCTTCTTGGCCGACTCTCCCGCAAGCAAGCGAGAAAGCAACTCGCAGGCCAGCGCAAGGTCCGTTGGATCCTGGATCGTCTTGTGGAGAGCCACCAAGGAAGCGGCCGCGTCAGCTAAGCGTCCCTGCTCGGACTCGATCCCGCCATCTTTGGCAGACGCGATCGCCATGCATGCCCAGGCAGTGGTGCGTGGATCAGGCTCCCCGCTGGCAGAGCCTTCCCGGTTCCAACCACCACTTTCCAGAGCGCGTGCCTCAAGGTAGGCCACCGCTTTCTGCGCCGTTGAATCAGCGCCGGCCTCTCCCGCAAGGACACGGTGTTCTGTGAGCACGAGCGTTGCGAGTGCATGCACCAGCAAGTCCGTCTCCGCTCCCGGCGAGACCAACCGGCCATCCTCTTCCTGCAATCCCTCGATCCAACCGAGAGCAGAGCGCACGGTACTTTGATAAGGCCCCGCAGCGCTCGTCGATCCCTCTCCGAGGACCGAAAAGACGGCTGCCGAGGTGACCCACAAATCATCCTGGGCGACGCCTGCGTGAACACCCGGAACACCTTGCGGCACGTCAAGCGCGCTCCAGGATCCGTCTGCGCACTGGGCTCCGATCAGGTCAAAGGCGGGCAGGGCAGCTTGCTGCATTCCCTCCACGGGCACCGAGCTACTGACTTCTTGGATGGCGGGGGACGGTGTGCAGAAGAAGGCGATGGACGCAACGAGAGCTAGTTTCATGGCAATTCGATTGGGTTTTCCTGAAGAACGGAGCACCGGCGGATGGAGTTCGAATTCTCTCATGGATCGGACCAGCTTGGACAACGGACCCGCCCTTCTGCACCGTGATTGATTCGTCCATGCAGCTGAGTTGAAGGAGAGCGGCGGGCACTGAGGCTTGTCGAAGAAGATTGTCCCCTGCGCGCAAGGTTGCCGATCCTGGCAGGCACCCTTGGCTTGTCCTACCCTGACGGGAGTGGAGCAACTGCGCGTCCGACGGCCATGCCAATTGGACAGACATGCTCATCCGCCTTGCCCGACGAAACCCTGGACGCGAGACCCCCCCATGCCCCAGCCCGCTGCTCACCTACTCCCCTTGCTGATCGGGCTGGCCGCCTGTGCCACGGAAGCGTCGGTTCAAGAATTGGGCGAAGCCCCTCAAGCGGTCCTCCCGAACATTGTCCTGATCCTGGCGGACGACATGGGCTGGGGGGACGTCGGGTGCTACTCCCAGGAATCGTTGGTGCCGACCCCAGCACTCGACTCCCTGGCTGCCTCTGGCCTGCGCTTCACGGATGCGCACTCCCCTTCGTCCGTCTGTTCTCCAACGCGCTACGGGATTCTGACGGGGCGCTACGCATGGCGTAGCGAGCTCAAGCGCAGCGTTGTTTGGGAATGGGGGCGGCCCTTGATTGAAGACGAACGCACGACCTTGCCCGAGATGCTTCAAGCCCGCGGTTATCGCACCGCCTGCATAGGCAAGTGGCACCTCGGTTGGACCTGGTTGGATTCCAAAGGCAACAGCGTCAACGATGAGGTTCCCTTCTGGCCGCGGAGCTCGCCCGCACGCGCCCAAGCGGCTGCGCGGATCGACTTCGACCAGGGCCTGCGCAACGGCCCGACCACCCATGGGTTCGACACCTACTTCGGTGACGACGTGCCCAACTTCCCGCCGCGTGCTTGGATCCGCGATGACAAGCTGCTTGACGCCCCGACGCAGTCAAAACCCGAAGGCATGTTTGGTTCCGCCGGACCGACTACTCCTGGGTGGGATCTTGCGCTGGTCATGCCTCGACTCGCGCAGGAAGCGGTTCAGTACATCGAAGGCCAGAAGGCAAGCGATCGTCCCTTCTTCCTCTACTTACCTCTGACCGCCCCACACACTCCGATTGCCCCTTCCCCGGAATTCGTTGGTAGCACGCCAGCGGGAGCCTACGGAGACTATGTGGCCGAGGTCGACTGGGTTGTCGGGCGAGTCCTGCAGGCCCTCGAGCGCAGCGCTCTCGACAAAGACACGGTGATCCTTTTCACCAGCGACAACGGCTCCCCTGCTCGCGATGGAACTGGGATGAGTGGGCCTCTGGGCTCGGTCACTCGGCGCTTCGGCCACAACCCGAATGCAAGCTGGCGCGGCTACAAAGCAGACGCCTGGGAAGCGGGACACAGGATTCCCATGATCGTGCGATGGCCGGGCCGCACCACAGGGGGACAGCAGTCGCAGGCGCTAGTGGGACTGCAAGACATCTACGCGACACTCGCGCAAGCCCTCACGCTGACGGTACAGCCGGGTGAGGGTTTGGATAGCGTGAGCTTCCTCCCCGTCTTGCACGACCCGCAAGCCCCGGGACGCAAGGGGATCATTCATCACTCCCTGGACGGCACCTTCGCCGTGAGGCAAGGACCCTGGAAGTTGATCGAGGGCAATTTGGGGTCTGGCGGCTTTTCGAGGCCAAGCCGCGTTGAGCCTGGACCGGATGATCCTGGTGGACAGCTCTACAACCTCAACAACGACCCGGCCGAGACAACCAACCTGTGGAAGGAATTCCCCGAGCGCGTGGTGGAGCTGCAAGCGCTGCTCGCCGCCGCCCGCAAACTGCAATAGGGTCCGCCTGTGCACCCCGCGAGCCCAAGGGACGCGAGCGTGGACAGGCGGGGTCGTGTCCTGTGAAAAGCAACGAGCTTGATCCAGAGGCATTCGCGCACGGAACAGCTAGGCTGGGCCGGTGCTTGCTGGTCAGAACACCGTCGCTTGCTTTCCGTTCGTTCCTCAAGAACCCCATCAGCCCCATGCTGCATCCAATCCGCACTCTTCTCCTGCTCAGCGCTTGCGTAGGTCTACACGCCCAGGGAACTGCGGAGACGGTCAAGGTCTTCATCCTCTCCGGGAAGTCGAACATGGTGGGCTGGGCCAACATACGCACCCTGCAGACGACGGGCAAGATCGAGCGCAAGGAGCCTACTACCGCAAACTCGTCCAAGAGGTGCAGCGCTTCCGGGCAGCCCAGAGCAAGATCGCGAAGGACTCCCGGACCCGATTTGTGCCCACAGCCCACTGCTGGGATGCAAACGCCGAGACGCGGCGCCAGGCCTTTGAGCACGTAAAGAGTCAACTCCGCAACAAGCTGCAAGCGGCCATCCTGTCGCCAGCAAACTAGGGAGCGAACTCGTACAGTTCTTCCGGACCCGAGCGTCCGTCTTCCTCGTGTGTCCAGGTCACGCGGCGCCTCGATTCCGTTCGCACGGACTCCGCCAGCCACTTCCCCCGCCGCCAGAACGACAGGGCGCTTGTTCGGTGAGAAGTTTGCGGAGCGTCGAACAGGGGGCGAAAGCTGCGCCCCGCTAACTCTGCTGGGAAGGGCACACCACACAGCTCCGCGAGAGTCGGGTAGATGTCGATGGACTCCACCAGCGCCTTGGTGCTCGCGCCGGCGCTTGGCATTCCGGGTACAGAGATCAGCAAGGCGCTGCGCAGGGCCACCTCAAAGGTCGTGTGTTTGCCGAACAGAGCTTGATCGCCGAGGTGCCAACCATGGTCTCCCCAAACGACGACGATTGTCTTGTCGTCCAATTTGAGTTCCGCAAGCCGCGCGAGCACGCGCCCCACTTGCGCATCCACGTAGCTCACGCAGGCGAAGTACCCGTGCCGCAAGTGTCGACGTTCCGCTTCTGACCAATGTTTGTCCTCGTAGCCAGCTCCCGCGTAGTTGCCCGTCACTTCGCCGCTCTGCAGCCAACCGCTCACTTGGGGCAAGTTGGCTGGCCGTTCCCCTTGGATGGCGAGGGGCAAGGTTTCGCGATCGTACAAGTCCCAGTACTTCTTGGGTGCCGCGAAGGGCAAGTGCGGTTTGAAGAACCCAACTCCCAAGAAGAAGGGTTGGTCCGACTTGGCCAACAGATCCAGCTGTTCGATGGCCTGGCTTGCGAGCTGCGCGTCGGGGTATTGATCGTCCTCGACGTCGGCTGCTTCGAAGATCGAACTCTCCCGCGCAACGCGAGCTCGGCCGCCCGCGTAGCCGTGCAACAAGTGACGAGCCTCGCCCCAGGGCCCGGGATCCGTGGGAGTTGCATCCCAAGCCCCCGGCAATTCCTGTTCGCCCTGACGGTCCAGACCATCATGAGAGTGACTGATCTTCCCAAGACAAACCGTTCGATAGCCTGCTAAACGAAAGGCCCGCGGCATGGAGGCCTGCAGCTCGGTATTGCCCTTCGCCTTGGCGCCTCGCAGGGTTTGGAAGGCAGCGTTCCCATAATGCATGGCCTGCGTCGGCCGGCGTCCCGTCAAGAAGGCGAAGCGCGACGCCCCACAGGTTGGAAGCGCAACGTACTGCCGATCGAAGCGCAAGGCCGTGCTAGCGAAGGCGTCGAGGGCCGGGCTCTGCACATGCTGCTCCCCGTAGCAACCCAACTCGGGCCGCAAATCGTCGATGCAAATCAGCAAGACATTGGGCGGGGAAGCCTGCCCCAGTTCCATCTTCCCCCCGCAGCCCACAACGCAGATCCAAATCAGCAGAAGCCCGGCGACACACCATGGGGATCGATTCATGCGCTCAGCATAGCAACTACCCCGCCGCAGGCCAGATGATGCGACCGCCGACAGTGCGGCGATCGCATCTCGCAAGCAAACGCTGAACGCTTAGGGCACGACTCTGAAGCTCAGGGCATCCGTCAAGCCAACGCCAAAGGCGTCCGCCGTGTCGCGGCTCCAATACTGGGCGTAGATTTGATCTCCGGGCAGGATCGACTCCGCGACCATGTAGGCCTGTGAAAAGTGGAAGCTGTATTCCCCCGAACAATCCGGTGCCCCAAGACTTCCCGCGGAAGACTGCGGAGTGGTGCGCCGTTGGGGCGCGCCCACGCACAGGGTGCCGCCAAAGAAGGGCAGGTTGAGCGGGCCTCGGCCCCACAGCAAGAGACCGATCTTTTGATTGATCACGTTGCTTGCCTTGACCCGGAAGTTGTTCGCGATCGACGCACTCGGCAGACCCTCGTAACTGATCGCGGGCAGGCACCCTTGGCTGTTGACCTTGGCGCTGCAATAGGTGCTCGCAAAGGGCGCCTGGGAGATGTGCACTTGGGCTTGGCCTTCCTGACTGGGGCCGTCGGGAATGCCGAACACGAAGTCCCCTACTCCGTCCAAGTTCAAGTCTCCTGCGCTGCTCACGGAGCGCCCCGCGTGATCGTTCGGGGTCGCGGAATAGGTAGCGAGCACAAGGCCATTGGCCCCGGAGATCACGCGCACCTCACCGGCCTCGTTGTTGCCCGCCCCGTGGAGATTGGGGGAGCCGATCAGAAGATCCTTGCGGCCGTCCCCGTTGAAGTCCCCGAAGCCCGACAAGGCTTGCCCGAGCCGCGCACTCGCATGGGGTCCGGTGAAGGTGAACAGCAGGTTCCCGTTAAAACCGGAGTACATGCGAACGAGGCCCGCATCCAGGCCCACACCGAGGATGTCCGCGTAGGGCATGCTGACCGCGTAGTCGTTGGCCCCGTCGCCGTTGGCATCGCCGATGCCGGCGACCGCATAGCCAAACCAGGTGTCGTTGGTGGTGCCATTGACCGTGCTGATGGTCGAACCCAAGCCGTTCAGAATCAGGATCCGTCCACGATCGGAGCCGCCCGCATCAAAGCGCGGAGAGCCGATCAAGATGCGGCTCTGCACCGCATTGCTCTCGTGCAAGGTATCGAGGGAGTAGCCCAGGTTTTCCCCGAACTCATCCCCGAAGCGCACCCACAGATTGGACAAGTCCGATCCCGAGAAGGCGAAGACCGCACCGCAGTCGATCAACCCCCCGTTGTCAAAGGACGGCGCACCGAGTGCAAAGTCACTGATGCCATCCCCGGTGATGTCCCCGAGGCCGCGCACCACCGAGCCAACTTGAGTGTTCAGGCTGTTTGACCAGAGCGAGAAGAGCGTTGCATCCTGGGCTGGCGCTAGCACGTAGACCTTGCCTCCCCCGGAGACGCCTGCCCCATTGTTGTCGTAGAGCGGCGCCCCCACAATGATCTCACTGGCACCGTCTCCATTGAGGTCCCCGATGCCATCCACGGAACGGCCAAAGAGATCTCCCGGGAACTCTCCGGAAGCGGTCCATAGGAGCGCACCGGTCTTGCCCGAGTAGATGTAGACACTTCCCGAGGCGGCCCCATTGACGTCGTCGAAAGGCGCTCCCACGAGAATGTCCGGGTGACCGTCGAAGTTGATGTCGTCAACGTTTGCAACGGAGTAACCGAAGTCGTCGGAGCTGGTGGCCTCGTCCCCCAAGAGATAGGCAAGTTCCTGGGCCTCGGAGTTGGAGCTACTGACGATTGTCAGTGCTAGAAGGGCGATAAGAGCGCGTGTACTTTGCATGGCTGTCCTTTTTTGAGGGTCTCAACATTGTCTGGGGAAGCCGGTTGCGCATCGCAACGACCAAGCTCCACTGCTCAGCCGCAGGGCAGGACCAGGGCACGACAGGATTCCTGCGTAGGAGAACTTTTTTTGGTCAGAGGACGGCGAGCGGGCCGGCCACGGGGACAGATTGCGCGAGCGCAGGGCTGGCGCGCCTTGCAGGACACATGGATTGAAAGGCAACAAACGCAATCACTTGCCCCACCCCCATCAAAGCAATAGAAAGCGGTGCACCCAGGAAATTGCCCGGGGGAACCACATTCCGCCCCATTCGAAAGGAGATGTAGCGAGGCACTCTCCGGGCCAGTACGTTCAACCCCTCGTTCGAAGGACCTCTCGCATTGGATGACCACCCCGGAGTATCGATGAGTCTGCGTGAAATCTTCGTCGGCGCTGGATTGGGAACGTTGGCCGCGGTCGGAGTTTGGAGTTTCGAGGATCCCCGGCCGGAACCTAGCGCGCACTTTGAAGCGGGCGCGCTGCCTGCAAATGGCGCGACCTCGACAACGCCGGCCCCCCCAAACTCGTCGATCCTAGCGGATTCGACAGGGACACAGAGGCGCGTGGAGATCGAGCCAATCGATGCCGGCGCGATCGACCCGGTCTTTGCGGTGGTCGGGCTCGGTCAGGTTCGAGAAGCGAATGGCGACACGGTCCCCGGGACCGTCCCGCACTTCGAGAATGAAGAAGCGCAAACTCTCAAAGCATCCAGCGGACCTGATGGAACCTGGTCCATGCACGGGTTGGTGCCGGGGACATGGGAACTTCAGGCAGATGCTTCCGGTTACTTGCCCTATCGCGAAGAGGTCAACGTTCCGGCGCTCAAGCATTGGCGTCACGACTTTGTCCTGGAGCGCGCGCGCTGCTTGCCCGTGCGCTTTGAATCACCGAGCGGGGAAGCCATTGAAGCGGATCGAATCGGATCCATGGGCGCCTTCCTCGGAGTCTGTGCCACCTTCGAACAACCGAGTTCCCCCTTGCCAGGTGTCACGGGCCGGACGCCTTACCGCTACGCCCAGGGCGTCTTCCGTGCGCGGGCCGAGCAAAACACGCCGGCGAACTTAGACGCGCGCTATCAAGGCCAGCTCGAGCTGATCACGGCGGACCCTGTCTGGGTCAGCCTGTGCTACCGGGACGCGGTGCTGCAATCGCGAGCCCTTGGGCCCGATGAACAAGAGTTGACCTTCGTTGTCGAGCAAGAGATCATCGAGGGCTTGTTCGGAGAGGTTCGAGTCCGAGTGGTCGAGCGAGGATCGGGCCTCCCCATCGAAAAGGGAGTGCAGTTGGTGCACCCCAGCGGAGGTGTGCGAGTGGAAACGGAGTGCGTGGAGGGCGATTGGATCTTTAGCAAGGTCCCCCCCGGCAAAATGGATCTCAGCCTTCACCACAGCCAATGGGAGTGGCTCGAACGCAGTGTGCATGTGCCGGCTGGTGGCCGGGTCGAATTAGGAACCATCGTTCTCGGTCGGCGCCAGGACTTTCAGGTGTGGGTAGAAGACGAAGCGGGCAACCCGCTCGCGGTCAACGTTCAGGCTGCACGCTCGGAACTTGCGGTCAGCCCCGACGACTACGATCTACGCATCAGCAGCTCGGCGGACTCCGCGGGCTTGACCAACATCAACTGGTTAGCTCCAGGCCTGACCCTCGTGCGCGCCGGCGGTCGAGACGGTTGGGGGTGCGCGGCGAAACTCGTGGACACCAACTCCGTCCAGGAGGTGAAGTTGGTTTTGCAGCCGGGCACCCAAGTGATCTTCAAGCAGGAAGGGCAACGGTACCCGAATCAAACCACAGCCATCGAGGATCCGGCTGGCTTGAAGTTGCAGGTGGGGGCCTATCTACAGCGTGAGCTGTACTTGGTTCCGGGTCACTACACCTTGCGCGTGTTCAGCGCGGGGCAGGAAACGGAAAGCCAGGCCTTCGAAGTCCAGGCTGAGCGTCACGTCGTTCGCTACGGAAAGGGTTGACCCATGACGTCCACGAAGAATTTTTCAGCACTGACCGCCCTCGTGGCCTTCTTGATCAGCTTCGGCCTGGTGAACCAGCTTTTGCCGAGCCGCACCAGCTTCGGCGCAGGATCCATTCGCCCGTCGCATGTCGCGCCAACGGAAGAAGTGCTAGTGAGCCCCGCCCTGCCCCAAGTACAGGTCGCGGTGGATGCGCAGGAAGAGGAAGCGGCGAGCGAGCAGGCCCTGCAAGCGCAGCCCATGGTGGAGCTCGAATTTGACTCTAACGCCCCCACGAACACACCGCCCCCCATCGGAGCGGTTCTGCATGGAGTCATCACAAGCACCGAAGGCGGTGCACTCGAGAGTGCCGTCGTCTCGTTGACGAGAAGCGATGGAGAGCGACTCGATGTGCGTTCCGATTCCGAAGGCAAGTACAACATCGGCCCGCTTCCTCCGGGTTCCCAACTCATCAGAGCTGGAGCCACCGACTTTCACAATCACGAACAGGAAGTCCTGCTGCCCACGGACGAAGCCCTCCTGCGGCAGGACTTTGTGTTGCGCCCGCAACAGGTGGTGCGCGTGGACCTGCTCGCTTCATCCGGCGAGCCCGCATTGCCCGCCCTGAGGGAAGCGGGAATCTCCCTTTACTCCCTTGGCCTCGTGCCCGTCGCCACTCGTCACGATCCAGGAGAAACCTTCGAGGAGGTCACGGGTAGCCTCAACAACCCTTTCGGCATCGGTAGCTTTTGGCAATCTGGCAGAATGGGGAGACCCGCCGGCGGACCCGCTACCTATGGAACAGTCACCCTCAAAGAAGATGGGCCTGCCTGGATCAGCTTGGTCGCGGCCCATCAAGTCTTGCAGAAGCAACAGATCGATCCCACGCTTCGCTTGGTGCAGTTCACTCTCGATGCCGAGGACATTCAGCAATTGCATGGGCAGCTGCTCGCGCGAGTCGTCAGCGCCGAAGACGGCACACCCCTGGCAGCCCAAGCCCATCTGGGCGAGTACAACTTTCCCAACGGGCCGGGCCTGGAAGTGGCGGGCGACGGAGACGTGCACTTTGATAATCAAGTCCCCGGAAAGCGCTGGCTAATCGTGCAGGCGGAAGGACGCGCCACCCTCACCAAGCAAGTTCTGCTGGACCGCGGCCAAACACTCGACCTAGGCGATCTGGTGTTGTCCAAACCAGTCCAACTCGCGGGAACGGTGAAGACGGCTGCCGGCCAGCCCATCAAAGCCGTCCTGCGCTGGGGCGCCTACGACCTCGCCACACAGAAGGTCAGCTGGGAGCGCGAGAAATACGCGCAAAGCAAGGCCGACGGATCCTTCCGCATCCCCGACCTGTCCCCCGGCATCTGGCTCGTGCAAGCCCAAGGCCTGCCCGCACGTTCGCCGAGTCCCTTCGATCCCAAGTCCCGTTCCTTGGCCGTGCGCGTCGATGCAAGCGCCGATTCCGTGCAAGGCATCGAGTTGGTCATGTTCGCCACCACCGCCATCACGTTGACCTTCGAGGGCGCCGCAGAGCCCTGGCCCGCTGTCTATGCCTACGACAGCCAAGGCCTGCGCAGCGCCGCCACTTGGCTCGGCCAATATGGCAAGGAAAGCCAGCTGCATCTGCCACCGGGAGACTTCGAACTCGTGGTCCGGCGGGATGGAATCGAACTCGAACGCCGCCACTTAACCGTCGGCGAAGAGCCCCAACGAATCGACTTCGGCCAGGCCCAAGGGATTGAGTCCGACGAAGATTGAGAGGTACCCCTTGCACCCTGGATCGCCGGCCTTTGCGAATTCGTGAAGAAGGGTCCCATCCACTGAACGGATTCCGGTGAGATAGGCTTCGGAACACGGAGATCCATTCGCGGGCTGCCGCACTCCAAGGCGCTTGCGCCTGTTCTTGCTTGCTCATTTCCCATAGAACGCCCACTTTCAACTCGGGCTTTGAGAGCTACAGGGGCAGATCTTGGCTCTCACTGATAAATTGGAGAGCCACGATTCCCCATGGCCAGCCCTAACGATTCCACCCGCGACCTTTTGAACGGCTACCTGTCCGGCAACCGGCAGGCCGAGTGCGAGTTGTTCGAACAGCACCGCGAACGACTTTTGCAGCGCGTCCAACGGGAGCACTGGATGGCTGGGCTCTCGAAGTACGCCAGCCCGGAAGATCTCGTCGGCGAGGTGTTCGTGCGCGCCCTCAGTTCGGGTCTACTGCTTGACTTCACGAGTCGCGGCAGCGGCTCCCTGTCGAAACTCCTTTTCAAGCTGCTCGACAATGTGGCGGTCGACACGTACCGCAGGCACGGTGCCGGCAAGCGCGGAGGTGGCCGCATGCCGGCTTCCTACGACGCCGGAGATGAGGGTGCAAAGACCGGACATGGGGCTCCGGCCGTGGCCTCCATGGACACCACGCCAACATCGAAGGTCCGTGCAGGAGAATTGCTCGAACGCTGCCGCGCTGCCCTCGAGCCCCGCGAGTGGGAGATTTGGCACATGGCGGAAGTCGAGGGCTTCGACTCCCTCGAGATTGCCGAGCGGCTCAATACGACCGACTCCGCCGCCCGTGGAGTCCTGCGCCGCGCACGCAACAAGTTGCTAACCAAGCTGACTGAGTTTGTCTGCACGGACCCTGGGATCGCGGACCAGGAAGACCGGTCGGGAACTTAGAAGCATTTCGAGGCGGAATTCGATATCCGGCGAACGCTGCCGGCTCGAAATACGGTGAGGCCGGTGAACGCGCTCAGGAATGGGCGCCCCAAACTCACCCACCCTTCAAGAATGCTCGAAATGAAACACACTCTAGACCGTCCCTCCTGGGGAGCAGCGATCGGAACAGCTCTACTCATTCCAATGTTTTCAACCACGGCGCAGGCCCAATGCACGCCGACACTCACCGCGCAGCAAGCGCGCCTTGAAAAGGCCATAGCTGGTTCCAACGACTATTTCGGCCGCGCCGTTGACATCGATGGTGACTGGGCTGTGGTCGGAAGCCATGGGGATGACAATTCGAATGGCGGCGATGCGGGGTCTGTCATTGTCTACAAACGTAGTGGAGCGACCTGGAGCCAGCACTCGTTGCTGCAGGCCAGCAATGGGGGAACATCGGATGTATTCGGAATCTCGGTCGCCATCGACAGTGGAATCATCGTTGTCGGGGCATACGGCGACAATCTTGCCGGAGCAGCGGACGCGGGGAGTGCCTACGTCTTCGACCTCAACGCAGGAGCATGGACCGAGACGGCCAACCTTGTGGCGCCCAGTCCTTCCACCAACGACCAATTCGGCTGGGATGTGGATCTCAGTGGCGACAGTATCCTGGTGGGGTCCCGGTACCACGATGCACCCGGGTTCATCGATACGGGCGCAGCCTTCGCCTACCGGCTAGTCGCGGGAACCTGGACATTTGAAGCCCAGCTCGTCCCCTCTGTCCTGCAAAACGGATTGGAGAGCGGATGGAGCGTGGCCCTCGACGGCGACACGGCCGTGCTGGGCGCTCCTGGACACCACATTGTTGGCCAGGTCGATCAGGGATCGGCCTTCGTGTTTCAACGCACGAACAACGCCTGGAACGAAATCAGCAATCTATCCTCTCCCGGCGGATCAGGCGGCGACGCCTTCGGCAACGAGGTGGCCATCGGAGCTGGCCGAATCGTGATCGGAGCGCACCTGGCCGACGACACCGCAGGAACCAACCAAGGCGAAGTGACCGTCTACAGCCAACAGTTTGGACTGTGGTCCTTCGAGCAGCAGTTGCATCCTTCGAGCGCCGCAGCCAACGATGAGTTTGGAACCGGCATTGCCGTTGATGACGGAATAATTTTGGTTGGGGCCGCGGGTGTAGATGCAGAAGGAAGCAATTCTGGAGCAGCCTATGTCTTCACAGCCTGCGGTGGCTTCAACCCCTGGACCGAGCATGCGCGCATCCTGCCTTGGGATGCTCATGCTGGCGACTGGTTTGGATATGCAGTCGGGCTTTCGGGATCCACGGCGATCACTGGGGCCCATGGCTTCAACGGAACCGGAACGGATGTTGGCGCGGCTTACATCCACAAACTGAGCCGCGGTGAATTCACACTCTACGGCTTCGGCGACGGGAGCGGCGCTGCTTGCCCCTGCGCGAACGAGAGCACAGCCGGCTTTGGTCAAGGTTGCCAAAATAGCAATGGAAGGGGCGCCGCGCTGTCGGCCTGGGGGTCGGATGTGGCAACAGCCAACGATTTGACTTTTGTCGCGGGGAATCTACTGCCCTCAGCCCCGGCCCTGCTCTTCTCAGGCACGAGCCAAACCTCCCCTGGTCACATTCTGGGCGATGGGTTGCTTGTTGTGGGTGGCGGAATTGTGCGCCTCTCCGTCGCTGCACCCAGCCCTGATGGGAACGCCTCTTGGGGTCCATTCAACGGCGCCTCCTCCGGCTGGGCACCAAATCAAACCCGGTACTTCCAAGTTTGGTATCGCGATCCCCTGGGCAGCCCCTGCGCCAATGCGTTCAACCTATCCAACGGGTTGCAGGTCGACTTCCAGTAGCGGGACGTGGAGGCGTCGCTTAGCCTGCTCTATTCATGAGTCGATTTGCCAATAGTCCCAACTCGCTCTCTGGCGGTGCTTTGCGAAGCCTGGCCCCACAGGCGACCTTGTTGGTCGTCGAGGACGCCAGGATTTGCAAAGTGCCGCCAGAGAGCGAGAACGAGGCGAAGCCGAGTGGTTTGGGGCTATTGGCGAATGGACTCATGAATAGAGCAGGTTAGGGTAATGCTGTGAAAGACGAACCCGCTGGTACCGAGCGTGCAGATTCGCAAGACGAACTGCTCGAGGAGCTCTGCGCTGCGCTCAGTGCTGGAGGCCAGGCGGAGCTCGCAGCCCTACGCTCTAAGCACGCGAGTGAACCCATCCGCTTCGAGCAGTTGCTGAACGTTGCCCGGCTGTATGTGGCCGGGCGACGCGAACTGCGCCAAGAATCTCGTGGCAAGGGCACGCTTGTGCCTGGAACTCGGCTTGGGGACTTTGAGATTCTCGCGCTCTTGGGCTGCGGTGGAATGGGTGAGGTGTACCGCGCGCGGCAACTATCCCTAGGCAACCGAGTCGTGGCCCTCAAGGTGCTCTCGACGCAACTGAGACACGCGGAAGCACGCGCACGATTTCAACGGGAAGCCATGCTGCTCGCCAGTTTGCACCACCCAAGCCTGGCTGAGGTCTATGGCTTTGGTGACGAAGCCCGCGAACCATTCCTCGCCATGCGTCTCGTGGATGGCGTGGACCTGCGCGCTCTGCAACTGATTTGGAAGGACTCGGGGATGGCCCCCCCTGACAAAACAAGATGCGTAGTACGCTGGGCCTCTCAAGTTGCTGAAGCTCTCGCTCTCGTTCACAGCAACGGACTCGTGCACCGCGACGTCAAGCCTTCGAACATCATGATCGAAGGGGAAATTATCAAGGCCGACACCAGTGGGCGGGCCGTCTTGGTTGACTTCGGGCTGGTGCGTCCGGTCGATAGCGAGGACCTGACCCAAGCGAGCGGGTCCCCGGCCACACTTGAATACGCGCCCCCTGAACAAATCCTGGGCATCGCGGTCGGGCCCCCGGCGGATGTTTTTGCGCTGGGTGTGACCTTGCACGACGCGATCACTGGGAACGGACCCCAGAGTCGCCCACGGGCTGCTTCAGGAATGGCACGGCTGGATGAGATCGACCATCGCATTGACAAGGACCTCACGGCGGTGATCGCGCGAGCGGTAGACCCGGAACCCCGCTGGCGCTACGAGAATGCCTCAGGAATGCACGCGGATCTAGAGGCCTGGCTCGCCGGGGAACCGGTCGCCGCACGCAAGCGGCCCATCGCTGAACGTGTGGAGCGCAGCCTCAAAGATCATCCAGGAAATGTTCTGCGCGCGCTCGCCGGGCTGGCCCTGCTGACTGCCTTTCTCTGGGGCATCATGCAGGTGGGTTCCCATCGTGCCTCGGTCGTTGAAGCTCATAACGCACTGGGGCGCGGCGATCTCGGCGCAGCCCATCAAGCACTCGACGAGCTGCCAGGAGCTTGGCGCGTGAGCGTGCTGGGTTGGTCGCCAAAGCTCGAGCAGTTCTCGCTCGATGCGCAGGCCAACCCGGAGTCCTCCTTCAACGCCCGCGTGGTCGAGCGCCTGCGTGCGCGGGACTTAAACGGTGCCCTCTTGGCTGGAGCAAGTGCGCTGCGACTCAACGGTCTGCAGCGGGAGTCCCTTCTCCTGCGATGGTGGAACGCGGGACTCCGGGAGGACTTCCCGTCTATGGATGCCGAAGCGCGCAGAGACTGAGAATTTCGGTTGCGCCTCACAGCCCGACTCATGTGTGAACGACCCTGCTTGACCGCGCAGGAACTGAAGAGCGCCGACTCCTTGCGCGAAGAACTCTTGGCGTTGTGGTCAAGGCCTGATCTCAGGAACGAGGATCGGCTATTCGTAATCTCAGCCCTCTCTGGCTGTGCCAGACCGGAAGATGTCCTCGCGCTCATCGTGTGGATGGACTCAGCGCGAGCGGACTCCGAGGAAGCGCGCCTGACGTGTGCGGCCGTGACTCGAATTTTGCTGCGGCTTGCATGCAGTGGAGATCTAGCGGGCATCGATTTCCCGGGGATCTGGGGTGCGCTTGGCAGGCGCATGACTCCCCTGCTTGAGTACGGTGCCGTCTGTTATTGGGACCGAGCCTGGAAGTACTCGGAGCTATCGCCCTATGAGATTGGACTGCTCGACCTCACTCTCCGGGTCTCCGATGCCGAAGTCCGCGCTGGCCGGCCCTCCTTGGTTCACACCATTGCTCCCGAGTCCTGGTGGCCAGTGCTGGAACAAGGCGGCCGGGCTGCTTTTGAGAGACTGCAGTGGATCAGCGGCAGCGCAGACCCGCGCGTACGCCGGGCGATGTTGAACTTGGAGCAGCTTGAGCTATGGCACGATCGGCCCAACAGTTCGGCGGACTACTTGGGGATCTGGGCGGGGCTGTCCATGGACCACGAATTCACTGCACAACTCCGACGGCTGTCCGGGCATTGGGCAGGTCCCAACGTCGATCTAGGCCTGAACCGCGCCTGCTTCGACCAACGGCTGTACTTGGTCGCCGCGGCACAGGAGTCGGCGGAGTTGAACACGAACCTTGACCCGCCCACTATGTTGGGGGCGCCCCAAAAAGACCCAGGTTGGGTCGAATGGGACTTGCAGGAGGCGGCGGAGGTCGACGCCAAGACCTTGGCTTCCTGGGAGTTCAATCGCCCGCTTCCCACCCGCGGAGGGACCGCGACGAAAGCGAGGACGAAGGATTTTGAGGTCGAGTCGGACTCCTATGGTCGCTACTTGGTGGGCCGCAAGCTGGATCGTTCAGAGATTCAACTTCACTACGAAGGTCAGCCTCCGGCGGGCATCTCCACCGCCAGACTTGCTCTCCAGCACGTCTCCGCTCGTAGAAGCGAATTCCCCTACCGAGGGGAGGTTTACCTCCAGATTCGTGTGGACGATCATTTGGTTGCCGACGGCCTGCTCGTCACCAATGGAGAGTCCAAGGATCCAAATTTCGAAACCATCGACCTTCCGGGGCAGTTTCTCGACTCTGGCGACCACGTACTCTCCATCCGCCTGGATCCCCGTTCGACGACGACTTACCGGCTACTGGCTGCAAACCTGAGATTCCAAACGATCTCCCGCTAGCAAGACCAAGACCAGGTTCGCTCAAGCTGTGGGGCAGGTCAGGTCTTGCCGATGGATCCGGGCATAGCGCGCCGTTGATGCTCCGTCACTCTGATCGCGAACCAGATTCAGTACCACGCAATTCGGTCGACAGAGTGAGTACCAAGCGAACAAGCCCGCCTTACTTCCCTTCGCTCGTGAGCCACTCCTCGGCGCGGGCGATGCAGGAGTCGATACCGAGGGAGAGTTCGACCAAGTCTTGCAGGATCTCTTCGTCAGGCTCGAGGCCTTGCCCTTCGATCTCGCTGCGGCCCCCGTGCCAGTGCCGGATGACGAACTGTCCGCTGGCGAAGCCGGAGGGCAGCGCGAACGGCTGCTTGGCGCCGGAGGAACCCGCCGTGCGCTCCCCAAAGAAGCGCACGTTGCAAGTGCGCGCTTCGCGCATCTCGCGCAGGTTCCAAATCTCGGTCTCGGCTTGCGACATGGCCTTCGGCCCTTGCAGGACCGCCAAGGGTTTGTCCCACTCGCCCTCCTGGGCGTGGAAGGCAGCGATGCCGCTGTCACCCCCGCCGCCGTTCAAGCGCATGTCGAGAATCATCCCCGGGCAATCCGCCAGGGCCTTGCAAGCCTCTTCCATGCCCTTGCGACTCTTGCCCGAAACCCCGAACTGGCGAATGAAGCCGTAGCCGGAGTCCAAGCGCACGTAGTCGATCTGCTCGTCACTGGACTTCGTGAGCTCGGGCAACTTCACGTTCATGAAGCGGAAGTTGCGCGGGTTGCGCGTCTTCTCGCACTCGTTGGCTTGCAGCGAGACCTTGCGACGCTTCCACTTCAGAGACTTGAACGCCTTGTCGCGCTTGCCGGCCGGAGTGGCGAGGTAGCGCTCGATCGCACTCTCGGAGTCGTCCAGGGTCTGGAAGATCAACTTGATGCCCTCGCCATCGGGAATGTCGAGGTCGTTGAGCGCTTCCACGTGCGCGCGCTCGTAGGTCGACTGCCAACCCTCTTCCTCGAACTTGCGCTGGGCCCGTTCGGCGAAGTACTCCGCGGCCGGCACCCCATCGACCGACTCCAGGTAGGTCGCCTCATGTCGCACTCCCTTGCCATAGAGAGGACTGTTGGAGCCGCGACCCGCGAAGGTGTTGGCCACCAACACAAGCTCGTGATCTCCGCGCAGGAATTCGATGCCAGCCTGTTGCCGCATGGGCAGGGTCGCGCGCCAGCCCTCGACGATCGCGCCGTCAACCTTGAGTTGGGCGTGGGTGTCGCGCAGCTGACCCACGACGAACTCGAGGATGCCGTAGAACTCGATCTCTTCCGCACGCGTGTCCTTGCTCTTTCGTTTCTTGAAGGCCTTGGCCTGCTCCACGAACCGCTTGTTCGCTGCCTTCGTGACCTTCTTCCAGTCGATCCCCTTGGTCTTGAAGATGGCCTTCAGGGTCGTTGGCTGCTCGATCTCTTCGATCAGATAGTCCAAGTCCGCACGCCAGACTTTCCAGCGCTCTACCGTCGTGGACTCGTCGAACACGGTCATTCCTGCGCTCGATCCGGCGAGTAGGCTGGCGGCGAGGAAGGACGACAACAACAAGAAGAGTGCTCGTGGCATGACTCCAAGGGTTGGGTTCGTGGTTGAGAAGTGCCCCGTGGTCTCGGCGAGCAGCCCTCGTTGGATCCGAGCCGCGCGCGGGCCCACAAGGGCTATGGGGCTGACGACTGATGGTAACGGAGTGTAGGAAAAAGACACGGCCCCCTCCAATCGCGGCGCGCCTCCCCAGGTTCACGGGCTCCAGCTCCAGCGGCGAACACGCCGGCGCTGGGACGCGCTGCCATCGCGGGCCCGTCGCCCCGGTGCCTGCCACGCTCCGTCCTCTGGATCACAGAAGGAGCGAATCAACATCCCCCTCTGTGTCAACGTGGATGGACTAGCCTGCTCTATTCATGAGTCGATTCGCCAACAGCCCCAAACCACTCGGCTTCGCCTCGTTCTCGCTCTCTGACGGC
>CALCXM010000184.1 GCA_937905825.1 uncultured bacterium
CGGTACGGTATCGCACACCGCGCGGAAATCCGCTTCCGAAGAGTGCCGCATCATCTCCATCCAATCTGCGGAGAGGCCCCGTTGATCGCGGTTGATGCGGCACTCTTGCGAAGAGTTCTTCTGAGTGGTATGCGATACCGTATCGAAGTGGATTCCTGCGCGGTGTGCGATACCGTATCGATACCGTATCGCGTCTAGAGCGAGACGCGCACTTCCAAGCCGAGGGCGCGCAGCTCGGCGCCCCAGCTCTCCATCCAAGCCTCGTCCAGGGCGGAGAGTCTCGGCGCTTCCGGTTGGTGGGATTGACGAGCGAGGCCGTAGAGCAGGACTCCTTGCAGTTGGATGCCTTCCGCCAGTCGGGCCTTGAGGAAGCCTAGTAAAGCATCGCGCTCATCACGGCTCGGCGCTTCCCCATCCATAGCCAGTGCGCAGCTTTGAATCCAAGTGGGAGCCAAGCCGGCGCACAGGGTGAGGTTCTCGGTCACACGCGCCAGGCCCGCGTGGAAGTCGTTGATGCGCGCTTGGCCGGCTTCGGTGGCGGAGTCGAGCTTGAACCAGACTTCGCCGCCGAGTTCATTGAAGTGCGCCAAGCCTCGCTGAACGTGGGCTTGGTGAATCAGCGAACCATTCGTGATCAGGACCAGCTTGATCTTGTGCAGGAGCCCGCGGCGCTGCATGACTTCGCCCACGCGTTGAACGATGATGTCAAATTCCGCTGCACTGGTCGGTTCGCCGTTGCCGGAGAAGGCCAGGTCGTTCAAGCGCCGGGATCCTTCGGGCACCACCTTCTCCATGAAGTCGCCTTCGAGCACCCAATCGAGCAGGCTCTCCAGCTCTCGAATGAGCCGCTCCACGTCGATCTCGGGAGCCTTGCCGAGCACGAGTTCGGGCACCTGGCAGTAGGCGCAACGGAAGTTGCAGGCGTTGTTTGGATTGAGGTTGATGCCGACGGAAACACCCTGGGCGCGACGCGAGACCACCGGGTAGATGTACGTCAGCCCGGCCAGGTCGCGGTCGTGGTTTTCGTGGGTTAGGCGCAAGCTGCGAGAGTTTCCGGAACTCAATCGTCGAGGCGGAAGACCTTGCGGTGCTCTTCGTCGGCGACCAGTTCGGCGAAGTCCCGTTCGCGCGCCAGGCTGTGCAGGCGATCGATGCCAAAGCCACCTTGGCCGATCCACTTGGCGGAGTCCTTCAACTTGTCCAAGTGCGCGTAGCAGCGGGCCAAGCCGATAAAGATGTCCGGGGAAGTGCTCTGGTAGCCGGAGGCCAAGCGGTGCGCCTCGAGGAAGTCCTTGATCGCGCCCTTGTAGTCCGCAATCAAGACTCGCAGCTCGGCGCGTGCTTGCCAAGTGGAAGAGATGCGCTCGTTCTTTTCGATCTGTTCGTCCAGGGGGTCGAGCAAACGCTTGCGCATGCGATGGTCACCGCCGCGCGCAAGGCAGATCTGCGCGGCTTGGGCGATGCGCTCGTTGTTGGAATCAGCCAGGTCCTTCAAGGGCTTTTTCACCTTGGAGCCCCACTCGTCTTCGTGTTCGCTGAGCAACAGCAGCACATGCTCCGCCATGCGCGGCGTGCGCTTCAAAAAGTCGACGAACTGGACCAGGGCCGTGCAGACGTCGTCGTCGATGACTTCTGGTGTGGAGCGGAAGTACTCGACGATCTCGGGCACGTGGGGGACAGCGGCCGACGTGTTCTGCAAGAGTTGCATGACCATCGGCGCGGCCACCGCGCACTTGCCTTCGCTCAAGGCACCGAGCGCCGACTTGACCAGAGCGGGGTCGTCGTTCGTGAGCACGTCCGCGATGAAGCGGAAGTTCTCCTCACCGCCGAGATTCGCTATGGCGGTGATCAAACCCGCGCGCTCTTCGCCCTCTGACTGTTCAAAGTGCTGGCGGAACACGGGACCCACGCGCTCCGGGTCGTCGCTGTGGCTCAGGACGCGTAGGGCATTGACGCGGCCGAGTTCCGAGCCGCTCTCAAACACGAGCAGCAGCTCGCTACTGATGTTGCGCGTTGAAAGCTGCTCCAGGGCGCGGGCCATTTCGCGGGCGGACGCCAAGCGCGGTTGGCTTGGCTCCGTTCCCGGATCGAGTTTGGTGACGATCAGCGGGGTCGCTTGGGAACCCAACTCCAAAAGTTGGCGACGCAGGGCGGGCAGCTTGGATCGTTGCCCGTTGGCGTAGGCCTCTTCCATGTCCTTCACGATGCCGTCGAACTCGGGTTGCAACTGTTGCAGCAGTTCCCGCCGTTTGGCGCGGAAACGCTGGAGCATTTGTTCGAGGGACTCTAGCTCTCCGGGGCGCGTCAGGCCCTCGTCAGCAGACCATGGACGGGTTGCGGGGACACGGGCTACGACGTCACCGGTCGCGAGAGCAGCGACGGGCGGAACAAACCGTGCGGAGTTCGCAGGGCTTGCCGCGAGGAAGAGTGCGAGAAGGACGCTCATGAAGACTCGAAGTGAAGGGGTGCTCCCAGAGATTAACCGGGATTCCACTCGAGCCCCATCTATTCGTGGGGGCTATTCATGGGAGCCGAGCGCGGGATCGCCCTTTGTCGGCCGGGCCCCTAGGCGGCGTCGGTCCGCATGGGACGCATGACTACGTAAGAGTTGCGCCGGGCCCAGTTGCCGGGCTCCAGCCGTTCCGGGGTGCCCACTTGATCGGGGCCTTTCACGGCGTTGCTTTCGTTTGCGAAATGTGGCTCGTCCCCGTCCCTTGCCTCGGACGTGGCGGCCGCGCAGGCGTCCTCTCTCGTGGACGCGCTGGCCAACGCCTCGGAAGCGGGGGCCAGCCCATAGATCACCCGCAGTCGAGCGCGGTGTCTGAATACCCAGGAATACATGCTGCATCACTCGGCAGTAGGCCCCGGGGAATTGAGGGAAACGATGGGTAGTCCTGGAAAAGGCTGAAATGGCGGGGCTTTTTGCGAGCCATGGGCTTCCTGTGGGGATTTTTCTAGGGGGCTATCCGTGGGGGCCCCGAGGGGGTTGAATGTTCGCCCTCCAAGGCCACTGCCAGGGCTCGGGGAGGATCCCTCGAGAAAGCCCATGCCCGACCAGCCAGAACCCTTCAGCGCCCCCCTGCGCCACCATCCCCATCCGGCCCCTGGGCCCGGGGATTGGGATGTGGTGGTCGTCGGAGGCGGGCACGCGGGCGTGGAGGCGGCCCTGGCGGCTGTGCGCCTCGGGGCCCGCACAGCCATCGTCAGCTTCCGCCGGGAGCTCTTCGGGGAAATGAGCTGCAACCCCGCCATCGGCGGCCTCGGCAAGGGGCAGATCGTCAAGGAGATCGACGCCTTGGGGGGCATCATGGGGCGCGTGGCGGACGCCACCGGTATCCAATTCCGCATGCTCAACACGCGCAAGGGGGCGGCGGTGCGCGCGCCGCGCTGCCAATCCGATCGCCATCGCTATCGCGAGGAAGTTTGCCGGCTGATGGAGGCTTGCGCGGGGCTCGACATCTTTGAGGGCGAAGCGGCCAGCTTGCTGACTGAAGTCCGCGCCGGAACACCTTGGGTTTGTGGCGTGCGTTTGAAGGATGGTCAGGAGTTGCGCGGTCGCTCGGTGATCCTGACCACCGGAACCTTCCTGCGCAGCATCATGCACCAGGGCGATGAGATCTCGGTGGGCGGGCGCATCGGCGAACGCTCGGCGACGGAACTCGCCAAGGACCTCGAACGCTTCCAACTTGCCATCGGTCGTTTGAAGACCGGCACGCCCGCGCGCTTGGTGGCGGATTCCATTCGCTGGTCGGAGCTCGAAGAGCAGGCCGGGGACGAGTTTCCCCTCCCGTTTTCCTGGGCGACGCCGCGGGACAAGTTTCCGGCCCTGCCCTCGCAGCCCTGTCACATCACCTACACCAACGAGGCCGCCCACGAGATCATTCGCGCCAACTTGCATCGGGCGCCGATGTACACGGGCGCGATTCAAGGAGTTGGGCCGCGCTATTGCCCGGCGGTGGAGGACAAGGTCACGCGCTTCGCGGACCGTGCGCAGCATCAGTTGTTCCTAGAGCCGGAAGGCTTGGACACGGATTGGATCTACGCCAATGGCATCTCGACCTCCCTGCCCAAGGAGGTTCAGGAAGCCTTCGTGCATGTGATTCCCGGTTTGGAAAAGGCGCGCTTCTATCGCCACGGCTACGCGGTTGAGTACGACTTCGTGCAGCCTTCCCAACTGGACGACACCTTGGCCGTGCGCAAGGTTCCGGGGCTTTACCTCGCCGGGCAAATCAATGGCACCTCCGGCTACGAAGAAGCCGCCGCACAGGGCTTGATGGCGGGAGCCAACGCCGCCCTGTGGACTTCAGAACGTGCGCCGTTTGTGCTCGCTCGACACGAGGCTTACATCGGTGTGATGATCGATGACCTGGTGGTCACCAATCCCACGGAGCCCTATCGCATGTTCACCAGCCGAGCGGAGTATCGCTTGCTCCTGCGCCAGGACAACGCGGATTCGCGGCTCTTGGAACTGGGCTATGGAATCGGCCTGGTGGGGGAGGATCAATACGCTGACTACCGCGCGCGCAAGGGGCGCTTGGAAGCCGCCAGGAAACTCTTCGACAGCACCCGCTCGGGGCAGAAGACCTGGACAGAGTTGTTGCGCCGGCCGGAAGTGACCGTGCGCTCTGACGCCGCCATGGAAAAGGCCCTCGCAGGTTTTTGCCTAAGCGCGGAAGAGATCGATCGCGTCGAAACCGATATCAAGTACGAAGGCTACGTCAAAAACCAACTGGAAGACGTGGAGCGCGCACGCCGCCAGGAAGGCATCGAGATCCCCCCGGACTTCGACTTGGCGGGCTTGAAGGGCTTGGGTGAGGAAGCCCGCCAGAAGATCATGGAGTTGCGCCCAAGGACCCTCGGCGCAGCTGGGCGCATTGACGGTGTGCGGCCCCCGGACGTCGCCTTGCTCTCGGTTTTCCTGGAGCGCCATCGTCGCGCCGAGGCCGAGGCGCGCTAGGCAGGTTCCTAGCTGCCCACGAACAGCTGACTTCGCGGAACTAGGGTGGATACTCCACCTGCACTTCGGATCGTGGAGAATCCATCAGTGATTCTGTAGCCTGCAAGGGTTCGTCTTCCCGAAGACATCCACTGTTCCCATGGCAAGAGAATCTCTATGAGCCGACGATTGTCCACCGCAGCCCTCGCCGCGCTGTTCGTCGCATCCTGCGCCGATGGCGTCGATGTTCCCTTTGATCCGGTGAGGGTCGTCTACTCCCCGTCGCAGGGGCAGATTCCCTTGCCGAACGATGTGTTGTTCAAGGACACGATCGACGTCACTCTCAACCTTCCGGACGGCAGCGCTGCTCAGCAGCCCTTGATCGATGGGCTGAACTCCCTGGACGGTTGGTCGACCAGCGGGCCCATCAGCTTCGCCTTCGATCACGGTGTCGACGCCGCCACGGTTGCGGCGGGGACCACCGTGCGCTTCTTCGAGGTGACCTTGGCGGTGGCCGCCTCCGGGGTCACTGCGGGACAGCCAGTGACCGGTGTGACGCGGGAGCTCGTGCCCACCACCGAGTACGTGGTGGCCGCTTCCGCTTCGGACGCGAGTGGCGCGACCTTTGCCATCGTGCCCACACAACCACTGGATCCCAAGACGAGCTACATGGTGGTGGTCACGAGCGGCGTCTTGGATTCGATCGGCAATCCAGTCGGAGCGAGCGCGGAGTACGGCCTGGCGGCTGTCACGGATCCCTACGCCTCGAGCCATCCTTTGGCCGGTTTGCAGACCTTGGTCAACGCCATGGAAACGGCGGCCAGCACGGACACGGAC
>CALCXM010000185.1 GCA_937905825.1 uncultured bacterium
TGTCAACCAGGCGCGCTTAGCGTTCCCTCATGAAGAGAGAAGTGGCTCCCCGAGCAAGACTCGAACTTGCGACAATCCGGTTAACAGCCGGACGCTCTACCAACTGAGCTATCGGGGAACGTTTTGAGGGGGGCAGAATAGCCCGATCCGCGCTGGAATCAACTAGCTGGGGAGAGTTTTCGGCAGGCCGGGGGGAGTTCTGTAGGGAACTTGGGCCGGCCTGCCGAAAGGGGGGCAGTTCGGGGCCGGTGAGGGCCCCGAACTGAGGGGGCGTTACTGAGCCAGTTCTTTGGCTTTGTTCAGCAGGTCGCCAGGGTTCCGGGAACCACCAGGGCCCACGGACTCGGCCCAGAGGACTTTGCCGTCCTTGCCGACCATGACCGTGGCGCGGTCGCCGATGCCGGGGCCGTCAAGCCAGAGGCCGTAGGCCTTCGCGACGTCACCCTTGGGGTGGAAGTCTGCGAGCAACGGGTACTTGATGCCTGCAAAGCCAGAGGCCCAGGCTTTGTGAGAAAACTTGGAGTCCACGGAGATACCCAAAACTTGGGTATCGCAGCCGTCAAACTGCTCTTGAAGAGCGTTGAGGCCGGGGATTTCCATGCTTCAGGTAGGGGTGAAGTCGAGCGGGTAGAAGACGAGCAGAACGTTCTTCTTCCCTGCGAATTCGGACAGGCTAACCTTCGAGTCGAGATGACTATCGAGGCTGAAGGCCGGTGCGTCCGATCCGTTGGCAATGATGGCCATGGTGGATTCTTGCGGTTGTGAGTGTGAAAGGTGACGGGCAGGATCCCCGCCGTGGTTGGCGCACATATTACGTCCACGGCAGAGTCTGTCGATCTAGTTTCGGGGTTTCAGAAGAGGAACAAGCCTAGGACTGAATTCGACCGGGGTTGAGGGCAGCTTGTGGAGCTCGAAATCAGGCAGGAGTTCGCAGGGGCTGGCCACGCTAGGACCTGTCAGACCGATGGATTGGGCGATCCAGCCCACGAGGCGTCGGGGGCAGACGCCAGTTTCGCGCAAGGCAGCCAAGGACAGGGAATCATGGCGCTTGGCGAGGCGCTGGCCGTTGTCGTCGAGGACCAGAGGAACGTGGATCCAAACCGGGTGCGGGAGCCCGAGCAGGTCCTGCAGGAAGCTCTGACGGGGCGTGCTCGAGAGCAGGTCGTCAGCGCGCAAGACCTCAGTCACCCCCTGGCGGGCGTCGTCCAACACAACGGCGAGCTGGTAGGCGATTTGGCCATCGCGGCTGGTGATTGGAAAGTCACCCACGTCGCGCTCGAGGTCTTGGGTCAGGGACCCGGCGAATTGATCCGTGACTGTCGACCGGACGCCTTGGACTCGCAAGCGCAAGGCTGGCTCCCGGCCGCTGGCTCGGCGCGCTTCTTCGAGGGAAGCATAGCGGTCGCGGCAGGTTCCCGGATAGATCGGGCCCTCTTCGCCGTGGTGAGGGGCAGAGCGCGCGTTCTCAATCTCTTTGCGAGTGCACACGCAGGGGTAGGCGAGTCCGCGCTCACACAACCCTTGGGCAACAGCCTGGAACGCGGGGATCTGATCACTTTGCATCTCAACAGGCCCGTCCCAATCCAAACCGAGCCACTCGAGGTCGCGCAGGGCTTGGTCAACGAACTGCGGGCGCACCCGTGAGAGGTCCAAGTCTTCCATGCGCAGCTTCAACCGTCCATCCCTGGAACGCACGGAACACCAGGCCAAGAGGAAAGAGCGCGCGTGCCCGAGGTGCAAGAGACCCGTGGGGCTTGGGGCGAGGCGTCCGACTACTTGCAATCGACCCATCCGCAACCCGTGCGCGAGGAATAACGGGCTGCCTCGAGCACGCGCATGCAAGCCAGGCCGTCCTCAAAGGTCGCGGCCTCGGGCAAGTGGTTTTGACCGGCGGACACGGCGCCAATCACGTCCTTCAGAAAGAGCGGCTCGCAGGCGGCGAAGGCGCCCCGTCCGGTCATGCCGAAGTCTTCCGGGTTGGGCATGCAGAGGTCCTCCGCGAGCGGTTGCATGTCTTCGCCGTGTTTGCCACCGATCAAATCGTCCTCGAGGTCCAGTCGCAAGGTGCCCTCGCTTCCGGCGACTTCCACGAGCCAGCGCGAGCCACCCGGCAAGACGACACTGGTCGTCATGCTGACCAGTGCACCGCACTCCATGCGAAGCCACAGCTCGGCGCAATCATCGGAGGTCACCGGCAGCGGGCTTCCATCGGGACCTTCGCGCTCTTTGATGAACGTGGAGAGCTGAGCGTTCACGGCGCGAACGGGCCCGAAGATCCAGATAAGGTTATCAATCAGGTGCGAGCTCAAGGCACCCAGCGTTCCGCCACCGCGCGCCTCATCGAACCACCATCCATGGGGGCGGGTCATGTAGCCGGGACTGTCGATCACCAGGTCGGAGCGGATGTGAAACACCTCGCCCACAAAGTTCTCTCGGTGCTTGTCGCGTAGACGCCGCCGCAGCGGACTCCAACGCAATTGATGGTCGATCAGCGCCAGGCGGCCTTCGGCTCGTTTGGCCAGGTCCTTGGCCTCGGCGACCGTACGCGTGAAGGGCTTTTCACAGAGCACGGCGGCTCCGCACTCGAGGGCAGCGACAGCCATCTCGAAGTGCAGATCGACCGGGGTCGAAACGATGACCAGATCAGGAGCGAGTGCGAGCAATTCGCGCCAATTGTCGGTGGCCTTGGCAATGCCCCAGCGCTGGGCCGTTTCTTGTGCTTTGGCGAGGTTGCGCCCAGCGATTCCGATCACCTCGTTGTTCCCGGCGTACTTGAGGGCCGGCAGTTGGATGGCCTCCGCGAAGGAGTTGCCGAGCAGGACGATGCGGACGGGCATGGGCATTTTTTCTGAAGGGGGAGGGGGCCGCCAAGGGTGCGGGATGGGGGGCGAAAGTTCAATTACCTGGCTTCGTCGCCCGCGGGCTTGACTTGCCGGGGGAAAACCGGAGGCTTTGCGCTTCCAAGGGACCGGCTGGCCTGGGGAGTTCCTTCCCACAGCTAGCTTCCGACTCCAACCGACCGAAGAATTCCATTGCGACTTTTCAACTGCCTCCTCGCTCCTCTCGCGTTCTTGATTGTGGCGCCGGCTGCATCGGCCCAATCCCTCGGCAGCCCATTCAGCTACAATTACTTGGACATCTCCTATGTGAAGTCCGACATTACCAGCACCCTGCCGCAACTCGATGGTTATCGCGGGCGGCTCTCCTTTGACAGCCCGGACAAGGCCCGGATTCTTGTGGAGTGGGAGGAGACCGAGGAGAAAGCCAACACCGTGGAGTACAAGCGCCAAGACTTCATGGCGGGCATCGGCTTCATCGGCGGCCAGAACATGAGCATGGATTTGATCTTGGACTTCAAGTACCTGCGCGGCGAGCGCTCCGTTGCAGGAATCAACACGACCAAGTCGGGGTATGGAATCGAACTGGGCTTGCGCGGCTTGGTGACCGAGGTGATCGAAGTGGACGCTTCAATCGAGTATCGCGAGTACTGGGTCTCCGAGTTTGGTGGGCGTCTCGGATCGCAATACCAAATCACCCCGGCCTTTTCGGTGGGCGCACAGTACTCCTACTTCGACACGGAGCAGAAGCTCTCCGCCGGTGTGCGCTACTCCATGTAGTCCGCGGCCGAGCAACGAAAAAGCGGCGGCCCGAGTCCATGACTCGGGCCGCCGCTTTTTGTGAACGGCCTGGTGGATCGCGCCTCAACATCCGAGTTGGGTGCTCCGCCTGGCCGAATAACGCCTAGTAGCGGTAGTGCTCAGGCTTGTAGGGGCCTTCGACCGGAATGCCGAGGTACTCGGACTGTTCCTTGCTGAGGACGGTCAGGTTGACGCCGAGCTTGTCGAGGTGCAGACGCGCGACCTTCTCATCGAGGTGCTTGGGCAAGGTGTAGACCTTGTTCTCGTAGGCTTTGATGTTGCTGTAGAGCTCGATCTGCGCCATCACCTGGTTGGTGAAGGACGCCGACATCACGAAGCTCGGGTGGCCAGTGGCGCAGCCCAGGTTCAAGAGACGACCTTCCGCGAGGACCAGCACGTCGTGCCCATCCGGGAAGCTCCAGCTGTCCAGCTGGTTGCCGTGCTCGGCGGGATTCTTGATGTTGTTCTTCTTGATGCCGGGGAACTTGGCCAAACCGGCCATGTCGATCTCGTTGTCGAAGTGACCAATGTTGCCGACGATGGCGTTGTGCTTCATCTTCGACATGTGCTTGGCGGTGATGATGTCGTAGTTGCCCGTGGTGGTGACGAAGATGTCCGCCTCTTCGACGACAGCGTCGAGAGTGGTCACTTGGAAGCCTTCCATGGCTGCCTGCAGAGCACAGATCGGGTCGATTTCCGTGACGATCACCCGTGCGCCTTGGCCGCGCAGGGATTGGGCGGAGCCCTTGCCCACGTCGCCGTAGCCACAGATCACAGCGATCTTGCCGGAGATCATGACGTCCGTCGCGCGGCAGATGCCGTCCACGAGGGAGTGACGGCAACCGTACAAGTTGTCGAACTTGCTCTTGGTGACCGAGTCGTTGACGTTGATCGCCGGGAAGGGCAGCTCGCCGCGCTCAACCATCTGGTAGAGACGGTGGACGCCGGTGGTGGTCTCCTCGGAGACGCCCATGATGCCTGCGCGGATCGCGGTCCAACGGCCGGGGTGATCGGCGATGTTTTGACCGAGACGCTTGAGCAGTTCGACCCAGTCCTCACCAGCGTTCTCGCCGGGTGCCGGAACCTTCCCTGCAGCCTCGTACTCAGCGCCCTTGAGCACCATCATGGTGGCGTCGCCGCCGTCGTCGAGGATTAGGTTGGCTTGCTCGCCGGGCCAGATCAGCGCCTGCTCGGTGCACCACCAGAATTCCTCGAGAGTCTCGCCCATCCAAGCGAAGACCGGAACACCCTGGGGGTTGTCGACGGTTCCGTTGGGGCCCACGGCCACGGCCGATGCGGCGTGGTCTTGGGTGGAGAAGATGTTGCAGGAGGCCCAACGCACTTCGGCGCCGAGGTCCACCAGGGTTTCGATCAAGACCGCGGTCTGAATCGTCATGTGGAGCGAGCCGGTGATGCGCGCGCCCTTCAGCGGGAACTTGCCTGCGTACTCCGAGCGCAGGGCCATAAGGCCGGGCATCTCGTGCTCCGCAAGAATGATTTCCTTGCGACCGAAGTCAGCGAGGTTGATGTCCTTGACCTTGAAGTCGTTGGCAGTGGTAGTCGTCATGGGATTTGTGTAGAGAGGCCTGAGCCTCGGAAACAAGTCGAGTGAATCGAAAAGAGACGGAAAGTGAGGGTGCGCTATTGCTGCCAGGCTAGCTGGCCAGGGGAACGCGCCCTCGAAGGAGATAAAGCGGCACGCCTTGGGTATCGGCCTGCGGCGCTTGTTCGTTTTTGGGTTGGTAGCTATCGCTCAGGATTTCGAGCTGCACGTCCACGAAGCCTGCGGCGCGAAAGCGTTCGGCCACGTCGTCGGAATCGAGGCCCAGGAAGCGATCCCCGAGGGAGTCGTGCATCCAGGCTTGCTTGTGGGGAGCGAGTTCCATCAGGACTGCGGTGCCCCCTGGCCGGCAGATGCGAAACATCTCAGCGAGGGGCGCGGTGCTGTTTTCCAAATGGTGCAAGACCATCGCGCAAACGGCGCCATCCACTTCGCCCGTGGCGATCGGCAAGGCGTCCAGCTCGCCCTTGCGGTACTCGACGGTGGTGGACCCGGGAGTGGCGTCCAGTCGTTTGCGAGCTTCTTCCAACATGCCGCCGGAGCTATCGACGCAGATCACCCGTTGGACCAAGTCGAGAAAGGCCTGGGCCACGTAGCCCGTCCCGCATCCGAGGTCAGCGATCACGAGTTGGGGAGGCAGGAAACTGGCGGCGATCCGTTGACGAGCTTGACCCGTTTCAAAATCGATGCCGATGGTGTTCCAATCTCCGGCCAAGTCGTCGAAGAAGTTGGTGGTGTCCCGGCGCCTTTCGTCGAGCACCACGCGCAGTCGTGCCAGGTCGTCCGCGTGCTCGCGCAGTCCCTCGAGCTCGGGCAGGAAGGCGTTCCAGAGGCGGTCCGCCACGCGCTCGTCACCGGCCTGCACAGGGGGCGCGTAGCGCAGGAAGGTGCTGGTGCCGACCTTGCGCTCGTGCAGCAGCTGGTGCTCGCGCAGGACTCTCAGGTGGTTCGAAACGCGACTCTGGGCAAGGCCGAGGGCGCGGCACAGCTCGCCCACCGAAAGCTCATGGCCCGCCAAAAGCGCCAGGGCCCGCAAACGGATCGGATCCGCGAGAGCCTTGATTTGGCCTGCGAGGGCCACGGTGTTGGAGGATGCATTGAACACTCCATCATGATCGGCTGATATAGGGGCTCTTGCCAAGTTCCTGGCCGGTTTTTTTTGCAAAAACCGCATTTTGACCGAATGAGTCCCAGAAGGGGCCAGGCAAGGGCCGGAGAGAGAGGGAGCCTTCGAAGGAGGCTTCAGTTGGCAGCGCGCTCCGTTTTCAAAACACGAGAAACCCAGACTCCGCCGATCGGGGTGACTGCTTCAGCCCTCCTCCAGCCAGCGGGCCGCAACTCTTGCAGCCATGAAAAAGCAGAGAGCGGCGAGGGACGACCCCGCTGCTCTCTGCGTGTTTTAGCCAGGCTCCCCACAGGGGCTGGCTAGTTTTGCCGAGATCAGTCCACCGCCACGGGAGTGATTTCCAGCACCTCGACGTCGATCAGGCCGCCGGGCAGTTCAATCGTTCTGGCGTCTCCCGTGTGCAGGCCCAAGAGGCCCTGGGCCAGGGGTGCCCGGTAGGAAACCACGTCTTCCCCGCGCTTGGAGTCCCAGGGGCCCAAGAGGGTGATGCTGTTTTCCGTGCCCGCGGACTTGTCCATGTAGCGGACCGCGGTGCCCGGGGACACCACGCCTTCGGGGAGGATGGCGTTCTCGAGCAACTCCGTGCGCGAGAGGTCTTCTTCCATGCTGGACGCGCGCGAGGAGAGGTTGCGCTTCTCTTCAATGGCGGATTCCCACTCGGAGTTTTCCGAAAGGTCTCCCAGTGCGGCCGCGCGACCAATGGCCTCTTCGTTGGCCGGCATCTTGACGTCTTTGAGCTCCTTCAACTCGCGAGCCAGAAGCTCCTTGCCACTGCGCGTGGTCCATATCGAATCGTTGTGCCAGAAGTACTTGGTGCCTGCCATGCCCGTGTCGTCCTCGGCGTGGGTGGCGAGGTTGATCAACTGGTTGTCGATGCTCTCCTCCACACCGCGGTGGGCGAGACGCTGGATGCTGCGCACTTCCGTAAGCTTGGCATCATCGAGCAACTTGGCCAGGATCGGTTTCGATCCGCCGGCCATGAAGTCGACCATACGGGTGTGAGCCCGGCCGAAGGCAGCGTCCACCCGTCGGTTTTCGAACAGGTAGGTGGCCAGGTTGATGTAAGCCTGGGCGCGGGCCATGGTGGGGGGCAGCTCGCCGCCAAGCTTATCCGCTTCCGCGTATTTGGCCAGGGACAACAGCAGGTGGGGCGAACGCGTGGTGCGCGTCAGCAAGCGACGGTAGACGTCACCCAGGTCGTTCTCGCGTTTGGCGGTCAGCATGCGATCCACCAAACCACGCACCATGCCGGGGGCAGCGTGCTCGAGGTTCGTGATGGCCTGATCGACCCAACCCTCTCCGTAGACCTCGATCAGGATCTGAATGGCCTGCTCCTGGTCGTGGGTGGTGGGAAGCATCTGGAACATGGCCCACAAAGCGGGCACGTGGTTGGCGTCGTCTTCCGGCACGTCTTCGATCAAGGCGTCCTCGATCAAGAGCTGCAAGGGTTCGGGAATCTCTCCCGTGGCCTCGCGCATTAGGACCCAGGCGGAAAGCCTTTGGGCCTGATCCGCCTCTTCGCTAGCGGCTCCCTCACGCAGCGCTTCATAAACGGTGACGGCCAACTCCGGCTCGATCTGCTTCTTGATCAGCAGGTCGCGGCCCTTCGTGATGACGTCCTCGAGGGAGGCTGCGTGGTTCAGCTGGCGCTTGAGTTGCTCCTGGGGGTCCGCTGCGGTCAAGAGCAAGTGGACCTCGATCTTCTTGCCGCTACCCGTCAAACGGAACCACTCGCTGTTCTCCGCGAGGGGTTTGGTCTTGCGCCACCAGGCGCTGAACGCGCTGCCTTCCACGCCGATCTGTGCCATGGCGTTCTTGATGCCATTGGTGGTTGCGCGGCCGTGGTAACGAATCAGAATGGCGCGCAGTGCGTCGAGCGGATCCTTCTTAACCTCTTTCTTGAGGCCTTCTTCATCACGGAAGGAGCGGGCGCGCAGGTCCGTGTCGTCCAGGGGATCGAAGATGTCGAGGGCGGCTGCCAGGGGGAAGAAGTCTTCCCGGCCGTTTTGGAAGCGGATGTGCAGAGTCATCCCGTTATCGGTCACGTCAAAAATTTCACCCGTGCCCCAACCGGTGGGGTGGAAGACGAGGATGCCGACCTGGAACTTCTGAAGCTTGATGAAGGAGCCCCAGGATTTGCGCAACTTGCCCTCATCGCCCAGGCCCGTCAGCTCGATGGTCTGCTGCCAATCGGGCTCGTTGCCCCAGGCAGCGGTAGCCAAGCGCATGAGCGTGTCGGCTAGGTCGTTGCCCGCACCGCCGGCTTGAATGGTGGTGCCGACCAAGTTGGCCGCGTCCGCAAAGCGCTCCGTGGTCTCCAGGATTTCCACATGCTGCTTCACCAGGGGCAAGCAGCGCACGATGCGGTTTTTCTCTCCAGCGCGGCGCAGGGCCACAAACAGCTCATCCAGCGGCTCCGAGGAAGCCATGAGGTCAGACCAGGCGTCGTCGAAGTCTTGCCACTTGTCTTGGGTGACGTAGATCGGAAGGCTCATGAGACTTGGTTCGGCTGTTGGTGAGGGAGGGAGACCGGGGTGCGCGGAAAAAAGTTTTCTCTAGACGGAATCACCCCCGTGGGGAGGAAACCTCCACCACGAGGGCGATGCAGAGACTTTGCATGATCCTCCGGGGAAGATCCATAGGGGGGGGCACAAAAAAAGCCGAATCCACTCGCCCGTGCCCCGCGGCGTCCTGCACGGGGGCCGAACGCCCCGTGGGACTGGGACCGGCTAGGGGCTCAATCCACCGCCAGCATCAGCCCTTTCAAGTAGCGCGACCTGGGAAAGTCAGGCCGTTGCGGGTGATCCGGCGCAGCACCCAAAACCTCGAGCACTCGAATGTTGCGTTCAGCCCGGCGCGCAGCGCGGAACACGGTGCCCACAAAATCCGAAAGCTCAACGGCTCCCGAGCAAGAGAAGGTCGCCAAGAGACCCCCGGGCCGCACGCATTGCAAGGCCAGGGCGTTCATGTCCAGGTACTTGACCAGGCCGTCCTCGAGCATTCGCTTGTTGCGCACGAGTTTGTGCGGGTCGAGGATCACCACTTGGTTTTGAATGCCCTGGTTGATCTCGGCGCGACACACATTGAATGTGTCTGCGTGGATGAATTCGACCTCAAGCTTGTTGGCTGCGGCGGAAGCTTCCGCGCGCTCGAGCACGACTTCATCCAGATCCACTGCGCGCACACGACGGGCTCCCGCTTTCTTCGCGTGCAGAGCAAAGCCTCCGATGTTGCAACACAGGTCGAGCACGTGGGCGCCTTCACAAAGCGCCGCAACCTTGACGCGATTGTCCCGTTGGTCGCAGAAGAACCCGGTTTTGTGACCGGCACCCGGGAGCACGCGGAAGGCCACTCCGTGCTCTCGAATCTCGACTTCTTCAGTCGGCTCTGTTTCCTCGGCGGGATCGAAGCCTTCCATCTTGCGCGCGTTGAGCGGCACCCGATGCAGGACCTTGGCATCCGGGTAGAGCTGCTTGAGGCACCACTCCACATCTTCTCCGAGAGTGTAGAAGCCCAAGGAGTGGTATTCGCAGACGAGGGTGTCCGCGAAACGGTCCACGATCAAACCGGGCAGGTCATCGCCCTCCGCATGGATCATGCGGTAGGCGTTCGTGTGCTCGGGCAGCTTGAGCAGCTTCTTGCGCACGCGATCCGCGGCGGCGATGCGGTTCATCAGGAAGGCGCGCGGTTGATCGAGGTCGCTCTTCTTGCCGCGCGAGAGCACACGCAGACGGATGTCGGAAAGCGGGTTGTAAAGACCGTGTCCCACAAACCTGCCGGCCGCATCCACAATTTCGACCAGGGAGCCGGGCTCCACTTCCTCCCGAGGTTCCCGCACCTGGCGCCCATAAAGCCAGGGGCCGCGACCGATGTCGTCTGTGTCGAGTTCGATTTGGGGACGGGTCTCTTTCATGGGGGTGGTTCTGGGGCTATGGCCTCGCGTCCTGGACGCGAGCGTGGCACGCTCTTCGCCCGGAGCGAGCCTCAATGGAGGATTCGAGCCCGGAATCCTACCTCGGATCACCCCCGCGAAAAGACACCCATCAGTCGAATGCTACCCATAGTTGCTCTCTTCCAAGTCCTCGCCCTCGAGGGCGCCACCGTTCACAGCATGGCTCCTGGTGCCGAACCTGGGCTTGCGACCGTGTTGGTAGAGGAAGGCCGCTTCATCGCCATTGGCCTAGATCTGGAGATCCCCGAAGACGCGATCCGGGTGGACCTCACGGGCAAACATCTCTTTCCCGGCTTGATCGACGGAATGGTGCACCACGACCTAGAGCACGATCCGCTCTACGTGCTCTCCGGCATCACCCTAGCCCAGGACATGGGCAACGACTTGGGGCGAATTTTCATGGCGGCCTCGCCGGCTTTGCGCAATCGCATGCCGGGCCCGGAGCTGCACATCTCCGGGGCGATCTTCGACGGGGTTCCGCCGGCAACGACCGAAGCAGTCATCGCACGCAACGCCGCCGAGGTGGCGGACAAACTCCCGCGCTTGCTCGAGCAGGGGGCGCAGTTCGCGTCCTTCCACGTGGGCTTGCCTGAGGAGGCCTGGAAGCAATTGATCGCCACGGGCCGCGAACAAGGGGTTCAGGTTTGGGGGCCGATTCCGCGTTGCAGCGATTTGCCCAAGACCCTTAGTTCGGGACAAACGGGCTTGTCTTATTTGGAAGGCTTTCAAGGGGCCGACGGCACTTGGGAAGCAGATCACATTCAAGCCATGGTGCAAGCCTACGTGGAGAGCGGGATCGTCTGCATGCCCCTCTTGCACGTCTACGGCTACCGCACCGTGGATCAAGGGGAAGACCCGCCGGTGTTCAACTTGCTCGCGCCCTACTACGGAGATTGGTGGCGTTCGGATCTGGAGCAGCGGCGCGCGCAGTTCACCCCCGAATACCTCGAGCTTGGTCGCAAGGAACAAGCGCAGCGCAGGGCCATCGTTCAAGAGCTTTGGAAGCAAGGCGTCCCCATGGTTCCTGGCTCCGCGGCCCCCAATCCCTGGATGGCCCCGGGGGAAGGCTTGCACGATGAACTGGACGAATGGGTGGCTGCGGGCATCCCGATTGCGGCGGTGCTGCAAGGGGCGACGATTGGAAGCGCCCAGGCCCTGAACTTGGCGGCGGACCGTGGCAGCATCGAAGTTGGCAAGGTTGCCGACGCAATCGTGCTGGGATCGGATCCCCGGACGGACATCAAGAACTTGCGCTATCCCGAAGGCGTTTTGATGCGTGGCGGGTTCATGGACAAGGGCTATCTAGGTGAACTGCGCGAGTCCATCGTGAAGGCTCACTTGCTGGCGATGGAGACAGCCAAGACCGGCCTCGTGATCGAGAAGCCCGAGCTCCCCGAAGGACGTGTCGTGCTCGAGGGACGGGTCGTGAACAAGTCCTTTGAGCGCGTGACCGCCGCCGAAGAGTATTGGGTGGTGAGGACTTTCGAAGGCACCACGGCGTGGGTCTCACGCATGCAGACCCAAGGCAGCTTGGTGCAAGAAGGCACCGTGCAAACCCTGACTCAAACCTTTGCCGAGGGGGCCCTTTCGTCCTTCGCCTTCGAGGTCGAGAGTGGCGAGTTGACCTACCGGGTTGAGGGCCTGCGGCAAGCGGGCAAGTTCCGGCTCAAGCGCTGGGCCAACGGACAATACGTGGACACCAACAACATCACCATGCGGCCGGTGGCGGTGGACGCGGGCATGTCCACCCCGAGCATGATCCTCGGACACTACCGCAAGGACGGCATCTGCAACGTGATCTACTTTGAGGGCACGGAGCCGATCCTCGGGGAGTACGAGATCAAGCACCTCGAGGGGGGCAAACTGGCCGTCCGAACCTCGGAGGGTCCCATGGTGGGGCAGTTCTTCGCCAATGGCGGCTTGGATAAGGTGTCCCTCTCGCAAGGGCGCAGCGTCGTGCATTACGAGTCCACCCGCTGTGACTCCTTCGGTGGTCCCGGCATGCCAATGCGGCCCGTGGAAGTGACCGAAGAAGCGGCAGCGGAGACGGGCAAGGGCGAGCCGGAAGACGCCGGCGGCAAGCAGTAAGTGCTCACGGGGGTGCCCCCGGCCCCGATCCTGGCGTACTATTCGCCGATGGACGAGTCCCAGCCGATCCCCAGCCCCAGTCCCGACCAGGAACAAAGCCCTTGCTTGAGCACTCCAGCGCCGGAGCGCTTGGTGGGAGATCCGCGCAATGAGCAAGTAGCGCCCGCTGCCCCGGGGGAGTTTTCGCCCCTGGCTATCGGGCCCCTGCGGATTTGGCCGCCGGTGGTGTTAGCACCCATGGCCGGCGTGACCAACCGCGCCTTCCGCAAACTCTGCAAGGACAACGGGGCGGGCCTCTGCATCTCCGAGATGATCACGGCCCGGGGCTATCGGATGGGCAACGAGATGAGCTTGCTTTTGGCTTCCGGTGGCGAGGATGAGTACCCGCGCTCCGTTCAAGTCTATGGCTCCGATCCCCTGGACGTGGGCGAGATGGTGCGCGCGCTGGTGGCGGACGGTGTGCATCATATCGACATGAACTTCGGTTGCCCCGTGCCGAAGGTCACGCGCAATGGCGGGGGCAGCGCGATTCCCGTCAAGCCCCGTTTGCTCGCTCGGTTGGTGCGCGCTGCCGTGGCATCCGCCGGGGACGTGCCCGTCACGATCAAGGTGCGCAAGGGCATCGATGAAGAATTGCAAACCTATCGCAACTCCGGTCGGGTGGCACAAGAAGAAGGAGCCGCGGCCATCGCCTTGCACGGTCGCACCGCCGCCGAGCTCTACAGCGGCGAAGCGGATTGGAACGCCATCACGGACTTGAAGAACAGCCTCGACATCCCGGTCCTCGGCAACGGGGATCTTTGGGAGGGTTGGGACGCATTGCGCATGATGCGCGAGACCGGTTGCGACGGGGTGGTCGTCGGGCGTGGTTGCCTCGGACGCCCCTGGCTGTTCCGCGAGATGGCGGATCTGTTCGACGGGACGCTTCCGCAGAGTCCACCCAAGTGGAGCGAAATCGTGCGCATCATGGAAGGCCATGCGCGGGCCTTGATGGGGGTCTTTGGTCCCGAGCGCGGAGTCTTTCAAATGCGCAAGTGGTGCTCCTGGTACACGAAAGGCTTTCATGGTTCCGCGTCGATCCGCGGTCGTTTGGCGCGCATGCGTAGCTTGGAAGACATGCTCGCGGTTCTAGCCGAAGTGGATGGGGAGACTCCCTTCCCCCTGCACGTCTTGCGCGTGAACCGCGCGAAACGCAATGGCACGCAAAGGGTCAAACTTCCCGAAGGCTACCTCGACGACCTCGAGGACGACACGCCTCCCAAAAGCCCGCACACTCCCGAGGAACTCATCGCCTGGGAGAAAGCCCTTTCTGGCGGTTGAGCTCGGTGCGACGAAATACCATCCAATTGAAACAGCCAATCGTGATCGTGGGAGCTGGTGCGGCCGGTATGTGGGCAGCGCAAGCCTGTGCACGGGCCGGGGCTTCGGTCTTGTTGCTCGAGAAAACCAAACGCACAGGAACCAAGATTCTGGCGAGCGGCGGCACGCGCTGCAACTTGACCACCACCTTGGACTCCAACAAGGCCGGACGCCTGTTCGGACCCGCCGGGGAACGCTTTCTACGACCGGCCTTGCGCAATCTAACGCCCCAAGGGGTCGTCGACCAATTCGAGGCCTGGGGAGTTCCCTGCGTCACCGCGGACCTCGAGAAGATCTTCCCCGAGAGTCAAAAAGCCAAGGACGTGCGCGACGCCATGGAGTTGGCCGCCCGCCAGGCCGGGGTGGAAATCCGCCCGAACACCAGAGTGATGGGCATCGAACGAGTGCTGGATCGCTATCGTTTGACGCTCGAAGAAGGGGAGCCTATCGAAGCGCTTACCCTGATGCTGTGCAGCGGTGGCCAGAGCTTTCCGGGCAGCGGAACGACTGGTGACGGCTACGCTTGGTTGCGCTCCCTGGACTTGAAGGTGGCGCCTCCCTACCCCGCGTTGGCTCCCTTGCGCAGCTCGGAAGCCTGGGTCCACGAACTCTCCGGCATCGCCTTGCAGGACGCGGAGGTGCGCCTCTTGAACTCGGCCGGCAAAGAGCTCATGCGCCGCCGTCGGCCCGTGATGTTCACTCACAAAGGCTTGTCGGGCCCCGCGGCCATGGACGTCTCGGGCATCGTCGCCCGTGAGCAGGAGCGCGCGCGCTTCGACTCCCGCGTGCCGCACTTCACCCTTTCGATTGACCTGTGCGCCGACCAGACCTGGGAGCAACTGAGAGATGAGTTGATCGAGGCCTCGCGCGCCAGCGGATCCCCGCGCTTGGCCCGGGCCCTGGGCTCGCGTTTCCCACGTCGCTTGGTGGAAGCGGTTTGCGCCCAAGCGGGCGTGCCACCCAACCCGCCGATCGCCCAAGTTTCCAAAGCCATGCGTCACAAACTCGTGGAGACCTTCAAGGGTTTGTGCGTTCTCGTGGAGGGCACCTTGGGGTTTGATGTGGCGGAGGTCACCGGCGGAGGCTTGGACCTCAAAGAGGTCAATCCACGCACGATGGAGGTCAACCGCTATCCGGGACTCTATGTCTTTGGTGAGTTGCTCGACGTGGATGGTCCGATTGGCGGATTCAATTTCCAAGCGGCCTTTTCGACGGCCCAACTAGCAGCGCAACACGCTCTTTCCAGCAGCGGAATTCAATGAAGTGGATCGCCCTCACCTACGCCGTCGTCAGCTTGCTGACTTTTCTCCTTTACGGTTGGGACAAGCGTTGTGCCATTCGCAGTCACTCGCGAGTGCCTGAACGCAACCTGCACATGGGGGAATTGCTGGGTGGTTGGCCCGGCGCCTTTCTGGCTCAAAAGGTGTTTCGCCACAAAACCCAGAAGGCCTCGTTCCGGCGAGTCTATTGGGCGATCGTCCTGCTGCACCTTGGCGCCTGGGCTGCTTGGCTGTACGACAACCCGCCCGGATAAGAGAGCCTACTTGAGAAAGCCCGCCCGCAGCATGATGTTGACCAGAGTCTGTCGCACCCACAGTCCATCGTTGTGCAGGGTATCCCGTCGTTTCTCAGCCTCATCGCGTTGCTTCTTCGACTTGTCGTACTTGCGCACGAGGGTCTTGAGGAAGCCTTCCCAACGGCTCGCCTTGGGTAGTTTGCTCTTTAAGTCCGCCGGGGTGCTGTTGTACTGATCCCAGAGCGAGTGCAAACGCTCCAGGTTCGGATAGTAGCCGTCGCGCATGGTTGGATAGCCGCTAAAGAAGGTCAGGGCCAAGGCGTGACGCAAACCGCGGTGGTTGTGCAGCGACTCGAAGTGCTTAGCGATCGCATCGTAGAGTTTCTTCTGCTTGCCCTCGCTGACCGGCGCGGTGTAGCTTTTCCAGTCATCATCCAGATCGTGAATGATGCCGAGGCTGTCCACGTCCGGCATTTCCATTTTTGTGCCTGAGGCCCAGGCGTCGTAAAGGGTGAGCCCCGTGTAGACGTTGCCGGAACGATCGGTGTAGGCATGGCCAAAGGCGCTGGCTGCGGCCTGCCACTCGCCATCGTCCAACTGCATTTCGAGCAGGGCCTCCGCCAGATCAAGACCGGGGTGGAAGCCGTTCAAGCCATTGCGGAAGATGCGGTCCTTGTCCAGCAGGCCCGGCATCTGTTGCACGCTTTGAGTGCCGTAGTCATAGCACCAAGAACTGATCAGCTTGCGCTCAGGGGCGCGGTTCTCGAATTCTTTGCGCTTCTTCTTGAGCAGGGCGCTATCGGGATCCAGGGCCTTGCGCTTGATAGGCTGAGCCGGTGCGTGAAGCGCTGGATCGTAGGGCGTGGGGTCCGTGTACATGGGCCACTCGCTCGCATCCCGGGACTCTTCGGAGAACACGTGCTTCATCAGTGTTTTCTGAAAGGTGTCCAAGTATTCGAGGTCCACCCGAAACCACTCGATGATCTCCTCGCGGGTGGGCTCATCGAGCTTTCCCCAGGCGGCCAAGACCTGCTCGTCGGTGAACTCAGCCGCCTGCTGGCCGGAAACCAGCGAAGTGAAGGCGGCCGAAGCCTCGCGCGCTGGTCCGCAGAGCGAGTAGGAACTCGAGCCGGGAGACTGGCTGGCCAAGAGACCGATCAAGAGAAGGCGAATCATTTGCTGAAGTCGTTGAAGTGGATCGGGTGGGGACCGGCTTGGAGCAAGGCGTTGAAGGGGGTTGGCAGTCTATACCAAGCGGAACGCCATGCAGGCAGCCCGGGCGGCGTCCCCATCCGCATCCTCTCGGTCCCCGATCACAAGGCAATCCTCGGGCTGCACTCCCAAGCGCCTGGCGGCCTCGAGGTAACCAGCTGGATTGGGTTTTAGTTGGCTGGGGCCGCCGGGTTCGCCATTGGCGACAACCACCTCAAAGTGCTCTTCAACGCCCAGGGCCTTTAGTTTGGAGCGTGCCGGGTAGTCACTGACGAGGGCGCAGCGGCCGCCCGCGGCGCGATACTGTTCGATTTCCTTCAGCAGCACTCGGTTCCGAAAGCGCCGGATCCACTTGCCTGGACGGCGCACCATCCAGTCGCGCACGACCCGTTGCAAGTCCGCGGGTGGGCAATGCAAGCGTTGGGCGGTTCGCTCGATCTGCTTGCCAAAAGGATCCCCGGCGCAGTCGACCTGTTCCTCGCGCAGTCGCTCGTGCTCCTTGCGAAAGGCGCGGATCTTGGGCAAGTGCTTGGCGCCCAACAGCAAGAGCTCCAAGCCCATGAGCAGCTTGACTGGTTTGGCGGAGTACAGGGTGCCGTCGAGGTCCACCAGCCAGGCCTTGCGTGGGTCCATGGACAAGCTACTTGCGCAGCAGGCGTTGTAGCTGGTTCTCCAATGGCTTGCCCCGGGCGTAGGGCAAGGCCTTGCGCGCAAGTTCCTTGGCCTTCTCGCCGTCCCTCAAAACACGATCGGTCCAAAGGGCGCCATTTCCATAAAGCACTAGGGCGGCTTGCCCGTCCATAATCGGCCCCATGGCATCCAACACATGGATCGCCTTGGTCACGCGTCGCGTGTCGCTATCGTTCTTGATCGCATAGGCGTCGGCCAAGAGGGCGAGTTCTCGAAGGCCAAGCTTGTTCTGGGGATCCAACTCCCGGGCAACTTCCAAGTGACGCGCAAGGGCATAGCCGCTGGGCAGGATCACTCGCAGGGCTCGAGCCAAATTGCCCTGCTCATTCTTGGGGTCGAGGGTCAAGTAGTGCGCGACCGGTTCGATCAAAAGCGGCACCGCACTGCTGGCGGGGGGCAGTTGCGGCAAGAGGATCAAACTGCGCGCGGCCACCTTCGCGCGCGCATCCGCATCCCCTGTGCTGAAGGCCTTCGCAAGCTCCACGGATTCAACAACTGGTCCGCGAGTCTTGAGACGCTGTTCCGCGAGCGAATTCCAGTAGGCCAGGGCCCCGGAAGCCTCATAGCCCTTGGTGCTGTAGACGTGGCCTTCCGCCGTCATCTGCAAGATTGTCGGAAACTTCTGAATCTTGTACTGACGGGAGAGCTCGCGGTTGCGCTTCATGTTCGGAACCGATTTCAGTCCGGCCGCCGTCTGAGGCAAGTCAACCTTGACCAACACGTAGTCTGCGGAAGCCTTCTCTTGAAAAACGCTGGTGGACAGCACCTCACGATTCAGCATCTTGCAGAACGAGCACCAATCGGAGCCTGTGAAGTCCACGAGCAGATCCCGATTCGTTTCCAAGGCCAGTTGCTGTGCACGGTCAAAATCCTCCAGCCAACCCTCGCCGATGCTGGGGGCTGGAGTCGCACTGGGTGCGAGCAACAGGAACGGTAGAAGCAAGGTCAACATAAGCGTCGACTACTCCGCGTAGCGCTCGTGGCCGGCGCCTTCATGATCGCGCACCTTTTGGAACATAGCGCGGGACTCTTCCAGCTTGCCTTCGAGCAGCAAACGCTCCAGGGACAGCAAGTCCTGGCTCATGGCGATCATCTGCAAGCGAAAGCCCTTGAGGAACTCAGGACGTTTGGCGGCGTCGACGGTTTCCGCCATGGGCGGAGTCAACAGCTTGGCTGCTTGAGCACCGGCTTGCATGCCAACGACCGCTACCAGAGCCTGCGCAAAATCTCCGTCCCCCTTGAGCGCCTTCTTCATGACCCGCTCGTTGTCGTGCAGCAGCTCCATGGCAATGATCAAAGGGGACTCCTCGGTGGCTTCCACATCCTGGAATGTGGCGCTTTTGGTGGGGCGCGCGGATGTCAGTTGCGCAAGAAGTCCGGTGAGCAGGAGCAGGCCCAGAATCAGGGGGGAGGAGACTTTCATGGGGGGGTGTCGGGCTGGAGGGTGTTTGGTGTTGTTGGAGGGCTACGGGCCCCGTCGCGGACTGTGAGAATAGCGAAGTCCCCCCGATTCCTGGAGTCCATTTAGTGCGAACCTAGGTTCCACAAAGCCCAAGCGCCGCCGGCACCAGCGGATGCTCGGCGGGGCTTGGGCTCCCGGGCGGGTCGAAGGCTGCCTCATTCACGGTGACACAGAGGGGGATCTACCGAAGGCTAGGGAGCACAAGACTGCCTGTTCTTGCACTTCCGAGATTCAGGGGTGAGAGCCTTAGGCGGCCATCGCGTGCGCTTCCGATTCCTGTTCTTCGTAGGCCCGGCGCGCTTGATCGAGCACGGCCATGCGCCGTCCTTCGCTGATACCGAGCGACTCAAACTCCGGGCATCTCACGAGGCCGCGGTAGCTTGCCTCATCATCGAAGCCCATGTGCAGGTCGAGCTTGTGGGCCAAACTGGCCAGGGCCGCGCCACGCTCGTATTCTTGGTTGGCCTTGCAGTTGTGGTGTTGACCAGCGATCGAAACCAGCTCCGCATCGAGGCGCCACTTCTCGGCCAAGCGGCTTCCCGCCAGTTCGTGGTGGGTGTAGAAAACACGCCCCACGGTTGCTGGGCTCACGATCGTGCCGCGCCGCATCTCCTTGGAGAGCATCGCCAAGAGCGCGATTTTGCCCACGTCGTGCAAGAGGCCGATCAAGAAGGCACGCTCGCGCTCGATCTCCAACAGAGGCGCAATCTTGCGTGCGATGGTGGCCACGCTAAAGGCCTGACGCCAAACTTCCTTGGAGTACTGCGAGAGGTCCTTCATCTTCATCACGGTGCCTTTGACCGAGACAGAGAAGATCAACGTGCGCAGGCCCCGCAAACCGATGCGCATCACCGCCTCATTGAGGGTCGATGCAGGTACATGGGTTGAGTAGAGCACGGAGTTGGAGACTCGCAGCAATTCGCCAGCAAGGGAGGGGTCGGAGGAAATCAATTCCACCACGCGCGTGACGTCCACTCCGGGCTTGCCGGCCAGGTTGACCAAGGCCAGGGTGGTGGCTGGAAGGTGCGGCAGTTCGAACTTGCCCGAGGCGATGGACTCCCCGATGCGTTCAACCAAGGCAGCCTCGTCGGCGTTCAGAGACTCAGTCAGCCAGCGTTTGCCATCCAAGTTGGGCACGGCCGGGGGACCCGGCGCAACCTCCGAGGACGCCGAATGCTTGGAGCGCAATACGGGTTTTGAGCGGGGACCGGCCGGTGCCTTTTTTCCTTTCGCCTTCCGTCCAAGGAGCCTGTCCATGACGCTGCGAAACCACAGTTGAATATCTTTCATTTGGAACCCTTGGAGTTCCCCGTGTCTTCGGTGACTTGCCGCCTGGATCTGGAGTCGAAGGGGGATTGATCCGCTCTGAATGCCCCAGAAAGGCCTCCAGGGAGGGCTCACGCGAAGATATTTGAGATTGTCGCAACCAAATACCCCCCCCGGAGACACTCAGGGGTGTGGAAGCGATGCGGCCAGCGCGTCGCGATCCATGCCCACGTCTCCGGGCTGCGCAGGGGAATGGGGATCCAGGGGCCTACGGGCTGAGGAGCAGATTCGAGTTGGATGCCGAATCGAGTGAATCGGGCGCCGCGTTCTATTGAACACGGCGCCCGATCCTTTTGTATGTCGCCTACTGGCAGAGCCCAGCTCGAATCATGCGCGCCGCGCTTTGCCGGTGGCTTTAGGGCTCGCCCTATTCATCCGGTTCATCCGGCGACCGTCCGCCGTCCGTGTACCCAAGTCCCTTCAACGCTTCCAGAGCTTCTGCACTGAGCTTGGTCGTATCCCCGGACTCGCGCGCCATGATCGACTTGTGAAGGAGTTGGTTGGCCTTGTTCAACTCATTCATTTGCTGATAGACCCGCAACAGACGGTCCCGATTCTCCTCCTTGTACTCGGCGTCCTCCAAGCGGTTGTGAAGCTCCTGGGGATCCGCCGAGCGATCGTAGAAATGAGGGGACTTGCCACCACCAATCTTGAGGTACTTGTAGTCCCCCTCGGCATCGCGGCCGATCCCCACGTGCGCGTGGAAGAGCACAAACCCGTCCGCGATCGCCGTGTTTTCCATGATGCCCGGAGCCAAGGACGGCAGCTGGCCGATCGGTTCCAATCCGACTAGGTCCAAAATCGTAGGAGCCAAATCCGTGGACTGCGTGAGAGACTGAATGCGTCGCGGAGCGACCCCCGAACTCTCGGGCAGCAGCATGATCAACGGCACCCGGGCGACCTCGTCGTGGTGCGTGTCGTGCAGCATGGTCCCGTGCTCGTTGAAGGACTCGCCGTGGTCGGCCGTGATCACCACCAAGGTGTTCTTCAACTGGCCGCGCTTTTCGAGAACGGCAAACAGATCGCGCAGTTTGTCGTCCATCTTTCGAATGCCTGCGTCATAGAGCCCCATCAAGTAGTTGAGATGGTCCTCTGGCAGGGGCTCTTTCTTGAGGGACAAATCCTTCAAGTACTCGGATGCACAGTTCTCCTCGCGGCCCTCGCCAGTGGAGCAGCCGGTGAATCCTTCGGGCTTGTCGCCAGCGAACTGAGCGATCAATTCGCCGCTGGACTGATAGGGATAGCACGGGCCCTTGCGGCTGTTGTCCGAGTGGATGTCGAAGAAGTGCAGGAAGGCGAAGCTCTGTTTGGCGGGGGTCTCGTCCAGGTAGTCCAGGTAGCGTTCGATCACCGTGTCCGCGTCGTCCCAGGAGGACTTGAACACGTCAAAGCCTTGGTCAAAACCGTAGTCCTTGGAGAGCCAAGTCCCGTGGCTGGCAAAGCCGGCTGTCGCGTAGCCATTCTCTTGAAAGCGCTCGGCCAGTGTGGTCACGCTCTGGGGCACCACCAGGATGTCATCATCGGGGCCGACCGGTTTGACCCCGTGGGTTTGGTAATGCAATCCCGTCAGCATGGTGGCATGCGAGGGCAAGGTGCAATTCGAGTTCGCGAAGTGGTTTTCGAAAACGATGCCGCGCTCGGCCAGGGAGTCCAAGAACGGCGTGGTCGGCTTCGAGTAGCCGCCGAAGCCCGTGTGGTCCGCCCGCAAGGTGTCCAGGGAGATCAACAGAACCCGTTGTGGAACCGGTCCGTCGGCCGGGGCAGGGTCGCCACAGGAGGCCAGGCTGGCCAGGCAAGTCAGGAGAACCGCGGAACGCTGGGGAAAAGTCTTGGGGCTCATTGGGCGCGAGGGAAGGTTGGGGGGGGCCTTGAGAGTATAGCTCATGATCCGCGGTAGGCAGGGGATCCCTGGGTGGGACCGCGGACCCGACTAATTTTCTTGCTCGGCGGCGCGCAGACTTCCGTACCCGAGGGCCTCGAGGGCTACTCCATCCGGTGCAGGACCGGCAGCCGCCTGCGTCTTCCTGTCGAAGGCCCCACGCTCTTCCAAAGTGCGCAGCAAGCCTGCGGCCAGCTCGGGTTCGTCCGCGTACACATTCGAGAGCTCTGCGGGATCGTGGAGCATGTCGTACAGCTCCGAATTGTTCGGTTGGCGCTCGTGATAGATCAGCTTCCAGCGCTGATTCATGACCAGAAACAGGTTGTCGAGTTGTCGCTCGGGAAGAGGCCTGTTTGGACCGCGGGCCTCCTCGAGGATCAAGGCGTCGGCGAAGGCGATCCGCGGTTCATCCAACTCGCGGCGCAGAATGGGGAGCAGGCTGCGACCATCCAATTTCGTTGGGGGCAGGAGCTCGACGTGCTCCAGCAGGGTCGGCAACACATCGGTCGAGCGCACCAGATCCGGCACCACGATGCCCGGCGGGAACTGCGGCAGCTTGATGATCATGGGCACGCGCACCGACCAGTTGTAGAGCAAACGGTGCAGGGACCATCCGTGATTCTGCTGTCCATCGGTGAGCCCTTGCCCGTGGTCTGCGAGGATCACGAGGATCGTGTTCTCGTACTGCCCGGTGCTCTTCAAGTAGTCGATCAAACGCCCGAGTTGGGCATCCATGAAGGCCAGCTCGAAGTCGTACAAGAGTTCGCGGGCCGCGAGATCCTGGGGGTCCACGTCGTAGCTGAGTCCAGCCGCCGTGGCGGTCATGAGCGGAGGCACCAGGGCCAAGTCTTGCAGATCCGCGTACTGCACCCAGAGATGCCATGGACCGAGCTCGCCGTGCTCTTCTAGCCAAGTGAGCGCTTCATCGGTGGTCGCATCGGAACGGCGCTGAAACTTGTTTTCGCGTGCGTCCACAAGTCCGCCCGTGCTTGGCACGGATGTTGGCGCGAGTTGGCTGTCGGGGGCGTCCGCTTCGGTGCCGCGAAACTGTTGGTATCCCCGGCCCAACCCGTAGGCATTGCCTGCGAAGTAGGAGCTGACAAAGCCCGCCGTGCGCCATCCTCGGTTCCCAAGAATCTGAGGCAAGCTCGGAATCGAGCGCGACAAGCGGTGCCCAGGGTTCCCGCTCAAGACCCGAAGTCCGTGGGAGGTCGTGTTTTTTCCGGTCAGAATGGAAGCCTGGGACATGGGACCCAAGCCCGAGGTGGCGTAGGCGTTCTCGAACCGCACTCCCTCTTTCGCGAGGGCATCCAAATGGGGGGTGTTGGCCTTTTCGTAGCCGTAGCAGCCGAGCCTGTCCGCCCGTGTCGAGCCCAGAGTGACAAGCAAGACGTTTCGGCCGGGGGTGACTTTGGAGGTGGGTTCTGTGCAGCCCGCGGCGCAGGCCACCATCCACAAAGCGACGGCCACCCGGCGGGGGGCGCTGATCGGCTTGTGGGATGCTGCGGAGAGGCTCATGGAGTCACTGTTTTTTCGGGGTGTCGAGTGTTGATCAGATCGAATCGTCTTGACGATCGCAAGCACAGGCTTTGGACTGCTTGCGCAGTCACTTTGATGAACAACGATTCAAGCAATCCCGGGCAGTTCCATTTCGGCACCTCGAGCTGGTCAGCGAAGAGCTGGGTCGGAAATTTCTACCCCCCTGGAACCCCAGCGAGGGACTTTCTGGCCTGCTACAGCCAGATTTTTCAGTCGGTGGAGGCGGACGTGACCTACTACCGCATCCCGTCGCCTTCCATGGTGGATGGTTGGAAGCGCAGGACTCCGGATGGCTTTGTGTTCTCCGCAAAAATGCCGCGGATGATCGTCCATGCGGGGCAGGGTCCCGCCCCGGATGCGGAGCGGGTTCTGGTGGAGGAGCACGTGCGCAGACCCACGGAGCAATTTTTGAGCGCCATGAGTCGCCTCGGATCGCGTCTCGGTCCCCTGGTCCTGCAGTTTCCCTACTTCAACAAGCATGCATTTTCAGAGCCTGGGCTTTTCTATGAGCGGCTCGACAAGTACCTGGATCGCTTGCCCCAGGAGTTGCGCTTCTGCGTTGAGATCCGCAACAAGCACTGGGTCACCCCGGAATTCCTCGACCTACTCAGGTCCCATGGGGCGGCCTTCGTCTTGCTCGACCTGGCCTACATGCCCCATCCAGCTGAGATCGAGTTGGACCTCTTGACCGCGGACTTCACCTACGCGCGCTTGATCGGGGATCGCAAGAAGCTCGACGCCCTAACCGACTCCTTCGACCGGGTCGTGCTGGATCAGAGTTCTGGTTTGAAGCGCTGGGCAGACTTCCTCGGAGCCATTGCTGGGGACGTGCAGGAACTCTTCGTCTATTCGAACAACCACTACGCAGGTCATGGGCCGGCGACAACGGCGCAATTGGCAGCCTTGATTGAGGGCCGGGAAGAGCCGCCCGCGCCCCGGGTTCCACGTTCGGGGGAGTTGCCTTTCTAGAGGCCCATCGATGAGCCCTTGCGAAGGGACCCCGATGGCCCGGCATGTTCCGCGAGGGCTGTCCGTTGCTGCACCTCGGACGATCGCGCTTGGAGTTGGCGAGAACCGCGCTCTCAGCGGTGGCCCGCTCGCGTCCCTACTTCTTCTTGGCCGTGAACTTCTTCCAGCCTGCTGCGGCCTTGGGCGAGTAACCCTTCGGGTCCTTGCTCCACAGCTTGCGCGTGTCTCCCCAAAAGCCATCGTAGAACAGGAGCAACTTACCGTCCTGAATCAGAAAGGACTTGGGGTTGATGTCGGTCTTGTCGTTGTCCGCCATGGCGTAGGCGCACCAGCCCCCGTAGAGCGGCTCGTACTTGGCAGGGTTCTTCTTGAAGAGATCCAGATGCGCTTGGGTGGCGAAGCGATAACTGACTTGCAGGTGGGTGTAGCTCAGCTCCTGCTTGCCCGCTTGGGGCTTGCCCCCACCTTCTTTGAAGTAGGCGACGGGATCGTAGCCTTGGATCGCCAGGCTGTTCTTGCCGAGGTTGAAGTGCGCGAGGTGCTCGCGCTTCTCCCCCTGGAAGAGAAATTGGGGGAGGGGAGTCCAAGCGACATCGCCCGCAGGAAGCGCAGCACTCTGCTGATTTGCCTCAGGGCTTGCCGCCCGGGCTCTGCCTGGGAGGAACGCTAGAAGCGGGAACAGCAGGGCGGCTTGCAGGGCGAGGGCTTTCATCGGTTGAGTCGGCGGGTGCAGGGGTTGGGCATGGGGCGCGAGCCCCGTGATTCGCGGCGCCTCGAATTCTGTGACTGAACTCCGGCGAGACTCTCTCGGGAAGCGGCTCAGCCAGCACGGTCGAACGGGGCTGGCCTCTGACTCAGGAAGGCGGGAACACCCCGCGCAACCAAACAGCTATCGGAAAGAGGCAAAGGATGACCAGGGCGACCACGAAGCCAAAGGTTGTTCCGCTCAGGGCGGCCAGGGCTGCACTGAAGGGCAGCATGCGACGCAGGGCGCAACCCATGGCCGGGATCAAATCGGATGGCTTCCAAGCCCCGAGGGAACGCGCCTTGCTGAAGAGCCCCCAACTTGCGGCGAGTCCGATTCCCAGGGCCACTCTGCGGCCCAGAGCGAGACTCGTCGGATCGCCGGAGGAAAACTCGAGAGGCAGAAAGGGCAGGCACCAGAAGATCAACCCCAATAGGACCAGCAGGAACTGGGGCACGTAGCGATTGCCCGCGGTGGCCTCCCCATCTTCCAAGCGTCCGAGCCGCGAGAGCACGAACACGTAGGCGCCGTAGGCGAGTGGGGCGGGCCAGAGCAGGGCGAAGGCTTCGAAGCCGCCGAAGGCCAGGATCGGCAAACCGAGATTCAGGGCGCGACAGAGTCCGAGCAGGCCAGGACCGATCCAAGCTCCCCGTCCGCGAGAATCGTAGAGGGCCGCGGCGAGGGCCATCCCCGCGCACCACAGGCCCGCCGGGGGGTGGACACTGGCTGCCAGCAAAGGTCCGAGCACGAACCCGAGCAGGGACGCGCCGAGGGCCGCTGCGGGGGAGATGGCTCCGGAGGGCAGGGGCCGCTCCGGTCGAACGACCGCGTCCTCCTCTCGATCGCACCAGTCATTGAAGGCCATGCCTCCGTGGTAGACGAGCAGGGAACTGATCACGAGGGTGATCATCGTCAGGGCCGCGCCGGTCGGTTCGATGCCACTTGCAGTGACGGCCAACACGCTCCCCGCGAGAACGTCGCCGACAGCGGTGGGGGCTAGGGACAGCCGGAAGAGCCGCCCCCAGGAAGCGAAGCCTTTGTTCACGATGGCTAGAACACGAGGGTGGTCAGGTCGTTGTAGATCGCAAACACGAAGAGCGACACGATCAACACGAGGCCCACCAACTGGCTGTAGCTGAAAAGGGTCTCGCTGACTGGTGAGCCTTTGATCTTCTCGATGATCAGGAAGAACAAGTGGCCGCCGTCCAGGATCGGAATCGGAAGCACATTCAAGAACGCGAGGTTCATCGAAAGCAGACACAGGAACCAAAAGAAGCGCACCCAACCGGCTTCCGCCGTGTCGTGGGCGATGACGCTGATCTTGATGATGCTACCGACGTTTTGCTTGCCCACTTCTCGGCGCATCATGCCCCGTAGGAAACGGAACACATCGCGAATCATCTTGAAGGAAGCCACCGCGCCTTGCTTCACCGCGAGAACTGGATTCGAGACCTTGTAGTCGTAGCTCGCCAGGCTCAAGGCCAGACCGAAGGTGTGCTGGGGATAGGGTTCTGGTTTGACGTCGACGGTCATGAAGTCCGTTTCCCCGGGAGAGAGCCCTTCCCGGCGCACCGCCAGAGACATCGGGAGCCCGCGTGCGCCGGCGGCACCGGAGGCCGTCACCAGGTCCGCGAAGACGTCCACGGGAGCCTTGTCGATCTCTTGAATCCAATCTCCCGTTCGCAGACCGGCCAGGTAGGCGGGGGAGCCCTCGACCACGCGCACCCGGGTGTCGAGCATGTCGTGGACCACCGCCAATTGGGAGGCGAGTTCGATCGCCTGCGCTTCAGACAGTTCCGGTGAGTCGAAGGTCAGGACCTCTCCGTCGCGCCGGACACGCCAGGTGACGGGCCCTTTCGAACGGGTCAGCCCGTCGTGCATGTCTCCTGAGTCGCCAATCGCAAAACCGTCCACTGCCAAGATGCGATCGTCCACCATCAAGCCAGTGGCGTGCACCAACTCCGTGTCCTTGAGGGCTTCCAAATGTTGGCAGAGGGAAACGATGCCGATGCGTGGGGCCGTGCCCGGGATCATGCGCGGATCGATCCCTGCGAAAAGCATTTCCTCGCCGTTGCGCCGCACGCGCAAGTCGATCGGCGTTTGGTTGCGAACCGCGAAGAACAGTTGTTCCGTCGGCGAGAAGCCCGGGGGCGTTCCCACAACCCCCAGCAATTGATCCCCGTCTTGCACGCCCGCCTTCGCGGCGGGGCTCAGGGGGTCCACACTCAGGGGCAAGCCAGGGGCCCACGCCGGCAGCAGATCACCGATGGAGTAGATCCCCATGCGCTCGTCGTAATCCGGCTGCGCGAACAGGCTGAACTCCTCGCCGGTGTCGTCCTGTCGAATGCGCAGTTCCACAGGCCCGGAGCCCCCGTGAGCCACTTCGTTGAAGACCTGGCTCAGGTCGTAGATGGATTCCCCGTTGACCGCGAGCACACGCATTCCCGGTTCGACTCCCGCCAGCCAAGCGGGGGATCCCACGGGCACGGTTCCAACCACGGGCAAGCGCGAGGGGATGCCGCTCATCAGCAGAATCGGGAACACCACCAAGCCGAAGATCACGTTCATGATCACGCCGGCGGAGTAGATGAAGAAACGTTGCCCCACGGTTTTCGAGCCCAACTCGTAGGAAGCGGCGGGCTCCTTCGAGTAGTGCGTTTCCTCCCCAGCCATGCGCACGTAGCCCCCGAGGGGCACAGCGGCGATTTGGTACTCCGTGTCGCCACGACGCCAGCCGAAGATGCGCGGGCCCATGCCGATGCTGAAGACCAGCACGCGCACCTTGCAAATCCTTGCGGCGAGAAAGTGCCCGAACTCGTGAACGAAAATCACGAGACCGATGCCGAGCACAACCTGCAAGATGCGCCAGAGGGAGATCAGATCCATAAGTTGGAATTCAGCGAGGGGCGGAGGTGGAAGCGCGTTCCACGAGGGAGTTGGCGAGGGCGCGGGCTTGAACGTCTGCTTCGAGCAGCTCATTCAAGCTCGAGCAGAGGCCCGGGCGTTGATCGAGAACCGCTGCATTGATGCGCGCGATCTCAGTGAAGGGGATTTGCTCTTTGAGAAAGGCGGCAACCGACACTTCGTCTGCGGCGTTCAAGACGCTGCCCGCGTCCCCACCTTCTTCGACGCAGCGATAGCCCAGCTCAAGAGACGGAAAGCGTTCCAAGTCCGGCTCCTCAAAGGTGAGGTTGCCCATGCTGGAGATGTCGAAGCCCCCCAAGGAAGAGGGGGCCCGGTCCGGATGGTGCAACGCGTAGTGAATCGGACCGCGCATGTCGGGGGGGCCCAACTGGGCGATCACGGAACCGTCCACGAACTCCACCATCGAGTGCACGATGGATTGGGGATGGACAACCACCCGAATGCGTTCCCTATCCAAGCCGAAGAGATGATGCACCTCGATCACCTCGAGGGCCTTGTTCATAAGGGTCGCGGAGCCCACGCTGATGCGCGGCCCCATGTCCCAGTTGGGATGGTTCAAAGCGACCGCAGGAGTGACCTTGGCAAAGTCCGCCGCGGGAGTCATGAGCAGGGGACCTCCGCTCGCGGTCAACCAGATGTGACGGATGCGACCCATGTCTTCCCCTCGCAAGCATTGGAAGATGGCGCTGTGTTCGCTGTCGACCGGAACGATCTGCGCTCCATGTTCGCGGGCCAGATTCATTAGGAGCTCGCCGCCGACCACCAGGGATTCCTTGTTGGCCAGTGCCAAGGTCTTGCCCGCTTCGAGCACGGCCCTGGAGGCGGGCAATCCGGCGGACCCCACGATGCCATGGACGCAAACGGAATAGGGAGCGGCCGCCAGCATCTCGAGCACCCCGTGCGGTCCGCTGAACAAGGCGCAGTCTGCGGGCAAGTGAGCCGCGAGCTTTTCCGCTGCCTCTGGATCTGCCATGGCCACGAAGGCCGGCCGATGCTCGAGGACCTGTTCCAAAACAGCTTCCCAAGAACTCGAGGCGGCCAGGCCCGTGACGCGCAGTTCCCCACGGGACTCACGCACCAAATCCAAGGTTTGGGTCCCGATCGAGCCCGTCGATCCAAGCAGAACGAGCTCCTTCATCGACGCCGGTTTCTTCATCGAACCCGGCTCTCTCAACGACATTGGGTCTTTCAACGACATTAGCTGGCTAGTCTTTCCCGTGGCTCATTCTGTGCTGCGTCCCGGATCCTCGATCGAGGCCCCACAGAGGTCTTTCGGGCCGCGGGGGACCTGAGTTTAGGACCAAGCCAGGCGGATCGAAGCCCCGCCTCGAAGAACTGACGCCATTTGATGAGAAGCTCCCCAGATACGAGCCCCTCGGGCATGGGAATGGGGAGACGCTGGCGTTAGATTGGTGCCCTTGCAGCCCCCCGTAGACGGGTCACGAGAAAGCTCATGGCTTCCCCTTCAAACAACCGCGCACTCTCCAATTAGGACCCATGGATAAGTCTCCGCTCACCTACCGCGACGCTGGCGTCAACATCGACGCTCAGGACGAAACCCTCGCCCGGGCAAAAGCGGCCATCAAGAGCAGTTTCACCCCCGGAGTGCTCGGGGATGTGGGAGCCTTCGGTGGCCTCTTCGATCCCGCACGAGTTGGTTGCGGGGGACAGATTTTGGTGGCCAGCGCGGATGGCGTGGGCACCAAGCTCGACGTGGCCAAGAAGGCTGGGATTCATGACGGCGTCGGGCGCGACCTCGTGCAACACTGCATCAACGACATTCTCGTGCAGGGCGCCCGTCCGCTGTTCTTCATGGACTACGTGGGCACCGGCGCCTTGGACCCCACGGTGGTCTCGGACCTGATTCGTGGATGCGCCGAGGCCTGCCGGGACAATGGACTGGCCCTGCTCGGTGGCGAGACCGCGGAGATGCCCGGATTGTACGCAGCGGGGGACTTTGACCTGGTCGGTTTCATCGTCGGCTCCGTCGCCCAAGACAAGTTACTCGATGGTTCCAAAGTGCGCCCAGGGCAAGTGCTGATCGGCCTCAAGAGCGATGGCCTGCACACCAACGGATACTCCCTCGCGCGCAAGGTGATCTTTGAGCGCAAGGGTCACGAACTGAGCGACCGCCCGGCTGAATTGGGCGGTATGTCCATTCAAGAGGGTCTACTGGCTCCGCACCGTTCCTACTTGGAACCCATCTGGCCCTTGCTCGAGGACAACTTGATCGCGGCCATGAGTCACATCACGGGGGGCGGCTTGCGCGACAACCTGCCGCGTGTGTTGTCCGGCAACCGCGCCGTGATCGATCTCGACAGCTGGGAAGTTCCGCCGCTCTTCCAATACATCGTCGATGGCGGGCAAATCGACAGGGACGAGTCCTACCAAGTCTTCAACATGGGGGTCGGTCTGGTGCTTTTGGTGGAACCTGGCGACGTGGAGCAAGTGCTCACGCGTTTGAAGGCTTCCGGCGAAGAGGCCTGGGTCCTTGGATCCGTGGACGGCGCAGGCGAGGGCGTCGCCTGGAAATAGAAAGGAGCCGACCATGCTGCAAGCTGTTGTCCTCGGACTGATTCTGATGGGTGCGCCGAGCTCCCCTGGTCCCCTGGGTACTCGTGCGCTGGACCCTGGCGGGTCGCCGCGGGAGGCTTCTTCCCAGAACCAGCAAGCATCCGCTCAAGCTCTGGAAATCCCAACAGTGCCCGAGCCCACGATCGAAGAGCTTCTGATCCAATTGGAGCGTGCCAATGGGGACAGCCTGCTCGCCACTCAATCAAAGGCCTTCGCGCGTTTCACCCAAGAGGTGGAGGCCTACCACGGTTGGAATGCACAACGACTTGCTGAGGGCATGCACCGCCGGGCTCAGGCCACTTGGAGTGCGATGACCTTGGCCCTGGTCTGCACGCGCTTGGGAGACAGCGACCGAGCAACCAGAGTCTTACGCAGCGCCCTCGAGGCCGAGAAAGACCCGGTGCTCCAATATGAGTTGCTCGAGCGCCTGGGCCTGGCTCAGCTGGGCGCCGGCAAGGAATCCGCCGCCCGCGGCCCCCTCGGAAGTGCTTTTCGCCGTGGCTCGGTCAACGCTGGGGTCGTCCTCGGGAGAATTGAGCTACGCGATGGACGAATGGCCCAAGCCCGAGCAATCTTTCGTACTCTCCTGGACAAGCAGCCCCCGCCTTCCTGGGCACTGCGCGGCTGGGGCCTCTCGATGCTTCCCGAGCCTGCGGCGAAGTCCGTACCCGCCAATCCTCGTACACCTGTTACTCCTGCTCCTTAGCTGGCTATGACCCCCATGACCAAGAGTTCTACATTCTCCATCTTCCTTGCCACGGTCCTCTGCACCGGAGCGGGAACCGCCGTTCCGCTCGGATCGACGTCGTCTCTCGAGCCTGCTGTCCGCCTCCAGGAGGATTCCACGCTGCTCATGCGGGCCGCCGACCATCGCAAAGCGGGCGAACTGTTTGGAAACTGCATCAACGCGCGCAAGGAGCGCGAAGGCAAGGGCGACGCCGAAGAGGAGCTGCGCGAGCACCTCGACAAGAAGTGGTCCAAAGCCGCGAAGGGCCGGGGCCCCCTGGCCTTGTCCGACGACTTGGCCGCTTCCCTCTGGCATGCGATTGACTACAGCAAGGTCAAGGGCATCAAGAAGGGCAAGGTGGACGACATGGACGTGCCCGTCACCTACTACGGCGAGGACTACGAGGCCAAAAACTCCGTTTGGATCCCGAAGAAGTACTCTCCTAAGATCGCCTACCCGCTGATTCTCTGCATCCCGGATGTGGACGAAAAGCCCGCGGATCACCTGAACGAATACTGGAACATTCCCGCCCTGCGCGATGGGGCCATCATCGTGGTCCTCGACATGCCGGAAGATCCCGCCCTGTGGGGCGGAGTCGGCGAACGGGGCAACTCGAAGAAGGCCGGGGGGCAGGGCATCTTGCTCTCCACTTTTGCCATCGCTCGCGATAGCTACGCCATCGATTTTGACAAGGTCTTCCTGGCGGGAAGAGGCGAAGGCGTGGCTGCAGCGATGAACATCGCGAGTGTCTTCCCGGACCGGTTTTGCGCGCTGATCGGCCGCACTGGTGACGCAGCGGAGATTTCGCCGGACAACCTTAGCAACCTGCCGTGCTTCTTCGCCGGAGCTGGCAAACGGGCCACAGATTACGCAGAGCTCGCGAAGGAAGCTGGGTACGCAGATTGCACCCTGAACCCTTCCGGCAAGGTGGAAGATGTTTGGGCTTGGATCGAGGCCACCAATCGCCGCTCCAATCCTGATCAAGTCGTCCTGGTGCCGGGCTCTCCGTTCCCGACCAAAGCGTACTGGATTGAGCTACCTCGCATGGACTACGACGCGGACGCGAAGATTAGCGCCAAGCTCGACGTCGCCAGCAACTCGATCACCATCGAAGCCATCGGCATCCCGTCCGTGACCTTGTACTTGAACGACACGTTGCTGAACTTGGACGAGCCTGTCACGGTCACCTTGAATGGCGCCGTGCACAAGGACAAGATTCCGCGCAACTTCTACACGATGATTGAGCAGGTCTACAGCTCGAAGAACGACCCCGGGAAGTTCTACACGACCAGCATGGACTACGACATTCCGAAGAGTCCGAAGAAGTAGCCGAAGGCTATGTTCGAACCGACGTCCTGGACGCACGATTCAACGGCCCGCACGGGTCGCTAGCAACCACACTGTCCATTGACGAATGAACCTAGCGCAAGCCGAAACTCCACCGGGAGCTTCGGCTTGCTCATTCTTGTCGCGCTCGCCGGCGCCGGAACCATGGTGGTGGAACTCGCAGCCGTGCGCGTCCTGGCTCCCTGGTTTGGCACTTCCTCCACGGTCTGGACCAACGTCATCGGGGTGGTACTGCTCGCCCTGGCGCTCGGGTACCTGGCGGGCTCCAGGCTCGCCGCCGGCGCGCGGCCCATGGGGGCCCTGGGGCGCTGCTTGCTGTTGGCGGGCGGCTTGACGCTTTGCTTGCCCTGGGCGGCGGAGCCGGTCGCGCGCTACTTCCTGCCTGAAGGAGTGACTCTCGACCGCGCGGCGGATCTCCTGGTTTGGGGCAGCCTAGCCACCTCCTTGTTGCTCTTCGCTCCACCGGCCGTCGCACTGGGTTGCGTGGGGCCCCTGGCCATGGAGAGTTTGCAGCAAAGGGGAGCGCAACACGCAGGGGCGGCAGGCGGGCAAGTGCTGTTCGCGTCGACCCTCGGCAGTTTGGTGGGGACCTTCAGCACCACGCACTTTCTAATTCCCGACCTGGGGTTGCGCACTACGCTCTGGCTGGCCGCCGGAATCTTGGGCGGAGCCGGTCTGTGTGCCCTCGGGATGAATCGCCGCGTAGGGCTCTCGGGCTTGCCCCTCGCGCTCTTGTGGGCAGCCGGACTGTTTGCGACAACCCAGGGGCACGCTGCGGCGCTGACCAGCGCCCGGCTGCTCGAGGCGCAAGAGTCGGCCTACCAAAGCCTGCGGGTGGTGGAGTTTGGGGAAGGGCAGACTCGCACCCGGCAGTTGCAGGTCAATGAAGGCTTCGACTCCTACCAATCCGTTTGGCAGCCCGAGCCCGGCCTCTTGCCCCAGGGCTACTACAACTACTTCTGCCCGCCCATCTGGTGGTCGCAGAACGAGCTACGCGAGTCCGCAGAGGCATGGAGCCTTTTGGTGCTCGGTTTGGGGGCTGGGACCACGTGGCGCGTGATGGAAGGAGTGCTGCCGGAGGGCCGGGGCTTGAACGCCACGGGCATTGAGATCGATGCCAAGGCAGTCGAGCTCGCAAGGCGCTGGATGGACTTGGCTGCGGAGTCTGCGCAACGCAAGGTCTTCGCTGGTTGGGACGCTCGATCAGGCATGCGGCAACTCGCGCAACCCTTCGATCAAATCGTGCTCGACACCTACGCGAACCAGATGGAGATCCCCGCACACCTTTGTAGCGTCGAGTTTTTTCAAGAGGTCCGCGAGCATCTGCGTCCGGGGGGCTGGCTGACGGTCAACATCGGTGGCTTCGGCTTTGAGGATCCGGTCATCACTTCCCTGGCGAACAGTGCGGCCAAGGGCTTTGGTTCCCCGGCGCTGGTGGTGCGCGTTCCCTTCACGCGCAACTACGTGGCCTATCTGCGACGGGATGCGCAGCTGCCCGATGTTTTGGGACCTTCCTGGCAAGTTCAATCAGCGCTGATTGGCAAGCTGCTCGCACCCCTTGCTCTCGATGGTGCTTGGCAGCTTTTCCATGGGGATGGCGAGGATTTGCTGACAGACGACCGTAGCGACATGGAAGACCGTCAACGTCAGTCGATCGAATTGCGCGCGGCTCAGTTGCGGCTCCAGGAGCAGGCGCTCTAGTGGGGCCCTTGGGACTGGGGCGCTGGCGACTGGGGTCCTTCCAAATGCAGCCCGGTCGGGAGAGGCCTTGGGTTGTGAAACTCGAGCGCCTGCTGGCCTGTGCACCCTGCGCTTGCCTGTTCCTCCTACTTGGCCTCCCAGCGAGCGCCCAGAACAGCTTTGATGTTGCCGCACGACTGGTGAGCGAAGGAGACTTCCGCGGCGCCCTGCTGGCTGCGAGGGAGGCCCCAGACGCCTTGCAGCGCTCTCAGGCCGAGCTGCACGTCTTTCATTATGCGGGCGACCTGGACGCAGCCTTGGAGGCGGGCCGGCGTGGCCTCACTCAGGATCCTAAGGAACCCTGGCTTTTGGAGAAGGCCTCCTATGTGGCGTTGTCCTTGGGCCTTGGGAAACCAGCGGTTGCTTGGTTGAAGACCCTCGAAGAGATCAGCCCCGGGAAGGCGCCCCCCTGGATGATGGAGGAAGCAGAGGATTTGCAAGCAACCCGTGAGGCCGAAGCAGCCGCCAGCGAGCGCGCGCGGACTGCGGTGTTGCTCGGCCTCAGCGCGATTCTGGGGTGCCTACTTTACGGAGTCTTGCGACCGGGGCCGGACGGTTCCCTTCGCAAAGCGCCCGGGTCCAGGGAACCCTAACCCTTCGAAAGGGAGGCTGCGAACGGGAGCCTGCCCCGGCATCGGGCCTAAAGCCCCGGGAGCAACCCGCGCTCGTCCAGGAAGCTAAGCAAGGCCGTCCCCGCCAGTCGGTGCCCCGCCTCACTTAGGTGAATCCCATCGGTGAAGAGCGCCGCATCCTGCGCTTGCGTGAACGCTCCGAAGAGGTCCAGGTAAGGGATCTTCAGTTCAGCACAGAGAGTCCCTAGTTGGGCTTGTGGATAGCGCACCTGCCCGGGGTAGGCCGCCTGTCGCTGCTTGTCCAATTGCCCTTCATGGGGGACAGCCAGCAGCGCAAACGGAACATGCCTCTGCGCCAGCCTGAGCGCCATGTCCTGCAGATGTGCCCGTTGCTTCTCCCAGGTCTCGGGGCGCCAGGCGCTACCGAACACGCGGTCTTCCCAGGGATGGACAGCGGCTTCTTGGGAGCGCTGGTAGAGGGTCTTGCGCAGGCCATAGACGAAGTAGCTGCTGCGCGTGAGCGTGGCGAGCCATCCGCCGTCCTGGGGAAAGAGATGACTCTTGGCTTCCAGAGTCAGCAGCATGTTGCCGCTCTCCGTGATCTGATGCAGAAAGTCGTAGTTGTCGTTCAGGCAGTACTGCAGCAGAACCAGGTCCACGTCCAGGGCGGGCAAAATGCGCTCGAGGTAGAGTCGCTCCTGGTAGGTCGTGTACCCATGGATGGCGCCGTTGATGACTTCGACGGGGCGCTTTGAGCGGGCCGCGAGTCCCAACTCGAGGTCGCGCACGAAACCCTCCGGCGGGTACGCGACGGAGTCCCCGAGAACCAAGACGCGCAAACGATCGTCCGCGCGCGGACCAAGCATTTCTTCCCCGCCACGCAAGCCCAATGAGTTGTGCTGCGGGTGCAAGGGATTGCGCCAGAACCCGAGTTCCGGGTGGGGAACCACGCGCGCGATGCTGTTGGCTTGGGCGGCGAATTTCGTGTGTAGCACAGAATCGACGGCGGCGTCAAAGCCCTTCAGCGCATGCCAGCGCGCGCCAAACTCCAAGGCACAGAGTCCCAGCAGTGTTGAGAGCAGAAGAGCGAGCAGCGCACGCTTGCGCCTGGCCGTTCCTGCCTCAGGCGGCCCCGAAGTGGCGGTAGTCGGGTTCTCGGGGGGAGGGCTGGGCATGGGTGAATTCGAAGGCGGGGCAGTTGCGGTTCAGCCAGCAGCCTAGCGCTGCGCAACCTTTCACGCCATGCCACAGATCCGGGCAGCAGGGTGAGTGCTCGTTAGGAGATGCTCACCATGGTTGGCCGAATGAAACACAAGCAAGTCCAGCCCAACGCGCCCAGGCCATCGCCCAAATAGAAATCGCCCCCGACCAGCGAACCGGTCGGGGGCGAATCTGTGGGGGACCCGTACCGCGCGAGCAAGTCGCGCGGGGAGTCGAATGCCGTTCTCTACAGGATGTCGAGGAGGCCCGTGCCCGAGTCACCGGTGAGGGTGGTCGTGTTGGCGCGGTAGTTGATGTCCACGGAGAACTTGGCGTTCCAGGGCAGGGGCTCTTTGTCAGCCACGATGCCGAGAGCCACTGCGGCGAAACCGCGAGCAGCACCGGTCAAGGACTGGTCGTCGAGCATGGTCACCAGGGGATCCACCGACTTGGTGTCACCGATGAAGCCCAGTGCGGAAGCGATGGCGGCCTGGGTGGTCAAGGTTTTCGCCTCGGCCAACATGACAACCAACTTTCCAACGAGCTCCTTGTCGCCGAGCAGGCCGAGAGAGATCGCGGCTTGCTTGAGCAGCTCGCCACGGTACTTGGCCTTCTCAACCACTTCCTGGATCGGAACGATGGCTGCGGAAGAGTTCATCAAACCAAGGCCGATCGCCAGCTGACCACGAACTTCGTCGTCGGCCATGGTGTCGAGCTTGTCGAGCAGAATCTTCTCCGCGTCCGTGTCGCCGGCGATGCCGCAAGCGATGGCGTAGGCGCCCACTTCAATCTTCGTCTTCGTGTCCTTGAGGGAGCTACGCAGAGCGTTGAGGCTGTCGTTGGACTGACGCTCGTTCTTGTCGGCCATGCCGCGCTCCATCACACCGATGGCGAGACCAGCCCAGGGCTTCATCTGCGTCTTTCCTTTGGAAAGGTGCGTCTGAAGGATCTTGCGGATCTCCGGTGCGCCGTCGAGACGCTTGTCGCCTGTGCCCGGGTGTCCACCCACTTGACCGAGGGCCAGCAGGCTGAAGTTCTTGACCTGAGCATCGGCGTTGCCGGTGGCCTCGTCCAAGTTCTTGCGAATCAGCTTGTCGGAATCGTCATCGTCCAGGTCACCGATCATGCCGAAGGCCAAGGAAGCGCTTTGGCGAAGCTCGCGTTCACCGATGTGACCACGCTTGGAGACGTAAGGAGCGAGGGCTTTCACCACACGATCCTTGATCTTGTCGTGGTTCGCGCCGTTGACGCTCTCGAGCAACTTGCACATGGAACGCGCGGCGTGCGAGCGGACCAGGTAAGGCTTGTCCTTGTCGTTCTCGGCCGTGAAGAAGTTGATCAAGTAATCGATCTGCTCTTCCAGGTCGCGGGGAACGCCCTTGTACTCGTCGGCGTTGCCGGCTTTTTCGCCAGCGTCGGTCAACGGCACGAGGCCCAAGGCGATGACGGCAGCCACTTTGATGTCGCGGGTGCTTTGGCGGGGCGACTCAGCGATCTGCCAAAGGATGTCGACGATCTCAGCACGGTGCTGGGGGTCTTCGGTGTAGAAACCGATCTGACCGAGTCCGTAAGCGGCGAAGGCGCGGGTGCGGTAGTTGACACCGGCTTCCGAGCCGACCATCTTGCGGCCGTCTGCATCGTCGTTGAGGATCGACTTGAGCGTCCCAATCGACTTCGGGTTGCCGAGGATACCGAGGGCCACCGCAGCGGTCTCAGCGATCTCTTGGCTGCCCGACTTCAGGAACGGCAGAATGATCGTCTCGAACTCAGAGGTGCCGTCTTCCGACTGCTCGTCTCCGATCTTGGCGAGGGCGATCATCGCACCGGTCACGATGTCGTTGTGCTTCTCAGTCTTGAGGGACTTCTTCAGGGCCGGAACGATGGTGTTCCGAATCATCTGCTCAGAAGGCTTGCTGCTGTCCTTGGCATCGGCTTTGGTGCCGTGGCCGAGGAAGAAGTCGTCCGAACCGGTCTGGGGCCCACCGCTGTGGATGTGGCTCTTCAGGTTCAAGTAGGGATCCTTGTTGAAGCCCCACCAGAATTGCCAGAGGGTCAGGTCGGGACCAGCGGCGCCGCCGCCAGTGACCGGACCGCCAGGGCCGCTCGGGCCAGGCGCTCCAGGACCGCCGGGGCCAGGAGTGGAGGGACCAGAGGGGCCGGGTGCGGAAGGACCGCTGGGGCCGGGGGACGACGGGCCGCCGCCGCCGCCGCCGCCGCCACCGCCAGGGGGGACGGTGTCGCCAGGTCCGCGGTAAGTACCGCCGTGACCGACGGACACTTCTTGGAGTCCGATGGCGCTGGCCGCAACGAGAGTGCCGAGCAAAAGCAGCTTTTTCATGTTGTGCAAAAAATGAGGTTCGAAACAGGGGAGTCCCACAGGCGTGTGCATACGCAGGGAACATTAGTGCAAGGTCTGTGCCACCCCGCTTGTTGAGCCCTTATTGGAGGACATATGTGACCAATACACAAGCTTTCAAGCTCCAGGACCCGGATGCCCCCGGTAAGAGTCCAGGCCCTGGAGAGCTCCGCGTTCCTCGGGCGTTACGGCGCCTTCCCCACAGGTGACGAATTGTGCCAATGCGCCCTCCTGTGTCCTCTGCATGCGCCACTGAGTCCGATGCTTGGGAAAGCGGATGAGAAGCGCTCTCCGGATCTGGGCTGGGGCCGGTCGGGTAGGGCAAACTCGGGTGATGGAAGTGACACAGGAGCAACGGGTTGAATCTTTCCTCGTGGAAGGACTCGAAGCCCTCGTGCGCGGCGAGGACGCCCTCTTGGCTGGCCTCGCCGCTTCCCACGCTCAGATCGGTGCCCGCTTCTCCGCTTGGATGGCACCGCCGAATAGCGGTGGGGGCTATGCCCTTTGCTGTCAGGAACGCAGCCGGCGTTCCACGGATCTGCCCGTCGAGCTGCCGGCCAATTGGACAGCACAGGAATTCCGCGGGCCCCTGCGCCTGATCGGTCCAGGTCGTATGGGGCGCGATCCAAAAGCCCGGGCCCTCGGGGTCGAGTGGGCTTTGGTGGTGCGCTCCATGGAAAGCGGTTCGCGGGCTTGGTTCGCTTCCCCACACCCGCTCGAGATTTCCGAAGCCTGGACACAGACCCTGATCCGGTCCTTGGAACTCTTGGAGCAACTGGACGTGGAGCGCCGCCGCAAGGAGAGTCTCGCGCGGCTCGCCAGCATGGGCGAGCAGGCCGCGAATGTGACCCACGACCTGCGCAACCAACTGAGCCTGACGCGCCTGGAATTTGAGCGGGCCAGTTCGCAACCGGGCGCGTCCCTCGAGCGCGCCGATCAAGCCTTGGGGCAGGCCCTCGAACTTTGCGGTGAGTTCATGTCAGCGAACTTCCGAGGCCAACGCATCGCTCAGCCCGTCGCGCCCCATCTCGTTCGTCAAATTGAAGAAGCCGTGCAATTGTCGGGGCGTGAAGGGGAAGTGCGTGTGGTGCAGCGCTGCCCGCAAGACCTCTGCGCTGTTTTTGATGATCGCCTGCTCGACCGTTACTTGCGCAATCTCTTGCTCAATGGGATTGCGGCCACTCCTTGCGGCGGCGCGGTGCGCGTGGAGGCTCGCGAGTCGGAAGCGGGACGGGTGGAACTGGTGGTCACGGATGCGGGCAAGGGCATGGAGCGCGCGGAGCTTGAACGACTCTTGCACGCGGGGGAGACTTTGGGTGGAACCGGCTTCGGCACGAGTTCGATCTTGGATTGCGCAGAGCGCTTGCACGCCGACTTGGATGTGGAATCCATGCCGGGGGCGGGCACGCGCATTTGCCTGACCCTGTTCGCAGACTGAGAACGAATCCTCTGCGCCAATTCTGAGCTGGCGCTTCCTTTGGGCCCCAACCTGGTCTCTGATGGATGGCACGCCGAAAGGCTCCTCCATCTATGAATCGATTCCCCACCTACGCTGCCCTTTTCGTCATTTTGGCCGTCAGCTCCTGTGCCGGCCCAGATGCGGAGCGTTTGCACGGCACCGGATTCGAGTTGCGAACCCAAGGCTCTGAGCTCGCCACCGTCGAACACACGGGCGGAGGTGTGGCGCCCTTCGAGAACAGCGCGGAACGAACACGCAGCGGGCTCCAGGTCGACTTTGGGTCGACGGTCGCAGCGGGCGTCGTGCAAGTCTTTCAGGAGGACTGGAACTACCCGGGCTTCGAAACGTACTCGCTCAGCGGAGTTTTGGTGGGGGCCCGCGGGATGCAGTTCGTGGGGGAGTTCGACGAGAGTAAAATCTCGCTTGTGATGCCCTGGCGCGTGGATGCTTCCTTCGCCATGGGCACGACCCGCGATGGCGGCCTGGTCGACGAACTCGGTTATCGCGAGTTGCACAGCGAGCTCGGTCTCGGCGTGAACTGGAATGGGCTGCGCCTCAGCTTGGGGGCCAGCCTCAGCTCGATCGATGGGACCGGGACCTTTGATAGCCCGCAGTTTGGTTCCGGCTCAGCCAGCGTCAGGTACCTGGACTTGAGCGGAGAGAATCTGGGGATCTTCTTCGACGTTCGCTATCAGCCACCCAGCTTGCCCGTGTACGGCAACCTGCGCGTTTCGACCGCCGACGATTCAGGAACCTCCTTCGGTCTGGGCGTGCGTTTCTAGGTTAGCGCGGGTCGAGTTCTCGGCCATCGGCGCAAGGCTCTCGCCATAGACGCGGGGCGCAGAAGTCGATGACCTCTGCGCCCCGCGTCTGTTTGCCCCCGGTGCCAATCGCCGGGAATCAGCTACTCCGCGCTCGTGAACGCTGCGCGCAAGTACTCGCGGTTCATGCGAGCAATGTTGCTGACATCGATTTCCTTGGGGCAAGCAGCCATGCACTCGTACTCGTTGGTGCAGTTGCCAAAGCCTTCGTCGTCCATGGTCTTGACCATGTTCAACACTCGGCTGGCGCGTTCCGGCTGCCCCTGAGGTAGCAGGGCCAGTTGGGACACCTTGGCGCTCGTGAAGAGCATGGCTGCCGCGTTCGGGCAAGCGGCAACACATCCACCACATCCGATGCACGAAGCCGCGTCCATGGCGAGGTCTGCGTTCTGCTTGGGAATCGGCAGTGCATTTGCATCTTGCGGGTTGCCCGTGTTGATGGAGATGTAGCCGCCGGAGCCGATGATGCGGTCCAACGCCGAGCGATCGACCACCAAGTCCCGAACTACGGGGAAGCCGACTGCGCGGAAGGGCTCCACGTAGATGTTGTCTCCATCCTTGAAGCTGCGCATGTGAAGCTGACAGGTGGTGACGCCCGGCAAGGGGCCGTGCACTTGACCGTTGATCACCATGCTGCACATTCCGCAAATGCCTTCGCGGCAATCGTGATCGAAACACACGGCCAAACGCCCTTCCGAAACGAAGCGTTCGTTGGCCACGTCGATCATCTCGAGGAACGACATGTGAGTCGAGACCTCAGGCATTTCGATCTTGTCGAAGGCTCCCTTGGCATTGGGGCCGTCTTGACGCCACAGATGCAAGGTGACGCGGATGGTTTCCGGGTGTCCTTGAGCGCTCATTTGTAACTCCGGGTGGCGAGTTTCACGTATTCGAAGGAGAGGTCTTCTTTGTTGAGTTTGGGGGCACCGAAGTCGCCGGTGTGTTCCCAAGCGGCGGCGTAGGAGAAATCCTCGTCGTTGCGCTTGGCTTCGCCATCTTCAGTTCGGTGTTCAATCCGGAAGTGCCCACCACAGGACTCCTCCCGATGCAAAGCGTCCACAGCGAACACTTCGGCGAGTTCGAGGAAGTCCGCCAAGCGGGCTGCGTGCTCGAGGTCCGGGTTCAAGTGGTTGGCATCGCCGGGCACTTTGACGTCGTTCCAGTAGGCTTCTCGCAAGGCGCTGATCTCGTTGGCGGCTGCTTTCAAGCCAGCTGCGTCACGTCCCATGCCGACCTTGTTCCACATGATGAGTCCAAGCTCACGGTGGATGTCCGCCGCTGTGCGCGAACCGTTCACATCCAGGATGCGTTGGTTGCGCGCACGGGCTTCGCTTTCGATTTCCTTGAACACCGGGTGATCCGTGGTCACAGCGTTGCGTGAACGAGCCGCGATCTGTGCGGTGATCGTGGCGGGGATCACAAAATAGCCATCGGCCAGGCCCTGCATCAGTGCACTCGCACCGAGTCGGTTGGCGCCGTGATCGGAGAAGTTGGCTTCACCCAACACGAAGAGCCCGGGGATCGTGCTCTCCAGGTTGTAGTCGACCCAAACGCCACCCATGGTGTAGTGCACAGCGGGGTAGATACGCATCGGAGCCTTGTAGGGATCCTCTCCGGTGATCATCTGGTACATCTGGAAGAGGTTGCCGTACTTGGCCTCGATCGTGCCTCGGCCATCGCGCTCGATCGCATCGCGGAAGTCGAGGCAAACTGCCTGGCGGCTCTTGCCGACGCCATGGCCATCGTCGCACACGATCTTAGCTGCGCGCGAGGCCACGTCACGGGGAACCAAGTTGCCGAAGGCCGGGTAACGGCGCTCGAGGTAGTAGTCGCGCTCGTTGTCCGGAATGTCCCGGGGAGCCCGTGCATCGGTGGTCCCCTTGGGAACCCAAACACGGCCGTCGTTGCGCAAGGATTCACTCATCAAGGTCAGCTTCGACTGGTAGTCGCCGGAGACCGGAATGCATGTGGGGTGAATCTGGGTGAAGCAAGGGTTTGCGAAGGCCGCGCCACGCTTGTGGCAACGCCAGGCGGCGCTGGCGTTCGAGGTCTTGGCGTTGGTCGAAAGGTAGAACACGTTGCCGTATCCGCCGGTCGCGAGCAGCACAGCATCTGCTGCATAGCGCTCGTATTCTCCAGTCACCAAGTTGCGCACCACGATGCCGCGGGCTTGGCCTTCGATCACGGCCAAGTCCACCATCTCGCGGCGCGGGAACATCTTGACCGTACCGCGGTTCACCTGACGCATCAGGGAGCTGTACGCGCCGAGCAAGAGCTGTTGCCCCGTCTGTCCCCTGGCGTAGAAGGTCCGCGAGACCTGAGCACCACCGAAGGAACGGTTGTCGAGCATGCCACCGTACTCACGGGCAAAGGGCACGCCCTGGGCAGTGGCTTGGTCGATGATGTTGTTGGACACCTCTGCCAAACGGTACACGTTGGATTCACGGGCGCGGAAGTCGCCACCCTTGACCGTGTCGTAGAACAAGCGGTAGATGCTATCGCCGTCGTTGGGATAGTTTTTGGCCGCGTTGATGCCGCCCTGGGCCGCGATGGAGTGCGCGCGCCGCGGGCTGTCTTGAATGCAGAAGTTGAGGACGTTGTAGCCGGCCTCACCGAGCGTTGCCGCCGCGGAGCCACCGGCTAGTCCGGTGCCCACGACAATCACGGTGTACTTGCGCCGGTTGGCGGGGTTGACCAGTGGCAGGTCGAACTTGTGTTTCGTCCAACGATCCTCAATCGGTCCGCTGGGGCATTTGGAGTCGAGTTGCATAGACATCAGGCTTTGCCTCCCATGAAAACGAGAATCGGGAAGGACAAGAAACCGAGGGTGAGGACCACGGCGATCAGCAGGCCGACCTTCTCAAGGATCGGCGTGTACTTGGGATGGTTCAAGCCCAGAGTTTGCATGGCGCTCTTGAACGCGTGGCTCAAGTGAATACCGAGGGCCAAGATTCCGATCACGTAGGCACCAGCGCCAAGGGGCTTCGAGAGCTCCATCTTGATCGCAGCCGCGAAGCTGTCGATCGAATCCTTCTGCAGGCGAAAGTGAATCAAGTGCAGGATCAGGAAGGCCAGGATCAGGATACCCGTCAGGACCATCGTGCGCGATCCGGCGGTGCGACCACCGTGGGATGCTGCGACCGCATAGCGATGCTTGCGAGCCGCTTTGTTTTGCAGGGTGACCCGGAAGGCCATGCCGATGTGCACCAGGAAGAGGACGATCAGTCCACCCTCGGCAAGGGGCAGCAAGGGATTGCTTTCGATTGTCTCCGCGTAGTGATCGAAGGTTTCTCCTGAGCTATCCGCGAAGTACGTTAAGTTGCCCGCGAGGTGCACAAAGAGGAAGCCAATCAGCGCCAAGCCCGTGAGGGACATGAGCGCCTTTTTCCCGATCGACGACTGGACCGTTCTTATCAGCCAGCTGAGCATGTTGGTTGCTTTGTCTTGGGGGGAGGCGGAGGTGGAAATTCGACCTAATGGGGGACTAGGGCGGGTTCCGCGGCTCCGGGTGGGGATAAAGAGGTTGCCCGAATCGATGCACCGGCAGAACCGCGCGGGCTCTCGGGGTGCGCAAAGATGAATTCGGGGACAGGAAGCTAATCCTCTGGGGCACCCGGACCAATGCTCAGGCCCAGTTTTTGGCGCCGAGCTGCCGGATTCTCAGGCGGGAATTCATCCCAGGGTCCAAAGCCCGGGAACTCACCGGAAATTGGAGCGCCTGCCTGGGATCCAGCCTCCTGGGATTGGCTGCTGGCCGCAGGTCAGTTGTTGGGGAAGCCCTTGGGTTTCTTGGGCGTCTGGCCGTCACCGGGTCCGGCCATGTCGCCGGGTCCTGGCATTCCACTGGGAGGCCCGGATGGCGGGCCGCCGCCTGCCAAGGAGCGCTTGATCTCGAAGAAGCCCTCACCTAGTTGATAGGCGAGCGAGATCAGGGAGCAGTCGATGTTGTCGACCGGGTCGTCGACTTCGAACGCCGCCATGCAAGTGAGGTCGCAGGGGCGGGCTTTGTCCATGAAGCAGAATTTGGGCATGTGTGTCCTTTGGCAGGACGGGCAGCCTACTGAACGGGACAGGCAAAGGCAGCACAGGAACTCGGAAGCGCTACGCGAAAGAGCAGATAGAGACCTGAGGGCGAGAATCCGGGCTGTAGCCCCCCTCAGGCCCCTTTTTCGCAATGCAACATAACGTACATTATCCGACGTTGTATAGAGGGACCAGAACCGAGGGATCAGGATCAGCGCACAAGAAACCCCGCTCGGATGCCCCGAGCTGGGCCAGGTCCGGGAACGGGGTTCGGGGAATTCTGCGGAGGCGAAAGCTTCTGCCGATCCGTGCCGATAGCGCCAGGGTCCACTGCAGTGAACTCCCCATGAAATCAACGATCTTCCAGCGTCTCGTCCTTTTGTCCACCGTCTGTTTTGGATCCATTGCCTGCCAATTTGGTGAGCGCACGGAGGGCCCGGATCAACAGAACATGAATAGCGCGAGCTCCAAGGCCGAGCTCCGCTTCTGGCATTCGTTCCAGCCGGACCTGCCGATCAGTGCGCCGCCCTTCAGCAACGTCGAAGCCAACTGGAAGCAACGCATCGATCAGCCCTACGTCTTTGTGGAGTTCGTTGGTTCCTACACCGAGACTGGCCGGCTGTTGCCAATGGTCCACCGGGCCATGCAAGCCCAGGGCATTGATCCCGCGGGCCCGCCGTTCGCGTTGTACTACGACGATCCGGGCGTGACGCCCATCGAGCGCTTGCGGTCCAGGGCCTGCGTGCCCGTTGAGGATCGCGTGTCCGTCAGTGGAGACTTGGCCTTTGATCTCTTGCCGAGCACCACGGTTGTCTATGCCTTTGCCTCGGGGGCCTACCCCGAAGTGCCGCGTGCCTATCCGGAGATGTATCGCTACATGGCCGAAAGTGGCTGGGTGGAGAACGGCCCGATTCGGGAGACGTACTTGGTTGCTCCCAACGTCGCCCAGGGCTTCGAAAACCTGCTGACTGAGATTCAGATTCCGGTGACGTACTCGCGTTGAGCGGGCCGGAATTCGGATACGCACCCATCCTAGGAATGCCTATTTAGGTGTCTAGCCGGAGACTCGTGAGCGTCCTGCTCTGCAGTTGAAAGCCGGCCCTTCTCCTGCGCCACTTTCGCACGGATCGCATTCGAAGCCCGAGCCGCGTCCACCTAGCATGCTCGGTGTGTTGCTAAAGCGTTGCTTGCTTACGCGTTGCTTGCTTACGCGTTGCGCTGCCAACGCCTCCGCAAGTTGCCTACGCCGTGCGCTGCTTGAGGCCGCGAGCTTGTGCCGGATAGCAACAGCCAATCACAAAGCGCCCGTCGTCGCGAGTGTACCCGCGCAAGAGATCACCGGGCTGCAAGCACTCGACAAGTTGGATCGCAAAAAGCACGTCCCGTTCTTCCCCTTGCTGGTCGCGAATGCGCGTGCCTTCCGAAGTGCATGGGCCACAGCACTCAAACAATTCGGCGGCGTCTCCAGCGTCCTTCGGCAGTCCTAGATTGGCCTCGGTCACTCGGCTCAATCCGTCTTGCAGGGAGTCCGATTCTGTGGCCAAATCCGTGCCCAGGATTTCGACGCAGTGGGCCTCCGCGGCCCAACTTGCAAAAGCATAGATCCCTCGCACCAAGTCCCCCGCCGCTTGGCCCGTGGCGAGGCGCCGACTCTCCGGCAACCAAAAGGTGAGGAAGCTGAGCACGTCTCGTTCACTGAGGTTTTCAAAGACACCTACCTTGGCCGTGTATTCGCCAAACAGGCGCAAGCCCACTTTCCATGGCTCGACGGCCGCGGCGTCGGTCAGACCGCGCTCCCACAGGAACTCTTCCACCATGGCCCCCACCACGCCGGGAAAGTCGGGTGCGTCACCAGTGTCTTCCTCTTCGTCCGCATCCAACCCAAGCCTGCGTTCGAGCTCCTCGAAGGACTTCCCCACGTCGATGCCCGCGGAGCGATCCACATCGAACTCACGCAAGGACTCGGCCACCTCATCCGGAGTCATCAGGTCCTCTGGAGTTGGCGTGGGGATGATGTCCCGGGGTGCCTTGGCCGGTTGAGTGGTCAAGGCCGTCCAGGCGGCGAGCAAGTGCGCTCGGGCCTTGCCCAAGTCGACGCTTGTTTCAAAGGCCAATTGCTCGAGCAGACCCCCCACCAAATCTCCGCTACCGGCCGCCAGTGTGGTGGCTTCCTGGGGAGTATGCAGGATGCGTTTCCAAGCGGAGATGATTTGAGCGTGGATCCCGGCGCCCTTGAAGAACGCTTCCATCTCTGAAACCGGATCCACTTTGCGTTTGGCCGAGCCCTGGGAAGCGCTGGAAGCGGAATCCCAAAACATGCGTTCCAACTCGAACTGCGAGAGGCGCATGACCGCGTGCGCGCGCGCCTTGCGCAAGCGTTCAATGTCTTGACGCAAAGCGGTCAGTAGATCCAAATCGCGCAGGGTCAGGATCGCCGCGGAGGGCTGATGCAAGCCTTCCTCTGCGGCGTAGAAGCGACCGACCAGCAAGTCCCCGTGGGCGAATCCTGCGGACCCGGTGCGCGGCCGCATGGAGATGTTTGTGAGTCCCGCCAAGTCGCGCAGGTCGATTTGACCATCGGGTTGAATCTCTAGCACCTCGAACACGCCACAAAGGTTTTGCAGCATAGCAACGGGGACCTCGTCGAAGGCCTCACTGGCCAACTCGATCCAGTCTTGATTGAGGGCGTCCACCGGCAAGGCCTCCAGGGTCTTGCTCGAACGTTCGAACAGGAACCATTCAAGGTGGCGGCGCGGCCGGGTACCGTCCTCTTCAAAGACCCGCTCAAACTCGTCGTCGTTCAAGGTCCCCGTGGCAGCGGGCCCCAGGAACTCACGGCGACTCGTGAAGTACTCCTGGGCCAGGGCTTCCTTGCGTGAGATCAAGTCGACGAACAGCTGCATGGCCTGTTCGTGAAGGTGGGGGTCGATGGACGAAGTCATGGTTGCTTTCGGGTTTGCCAGTCTCCCGCTCTGTGATCGCAGGCATGGGCATCGCTGGATTTGCAGCGGAATATTGTAGGGGCTCCACTGTGCGGGACGAACCCCTGCGCCCCGGGTAATTCCCAAGAGCGCGGGCCGTCGGGAGCCGCGCGCTGGGATCCCTGACGGATTTTTTTGCCCTTCCTGCAATTCCGAGGGCATTCCTCGGGATCATTGGAAGCGGATTGCACTGACCATCCCGTCGGTTACCTTTTCTCCCGCCGACTGCGCGAGAAGGCCGCGGTAGCTGAGTCCGCTGCATCCAGATCGTCCCCAACCTCACGTCCGCACCATTCACTGCCATGTCCAATTTCGCTGTACTTCCCCTCCAAGAAACCGTTCTCGACGCAGCTGCCAGCCTTGAGTTGGGAGCCTTTGACTGGATCGGATTAGGCATCGTCGGTCTCTTCCTGCTGCTCGGGATTTGGCGCGGCTTGTGGTGGCAGGTGGTCCGCCTAGTGGGCTTGGTGGCCTCCGTGGTCCTGGCCAGGACCTTTTCCGCCCCCTGGGGCAGCGCCTTGCAGGAGTCGAGTGATCTCTCCAGCGAAGTGTCCACGGGCCTCGTCTGGTTGGGACTGTTCCTGATCGGATTGATCCTGACGGCGGTACTCGGAACCGTTGGCAAGAAGAGCCTGGATGCTATGCAACTGGGCCTGGTGGATCGCGTGGGGGGCTTGCTCGCGGGGCTCGCCACCGGGCTCCTGCTGCATACGGCGTGGCTTGTGGCCTTGGCCCACCTCGGCCCCCAGCCCTGGACAGCCAATCAACTGGAGGGGACCTACAGCCGCGGATTGCTTCAATTTGTCACAACGCGCTATCCCGTTTTGACTCAGAAGGAGACCAAGTCCTCTGATTCGATGTTCGACTGGCTCGGGACAGATCCCCTGCGCCCGGGCCCCGGGGCTCCCAGCAAAGCTGGGAACAAGGTCAAATAGTCCTTTCGGCATGGGTTGACGGCCCCCGGTATTGTGGGATAGTGGGAGGCTGAAAACGAATTCGCGAGCGCGAGCTGGGGAAGCAGGTCTAAGTCCTGCACGGTCCCGCCACTGTAGGTGCTGCGTCGCGACGTCCAAGTCAAACACCCTGTTTGAGCCAAACACCTCGTTTGGATTCGAACAGCTTGTTGGACAGGTCACGGGAAGGATTCCTTCCTGGAAGGCTAGGCGTCGGGACTGGGTGCACAAGTCAGGAAATCCACCGCGCCCGTGGAACAAAACGATCCCGTGGAAAGGGTCCTGTTCCTGCAAAGATGCGCCATGCCCCGCGGAGACCCTCTTGGATCTCCAAAGCGGATTCTTGGAGTGTTGTTCCCGGAGACCGGATCCTTCCGCACCATCCGGTCGCCGCCCGCTGCGGCGGAGGTCTCGTACGAAGACCTCGACAACAACCTGATTCGAACCATGAACTTTGCATCCACCTTCGGGGCCAATCTGGCCCTTGCTGCCCTGGTCACTTTCGCCAGCGCTCCCGCCCACGCCCAAGACTTGATCGGCGATGGCTTTGCCCAAACGGGAACGCTCATCACCCCGACGGCCTTTGGCTCCTACGACACCCTCAGTACGGGCCAGCGGGTCTACTTCGACGGGATCTCCTTCGATCTCTATGACGGTGCTGGGGGATTCCTTCTGAACCTCGGAAGCCTGCCTGCCTCCGTATTCAACTCCTTCATCAAGGTCGACCCGACGGGCACCTTTGCTATCGCCGGCGAGAGCTCGAACGGCGACATCTTTCGGATCGCCTTGGACGGCAGTGGGTTCAGTGCGATTGCGAATCTGAACTTCAACTACGACGGAGAGTTCGAAGCAAGTGGCAACATCTTGGTCAGCGCAGCCCTTTGCGGCTTCGGTTGCGGCAACGATCTCTTGCGCGTCAACACGACGTCTGGGCTTGTGACTCCGCTGGCCCACGTCTCTGGTTATTCGGGACCCGTGGCAGTCGCTGGCAACGGCGACCTGCTGTACGGCACGGCTGGATCCTCGATCACCAATGGTTCGGCGCTCTTGCGCTTCCCTGCGGCTAGCCTGAACGGTTCGATCGTTCTCGACGAGACGAACGCGACCACCATGATCGACGGCTTGGCCGGGGCCGCCTCCCTAGCCATCGACCCGGTCTATGGAAACCTCTTCTTGGCGGAATCGGTTTTCGGCGGCACCAGCCGCTTGCTGGAAATCGACGGAGGCAGCGGAGCCTTGGCCGACGTGGTGGTCGAGAGCTTGAATTACCTGAGCACCGTCGAGCTCATGCAAGATGCGGGCATCGGTCACTTCCACGCCTATCAGCCCCATGACGGCGTGTACCTCAACTACTCGAACGGCGACATCACCACCGTGCGCGCCCAGCGCCCGACCAGCAGCCTGGTTCAAGTCGGCGGCGCCGTGAAGTTTGAGATCCAAGGGGCCAAGCCCAACGCAGCCATGTTGGTGCTCTTCTCCAATGTCAGCAACTACAACCCGAACTACGTGACCACGGTCCTCGGAGGCACCAGCTTCCAGTTCCACTCGAGCGTGCCTGTCAACAAGCAGCGCCGTACGCCACTCTTGGTTCCGATCGACGCCAACGGCGTTGGCACCTTCAGCTACTTCGATCCGGGCAGCTTGGCCGGCACCTTGGTCTTCCAGGCCTTGATCACCGACGAGAGCGCGAGCTTCATCGGAAGCAGCGAAGCGGTCCTGAACTAGGAGTCTCAGCGTTCCATAGGAAGAAGCGGTGAGTTGTCCACGGACAGCTCACCGCTTCTTGCATGTTTCATGGCTCGAACCGGCTAGAGCGATCGAACTCCCTCGACCCAGTCAAAGGCTTGCTTGAGTTCCGGTTCGATCGCACCGCGCAAAGTCATGGAGCTCGCCGAGCAGCCATTGCAGGCTCCGTGCATGCTGACTTCGACCCAGCCGAATTCGTCCACGCGCACCAGGCGAATGTCGCCCCCGTCCGCCTTGAAGTGCGGCCTCAGCCGGTCGAGCACCGTTTCGACTTGGGCGATCCGCTCGGGATCACCGATCGGCTCGCTTGAAGTGTGGGCGTTCGGGGTCTGACCCGAGAAAAGCTTGTTCATCCAATTCATGTTGTTCGCCTCACTAGGCGCGGAGCCAGGCAGCAGGCATTCGCCAGCTCCAGCCCTCTGTGCATACATCCAGTTGGGTCTGCGGCAGTCGGGATTCGATTTTAGAGCGCAGGGATCCGAACTGATCTCGTGGCACCTTGGAGGAGACCAAGACCCAGGCTTCTTCTTCCTGAAGCAGCTGCCAATCGTACGAGGGGGGGTCCTCCTCCGTGACAAGTTGTCCGAGGGTGGAGGCGTACAAAAGCGTGCCGAAGGCCCAGGGCAGCTCCCAGCCCCCGAGCACACCCGGTGATTGATTAGGCAAAGCCCGTGCGGGAGCATTCATGCGTCCCCCATCACGGCGCACGGCGTCGATCACCGCGGAAACCATGCTCTGCAGACCCCGGGCTTCGCGCCGTTCTAGCAGGAGATCCGCTCCATTCGCCGAGGCCAGCACAGCGAGCAGGTAGCCCAGCTCGTGAATGTCCTCAGAGCAGTCTTTGAGGTCCACCGCATGGGAACTGAGCCAGTCGGACTTGCCCACGTACTGCCCCATCGCGTGCAGGTTGGAGAGCAGTTGGGTCGCGTTGTTCATGCGATGCATGAGGACCGGCAGCAGGCGTATGGCCAGCACATCCGCGTTGGCCGCCTCCGGGATGGCCTCCTTGGAAAGGGCATCGCCGGCGAGGGCGCCTTCAGCGGGATCGCCTACCAAGCCCAGGCCATCTGTCGGTTCGGCCTGAAGATTGTGCTCTCTTGTCATGGACATCCTTGCCAGCTGGCGCCGTGATATCTGCACTCGCCCCTTTCTGCATCACGTCTAGTCGATGTCAACAAAAAGAGGTGTGGTACCAAGGAGGGGAATCGAACCCCTACTCCCTTGCGAGAAGTGGATTTTGAATCCACCGCGTCTACCAATTCCGCCACCCTGGCCCAGGTCTGCACAGGGTAGTTAACGGGCCGGAGGATGCAAGGTTCCGGCGCGGATTCCGCATCTTTCAAAGGGGATTTCGATGCCGCGCTGGACCCCACTGGCCCGGGCTGCATAGCGCACGGCGCAGAGCAACCCCGCGTCGTAGGCTTCCGGCCCGAAAGTCTCGTGGGTGATGCGCAGGAGCTCGCCCTTTCCGCCAAAAATCACTTCCTGGTTGGCGAGGACTCCGGGCAATCGCAGGGAGTGGATGGGGATCTTTGCGGAGTCCGCCGAGGGGCTCGCCGAGGTCATTCGTTCGCGGGTCTGCAGGGCGCTGCCGGATGGCGCGTCGCGCTTTTCTGCATGGTGAGTTTCGACGATCTCGGCACGCGGGTAGAAGTGCGCAAGCTCGGCCGCGGTGCGTTGCATCAGCCACATGCCCAGGGAGAAGTTCGGCACCACAATGCCCCCCAGATTCAGCTCACGTGCACGCCGATCGAGGGCTTCGGTGTCCTCGGCCGAGACTCCGCTGGTGGCGATCACTGGGCGCACGCCACCCTCGAGCAAGGCGAGACCATGGGCCAAGCCCTGTCCCGCGGCGGTCATCTCAAGGCCCACTGTAGCGCCCGTTGCTCGAATGCAATCGCTGTTGATCTCTCCGCGGCCCAGGCGAGCCACCACTTGAATTCCAGGAGTGGCCCTCAGCAGTGCATCGGCGTGGCGCCCCAAGCGCCCCAGAGCGCCGATCAAGAGGACGGACAGCGGCTCCTGCTCCATCGTCTAGCTCCGATCGTAGAGCAAACCCGCTGGCAGGCGAATCGGTGCCGGGACGCTGGCTCCCAGGAAGCTTTCGCGATCTTCCGCTACCAGGGGGTCGATCTCGACCGGATGGGTACCGTGCGCATCCGCTGCGGGGAGTTCTTCGCCGGCCGCCGTCAACCAGTCCCCGTAGAGCGAGCACAGAGCTTGGCGAGCCGTGAGTGGCGAGTCCTCGCCTTCAGCGTTCTTCACCGGGCTGAACTCAAACTCGCGGGCCACCTCGAGCGTTACGCTTTGCGCACTCTTGCCCAAAGCGTCAAAGATGAACGTCTCGAACTTGGCTCCATCGACTTCCGTCGGCTGGCCATCCGGCCCGACCACGTTCATGCGCTTGCGGGCCACGTGCCAAGGCAACTCAAGTTGCATGGCGGTCAACTCTTCGACGAAGTCCACTTGCAGCAAGTGGGCCGCGATGTTTCCTGCACCAAAAGCGAGCCGGCCGGAAACGTCCCGAGCTTCTCGGCAATCGGCAGGCAAGTCCGAGTACTCGATGCAGCCGAGCACTCCATTCACCTTGCCGATGACCCCGACCTTTTCGCCCGCGTCCCGTTTGCTAACCACCTTGCTGGACATGCGCGCGCCGCGGCTCGCGTGCAGGCCGAGGAAGAGTGGATCGGCTGGGCGAACCAGGGGGTTGTCCACTTGAAAGTAACTGAAGGTCTCCACTCCGTTCTTGCGCGCCCGTTCCAAGAGGCCTGCGCTGCGCAAAGCCGCTAGGGTTCCGCCGTGTCCGTTGGGAGCCAAGAACAGGCTGTCTGGCGCGGACATCAGGATTCGACCTTCCAAATCCAGGGCGGGAATCATCGCCTGAGGAAAGAAAACGATCTGCTCAGGGAGCATGCCGAAGTGATCGTGTTCAGCAAAGAACGCTCGCGTGTTGGCGTCGTTGGCCGGTGAAGTCATCACGTACCAATCGAAGCTCTGGGCGTAGCGGGCTTGCGCCGCGCGCAGTCGCCGCGCGTGGATCTCAAACAAACTCCGGCCGCTGACGGGTCCCACGGGAAAGGCTCCCTTGGGGCCGTCGTATCCCAGCCGTGAAGCTTGACCACCGGCGACCAAGAGAAAGGCCACCTTGCCCGCACGCATCAGTTCGGCTCCGTGTTCGGCCGCGGCTTGAGCTTGCCGCTCGCCATCCCCACTGCGTTCCAGGGGAAAGAGCTCTGGGGGGCTGAAATTGAGTTCCGTGTGCTCGTCCGTGGCGCTGGTATCCAGCAGTTGTGCTTGGCGCTCCACCAACTCGAAATCGACGGCAGCGAGTTGATCCAGCAGAGCGTTTCTCTGCCCCCCATCGAGATTGTCCCAAAAGGCGAAGACGTGCTCTTGCCCATGTTGGACCGCACGGTCGCGAAGTTCACTTTCGATGCTCGTCATGGGCTAGGCTCGTCACGGACCCGGAGCGGTCCGTTGCAGATGCGTGGCGCCTTCGCGCCTTGGTGGTCGAGGAAGTCGCGGCGAGCCGTGTGCTCACCGACGGGCAGAACACGGTAGGCAATGAGCCGCGGAAATGGCCGGACAAAAAAGAAGGGCGGAGGGCCAAACTGGCTCACCCCACCCCTCGAACTGCACGGCCTACGCTTGCTTTGCGTCGCTTGTGGACAGGCACTCAAACAGCTGTTCGACAAGATGAACGAGCGCATCGATCTTCTTGTCCTGCATGACTTGACGCCTAACCAGCGACTCCACCAAGGGCGGCAGAATTGCCTCACGGGTGTAGTTGTTGATCATGTTGATGATCTCCGCCCGCGGAGCGTCCGGGAGCTTGTGAAAGTGATAGCTATACTTTTGCTCCAGGACATCCTGGGTGATGTGCAGACACTTTGAAGAGATGTCTTCCACGCTCGCAGGATCGTGGGAGGCACGGAAGACTTCTTTCTTGTAGTCGTGAAGGAGCTCTTTGAACTTCGCTTGCAAGGCATTCTCCTAGCGATCCAAATAGATCGCGTTGGGGACCATTTGACTGCCTCCACGACGAGCGCCGCGGCCGGCAATCTCACTCTAACCCAAACACCCTAAATGTAGCTAGGAATCCTCAATAGGTTCCGCGCAGCTCAGGCCAGTTCGCCAATGCAGAGTGAGACGTTGTGGCCGCCGAAGCCCAGGGAGTTCGACAGGACGTTCCGTACCCGCATCTGCCTCGCGGATCCTGGCACGTAGTCAAGATCACACTCGGGGTCCGGTGTCGTGTAGTTACGGGTCGGGTGAACCACCCCGTGGTGAATCGATAGAGTGCTCGCCACCAGTTCGACGGCCGAGGAGGCGCCCAAGCAGTGGCCGAGCATGGATTTCGTGGAAGACACAGCTAGCTTGTCCGCGTGCGCTCCGAAGGCCAAGCGGATGGCCCGGGACTCGATCGCGTCGTTGTAGGCCGTGCTGGTTCCGTGCGCGTTGACGTAGTCCACGTCCTCGGGGTTGATGCCGGCTCGCTTGAGGGCCAAACCCATGGCGCGTGCAGGTCCGCGGCCGTCTTCCTTGGGCGCGGTGATGTGGAAAGCGTCATCCGTGGAGCCGAATCCTTTCATCTCCGCATAAATGCGTGCCCCGCGCGCTTTGGCGTGTTCGTACTCCTCGAAGATCAGGATTCCGCAGCCCTCTCCCATGACAAAACCATCACGGTCCTTGTCGAAGGGACGGCAAGCGGCGCCGGGATCGTCGTTGCGGGTGGAGAGCGCCTTGGCGGAGCAGAAGCCGGCCAAGCCGAGCGGAGTGGTGGCCGATTCCGCGCCACCGGTCACGATCAAGTCGGACTCGCCGCTGACGATGGATTGATAGGCCAAGGCGATCGCGTGGCCGGAGGAGGCACAGGCGCTCGAGGTGGTGTAGGCAGTTCCCAACAGGCCGTGGGCGATCGAAACCTGACCGCTAACCGCGTTGGACATGATGCGTGGGATGAAGTGCGGCGTCACGCGGCGTGCGCCCTTCTCCCCCATCACGAGGTGTTGTTCTTCGATGCCGGTGATTCCGCCGATCCCGGTGCCGATCACCGAACCGTAGGTCTCTCGCTGGGTTTCATCCACCTCGTGAATGTTTTCCAGGCCAGCGTCGGCGAGGGCCTCCTTCGCGGACATCAAGGCCCACATGGTGAAGGGGTCCAGCTTGCGAGTGGCCATCCGGTCGAAGTGCTCTTCCGGGTCCCAATCAACAGTGGCGGCAATTTTGGTGGTGTGGCCACTCACGTCGAATCGAGTGAGAGGCTTGACGCCGTTCTCGCCTTCGATCAGGCGACCCCAGGTGGTTTCGACACCGATGCCCAGTGAATTAACAGTTCCGAGACCGGTGATGACTACGCGGCGCATTGAATGGTCCTTGAGATGCAAAGGGGGTGAAAGACCACAGCCTTCCCAGCGGACCCGAGGGGCTCCTTGCTGGAAAGCCGTGGGCGCCCATCAGCTCCGTCTTCCATTCCTGCAATGCGCAGCCTTGAGTGTGTTGGCATACCAACGCACTCGCGTGCATGACGCGCCCGGAATGAGAGCACAGAGCTCCTGGGGCAAAGGGGCTAGATGAGTCGAGATCACCTCTCCCAAACCTCCAACCGGGTGTTTAGCCCTTGGAGGTGATGTAGTCGATCGCGTTTCCGACGGTCTGAATTTTCTCGGCGTCCTCGTCAGGAATCGAGACCTCGAACTCGTCCTCGAGTTCCATAACGAGCTCAACAGTGTCGAGGGAGTCGGCTCCCAGGTCGTTGATGAAAGAAGTTTCGGGGGTGACCTTGTCGGCGGATGCACCCATCTGGTCGCAAACAATACGAATCACGCGGTCGTGGATGGAAGAGTCGCTCACCTTGGTACTCACTAGCTTTAGGGGTTTGGGAAACGAGTTGGCGGGGAGGGCGCATGCCGTTCCCATCAACCAATCGATGTTCCAGAAGAACTGGCCACCCGAAGTGAGCGGCCAGCTTGTGCTTTGTTTAGAGGGACAGTCCGCCGTCGATGACGAGGGTTTGGCCCGTGATGTAGTCTCCGCCGGGACCGACCAGGAAATCCACGGCACTGGCGATCTCCGAGGCTTGGCCGATGCGTCCCAGGGGAATGGTCTCTTGCAGCGCGGCGGAGGCGGCCTGGTCGATGGCTGCGGTCATGTCGGTCTCGATGAAGCCCGGCGCGATGGCGTTGACGCAGACTTTGCGGCCGGCCAGTTCTTTGGCGAGGGATCGCGTCATGCCGATCACGCCCGCCTTGCTGGCGGCGTAGTTCGCTTGCCCCGCGTTGCCGGTGACGCCCACCACGGAGGCGATGTTGATCACGCGGCCGGCGCATTTCATGAGGGGCCGGGTGGCGGCTTTCAAGAAATTCCAGGTGCCCTTGAGGTTGACGTCGATCACGCGGTCGAAGTCCTCCTCGCTCATGCGCAGCATGAGTTGGTCGCGGGTCACCCCGGCGTTGTTGACCAGGATGTTCAACCCACCCATCTCCTTTTGGATCTGCTTGCACAGCTCGGCGACGTCTTCCGTGTTCGAGACGTCCACTCCATAGGCTGCGTGACCTTCACCAAATTCGTTGCAGGCGCTGACCGTCTCCGCGCAGTTCTCCGCGCGAGTAGCGATCACGGCGACCTTCGCTCCGCGCTGCGCCAAGCGCAAGGCGATGGCGCGCCCGATGCCACGGGAGCCGCCGGTCACGATGGCCACTTGGCCGGAGAGGAATTGATCTGTGGAGTTCGCGCTCAAGGAATTGCGGTGGCCGGAAGGTCCGGCGAATGGATGGTCCGCCAGTCTGTGCGGCGGATTGGTTTGCGGGTGGTGAAAATACTAAGGGTTCAGAGGGCCCGGGATCAACGCAAGGGAAGAAAACGAGGGGACCCGGGGACCCGGGCCCCCAAAAGGGGGGGCCGGCGGCAAATTTGGGCTAGGAGACCAGGTCGGCGGGCTTAGCAGCGCTCTGCACCGTGGGGTCCTTGTCGATCTTGCGCAGGATCCCGGCCAGAACCGTGCCAGGGCCAGGCTCGATGAATCGGTTGACTCCCAGCTCGAGGGCGTGCCGCATGGATTTTTCCCACAGGACCGGGGCGCACACCTGGCTGGCCAGTTGGCCGCGGATGATTTCTGGATCGCTGACCGGCCCGCCGTTGACGTTGCTCAGGAAGAGGGTACGCGGGGCCTTGATCTCGACGCTGCGCAGGGCCTCTTCCAGCTTCTGTGCGGCGGGGCGCATGCATTCGGAGTGGAATCCCCCGGCAACGGTCAGGCGCACAGCACGCCGGGCTCCGTGGTCCTTGGCGGCCTCTTCCACGATGTCCAGGGCGGCCAGTTCACCGGAGATGATCACCTGCCCCGGGGCGTTCAAGTTCGCGACGGCGCAGATGCCCGCGCCCGAGCCCAGCTCTGCCAGCTTGTAGGCGGACTCTTCCGAAGCCCCCATCAGCGATGTCATGGAGCTGGGGATCGCATCCGCCGCCCCCTGCATGGCCTCGCCGCGCAGGCGCACCAGGCGCAGTGCGTCTTCGAAGGTGAGCGAACCAGCGCACCACAAGGCGGTGTATTCCCCGAGGCTCAACCCCGCACAGACCGACGCTTCATGCAGCTTGAGCCCTTGGGATTCGAGCACCCGCAGGATCGCGACGCTGGTGGTCAGGATGCCTGGCTGGGCCACATCGGTTCGATTGATTTCGTCCCCGGAACTCCAGCACTTCTCCGAAAGGGAGAATCCCAGGATCGCGTCCGCCTCGTCAAAGGTCGCTTGGGCGACGGGGAAGGCTTCGGCCCAGTCGCGGCCCATGCCTTCGTATTGAGCCCCTTGTCCGGGGAGTAGCAGTCCTTGATTCATGATGGGTTTTGGATCTTCATTTCTGCCCTTCCGAGCTTTGAAAGGGGTCTGTGTTCGTTGTGCTCGATCAACCTGGTTGATCCGCGAGTTCGTATTCCGTGCTGCCCGTCAGGCACAGCCGGGTTGCTTACCAGCGAACCAGGGCGCCGCCCCAGTTGAGTCCCGCGCCAAAGGCACACATGACGAGCAACTTGCCGCGCTCGATGCGGTTCTCATGAATCGCTTCACTGAGTGCGATGGCGCAGCTCGCGGCGCTGGTGTTGCCGAACTTGTTGATGTTGATCATGACCTTCGAGGTCGGGATGCCGAGCTTCTCCACGGAAGCATCGATGATCCGTTGGTTCACTTGGTGGGGCACCACAAGGGAAAGGTCCTTCTCGTGCTCGTAGCCCTCGAGCATCTCCTCCACCGTGCGGGTCATGGTGGTCACGGCGAAACGGTAGACGTCACGGCCCATGACTCGAATGAAGTGCTGACGTTGATCGAGGGTTGCTTGGCTCACCGGTCGCCTGGATCCGCCGCCTTCGACGCGGATAAAATCATAGCCTTCCCCATCGGAACCCAAGCTGAGCTTGAGGATTTCCCCGGGGCCCCCCGGTTCTTGGGCGCGCAGAACAACTGCGCCGGCGCCATCGCCGAAGAGAATGCAGGAGGTTCGATCCTCTATGTCCAGGAAGCGCGACAGGGTTTCCGCGCCGATCACGAGCACGTTCTTGCCGTGCCCGGCGGCGATGTAGGACTCCCCAACGGAGAGCGCCGTGATGAAGCCCGTGCAGGCTGCCGCCACGTCAAAGGCGGCCGCCTTGTTGGCCCCGATCGCGGCCTGAACCTGGGGAGCCACGTGGGGCAGGATCTGATCGGGGGTGATGGTGCCCACCACGATCAGGTCCAAGTCTTGCGCCCGCACGCCAGCGTGCTCGAGGGCCATCTTGGCGGCATGAATGCAGAGGTCACTGGTGGCCTCGTTTTCCGCGGCGTAGCGCCTTTCGGAGATGCCTGTACGCTTGACGATCCACTCGTCGCTCGTATCGAGAAACTCCTCGAAATAGGAATTCGCGATCACCCGTTCGGGAACGTAGTGCCCGGCTCCCGCAATTCCGACTTGTTGGCGTTGACTCATGCGACCTTCATCCTTCCTGTACTTGCGTTCCTTCGATTGGGTGGCCCACGCCTTCGCGGTCTTGGAACCGTCGCCGAGCATGGGCTAAGGGGCGTCCCTATTCAAGCCCGGCAGGGGCTCATTCGTTCGCTAGATTCCGGGGAATCAGGGGTGGGACGAGGGTCACTCCGCCTGAGCGTTGGCCAGGCCGTCGACGATGCGCTCGTTGAGGCCAGCGTCCAAGGTGCGTGCCGCCAGGCCCAGGGCGTTGGCCACGGCTCGGGCGTCCGAGCGCCCGTGGCCGACCACCACCACGCCGCTCACGCCAAGCAGCAGGGCTCCGCCGTACTCGGCGTAGTCGATGTTGCGTTGCACGTTGGTGAGCAGCTCGCCTCCGTAGGCGGCGTTGTGGGATTTCAACTCGCCCATCACCATTCCAAGCAAGAAGCCCGCAAAGCCCTCGAGCAACTTCAAGACCACATTGCCAGTGAAGCCGTCGGTCACAATGACGTCCGCCTTGCCCTGGAACATGTCGTTGCCTTCCAAGTTGCCCACGAAATTCAGGGGAGCAGCGCTCAGCATGGCGTGGGCGTCCTTCAAGAGGTCCGTGCCCTTGCTGGGTTCCTCGCCGATGTTCAAGAGCGCGATCCGGGGGTCCGCACAGGACAAGCATTCCCGGGCGTAGATGCCACCCATCATGCCGTACTGCAGCAGATGCTCGGGTTTCGGCACGATGTTCGCACCCATGTCGAGCACCGTCATCGGATGACCGCCGAGGGCGAAGGTCACCGCAATGCCAGGACGGCGGACCCCTTCGAGGGTGCCCAAACCGCGTGTGGCGGACGCGACCAAAGCGCCGGTGTTGCCCATGGAAACCACCGCACCGGCGGAACCCTTCTTTACTGCCTGAACCGCAATGGCGATCGAGGAGTCCGGCTTGCTGCGCATGGCAGCGGCCGGGGAGTCGTGCATGTCCACGACTTGACTGGCGTGCCGAATTTCGAATCCAGGGTTGCCCCCCAGTTCTTTCAGCCCGGCTTCAATGCGCTCCTGATCACCGACCAAGAGGATGCGCTCGGGCTGCAGGGGCGCCCCCCTATCTGACGCAACGGCGCGCAGGGCACCCGCGAGAATAGCGTCGGGCGCGTTGTCGCCGCCCATGACGTCCAAGGCGATTCTCTGGAACTCAACCATGTGAATGATTCGGGGAGGAAGCGGCTGCGCCCTTCTGGATGAAGCACCCGTAGGGCTGGATGAAGCACCGGTATAGAAGAACCGCCAGCCGAGGGCCGACGGTGCGTCTATGAGTCAGCAGCTGGATGCCGCGTGTTGACTAGATTTCTTCTTTCTGAAGGACGTCCGTGCCTTTGGCGCCGCCCTTCTCGAATCCGTAGTGGCCACAGGAGTCACACACACAGTGCTGACGCACGGCAGCGCCACAACGTGCACACTTGTTCGGAGTGTTGACGGCAATAGCCAGGTGCGAGCGCCGAATGCGCTTCTTGTGCTTGGAGATTCGGCTCTTGGGATGTGCCATGGGTAGAGTCGCGGGAACGCCGCGCTGCGCCCCTGGTCAAAAGGGGCGTCTGATTGGTGGAAGCTGAAAGGGCTCTAGACCGCCACGGGCCCAGAGAAGGCGAAAAAGTTAGCCATTGGACAGGTCGGTGTCAACGGACCGAAAGTGGAAAAGTCCCCCTTTTCGGCCCCTGCTGCGGGATTGGGCTCTGAAGCTGGCGATCAGCACTCCGAGCCCCCCGTTCGGCAGCGAATTGCCTGGGGATAGCTGGCGACCCGCTCCCGTGCGAAGGAGCGAGTCGCGCGGACATTTTGGATCAGCCCAGGGCTTTGCTGAGGGCGGCCTCCGCCCAAGTCAACGCCACTTCGAGTTGGGATGCGTCCGTGCCCTGGCCCTGGGCACGGTCGGGACGACCCCCGCCTCCGCCCTTGAGCTGGCCACCCAGGCTCTTGGCGAAAGCACCTGCTTTGAGGCCTCTGGCTTGGGCTTCTCCGGTGGAGAGAACCTGGAAGGGCACGCGCTCCCCCTCCCGGCCGATGATCACCACCGCCAGGGAATCCGAAAGGCTAGCGATGCGCCCCGCCAAGTCGTCGAGGCCCTTGCCGTCCAACTCCGGAACATTGATCACCCCGCGCAGGATGCCGGCCTGCTCGTTCAGCGCCGCTTTCGCTTGATCGAAGGCCGCTGCAATGTCGCCACCTGCGGAGGCCTTCATCTGGCGGTTGGCTTCCTTGAGTTTCTCTTGGAGGCCTTCGATGCGCGCCACCAACTCATCCGGTTGTGTCTTCAAAGCGGCAGCCCCATCGCGCAGGGTTCGACGCACGCGTTGCACTTCGGCCATGGCCAACGGGCCGGTGATCGCTTCAATGCGGCGCACCCCCGCGGAGATGGCGCGCTCTGAAAGAATCAAGCAGGGGCCGATGTCTCCAGCGGCCTCGACGTGCACGCCGCCGCACAACTCGGTGGACCAGCCACCGACGTCGACCACGCGCACTTGTTCGTCGTACTTCTCACCGAAGAGCGCTGTGACGCCGCGTTGTTTGGCGGCTTCGAGGTCTTCCACGGTCGTCGACACCTCAGCGTTCCCCATGGCGTGGCTGTTGATCTTGCTCTCGATCAGCTCGACTTCCTCGGCGGAGAGCCCGCTGGGGTGCGAGAAGTCAAAGCGCAGGCGATCGGGCCCCACGTAGGAACCCTGCTGTTGCACGTGATCCCCGAGGGTTTCGCGCAGGGCCTTGTGCAGCAAGTGCGTTGCGGTGTGATTGCGCGAACTCGCCAAGCGCAGCTCTTGATTCACACGCGAAAGCACCTGCAGGCCCGGCTTCGCGTTGCCTGTTGCCCGACCCAAATGGACCACCACCGCGCCGGCGCGTTTCGTATCGCTGACATCAAAGCGGAAGCCTTCTCCATCGATGGCGCCGACTTCCCCGCACTGGCCGCCCGACTCCGAATAGAAGGGGGTGGCGCTCAAAACGAGACGATCGGGTGCATCCTCATCCCCGGCTGCTTCGGCGGGGAAGAAGGCTTCGACAGTGCTAGAGAGCGTGTGGGAAGCGTCTCCCGCTTCATGGTAGGTGGAGCGAGTCTCGGAAAGACCCTCCGTCTCTTGGCCACTGAGCAGCTGCTTGAAGCCACCCTTGGACTTGCTCGCTTCCTGGTGCGCCTTCTGGGATTTGGACCAGCCGTCCTGGTCAAGGTCGAGCCCGCGCTCTTCCGCCATCTGCTCCACCAAGTCCTGGGGGAATCCGTAGGTGGCGTACAGCTCGTAAGCTTGGTCGCCGGGCAGGGCCTTATCCCCACCTTGACTGACCCGTTCCGCGAGCTTCTCAAACTCAACGAGCCCGCGGCCCAGGGTGCGACCGAAGGAGACCTCCTCTTCTTTGAGGATCAGCTGGATGTGCTCGAGGCGTTTCGGAATCTCCGGGAAGGCCACGCCGAGCACCTCGGAGACGCTTTCCCCCACCAGGTGCAAGAAGGGTTCTTCCATCATCAGGACCTGACGACCAAAACGAGCCGCGCGCCGAATCAAGCGCCGCAAGACGTAGCCGCGCCCCGTGTTCGAAGGGGTTGCTCCGTCGGCGATGGCCGTGCAGACCGCGCGCACGTGGTCCGCAATCACGCGGAAGGCGACCTTGATGGACTCCTCCGAGGTCTCGTATTGCTTGCCGACGCACTCACCGATTTTCACGAAGATCGGGGTGAAGAGGTCGGTGTCGTAGTTGGAGTGCTTGCCCTGCAAAACGGACAGGATGCGCTCGAAACCCATGCCCGTGTCCACGTGCTTGTCGGGCAGTTCCTTCAAGGAGCCGTCGTCCAAACGGTTGTACTGGATGAACACCAGGTTCCAGAGTTCGATGAAGCGTTCGCCGCCGGCTTCCACGCCGACAGAGGGGTCTGAGCCGTCCTCGGGGTCCGTCTCGGGGCCTCCGCGGTCAATGTGAATCTCGGTGCAGGGACCGCAGGGGCCCGTGTCCCCCATCTCCCAGAAGTTGTCCGCTTTGCCGAGGCGAAGCACGCGCTTGGGATCGATTCCAGCCTTGTCAATCCAAAGGCGCTCGGCCTCCTCGTCGGGACCGAGACCATCACCCGTGTCGCCGCCGTAGACCGTGACCCACAGGCGCTCAGGGTTGAGGCCCCAAACCTTCGTCAGCAGTTCCCAGGCCCAGCAAATAGACTCCTCTTTGAAGTAGTCGCCAAAGGACCAGTTCCCGAGCATTTCAAAGAAGGTGTGGTGGTAGGTGTCGCGACCCACTTCTTCTAAGTCGTTGTGCTTGCCTGAGACCCGCAGGCACTTCTGGGTGTCCACGGCGCGCGTGTAGTCCCGGGTGCCGTTGCCCAGGAACATGTCCTTGAACTGATTCATCCCCGCGTTCGTGAAAAGCAGAGTGGGATCGTCAGCGGGGAAGACTCCGGCGGAGGGGACTTCACGGTGCCCACGCTCCACGAAGAAATCGATGAAGTCGCGGCGAACTTTAGCGGCGGTGAACTGACTCATGAGGGTCTGGCGGCGGGGCGCCTAGGGCTCGCAGGCGGAATGCCCAAGGCCGGAAGGAGGATAAGCGGAGATTTGATGGCGGAAGTGTATCGGCCCAAGAGGCCTCATCCAGCCCCCTAAACTAGAGTTCAGCGGCCTCCCCAGTTCCCCGTTCCACAAATGTGACTCGAGGGCATCCGATTGTGGGGATCCTTGGCTTCAGTGGATTCCAGGTGGATGCTGCGTTTGGGGCCCCATCGGCAAGAGCCCAGGAATTGCCACGTGCGAGCTCCTCCGCTCTGGTTGTCAGACCGGCGGCCCCCTTCGCGTTCCAATCAGGCAGGGGTGGGAGATGCGCCTTTGCGAGTGAAAGCCTCCCACCAAGAATGCAGTCATGCGGCGGGCCCAGCGATGGACATGCCGCATGACGAGAGGGGAACCCTCCTGTTGCCCGAATGAGCTTGTTGCCCGAATGAGCCTGTTGGCCGAATGAGCCTGTTGCCCGA
>CALCXM010000186.1 GCA_937905825.1 uncultured bacterium
CCTCCGGCCACTTTTCGATGCCTGCCCCTCAGAGCGCGGGGCGGATGAGGATGCAAGTTTGGCAAGCACCCAGTTCGCAGCAGCAGGCCGGGGCGGGCTACTCCGTGCCGATCACCTTGGGGGGCAGCACCCAGTTGATGGCTTCGGCCGCTAGCGCGGGGGACTTGGTGATCACGGAGTTCATGAAGGACCCGAGTGCCGTCACCGACGGGCACGGCGAGTGGATCGAACTCTACAACGCAAAGGCTTGGCGCTTGGACATTGAAGGGGTGACCCTGACCGATTTCAGCGGGGCCTCCTACGTGCTGGCCAACGGTGGCCTCGGCATCTTGCTGGCCCCGGGGGAACGTTACGTGCTCGGCAACGATGATGATCCGGCGACGAATGGAGGGGTTACCGTGAACCAGAAGTGGACAGGCTACTCCTTGAAGAATTCCTCCGACGAGATCCTGCTGTACGGAACGAGCGGTGTGCTGGTCGACGCGGTGGTCTACGACGATGGAGTGCGCTGGCCGGATACCTCGGGCATGTCGATCTCGTTGACCGCTCCGGTTTTGGACACGGTCTCCAACGACAACCCCGGGCTCTGGTGCCACAGCAGCACCGTCATTCAAGGGGGAAGCGATACGGGAACCCCCGGACAACCGAACGACGTGTGTCCCTAGGTTGGCTTGGCTCGCGCAGGCGATGAGCCTTGTGAGCGACGAGTGATGGCTTGGCAGTGATCCTGGAAAAGCGTCGGTCTCCTAGAAGGAGCAGGCTAGTGCTCCGGAGTCATCAAACTCCGCAGTGCATAAACTGAGCGGCCTCGTTCTACAAAGCCATGGGGCCCGGGCTCCAGCTCTGAAGCTCTCCAACGGCGCAACGCGGTGTGGCGAGGCTCGGGAATGCGGGCAAAAAAAAAGGACGCCGCCCGAAGGCGGCGTCCAAATTCGCTAGGGCTCACCGCAGTGGGCCCCTAATCCTGAAACTAGTTCCAGGTGATGAGCAGTGCGGAAGAGGTGTTGAAACCCGAACCACAAGGAGCGCCCGCGCTCACGTCGCGGAACCAGATCTGCATGGTGCTGGTGGAGCCAACGGTGGCGCCGACAGCGGCACCGATGTTGGCGGGCGAGGTGGACACGTCGCCGCTGGCGTCCGTGAAGGCAACCTGGAGGCGGGTGATTGCGCCACCGGCGCAACGCAGTCCGTCACCGAAGCTGGCGCCGGGGGCGATGGTGTTGACACCGGAGAAGAACAGCGCGGGCACGGAGGCGGGCAGCTGGGCTCCCGTCAGGCCGAGGTCGCCAGCAGCGAGGTTCTCGCTACCGGTCGCGGTCAGGATCGCGCCTGCGCCAGAGCTGTTGGTACAGCCTTCGCCAGCGGCACCCACGTTGCCACAGGGGCAAGCGGTGTCAGAGCCGTCGCCGTAGCAGAACGGAACGCCGATCGAGGGAGCGCCACAGCCGACGTGCACGCCGGGGGTGGTCTGCGCGAGAAGCGCAGCCAACTCGCAAACGTCGTCGCCAGCGCAGCCGGTCTCGAGGAAGTCAGCACCAGCCACGAACCAGTCGCCGATGGCAAAGACGCCAGCGTTGGCGACGTCGCCGCAACGGTAGGAGTAGCTGTCGGTGTTTTCCCATGCGGTGCCGGTGCCGTCGATGCCGAGTTCACCGTAGACGTCGACCATGGTCGCATCGGTGCCGTCGCCGGTGCCCACGCCGAAGAACAGCGCGATCACGTCGTCGCCGTTGACGAAGCCGCCACCCATGTAGAAGTCACACTCCGTGCCGTAGGCCATGAAGTATGCGGAGAGGCCAGCGCCACCGGGATCGGGCTCGTAGCAAATGATGTAGCTCGCGCCAGCGGCCAGGGAACCCGTCAACGCGGTCGAAGCGCCGCCGCCGAGGGTGGTGCCGCCGTTGTTGAAGTTGCCGAGGCTGTACAGGGAAAGGTCGACGGAGACAGCGCCGGTGTTCGTCAGTTCGACGAACTTGGGCTGACCACCGGTCAGGGTGGCGTCGACGATCTCGGTCATCAGGAGGTCGGCGTTGGCGGTAGCGGCGAGGGCCACAACGGCCGCGCTCGCGAGGAGGTTCTTGTAGTTCATCTCGATTTGGTGTTTCCCACGGAAGGGGGATTGCCGTCGGAGCGGCTCAGTTGGGGACTCTCTATGCCCCGGATTTCGGGAATTAGCGGCGCACCCTCTCCTTCAGTCACTGCTCGCAGAGAGGCGCACGATACGTCCGAGGGTACACCGGATGAGGGGGATTGCCTACTCCGCCTGGCTTTTCATCCGATCTTCATGGGCCGGCCTGCCCTCCCCGGGGACTCAAACGGGAGCCGAACACGACCGCCGAGCCCCCCGGGGGCCCCAGGAAAATCCAGGGCCCTGCGACCAAGTCCTCGGGAAACCGGGAGACCGCAGTCAGAAACGTGTCGAGCGGGTCTGGGCCGGGTTTGAGCACGGGGTGAACCCCCGACTCGGCTCGGCGGCTCCGGCCTGCTCCAAGCGCGTGGGCTATTCCCGCCAGCGGACCAAACCCGCCAAGTCCCAAGGGGGGCAGTCGAGTTCGCCTACTGCTTTTCTTTCATCTTGCGGGCGGGCAAGAGGCGCGCCTGATGCTCGGGGCAAGTTCCAGCCTCGGGCAGGAAGTGCCAGGCAACGGGACACAACCAGTGCCACATGCCAGCGATCTCTTCCCCGGAAAGGCTCACTCCGCCGCCGGTGTAGCCGAGCTTTTGCAGCGTCTCCAGACTTCCCGCGTCCATGCCCGCGCCACCGGCTGTGGGCGGGGCGAGCACCCAGGGCTCGCGCTCCGCCAGGTCCGCCATCAGCTTTATGGAAATGTCTTTGCGCTTGCTGAAGAGGTTCTGCTGCTCGTGGATGTCCCGGCGGTAGGCGTAGAGTTCCGAGGTTTTCGGATCCCGCGGCCGGTAGATGAGCTTCCACTCGTCGTCCATCACCACGTGCAGGAAGTCTGCCTGGGGCCGGTTGATCAACATGCGCGCGTTCGCGTCCCACTGGTTGATCTGATCGGCGTAGGCGATGCGCCCAGTTTCCGCTTGGCCCTCGATCAGGGGGCGCAAGCTGCTGCCCCCCAACTCACCACCTGGGGCGATGTCCGCGTAGTCCAAGAGGGTGGGGTAGATGTCCACGGAACGCACCATGGCGTCCACCACTTTGCCGCCCTTGACGTTCGGGATGCGGAAGATGAGCGGAACGTGGATCTGTTCTTGGTAGAGGATGCGGTGCGCGGCCCAACCGTGTTTCGCGGCACCGTCTTCCAAGCCTTCCCCGTGATCGGAGACCACCGCGAACATGGTTTGGTCGTACTGACCGCGCTGCTTGAGGTGCTCGATCAGCCGACCAAACTGCTGGTCCACGTAACTGACTTCCAGGGCGTAGGCCTTGCTCGACCATTGGGGCGCGCCGTTCGCGTCGACCGGCACGCGCCCGTTCACGAACTCGGCCGGGGGAAAGAGCAAACCATCGTGGGGATCCCAGTAGTGGATCCAGATGAAGAAGGGCCCCGGGGTCTTGTCGACGAAGTCGATCACCATGTTGGTGGTCATGTCCGAGCGCCGTTGGCCTTCGGCCACGTCCCAACGCGCGTTGCCCTCTTCATCGGTTTGAATGCCCGTTCCGCCGACGTCCTCAAACACGTCAAAGTCACGCTCGAAGCCGTAGATCGCGGAGACCGGGAAGGCGCTGTGGAAGGCCGCCGTTGCGAAGCCTCTGGACTTCATGGCCGAGGCCAGGGTCGGCACGTTCGTCGGAAGCTGGAATCCACCGGCCCCCGCCAGGATGCGCAGCCCGTGTTGATATTGGTGGCGCCCGGTGAGAATCGAGGCGTGCGAGACCGGGGTGACCGCCGAGCTCGAAATCGCCGTTGAGAAGCGGATGCCATCCTCAGCCAAGGCGTCGAGATTCGGCGTCGGATTCCCCGGTCGGCCCCAGGCCCCCAAGTAGTCCGGACGCGTGGTGTCGAGGGTCACGAGGATCACGTTGCGGATTTCCGCCTGGCCGTTGCAAGCCCCGAGAAAGAGGCCCAGACTGGCGATCAGGAGACCCAAGCCGCCCCGTGTCAGCTTGCTTCGAAGGCAGATTCCGCTGGTCTCGGCCCCAGTTCCAGGGCGCAGGCGGAGGAAAAAGGCAGAGGAAACACTCATGGGAATCAGAGGAAGCTCGTAGCTAGGGGGCATGCGCGGACGATTGAGGCTGAAGCGTATCAACAGAACCCCGCAAAGCGGGTACTGAATCGCCCGTTGAAATCCCTATGATCCCCCCCATGAAATCCCCCAGTACCTCTGAGGCAGTGACCCGCCAAGGTTCCCTTATGCAGCGCTTCTCGTCTTCTATGCTCTTCGGGGCTTTGCTCACCAGTTCTCTGTTCGTCGCATGTGGCGGTGAAGCCACCGAATCCGGTGAAGGGACCGCTGGCCCCTCTGTTGGCATCAAAGTCGAGACTCATACGGAGTACTTCGACGAAGCCAACACCAAGAAGCGCGCCGAAGGCCCCATGGCCTACGGCCAAAAGGACGGCGACTGGACTTGGTGGTACGAGAATGGTCAGGTCGCCGTGCGCCTCAGATTCCGCGCGGGCAAGACCGTGGGCAAGGCCGAGGAATGGCACACAAACGGCCAGAAGAAGTCGGAAGACCAGTGGAAGGCTGGCCGCAAAGACGGACTCTCCAAGGCCTGGCACCCCAACGGTCAGCAGCTCAGCGAAGGCACCTACGCGGAGAACGTCCCGGTGGGTCTGCACAAGATGTGGTATCCGAATGGCACCCTGGGCCAGGAGCAAACCTTTGTCGATGGACTGCTCGACGGGCAACAAGTTGGCTACTTCGACAACGGGAAGAAGCGCACGGAAGGTGCCTTTGTGAAGGGCAAGCAGACCGGCACCTGGAAGAGCTATTACCCCACGGGAAGTGTCGAGAGCGTGGGTGAGTTTGTCGACGGTCAGAAAGTCGGCGTCTGGAAGATCTTCCATCCCGGCGGTGAGCCACTGATGGAACTGCCCTACGAAAACGGCATGGAGAATGGTTCGGTGGTTCGGCGCTTCGCTTCGGGCGAGGTCGAGACGACGATCTTGTTCGAGAACGGCCGGCCCCAGGGCCCCAACGAAACCTTCTACGAAAATGGCAAGACGCGAACCAAGGGAGCTTTCAAGGACGGCATCCGCATCGGTTCCTGGGAGATCTACAACGCGGACGGCAGCTTGAACCCGCTCGAGTCTGGAACCTACGGAGACGGTCGCCGCACCCATGACATGGAAGGCAATCCAGTGGCAGCTCCTGAGGCCCCCGCGGACGCCACGCCGGACGCCGGCGCGCCCACGCCAGCTGGCGTAGGCATGGAAGGACTCCCCCAAAGCGCGCCCCCCGGCAGCCTTGATGACGACGAGGGCAACTAAACTAGACCCATGCAAAACACTCAATCTGTGCGAACCGACCAGGACGTCTGGGCCGCCATCGATCTTGAAACTGGCCGTCAGGAGGATCAGCTCGAGTTGATCGCTTCGGAAAACCACACCTCCCAGGAGGTGATGGCGGCCATGGGCAGTTCCCTTACCAACAAGTACGCGGAGGGCTATCCGGGCCGTCGCTACTACGGCGGATGCGAGCACGTGGACACGGTCGAGAACTTGGCCCGCGAGCGCGCCAAGCAACTCTTCAACGCGGGCTACGCCAACGTTCAAGCGCACTCGGGCACCCAGGCCAACATGGGCGCCATGATGGCCATCGCCGAGCCTGGCGACAAAGTGCTGGCCATGAGCCTCGATCACGGCGGGCACTTGAGTCACGGTCACCCCAAGAACTTCAGCGGGATCTTCTACGACTTCCACGCCTACGGAGTGGATCGCGACACCCAACGCATCGACATGGACGTGGTGCGCGCGCGCGCCAAGGAAGTCCAGCCCAAGGTGCTCTTGGCCGGCGCGTCCGCCTACTCGCGCAAGATCGACTTCGCCGCTTTCGCAGACATCGCGAAAGAAGTGGGGGCCACACTGATGGTCGACATGGCGCACATCGCCGGTCTCGTGGCCGGCGGTCAACACGAGAGCCCCGTGCCCCACGCGGACATCGTGACCATGACGACCCACAAAACCCTGCGCGGTCCCCGTGGCGGCATGGTCGTCACGAACGACCTGGAGATTCTGAAGAAGCTCAACACCGCCATCTTCCCCGGCGGCCAAGGGGGGCCTTTGATGCACGTGATCGCCGCCAAGGCAGTCGCCCTGCGAGAAGCCCTGGATCCCTCCTTCAAAGAGTACGCAGCCAGGGTCGTGGCCAACGCTTCGGTCTTGGCCGAGACGCTCATGGGACGCGGTTTGCGCATCGTCTCCGGCGGCACGGACAACCACTTGATGCTGGTGGACGTGAACTCGATCGGTGTCTCCGGTGCAGAAGCAGAGAACTGCTTGCACGCCTTGGACATCACCTGCAACAAGAACCTGATTCCCTACGACGAGCGCCCGCCCATGGAAGCCAGTGGCATCCGCTTGGGCACCGCAGCGATCACCACCCGCGGTCTCGGTCAAGACGACATGGTCGTGCTCGGGGGCTTGATTGCGGACGCCCTCGAGAACCGCGCAGACAAGTCGGTGGCTGCCCGCGTCAAAGGCGCCGTGGCGGAACTGACCCGTTCCAACCCGATCTACGGGCACTAACGTCTCGTCCACTCTCAGCCAACCCGGCAGCGTGATGGCAAGGCCCAACACGGACACCGGGCACCGCTAGGGGATCCAAACGGCATGGAATCCAATCAATCAGGCAAGGTCGACTCTTCGTCGCCCTTGCCTGTCACTTTGCTCACGGGCTTCCTCGGTGCGGGCAAGACGACTCTCGTCAATCGCATCCTGAGTGAACGCCATGGGGAACGTATCGCGGTGGTGGTTAACGAGTACGGGGAGCTCGGGATCGATGGCAGCCTGGTGGTTTCCTCCGCGGACGAGCTCGTGCAACTGGCCAATGGTTGCGTGTGCTGCACCGTGCGCGGAGATCTCCAACAGAGTCTGATTCAACTGCTGGATGCGCGCACTCGGCGCTTTCGCAAGAAGCCCTTCGACCGCATCTTGATCGAAGCTTCCGGCTTGGCCGCCCCAGGACCCATCGCCCAGACGCTCGCGATCGATCCCGCCCTGCGCGCTGCCTTGCGCCTGGACGGCATCTTGACCTTGGCCCACGCGGTCAACTTGCCACGCCAACTGGTCGAACATCCGGAAGCCGCCCAGCAGGTGGCTTATGCGGACCGCTTGTTGATCAACCATGCGGACCGCGCGAGCGAGGAACAGCTCGCCGCATGCCGTGCAAGCGCCGCCCGCCACAACTCCCTGGCCGAGGTGCTGGTGGCCAGCCACGCCCAGTTGGCAGTGGGGCCCCTGCTCAACGTGGGCACGACGCGCGATACCTATTGGGACCTCGAAGCACGGGATTTGGATCAGCCGGCGTCAGCGCTTTCGTCCTTGCCTAGCGAACACAAGCACGACAACGAGGGCAAGCACGGCACGCTAGGCGAACACGGCCACGACGCGCACGTCAGCAGCATCGCCTTGCGTTCGGATCAGGAGTTGGAACTTCCCAAGCTAAAGATCTGGCTCCAATTCCTGACCAATCGTCGCAGCCACGACCTCTACCGCGTGAAAGGCATCCTGCGTTGCACGGGCATCCCCAATCGCGTCATCGTCCAAGGCATGTACGAGTGGCTTGAACTCGGCCCGGGTGAAGGAGCACGCCCTGAACAGTCCGCCCTTGTGCTGATCGGAAAGGACTTAGACCGCGAAGAGATCGAACGGGGCTGGGCCGCCTGTCACGGCTAGCCGTCTTGGACGCAGGGCTCCTGGCGCAATGATGTTGCGGCCTGCACGCCGCGCACGCTGCGTTCCACACGCCGAGGTCCTTGGGCTGCGTTGCACACGCGATGATCCACACGCCGCGTTCCGCATGCATGCCGGTGCCGCGCGCGAACGCCATAACAACTGAAAACTCCCCTCGGGCGTCCGGCCATCCCTGCTCTCCCGCGCCCGGGGTTGGAGGGGGTTGGAGCGCTATTGCCCGTCGTGTCCGCCGCTTTGCTCCTGAGTCATGAAGTCAGCGATGGCCTGCGCCGCGGCCCGCGGCTCCGACTGCAGCACGAGGTGCGAGCAGGGCAAGCTCCGCAGAGTGAAGGCGGCCGTCAGCTGCGAAATCTCGCGGGCGTTGTGTTTGCCAATTAGCGGGTCCCGTTCCCCGGCGAGATACAGCACGGGCACGGCGCACTTGCGAAGGTCCGCGCTGACGTTCACGCGCAGAACTTCCCGCGCCCGGCGTGCCAAGGTCGCGGGGTGGAATTGTGCGAGCGCTTCCCTGGTGAGTCCATGCAAGTCCGCGTTCCCGCGATTTCCGATCAGGGCCTTGAGCGCCTTGAAGGGCGGGTAGACGCGGAAGAGGGGCGCCCGCACCAAGCTCGCGATCCAAGCGGGCACCCAGGGCCAAGGCTTGCGCGCGAAGGTGGCGATGAGGATCAGCCCGCGCAAGTTCTGCGGTCTTGTGGCGGCTGCACGAATGGCCAGTGGGCCTGAGAAGGACTCCCCGAGTAGATAGAAGGGCTCGTCCTGCGGAAGCGCATCGAGCACAAGCTCCAAGAGCTCTCCGTAGCCGAGGGGCTCGTCGGCTGGATAGCGGACAACCATCGTTCTCGCAACCATGTCCAACTCGGGCAGGATCGGCCGGAATAGAGTCCCCGTACCATCCAAGCCGGGGAGTAGAACGATTGTGGGGCGTGTCATTGTGCAGCAGCGCGAACCCGATCGTCGCAGGGGGCCAGTCCTTGATCGAGCAGTCGGTGCACCGTGCAAACTAGCAGCCCAGTCAGATGCGCGCGAACGCTTTGTCCACCATGGCTGCGGTCTCACTGCCTTCGTTCGCTCTGGTCTCGTCCGCGATTGCTCGGCACGCGAAGACTGCGAGAGTGAAAACTCCCTGCGCGAAAGCCCGGTACGAGGCTGAGCTGTAAGGCAGGCTGTGACTTGGCCGTGCTGCTTTAGAACGCAGCGTGCGACCAGGAGTGACTAGGCGCTCTTTCTCGCGTCCGGGCGTTCGTAGCCCAGGGACAGCAAGACGCCGTAGACTTCCCCCCAGGAGGGGAACTTGCGCTGGTTCACGCGCTTGTACTCGTCGATCGCCGTGATGAATTCGATCAGACCTTCTGACATGTCCGAGGGCTTGGTGGCCGTGGGCTTCTTGGCCTTGGGCTTCTTGGCCTTGGGCTCAGCGGTCTCGTCGTGAGTCGTGTCGGGGGAGGGATCGTCGTTGGCTGGCGTCATAGCAATCTTGGGGAAGAGGACCTGCCCCACTGCTTCGACTCGCCCCGGCTGGAGACTGGAACGAATTCGCATATTCAGAAAGCGCCTGGTGCGTGCCACGACACGAGGCGTACCGGCGAGCGCAGTCCCCTAATTGGCCAACAACCAATCGAACTGGCCCCCGGGATCCAGCAACCACCAAAACAGGAGTGGTGCGCAGGTGGCCGCGAAGAGCTTCGTCGATCCCCAGGTCTTGTGGTTTTCCGCGTTGGATCCCAGAAGAAAAACGCCGAGCAGGGGACTGCCAACCAAGACAAGAAGCAGCATCATTTGTGCGGAGTTGACGTGTGCAGGGAAGCCGTCCCCATGATGCTGCGGGTTGTAGAGGCCCGGCCATCTAAACTTCTCTCCGGAGGGAGAAGACTCAATGAAGTATCCCGAGTCCCAGTAGGCCCAATGCCCAAGTGCCAAGCGGATCCGCACGAAGAGCGATCCGGCAACGAGAAAGGTTAGCAGGGGCAAGACGCCGAAGGATCGAAGGAAGCGCGCGAACATGCTGCCGTCCTTCCAACGCCGCGAGGCCCAGAAGCCCGCGGGCAGAGCTAGCAGCAAAGCAACGGGGTACAGCCACCAGATGGAGAGGCTGCCTGATGACTCCGGCGGGACATAGAACATCCCTCGATCCTCTGCCGCGCCCGTGGATCTGTCAAGTGCGCAAGAGAGAGCCGGGCTGCCTGTGACCAGGGGCGACTCGTGTGCCTCGCTTGCAGGGGGGGAGCAACGGCTCTAAAGCGGCGCGCCCAACACTTCATCCATGGCGTGGATCAACGACTCCAAGCCTTCTTCCGTGTGATCGCCCATGTGCCCGATGCGGAAGGTCTTGCCCTTCAAGTCGCCGTAGCCGTTGGAGATCTCGAACCCGCGCTCCTTCAAGCCCGCGCAGAACTCGGCCACGTCGATGGAGCCCGCAGCGATGCAGGAGACCGTGGGGGACGTGAACTGCGCGTCGGGGTAGAGCTCGAGGCCGCGACTCTTGGCCCAGGCGTCCGTGCGTTCGAGCATGCGCGTGTGCTTGTCAAAGCGCGCTTGCCAGGCTTCCTTCCCGCGTAGGTGCTGCTCGGCTTCGGGCAAGGTGACGCCAGCGGTGATGTCCTCCAACTGCTGGGCGAGGGCGTAGTACAGGGGAGTCGTGGGCGTGGCGGGGGTCTTGCGCGCCTTGTGACCTTCGATCAAAAGGACCGGGTCCAAGTACCAACCGCGCTGCTTCTGCTCACGAGCACTCGCCATGTAACGCTCGGAAGCGCAGAACACGGCGAGCCCGGGAGGACATGCAAAGGCCTTTTGAATGCCGGCGAATCCAAAGTCGATGCCGTTGGCGTCAAAGTCCACGGGCGCCCCGGCGATGTAGCTGACGAGGTCCACGAGCAAGAGCGTGTTCGGGAAGTCCTTCAAGACTTCGCTCACGGAATCGATCGGGGTGCGCACGCCCGTGGAGGTCTCGTTCGACACCAGGGTCACGGCGTCGAAGGGGCCCTGCTCTTCCAACACCTTGCGCAACAGCGCGGGGTCGACGCCCGCGCCCCAGGTGACGTCGATGGTGGTCGACTCGCTGCCGACCGCTTCCACCATTTGGGCGAAGCGTTTGCTGAAGGCGCCGTTGACGATCGAGAGCACGCGCTTGCCCACCCCGCGCAAACTGGCTTCCATCATGCCGGAGGCACTGCAAGAATGAACGCCGAGGGAAGCGCTCGAGCCTTCCGCCAAACCAAAGGCGTAGGCCAGATGCGGATCGAGCCGTTCGATCAATTGGGTCATCGCGGCAGAGCGGTGACCGATTGCCGGACGGGCGCACTCGGCGAGGATTTCAGGACGAACTTCGGTGGGGCCGGGGATCCAGAGCATGGAAGGGGCGCACGTGGCGCAGTTGGGTTAAGAGAGGGAAGCGGCCGCTTCGAGGAGGGGCGTGTGAAGACCGGAAGCGCGCAATTGTTCGCGCTCCTCGGTGGAGAAGAGGAGCGGGACGAGGGCCGCCAAGTCCGGCGTGCGGCAGGTGACCCGCGCGGCGTCCATGACTTGCGGGCGCGCCACGACGCCGCCGAAACCGATGAAGCGCGCGACTTGCGCGGCGGCTTCGAGGTCCGTGGCGCCGTCGCCGATCAAAACGGACTGGCCTGCAGCGGGAGCTTCGGCGATGGCGCGCACCACGGGGATCTTGCCGCCGCTGCGAGCCAGGGGCGACGTGTCGTCAAAGGAGAGGTAGCTGCCGTCTTCATTGAAGCGCATGCCAACCGCATTCACATCGTCAGGATCCAGGATGCCCAGGTCCCGGGCGAAGGGCGCGACCGCAGCCAGCAAGCCACCGGAGACGATCACCACGCGCTTGCCAAGGAACTGCAGGGCGGCGACGAGCTCCTTCGCATGGGGCAAAGCTTCACGGGTGTAGTGCTCGGCGACCGCATCGAGATCGGAACGGGTTGGACAGATCAACTGCAAGCGAGCTCCATAGGCTGCTTCCAAAGGCAACTCCCCGTCCATGGCTCGGCGCGTCAGTTCCTCCACTTCCTCGCGGCAATCCTTGGCCAACTCTTCAATGCCTTCGATGCGCGAAAGCGTCGAGTCGCAGTCGAAGATGACCGTGCCGTAGGGCGGGGGAGAGTCCTTCGGAATCAACATGCGGGTTCTCTAGAGCTCGACCACGTGCAAGCTCTCGATGGTGTCCAAGTCGCGTAGGGCTTGCAAAGTGGCGCTATCGGGAGTCTTGTCCAAGCACAGGAAGCCGGAGGCGCGCGCGCTCTCTGCGTCCTTGCCGGTGCCGAGTTCCATGCGGCGAATGTTGATCCCGGAGTTGCCGAGAATCGACCCCAGTTGGCCGATCACACCGGGCTTGTCGTTGTGGGTGGTGATCAAGACGGTGCCGCTCGGTTCTAGGTCCAAGTGCAAATCGTCCACGCGCACCAAACGCGGCACGCGACCGAAAACGGTTCCGCAGGCCACGTGGCTGTGTTCGCCCCCTTGGGAGGAAGCGCGCACCTTGATCAAGTTTTGGTAGGCGTAGGATTCGCCTTCCGCGCCTTCCAGCAAACGCACACCATGCTCGCGCGCCACCAAGTTGGCGTTGACGTAGTTCACGCCCCCGACGGACTTGCGCAGGGCGCCTACCAAGATCGAGAGGGGCAAGTATTCCTTGGCCTCGTTCAAGAGATCGCCGGAGAGCGTGACCTCCAACTTGCGCAAGGGACCTTCCAAGCGTTGGGCGAGGAACGAGCCGAGCTTCTCGCCCAGGGTCACGTAACGCGCAATGCGTCCGAGAGTCTTGGCGCTGACCGCCGGTGCGTTGATCGCGTTGTGCGCCACCCCTTCAGAGAGGAACGTGCCGACTTGCTTGGCGATGTCCACGGCCACGTTGAATTGAGCTTCGTGGGAGGACGCGCCCAAGTGCGGGGTGATCAAGACATCGTCCCGTCCCAGCAGGGGATGGTCCTTGGTGGGGGGCTCATCGGCCAGCACGTCGAGGGCCGCGCCGGCGATGTGTCCGCTCTTTAGAAGCTCGAGCAAAGCCGCTTCGTCGATCAAGCCCCCACGGGCTGCATTGATGATGCGCACGCCCGGCTTGGTGCGCCCGAGTCGTTCGGCGTTCAGCAAGTTGCGGGTGCTGTCCATCAAGGGCACGTGCAAGGTGATGAAGTCGCAACTTTCCACCAGCTCGTCGAGGCTGACGAGTTCGACGCCGTCCACCGGGGAGGACTTGCCGGTGCTTTCGAGATAAGGATCATGGGCCACCACATTCATCTTGAGGCCCATGCAACGGTCCGCCACCACGCGGCCGATGCGACCCAGGCCGATCACGCCCAAGCGCTTGCCCGTGAGCTCACTGCCCAGCAGGCCCTTCTTGTTCCAATCGCCGGACTGCACCCGGCGATCGGCGCGCACGATGTGGCGCGAGAGCGAGCAGATCAAAGCGACCGCCAATTCACCGGTGGTTGTCGTGTTGCCCGTGGGCGTGTTCATGACCACGATGCCCTCTTGGGTGGCGACTTCGCAGTCCACGTTGTCGACCCCCACACCGGCGCGGCCGACCACGCGCAACTCGTCGGCGGCGCGCAGGACCTTGGCGGTGATCTTGGTGGCCGAACGCACGATGGCCGCGTGGTAGCCCTTGATCTTCAGGCACAACTCGTCTTCGGAGAGGCCCGTGGCGATGTCCGGGGTGAAGCCCGCTTGCGCGAAGACTTCCATGGCGGCCGGCGCCAGTTCGTCGCAGATCAGAATGCGAGCGTTGGAGGGATCGAGCAGTTCGGTGGAGGGGGGAGCCATTGTGGTTCGCTAGGAGTCGAGTCACCCGTGCAGGGCGCTTCGGATTAGGGTTTCAACGTCGAGGTCGTCCATTTCGGCGGCGGCTTTTTCCACCAGGCGGATCGCGTCCTTTTCCTTGTAGCCAATCGACACCAAGGCAGAGATGGCATCGGTCAGTTGCGCGTCCCGTTGCACGGTTTCGCGACCGGTCGAGTTGGCCAGGTCCACGAAGGCGCTGTCGTTTGAAAGCCGCGCGACCCGTTCGCCGAGGTCCAGGAGGATCTGTTCCGCGGTTTTCTTGCCGACGCCCTTGATGCCGGTCAGGGCGTTGCGGTCGCCGATCTGAATCGACTGCACCAACTCGCCCGAGTTCATGCCCGACAGCAAGCTGAGGGCCACCGAGGGACCCACGCCGCGCACGCTCAAGAGCAGGCGGAAGAGGTCCCGTTGGTTGGCGTCGGAGAAGCCGTACAGGGTGTGTGCATCCTCGCGCACCACCTGGTGCACCCAGATGCGCACGCGCTTGCCCTTCTTCGGGGAGGTGCCCAGGGGCACGAACAGCGCGTAGCCGACGCCCCCAACATCGAGCACCAGGCTGGTGGGCGCCTGGCGAAAAATCGTGCCTTCGAGGTATTCGTACATGGTGTCAATCGCGGTGAACGAGTCGAGCCGACGCGGAAAAGACTGCGTCGGCTCGTTTTAGAAGGAGCGCGATGGGCGGGCCATCGCACGTTGCATGAGCCCCCCGCTCATGAGTTGACTTAGTTCGAGCCTTTCAGCTTCAAGTCGAACTCAGTCAGTTTCTCGCGCAGTTCCAAGAGCGAGGTCACGCCGAAGTTCGGCATGCCGAGCAACTCGTCTTCGCTGTGTTGGATCACGTCGCCGACGGTCAAGCAACCGAGGCCTTCCACCGTGCGACGTGCGCGGATCGAAAGTTCCAGGTCCGCGATGGGCCGGTTCATGGCCTCCACGTTCTCGCCGCTGGTGTAGCGCTTCTTGGTGCTCTCGATGCTGAGCACGGCTTCTTCGCGGGCCATGCCGAGGCGCAGGCATTTGCTGCCGAGGATTTCCTTTATTTCGTTCAAGGAAGTCTCGCCGAAGTTCTTGTAGGTCAAGAGCTCCTGCTCGGTTTTGCGCACCAAGTCCCCGAGGGACATGATGTTCATCTTGTTCAGGCAGTTGCGCGCACGCACGGAAAGCTCGAAGTCCGTGATCGGGATGCGCAGGATCTGGTTGAGTCGATCCTCCTTGCGCTCCAAATCTTCGTCGTAGTACATGGACATACCGGAGACGGCGTGACCCAGGTAGAGACGGGCACGGGAATCCGTGGGGTCGTTCTGCTGAACGATGTCGTAGCAGGTGGCGGCTTCCTGATCGCGACCGAGGTCTTCGTACAGGAGGCCCAGGTTCATGAGCACCGTCTTGCTGATGGGCCGCATGCGAGCCAGCTCCTGGTAGCAGGAGAGGGCCACTTCGTCCAAGCCACAGAGCTCGGTGGTGTAGGCCAAGCGGAACAGGTTGGGACGCATGGAGGGGTCCAGCTCCCGGGCGCGGGAGTAGTGATCCACGGCGCTTTGCATGTTGCGCTGCAACTCCGCGATGCGGCCTTGCAGGTGATGGCCTTCGGCGCTTTCGAGGAAGGCCACGCCGTCCACGGAATCGGGGGCAGCAGCAGCGTCTTCAGCGAACTGAACGGCGGCCCGGTCGGCACGGTCATCGCCGCCCTCAGCCAGGGTGGCTTCCATGCGTGCCAGCAGGTGACCACCGATCGGCTTGGGCTCACCAGGGTACTTGGCGGCCAGGGTCGCAAAGATCGGCGCGGCTTCCGCGGGGCGGTCCAAGGACATCAGCGCGTTGGCGTGGGTGAAGGCGGCGACCACGTCGTCCCCGTGACTGCTGAGGTACTTGCAGGCTTCCGCGTACTCCGCGATCATCCACAAACCCAAGCCACGACGACGACCTTCGTCGCCGCTGTCTCCCAACTCATTGACTGACTTGGTGAAGATCTCCAGGGCGCGACGGCTCTGGAAGACTTCTTTGCGGGCTTCTTGCAGAGAACCGAAGCTGGGAATCTCGGTGCTCTTGATTTCGAAGCTGAGCACCGGGTCCGGGATCGGCTCGGGCTCCGGTTCAGGAAGCTCTTCGCTGCTGTAGGCGTCGCCATATTGGGCGGCGAGTTCTGCGTCCAGGTCACCCTGGTCCTCATCCGCAGAATCGTCCTCGTCGTCCATGTCCATGTCCATGTCGTCGTCCATGTCGTCCATGGTCGTCAACTCGCTGGACGTCATGCTTGCGTTCTGCTCCGCGGCGGGCGCCGAAGTTGCGGTCTCTTCCACGGCGGGTGCAGAAGTGGGAGCGGAGTTGGGATCTTGGTCCGCGGGGGTCGCGGGAGTCATCTCGGAGTCACTCACGTGGAAATCGATCCTCTGTGAAGTTCCAGGCCCGGGTGGGCTTGATGGGTGGTCGGCTTTTTTTCGCTGCGCCGCTGGTGGCACAAAAGTTTTTGCTCGAACGCAAATCACGACCACTCCGGCGCTTGCCGATAGTGGAGCTAGATTTTTTAGAATTCGAGGCGGAGAGAATAGTCCCCGGGAGGGGCCCGCGTCAACCGCCCCCCGGAAGTCCTGGTGGGGGCCCCGTGCGAAGCGCTTCCCGCGCCCGGTCCCACTCCCGATCGAAGAGCCGCAAAAGTGTGTCAGCAGGCGGGAATCGGGCGCCCGGGAAAGGTACCTTCGGGACGCGTGCGCCCCCCAGAGTCGATCCGGGCGCCCGTTGCCTCCATTGGGGCAGACCCCGGATCGCTCCAACGCACTCATCTGTGGACAAACTCATCATCGAAGGCGGCGCAACCCTATCCGGGGAAGTGGCCACCGCCGGGGCCAAGAACGCCGTCTTGCCCGTCATGGCGGCCTCGCTCCTGACCTCGGAGCCCCTGCGCATCCGCAACGCGCCCCAGCTTTCCGACCTCAGCACCATGTGCAAGGTCCTCGAGGACCTGGGCTGCGAAACCCGCCGCGAGCCGGACGGCTCCGTCTTTTTGCACTCGAAAAAACCCACCACCTTCCGGGCTGGCTGGGAGCACGTGCGCAAAATGCGTGGCTCGGTTTGCGTGCTCGGGCCCCTTTTGGCGCGCACGGGTCGCGCCGAGGTGAGCTTGCCCGGGGGCTGCGTTTTCGGCGTGCGGCCGATCGATGCCCACCTGAAAGGCTTCGAGGGCCTGGGGGCCAAGGTGCGAATCGAGCACGGTTACGTGATTGCCGAGGCGCCGCCCAAGGGCCTGGTGGGGGCCGAGCTCTTCATCGGAACGGCCTTCGGCTCTTCCGTTTTGGGCACGGCCAACGTCTTGATGGCGGCTTGCTTGGCGAAGGGCAAGAGCGTCCTGAATGGCGCCGCCTGCGAACCGGAGATCGTGGATCTGTGCGAGACCCTGCTCGCCATGGGAGCGAAGATCAGCGGGCTCGGTTCCCCGCGCCTGGTGGTCGAAGGAGTCGAGCAGCTGGGCGGGGCTGAGGTCAGCGTGATCCCCGACCGCATCGAGGCCGGCACCTACGTGATCGCCGGCGCCATGACCGGTGGGCGCGTGCGCGTCACCGGCTGCCGTCCCGAGCACCTCTCCGTTTTGATCGAGCGCCTGCGCGATGCTCACGTGCCGATCGAGATTGGTGAAGACTGGATTGAGACGCAGCCCTACGAGCCCCGCGATCGCGCCGAAGGCCTGCGCTCCACGGACGTGACCACGCTTCCCTTTCCTGGCTTCCCCACGGACTTGCAAGCCCAGTGGATGAGCCTGATGACCATGGCGGACGGGATCTCGGTCATCACCGAGCGCATCTACCCGGACCGCTACATGCACCTGCCCGAGCTTCAGCGTCTTGGCGCCCAGATTCGTCGGGAGGGTTCCGCGGCCATCGTGCGCGGCACTCCGCGGCTGTCCGGGGCCCAGGTGACCGCTTCGGACCTGCGCGCTTCCGCGGCCTTGGTGCTCGCTGGTTTGGTGGCTGAAGGGGAGACCGAGATTCACCGGGTCTACCACATCGACCGCGGCTACGAGCGAATCGAAGAACGGCTCGGCCCGCTCGGAGCCAAGATTCGGCGGGTCCAAGAGTAGGCGGATCCCGCGGACCCCTTCGAGCGCCCCTTTGGATGGCCCGCCTACGCAGGGCCGCTCCATGGCTCGATTCAGTCGGGTGCTCGCTTTCACGCCGCGAGCGGCCTAGGCCACTCCCAAGAAGCCTTTCAATGGCCACCCCTGTCCAATCGCGATTGGATGGGGCTAGACTCTGCGCGTCCGTCTGGAACCCTTTTTCGCCCCCGCTTGCCGTCATGTTCGAAACTCTCACCGATCGCCTCAACAGCACCTTTTCCATCCTTCGGGGTCGCAAGGAGCTCACCGAGGAAAACATCAGCGATGGATTGCGGGAGGTGCGCCAGGCCCTCTTGGAGGCGGACGTTCATTTCGGCATCGCCCGGGACTTCACCGAGCGCGTTCGCAAACGCCTGACCGGCGAAGACCGGCTCAAGGGCGTCGATCCCTCCCAACAATTCGTGCACGCCTTCCACAACGAGCTTGTGGAATTGATGGGCCCGGAAGACGCCGAGTTGAACGTGGCGAAGAGTGGTCCGACCATCATTCTGATGGCCGGCCTGCAAGGTGCGGGCAAGACCACCACCTGCGCCAAGCTGGCGCGCTTCCTGCGCAAGAAACGTCAGATGCGCCCCTTGCTGGTGGCGGCAGACATCAAGCGCCCGGCGGCCGTCGAGCAGCTGCGTGTCTTGGGGCGTCAACTGGACATGCCGGTCTTCCATGAGGCGGGCTTGACTCCGCCCCAGGTTTGCCAAAAGGGCGTCGAGCACGCCAAGCAGAACGGCTACGACCTGGTGATCCTCGACACGGCCGGGCGCCTGCACGTGGACGCCGAATTGATGGCCGAGGTGGCAGAGATCGCCAAGCTCACCAAGCCCCACAACCAGGTGCTGGTGGTCGACGCCATGACCGGCCAGGACGCGGTCAATTCCGCCAAGGCCTTCCACGAACAGCTCGAACTGACCGGTTGCATCCTGACCAAGATGGACGGGGATGCACGGGGTGGTGCGGCGGTGAGTTTGAAGGCGGTGACCGGCGTGCCGATCCTCTTCACGGGTACCGGCGAGAAAATTGATGACATCGATGCGTTCCACCCGGAACGCATGGCTGGACGCATTCTCGGCATGGGCGACGTGGTCGGACTCGTGGATCAAGTTCAGGAGAACATCGACGAGAACGAAGCCCAGGTCCAGATGGAGAAGATGCTCCTGGGCTCCTTCACCTTGGAGGACATGTTCGCCCAGCTGCGCATGATTCGGAAGATGGGCCCCATGAAGAAGGTGCTGGGCATGATGCCCGGCATGCCCAAAGAAGTGCGCGACATGGACGTGGACGACAAGCAGATGAATCGCTTGGAAGCGCTCTTCACTTCCATGACGCCCATCGAACGCTTGAAGCCGGACATCCTCGACATCAGCCGCCGGCGGCGCGTGGCGCGCGGAGCGGGGCAAGACGTTTCCGCCGTGAACGAACTGATCAAGCGCTTCAAAGAGATGAAGAAGATGATGAAGCAGCTGAACAAGATGGGCATGGGCTCCATGTTCGGCGCTTCGGCGAAGCGCGACACCCTGCGCGGCATGTCCGCCGATGGCGAGTTGGCCTCCGGCGGCGGGGGCATGCTCGACAGCCTGGGCGCCCTCGGATCCGGCCTGGGGGCTGGCATGAAGGGCCTCGGCAGCCGCCTGCTGGGAGGTGGCGGATTGCCCGGCGGAATGGGGGACATGGACATGAACGCCATGCTGGGGGGCGCGCGCCCCATGGGCTCTTCCGCCACTCGCAAGTCCGCTGCGAAACGCAAGGACAAGAAGCGCAAGGACAAGAAGAAGCGCAAGGGCAAGCGCTGAGTCACGCTCAGCGGAGAGGCCGGCTCGAGTCGATGCTCGAGTCCCAGTCACGTCCCGCGGCGCGCGCAACGCAGGCCCGCGCCTGACCGCGATCGAGCAGCTCTGGGAACGCGTCTCGGCCAACACGTGCCGTGCCGCGGGCTTCCATTTTGAGCATGGTTTGACCACGACCTGGGCTCCCCGGGCTCCGCGCGGCTGCCCCAGCGGGCTCCGACCGGGTGGGGGGCGCGCCTGCCCGCCGGGGGCGAAATGCCCCCGGAATCCTTCAGGACCGGAGAATTAGGGAGGAAACTAGGGGAGCACCCTTGTCAGCGAGGCAGAGATCCGGTCTCTTATTCGGCCCACTTGACCGGACGAGCGCTTGCTTAGCGACCCCGGTGACAAGCTGTTTGGCGGATGTCGGTTCTTCTGGGCCCGTCTGTCGAACGAAAACTAAAAGCTCAACGTACACCCCGACCGGCAATTTGTCGGTCACTCCTCCGAGAACTGCAAAGATTCTTCCATGGCTGTTGTCATCCGCATGCGGCGCACCGGGCGCCGCAACCGTCCTTGTTACCGCATCAATGTCGCCGACTCTCGTTCGCCCCGTGATGGAGCTTTCCTCGAGACCCTCGGCCAGTACGACCCGATCTCCAAGGACGCCGAGAAGCAGGTGACGCTGGACGTCGAGCGTGCCAAGCACTGGCTCTCTGTCGGCGCTCTCCCCAGCGACACGGTGCACTCCATCTTCAAGACCCAGGGCATCTACGAGGGACAAAACAAGGCCAAGCCTCGTTCCCGCAAGGGCCGCTCCACGGTCACCAAGACGCGCACCCGTCGGATCGCCGTGAAGGCCGATCGCGCTACCCGCAAAGAGGGTCGTCGCAACGAACGCGCCGACGCCGCGAAAGCAGCCAAGGCTGCTGCCGCAACGGAAGGCGGCGAGTGAATCACTGAGGGTGCCCTGCCCTCGACGGTCGCGCTCGGTTTTCTGAAGCGATCCGACGTTGCAGGCGAGCCCATGGAGTGGCGAAGACCCCTTGGGGACTTTGTTACGCCTTCGAATTAGAACGCGGTGCGCAAGGAGTGCATCGCGTTTCTGCCTTCCCGGGGAAGCCGCCAGTGGTTCCCGGATCCCCCGCGCAATTCCCCGGACCGACGGCGCGCGTCGGCCGCACCCACACACGATCCACCCGTGAGCAAGAAGTCGGACATCATCAAGAAGCTGGTCAAGGAGATCAAGCTTCCCCACGATCTGCCCTCCTCTGATTTCAAAGGCACCCTGTTGGAGGCTGGCATGTTCGCCGCCCTGCTGGGCCACCTGACCCCGAATCAGTCCACAAGTGGAGTCAACGGTCTGCGCAAGGCCTTCGAGGACTACAACGAGACTCGGGTCAGTCAGTACCAGGAGATCGCCGAAGCCATCGCGCCCAAGGGCAAGGGCCTGACGCGTTTGAACAAGTACCTGCCCGGTGCGCGTTCCGTGAAGGACTTTCTGCAAGCGGTGTTTCAGGAGACCCACGGTCTCGATCTGGAAACCATGAAGGAGGACCCGGTGGCTGTTGGCCGCGCGATTTCCAGCGTGCCGACCCTGGGAGCTGCCCTCGCGAGCTACCTGCTGTTCCTGGCGGAAGAGGGGCAGATGCCCGTGCTCTCCGGCAGCGTACGCGTGCTCGATCGTTTGGGAGTGATGACCCGCACCTCCTCCGTGCGCAAGGCCCGTGAAGCCCTGGACAAGGTCATCCCGGCCAAGGAGCGCCTGGAAGTGGCCTACGCCCTCGGGGTGGTGGTCGACAATTGGTGCGATTCCCGCAAGCCCACTTGCTGGGACTGCGCACTGCTCAGCCAATGCACCTTCGGCCAAAAGGTCGAGAAGGACTACGTGGTCCAGCAGGAGCGCCTCGCGAAGCAACGGGAAAAAGAAGAGGTGCGCGCGGCACTCGTGGCGGAGAAAGAGGAAGTCCGCTTGGCCAAAGAGGCCGAACGGGAAAGCCGTTTGCGGGCCTCGACCTTGAAGAAGATCACCAAGGAGCGCGAGAAGGCCGCCAAGGTGGCCGCCAAGAAGGCCGAAATCGAAAAGAAGCGCAAGGACGCCGAGCGCAAGAAGTCCGCTGAGAAGAAGAAGCTCGCTGACCGGAAGGTCACCGATCGCAAGAAGGCGGAGGCTGCGAAAAAGAAGGAGATCGCGACCAAGAAGAAGGACGTTGCGGACAAGAAGAAGGCCGACGCCGCCGCCAAGCGCAAGGTGAACGCCGCCAAGAAAAAGGCCGCCGCTGGCCCCGCTAGTCCCGCGAGCCCGAGCACGAAGAAAGCCGCCCCGAAGAAGGTGACCAAGAAGAAACCCGCGGCCAAGAAAGCGGCCAAGAAGGTCACCAAGAAAAAGGGAGCCAGCAAGCCCGCCAAAAAGGCGCCGGTGAAGAAGGCCCCGAAAAAGGTGGCCAAGAAGGCGAAGGCCAAGAAGGTCGCCAAGAAGTCTGCCAAGGCCGTTCCGCGGCGTAAGTAGCGGCCGGCCGATCTTCGGATGGAGTCCAGCACTGCTTGCCCCGGGCCCCTGCGGGGGCGACTCGTGCTGGCTTCGGCCTCGCCCCGCCGCCGGGAGATTCTCGGCAGCCTAGGGCTGACCTTCGAGGTGGAACCCTCCGAGGTGGACGAAAGTCTGCGGCCGGGGATTGAGCCGGAGGACGCGGCCCTAGAACTCGCCCTACGCAAGGCCGCCGAGGTGGCCGCGCGCCATGGGGGAGAGCGCACTTGGGTGATTGGATCGGACACCATCGTCGCCCATGGAGAGGGACCCGCCACGCGCATGCTGGGCAAGCCCGCGGATGAGCACGAAGCTCGCGCCATGCTGGAGCTCCTCTCCGAGTCGAGGCACCGGGTCATCACGGGGGTCTGCGTGATCGATTTGGCGCGCTTTGAGCCCGAGAACTCCGTCGGGAGCGGGACCTTCTGCGCCTTTGAGCGCACCTGGGTCAGCATGCGCACGATCCTCCCCCAGGAGATCCAGACCTACGTGGACTCAGAAGAATGGCGCGGCAAGGCAGGTGGATACGCCATCCAAGAGAATGCGGACGCCTTCGTTCTCTCCCTCGAAGAGGGCGGATTCGACAACGTGGTGGGGCTACCCCTGGCCCTGACCCTTGGCCTGCTGAAAAAGGCGGGCGCTTTCCTGGATCACTGACCCTTGATCGGGGGGGCGTCCGCGGTTAGTCTGCTCGGCTCATTTCTGCCCGAAGGTGTCCGCCAGATGGATCCCTCGGGTGCCCAGGCCCCATTTTTTCTTGGCTCCCTGACGGAGCCCTAGCTTCTGATTCCGATGAAGACGGACGTCCACCCCAATTACGTCGAGTGCAGTGTTCACTGCGGTTGTGGCAATGAGTTCACCACCCGTGCGACGGTCAAAGAGATGCGCGTGGAGATCTGTGGCGTGTGCCACCCCTTCTACTCGGGCAAGCAAAAGTTTGTTGACGCGGCCGGTCGCGTGGATCGCTTCATGAAGAAGTTCGGTCACCACGGAACCGGGGGCAGCAAGTAGTCAGCGCTTCCGTCGAACGCGAAGCACGGAAGCCTCCGCTGGCCGCCTCCATTGCGAGGTGGCCAGGGTCGTTTCAGGGCACACGCGGCGGCGAACCTCGTTCGGTCCGTTGCACCTCCAGGGAGCCGGGCCGTTTTTCAACACGCCCCTAGGCAAGCACCGCTTCAGCCTCTTCACCGCCCATGGATTTCGCACCTCCGATCGTCGAGAAGCTACGCCAACGCGCTGAGCGTTTCCGCGAACTGACTGAGCTCGTGATGTCGCCGGAGGTGGCCACCGATGGCAAGCGCACGGCAGAGTTCATGCGTGAACGGGGTCAATTGGAACACTCCAACGAGCTGAGCGAGCGGCTCGAGAGCCTGCTCACGCGAGAGCGCGAGGCCAAGGCCATCCTGAAAGAAGGCGGCGATGACCATGAGTTTCTCGAACTCGCCAGGATGGATCTCGAATCCGTAAAAGAGGAGTCGGTCGATCTCTACGAAGAGGTCAAGGCCGCGCTCGTCACGGATAAGGATGACTTCCGCAGCAAGGTCATCATGGAGATTCGCGCGGGCACCGGCGGTGACGAGGCGACGCTCTTCGCAGCGGACCTGAACCGCATGTACCGACGATTTTTCGAGACCAAGCGCTGGAAGATCGAGGACATGGAAGTGACCGCGTCCGAGGTCGGTGGTTTCAAGGAGATCACCATGGCCATCGAAGGGGACGGGGTCTGGCGCATGTTGCGTTATGAGTCAGGTGGCCACCGGGTGCAGCGCGTGCCCTCCACGGAATCCCAAGGCCGCATCCACACTTCCGCCGCCACGGTGGCGGTCTTGCCCGAAGCGGAAGAAGCCGAGGTCAACATCAAGGACGAGGACTTGCGCATCGACACCATGCGTTCCTCCGGTCCTGGGGGCCAGTCGGTCAACAAGACCAGTTCCGCTGTGCGCATCACGCACCTGCCGACCAACACGGTGGTGCAGTGCCAGGACGAGAAGTCCCAGCACAAGAACAAGGCCAAGGCCATGCGCATCCTCGGATCGCGTCTGCTGCAGGCCGAGCAGGATCGTTTGCACAACGAGCGCGCCGAATCCCGCAAGAGCAAGGTCGGCTCCGGGGATCGCAGCGCCCGGGTGCGCACCTACAACTTCCCCCAGAATCGGGTGTCGGATCACCGCCTGAGCGAGAATCACTCCCTGGAGCAGTTCATGGCGGGCAAGATGGAGCCCCTCTTGGATTCTCTGGCGCTGTTGGACCGCGAGGACCGCATCGCTAGCCTCTAAACCCGGTAGCCCTCCTTGGGTCGGCAGGGTAGGCTAGTTGCCCCCCAAGCGCTGGGCCAGCCGAGCGCGCGCTGACCCTCCCCAGGTCCGCGCTGGGATTGCCCTGCATGGAATTGAACGGAGCTTCCTGCCGCCCGTTAGGCCCCGGCTCCTCTCTCTTGACTCTTTCTTCACAGCCTCCCTATGAGTGAACGTGACCCCCAGCCGCCATCGAACTTCGACGATCTTGAGCCCATGCCCGCCGAGGCGGAGCTTGCAGATTTACCTGATGGGGCCATGTTGGAGGAGCTCCCCGAGAGTTCCGATCTCGTGGAGTTGGAAGAACTCCCGGAGCTCGTCGAACTCCAAGAACTCGACGAGTTGAAAGAGTTGACCGTGGACACGAACCTGACGTCGAAGCCCAAGCCCCGGGCAAAGTCCGTGGCCAAGGCAGCGCCGGCCAAGGTGACGCCCAAGGCTCCCGAGCCGGCTGCCAAGGCTTCGGAAGCCACCGCGCCGAGCGCGCCTCCCGTGCCGGCTCAGCCCGTGGCGGTTGCGGCGACCGCTGCGGCAACGGCGGCAACGGCGGACGCCAAGGGCACTGCCAAGTCCGATGCCAAATCAGACGAAGGGGCTGCGGACGAGACCGACCAGGCCTCGGCCGACGGCGTCCGTTCCTCTTCCCGTTCAAGCCGCGAGAAGCCCGCGCCGAGGCCGAAAGCCAAGGCCTGGGAACGTTGGGCCGGTCCCGGCGAAAAGCCCAAGCGCGAGATGGAAGCGGCTCCTGCTCTACTGCGCAAAGCGGCCCTGGGCCTCCTGATCGGTTGCCTCTTGCCCTGGGGTGGTGTGACCCCTGACTGGACGGGCAACATCGTCGAGAAACTCTTGGTGCTCGCCGGTCTCTTCGTCTGGCATGAGACCAACAGCCTGCGCGACGGCCTGCCCGTCAAGGGCTTCATCACCAAGTTGGGGGCGACCCGTTTCCTCCCGCTGTTTGTGATGGCGGGCGTGTTGACCCTTCTAGGCTTCGCACCCCTGCTCTCCTCCGAGAGCCTCTTCGCGGACTTCAAGTCCAACGGTGGTCCGATCGCGGAGAAGGGCTTCATGATCCTCGCTGGTCTGACCCTGACCCACATTCAATCCTACGAGCGCGGCGGCAAGTTCAGCCCGATGCTGCCGATCATGTTCTTGGCTCCGGCCATCGCCGGAATCATGGCTGTGCTCAAGGCCTTCTCCGGAGCCTCCGTCGGCATCGGTGAGATCCTCGGCGGGCTCGGCGCCTTCGCCGTGAGTGGTGCAGGTTGGATGGCAGCCTACACCATGTACACCGCGATCCAGGAAGCTCGGGTGCACGGCGAAGCAAAAAAGGTGGCCCAAGCGGAGGCTCGCAAGGCCGCCCGCAAGGCGCGCAAGTAAGGCTCCGGCCAATCTTCCCAGCCCACTTTCATCCAACGTGTCCAACCAGGACGACCACAACGCAGCGGGAGCTTCGCCTGAAAAAGGTGGGGCTCCCGGTTCCGCTTCCGGCCCCTCAAAAGGTCACGGATCCGGTCGACCGGCGCAGCCCAAGACAGCGGGGGAGATGCTGGCCATGGCCCGCGAATTCCTGGAGCGCAAGGGGCTCGAGGAAGCTCGCTTGGAGGCGGAACTCTTGGTCTCGCATTCCCTGGGACTCAATCGTTTGGGACTCTTCATGGCCCTCGACCGGCCCCTGAGTTCGGAGGAGATCGACGGAGCTCGGGACCTCTTGGTGCGCCGCGGCAAGCGCGAACCGGTGGCCTACATCATCGGCCAACGGGAGTTCTACGGCCGCGCGTTTCGCGTGGGCAGTGGGGTCCTGATTCCCCGACCAGAGACCGAACTGCTGGTGGACATCGCCCGCGAGCGGGTGGCTGCTATGGAACTGGATGTCCCCCCGCGGCTCGCGGACCTGGGGACGGGCAGCGGGTGCTTGGCGGTGACCCTGGCCCTGGAAATTCCGGAGGCTCAAGTGATCGCAGCGGACATCTCCCCGGAGGCAGCCCTGCAAGCACGTCACAACGCCGAAGCTCTGGGCGCGAAGGTGGAAGTGCTCGAGGGGGATGGTCTGGCCTGCCTCTTGCCCCGGGGTCCCTTCCACGTGCTGGTGTCCAACCCGCCCTACGTGATGCGTTCCGAAGAGGCCAGCTTGGCCCCAGAGGTCCGCGACTACGAACCGGACTTGGCGCTCTTCGCCCCCCAGGATGACCCTGACCACTGGGTGCAGAAACTCCTTGAAGCCTTGCCGGACATCCTCCGACCGGGGGGCTTCCTGTTGGTGGAGCTGGGGGCCAGTCAGGGCCCGCGGGTTCTGCAGCTGGCGACGCGCATGGGGTACGAGGCGCGCCTGCACGAGGACTTGGCTCGCATTCCCCGGGTGCTCGAAGTCGCGCGCGGGGAGTAGGCGCGCTTGGAGCCTGTCCCGCTTTAGGATTCGGGCTCGAACTCCGGATGATCCTGCACGAAGGCCCGGATCGATTCCTTCTCGCTGGCGGTGAAGTCGGGCATGAAGACGGCGACCTCGTAATGATCGATGTGCTCGCTCAAGGTCTCCGAACGCACCACCACCCCAGCTCCCCGGATGACGGTGATGTTTCCCTCGTGGGGCAGGTTCAACTCGATCTGCAAGCGGGTCATGAGCTTGACCGGGCGATCGAGGTAGAAGCACACGCCGGCTTCCGAAATGTCCCGCACTCGGGCTTCGTAGCGACCCTCGGGCAGGTCCAGGGAAATCGGCCAGTCGGCCTTGGCCCGGGGCCAGCGACGGCGCTCACGGCCGGAACCTTGAAGGGTGGAGTTAGAAGCGGATTCAGCCGTCATAGGATTCGGGGGCGGGCCGGGGCTCGGGAGGCGTGACGAGAGGGGAATCTAGCCGCTCTGGGGAGCCCTGTCCAGATCGCGGATCAGCGCATCCCAGGCCACTTTGAAAGTGCTCGCACTCCAGCATCGTCTCCTGCGTTCTGGCGCGTCGTCAGGAACCCTTCTCGAAGCCCTCGACTCGGCGCTGGGATTGGGGGGCGCAAGAGGACCCAGGAGGAGGCTCTAGGGCGTGATGGCGTTCTCCACGGCTTACTGGAATGAGGATGCCGTCGGAAGCTGGCGGCTGCCCGGTGCAATGGGGAGCGCTGGGCGTTAAACTAGCCCAGGCCAGGATCCCCGGCCGCGCGCTGCGGAAGCCCTGGTGGGACCCCGCCCCCTGTCGCGCCCACGCTCCCCGCGGAGTGGGCCACCCCGGGCGGTGTCGCCGTTGTAGGAGCGTCTGCAGGTCGCTGCGCTTTCGGATCACGAGTGACTCCGAGGGCCGGCTTTGCTGTGCGCGCCTCCCTCAGCCTTCCAACTATCCCGCGAGATTCCAATGGCCCCACGGAGGCCGGAGAAAGAAAACGATGTCGAGCTTTAACAAGGTCATCTTGATGGGCAACCTCACCCGCGATCCTGAGCTGCGCTTCACGCAGAGCAACATTGCGATTTGCAAATTCGGCTTGGCTGTCAACCGACGCATCAAGGATCAGAATGGTGAATGGCGCGAGGAGCCGACCTTCGTGGACATCACGATTTTCGGCAAGCGCGGCGAAGCCTTTGCCAAATTCCACACGAAGGGCAAGCCCGCCTTCATCGAAGGCAGCCTGCGCTTTGACACCTGGGAAGACAAAGAAGGTGGCAAGCGCAGCAAGCTTTACGTGGTTGGAGACACCTGGGAATTCGTCGGCGGCGGCGCTGGCAATGGCGGCGGCGGCGGCGGTGGCTACGAGTCGCGCTCGGGCGGCGGCAACCAAGCTTCCCAGGACGGCCAAGCACCGCAAGGCAACTACAATCGAGAGCCCCAAGGTGGTTACGGACAACCGCAACCTGAGTACCTCGAAGTCGACGACACCCCGTTCTAAAGCAGACGCTCATTGCCTAGGACCCGGGCTTGGTGCAGCCGTTTCGTTCGACCCGCCTTCACCGCCCGGCACTCGCAATGCGTGTCGTTCGATGCGTGTTGCTGAGCCTGGGCCGAGGGGCAGGAAGAGACTCGGTCGCCGAAGTGCGACGAGGGAGACAGGATGAAGCTTCGTGTATTGTTGTTCGCCAGTTTGCGCGAACGGGCGGGAACCGGCGAATTGCAGCTCGATGGCGTTCCCGAGGGTTGCAGCCTTCAGGGGCTGAAGGCTCAGCTAACTGCCGAGCATCCTGAATTAGGCGATCTCACCCACGTCTCCGGCGTTGTCGGCGAAGAGTACGTTCCCGATTCCACGATCTTGCAGGCGGGTCAAGAGGTCGCGCTCCTGCCGCCAGTCAGCGGTGGGGAGCAGGACCCACTCTACGACGGTGTCTTCGAGTTGGCCTCGGACCCCATCGACTTGGAAGCCCTGCGCCTGCGGGTTGAGCACGACAGCTGCGGAGCCGTGGTGCTCTTCAGTGGCAACGTGCGCATGAGCAACCGCGGATCCGATGTGACGGGCATCGACTACGAGGCCTTCTCGAAGATGGCCTATCCAGAGATGGCGCGCATCTTCGACCGTTGCCGTCAGGACCACGGGGACTCCGATGGCACGCATCCAGAGCACGCCCTACGCATGCTGTGCGTGCACCGCATCGGTCACGTGGGAGTCGGCGAGTGCTCGGTCTTGATCGCCGTGGCAAGTCCCCATCGGGACGCCGCATTCTGCGCCGCGCGTTTCTTGATCGATGAGCTGAAAGCCAGCCTGCCGGTCTGGAAAAAAGAGATGTACGCGGACGGACATCACTGGATCGGGGATCGTTCTTGATGCAGGTCTTCCTGGTCCCGGTGACTCCCTTTCAACAGAACTGCGCTGTCTTGCGCTGCGAGCAAACGGGTGAAGGCGCGATCGTTGATCCCGGCGGTGATCTCGACGCGGTGCTGGCCGTGGTGCAGCGCGAAAAGGTCAAGGTCGTCAAGATCCTCCTGACCCACGGTCACCTGGACCATGCGGGGGCTGCGGGAGAGTTGGCCGAGCGCCTCAGCCTGGAGATCATCGGGCCCCATGCAGAGGATCAATTCTGGCTCGATAGCATGGAGCGTCAGGGGCAGATGTTTGGGGTCAGTGGAGCCCATCCATGCACCCCGGATCAGTACCTGCAAGAGGGCGACGCGGTGCAGGTCGGCCAAGTCGAGCTGCAGGTTCTGCATTGCCCGGGCCACACCCCCGGCCACGTGGCCTTCTTCGACGACGCCTCGCGCACGGTCCTGGTGGGGGACCTCTTGTTTTGTGGAAGCATCGGGCGTTCCGACTTCCCGCGCAGCGATCCTGCGGCCTTGATTCGCTCCCTGATGGAGAAGATCCTGCCCCTGGGGGACGACGTGACATTTCACTGTGGTCACGGCCCTTCGGGCAATTTGGGGCACGAGCGCGCGACCAACCCCTTCCTGCAGATGGCCCCGAATCAGGACTGATTCCGTACCCTTCCCGCGCATTCCTTGGCCCCGGCGCACCGTGGCGGTTAGCCTCTCCTGGCCATTCCTTAGCCGACTCCTGTCCCCATGACTGAATCCACCGAATACTGCCTCAACGTTCGCGGCATCGAGCGTGAAGAACTCGAGGTCGATGTGCTGCTCGTCGGTGCCGGCCCCGCCAACTTGTCCTGTGCCATTCACCTGCAACGGCTGCTGGCCGAGCGCGGCTTGGACGACAAGACGATTCTCGTGCTCGACAAGGCGGAAGAGATCGGGCATCACACCATGTCCGGTGCGGTGATGAAGACCAAGGGCATCGCGGAGCTCTATCCGGATTGGAAGGAGCGCGGTTTTCCGGTGGAGACCGAGGTGACCTACGACGCCATGGCTTGGCTGCGGGCGAACGGCAAGCACACGCGCTTCGACGGCATGTTGACGCCGCCCCAGATGAAGAATCACGGCAACGTGATCATCTCCCTGAACAAGGCCGTGCGTTGGTTGGCGGAGCAGGCGGAAGCCGCCGGTGTCGAGATCTACCCGGGCTTCTCTGCGGCCAAAGTGTTGACGGACGGCGAGCGCGTGCTCGGCGTGCAAACCCGCGACAGCGGCGTGGCCAAGGACGGCTCCCAGAAGCCGACCTTCGAGCCGGGCATGAACATCAAGGCCGCGGTCACGGTCTTCGGTGAAGGTCCCCGCGGGCATCTGACGAAATCCTTGATCCGCGATTTCAAGCTCGACGCGGGCAAGAACCCTCAGACCTACGGCACCGGGATCAAAGAGATTTGGGACATCGGTGAGAGCGCCAAGGAACTCTTCGGTTCCGTGTTCCATACCGGCGGGTATCCGCTCGGCTTGGACGGTTACGGGGGCGGTTGGATCTACGGCATTTCGACCACCCAAATCAGCTTGGGCTACGTGGTCGGTCTCGACCATCACGACGCCAAGCTCGATCCCCATGCGCTCTTCGTGCAGTTCAAGCAGCACCCCTTCGTCGCGGACCTGATCGCTGGCGGGCAGGTCGTGCGCTACGGCGCGAAGACCGTGCCCGAAGGCGGGTACTTCGCTATGCCGAAAAGCTACGGCTCAGGTTTCTGCTTGGTGGGGGACAGCGCGGGCTTCATGAACGCCTCTTGCCTCAAGGGCGTGCACCTGGCCATCAAGTCGGGCATCTTGGCCGCGGAAGCGATCGCCGATGCCCTGCAAGCCGGAGACACCAGCTCCAAACAACTCGCCCGCTATGAAGAGTTGTTCGAGGCCTCCTGGGCCCGCGAAGAACTCTACGGCGTGCGCAACTGGCGCCAGGCCTTCGACGGCGGAATGATGGCGGGCATGCTCGACGCGGGCGTGCAGATGGTCACCAAAGGCCGCGGACTCGTGAAGCGCCGCAAGGGCCACGCAGACCACGCCACCACGCGCCAAGTCAGCGAGTCGCGCTTCGAAAAGCCGAAGTTCAACGACTCGACCTCCATGGACAAGCTCACGGACGTCTACCACTCCGGCGCGATTCACGAAGAGGACCAGCCCTCGCACCTCTTGATCACCGACCCCGCGATCTGCATCGAACGCTGCACGCAGGAGTACGGCAACCCCTGCCAACACTTCTGCCCGGCCGCGGTCTACGAGATCCCCGAGGGAGGCATCGCCAGCGACGGCGTCATGATCAACTTCAGCAACTGCGTGCACTGCAAGACCTGCGACATCGCCGACCCCTACGAGAACATCGAATGGGTCGTCCCCGAAGGCGGCGGCGGTCCCAAGTACATCGATATGTAACCGGGCCACCGGCCCCCCCCGACAACCGTCCCCCTCACCAGCGACAACCGTCCCCCCAACCCAGCCCCCATGAAATTCTCTCAGAAGTCCATCTCCGCCAAACTCCCCAAGACCCCGATGCTCGTGGTCTTCGCCGCCAAGGGAGCCAAGCCCGTTCTGCCCGAAGGCGTGGCCGTCCCCAAGGCCGCCCTCGAGGACTTCACTGGCAAGGCCCGCACGAGCCGCGCCACGGATGCCAGCAAGGGCGACGCACGCCAGGTGCTGTTGGTCGGTCTCGGAACTGGAGCCGAAATCAACGCGGAGACCTTTCGCCGGGCCGCCGCCATCGCGACCCAGGCTGCGGAAGCTGCCAAGTGCAAGGGAGTGACCTTCCATGTGGACGACGCCACCGCCGGCCTGGCGGGGGGCCCCGCAGAAGTGGCTCAAGCCGTTGCGGAAGGAGCGCGCATGGGCCACTACCGCTACGACCTCGGTAAGAGCAGCCCAGAGTCCCGCAGCTTGGAATCCATCACTCTGCTGGGCAACGGCTCGGACTTCAAAAAAGGAGCGGCGCGCGGCGTGGCCCTGGCGGAAGCCAACCTCTTCACCCGCGACCTGCAGAACCTGGCGGGCAACCAGCTGACCCCCTCGATCCTGGCGGACCACGCCCGCAGCATCGCCAAGAAGAGTCCCAAGATCGCCTGCAAGGTGATCGACGAGGCTGGCATGAAGCGCTTGGGCATGGGCCTCTTGTTGGGTGTGTCCGCCGGATCGATCGAGCCTGCTAAGCTGATCCACTTGACCTACAAGCCCAAGGGCAAGTCCAAGGGCAAGATCGCTTTGGTCGGCAAGGGCCTGACCTTCGACGCCGGCGGCATCAGCCTCAAGCCGGGCCGTGGCATGGAGGAGATGCGCTACGACATGTCCGGCAGCGCCGCGGTCCTGGGGGCTTTTGAGGCTCTCACCAAGCTTGACGTGCCCTACGAAGTGCACGGCATCGTGCCCAGTTCCGAGAACATGCCCGACGCTGAGGCCACCAAGCCCGGGGACGTGCACACGGCCATGAACGGCACGACGGTTGAGATCATCAACACCGACGCCGAGGGCCGCCTGATCCTGGCGGACGCCCTGTGCTACACGGTTTCGAAGGTCAAGCCGGACACGATCATCGATCTGGCGACCCTGACCGGAGCCGTGATCATGGCCCTGGGCCACGAGATGTCAGCCATCTACCCCACAAGCGACTCTCTGCGTGGGGATCTGCTGGCGGCTGGGGAGCGCTGCGGCGAGAGCGTCTGGCCCATGCCGATCCACCCGGCCTTCAAGGAGAACATGTCGGCGGGCCCCGCGGACCTGCGCAACATCTGCACGCCGAACATGGGGGGCGGTTCGATCGCCGGAGCTTCCTTCCTGCAGAACTTCGTGGGGGACACCGAATGGTGCCACATCGACATCGCCGGAACCGCCTGGAATCAGGGACCCCGCGACTACACGGGCGGGATCGGGGGCACAGGTGTTGGAACCAGGCTCCTGATCGAGTATCTTTCCCGTTAGGACTGTTCAGTGTTTCCCATTGGGGTCCGATCCCCGTCATCAGGGCGTCTTGGGCGCCCTGGAAATCCCCGCAGACAACTAGAGACCAAGACACGGGACCAATTGGGACCGTGCGAATCAAAGTGACAGTCAAGGACAACAACCTCGTTCCAGGTTTGGCCGGCATTCCGGCTGCCGAGTCAGCGATCAGCTACATCGACGGACAGGTCGGGGTGCTCGAATATCGAGGCCTGCCGATCGAGGTTTTGGCGGAGAAGAGCACCTTCGAGGAGGTCTGCTGGCTTCTGTTGTACGGCAAGCTTCCCACGCAGGCGGAGCTCGATACCTTCAAGCAACAGCTTGTGGAACAACGGGCCGTGCCCCAGAAGGTCTTCGACTTGCTCGCTGCCCTGCCTGCCGACGGACACCCCATGGCTGCCCTGTCGATCGGCTACAACGCCCTCGGCATGACCTCCGCTCCCTGCAACGTGCTGGACTCGGCCGCGCGTCAACTGGCCTACGCTCAACTGATCGCCAGCACTCCGGTTTTGATCGCGGCGCACTCGCGCTTGCGTCAGGGCAAGAAAGTGGTTCCGACAGATCCGAAGCTGGACATCGCTGCGGACTTCCTTTGGATGCTCAACGGTGAGAAACCGGCAGACCTGGTGGCTCGCGTGCTCGACGTGGCCCTGATTCTGCATGCGGACCACACCATGAACGCGTCGACCTTCACCGGTCGCGTCGTGGCCTCCACCGAAGCTGATCCCTACGCGGTCTGCGCGGCCGCCGTCGGCTCGCTCTCCGGCCCCTTGCACGGTGGCGCGAACGAACGCGTGCTGCAGCAGCTGGAGAAGATCGGTTCCGCCGCAGCCGTGCCCGCTTGGTTGGACAAGCAGTTGGCGGACAAGGGCAAGATCATGGGCTTCGGACACCGCGTCTACAAAACAAAGGATCCGCGCGCCACCTGCATCCAGGGCTTGGTCCGCGAGATGTTTGCGCAGCACGGCACCACCCCGATCTACGACACGGCTCTCAAGCTGGAAGAGTGTGTGCTGGAGCGCCTCGGCGACAAGGGCATCCACCCCAACGTCGACTTCTTCAGCGGCATCGTCTATCAGAAGATGGGCATCCCCACGGACGTCTTCACGCCGATCTTCGCCATCGCACGGGTCGCCGGTTGGCTGGCGCACTGGGACGAGCAGATGCAGGACAACCGCCTCTTCCGCCCCTCGCAGATCTTCGTGGGCCTGCGCGGCGTGACCTACACGCCGATCGCCGAGCGTTAGAGCTTTCGAAACACACTGCGACGGAGCGTTGGGAGGCCAGCGCTCCGTTCCTTTTTTTTAGTAGAACACGTTTCACTGCCACCGCGTGTGGCGACTCTTCCCGGGGACGACCGGGCACCGGCTGGAATCCCCCGGACAACAAGCGGACTCCACACGAACCAATGACGGACATGGCGGAAATGGGCGAATCAGAAGACACCGAGCCCCTGGAGTCGGAAAACGATTGTCAGTACTTCGATAGCTACGCCGGGGTCGGCGTGCATCGCATGATGCTGGGGGATCGGGCTCGGACGGAAGGCTATCGCAAGGGCATCGAAGCCATCGTGAAGCCCGGCATGGTCGTGCTCGACGTGGGCGCAGGTACAGGCATCTTGAGCTTCTTCGCCGCGCGCGCCGGGGCCAAGACCGTCTACGCCGTGGATCGCTCGGACATCCTGGCGGTGACCGAAGAGCTCGTGGAAGCCAACAACTTCCAAGACGTGATCAAGTGCATCGACGGCGTCGCAGAGAACATCGAGTTGCCCGAGAAGGTGGACGTGATCGTCTCCGAATGGATGGGCATGTTCGCCTTGACCGAAGCGATGTTCGAGAGCGTGGTGCGCGCTGCTAAGAAGCACCTCAAGCCCGGCGGCGTCTTGATCCCCGGGGGCATTCGAATTTGCCTGACCGCGATCCAAGACGACAAGCTCTACAACGAAGAGGGCCTCGGCTTCTGGACGGAGAGCCTCTACGGCTTTGACTACAGCCCGATGATCAACGCGGAGATCTCGGACTTGGAAACTCATTCGGTGGACGGCTCGAACGCCACGGCCCTGGCGCCCAGCGTGGTGCTCGCGGACCTCGACTGTCACACCGCCGAGATCGCGGACTACTGGTTCAACGCCGAGTTCTCCATCGAGATCGAAAAGGCCGGCCGCATGCACGGTTTCTACGGTCACTTCGAAGCGATCCTCGCTCCGGGTGTCGTGCTCTCCACCTATCACAAGGAGACCATGACCCACTGGCGCCAATCCTGGTTTCCGCTCAAGGAACGGGAAGTGGAGGTGGGCGATCTGCTCGCCATGCGCTTCCGCGCCAAGGCAGATCCCACCGGAATGGATCCGCGCAAGCCGATCTACTTCATGGAAGGCGAGTGGACGCGCGGTGGCAAGTCCATCGACAAGTTCTACTACTGCCATCACGGGACGTACGAATAGGCCCCCTGGAATAAGCATTCTCCGATGACAGCATCGCAGCTCCAAACGGGAGCGACCGAAGCGAGCAAGCAGCGCAAGATTGGCCTTTTGATGGCCGTGTCTTGCGCGGTTTTGTGGGGCTTCCTTGCGATCGTGATGAAGGTCGTTTCGAAGGACGTGGACTCCATGACAATTGTCTGGTTCCGCTTCTGCTTCGCGTTCGTCGTCTTGGCGATGATCGTGGGGATCCGGCGGCCCGCGAGCTTAAAAATCCTGCGCGCACCTCCGCGCTTGGCATTGCTCGGCGCTTTGGCCTTGACCGGCAACTACATCGGATTCATGAGCGGCTTGGAGCTGACCACGCCGAGCTTCGCCCAAGTCTTGATTCAATCCGCACCGCTAATGCTCGCGATTTCGGGCGTGGTGTTTTTCAGAGAGCGCATGGCACCCCATCAATTCCTGGGGGTGCTCATCGCGATTGGCGGATTCGTGCTGTTCTACATGGACCAGTACCAAGCGGCGGTCGTTCCTCGTTCGACCCTCGAGCGCGGCATTCTGATTCTGTCGGGGGCTGCTCTGTCTTGGACGCTCTACGCGATCTTCCAGAAGTTGCAAGTGAGCCGCGGCTCCCGCCCCCAGGAGCTCAACCTGGTCTACTACCTCTTGCCGACGCTCTTGCTCTGGCCCTGGGTGAACTTCGAAACCCTGGCTGGATTGACTCCCGGCATGTGGTGCCTGATGGTCTTGTTGGGCGCCAACACGATCCTGGCCTACGGCGCACTGGGTGAAGCGTTGAGCCGCTTGCCCGCCTATCAAGTCAGCTTGATCCTGACCTGCAATCCATTGATCACCCTGGCGGCTCTGGCTTGCCTGGCGCCGTTTGAGTTGGCTTGGGTTCCGGCGGACTCGGTCAGTTGGGTGGGCTACCTGGCTGCCCTTTTGGTGGTGCTCGGGATTGCCGTCGTTTTGAAACGCAAGGCATTGAAACCCGTGGTAGCAGCGAGCTTGTCAAAGGCCGGCTAAAGCGCAACAGGGGTTCGCTTGCCAGCCTCTCGCGAGACACTAGCAAGCGAATCCCTGCTTCGCGCGGGGCAGCTGAGCGAACGGCCACCCCTCACGACTGCATCCGCGAGTCCTGGATCTCAGCTGTCGGCTTGCGCCAAACGCTCTAGTTCCGGCAGCAGACTCTGCGCTTGAGCGCCGGGATCACTGGTGTCGATCGCCATCTCGATCAATCCCGTGGGACCTACCACGAAAGTGTAGCGCGCGGAGAAGAGCGCCTTCTTGTCGGCGCAGGTGCCGAAGGCGAGTCCCATCTCCCGTTCTGTATCGCAGAGCAAAGAGAAGGGGTACTCGCTCTTCACGGCGAAGTCCTTGTTGTCTTCCACGCTGTCGAAGGACACGCCGAAGACGCGCACCTTCAGGTCGTTGTATTGTTGGATTCGATCACGGAACCCATTGCCTTGGGCGCGTCAGCCACCAGTGTCGGCCTTCGGGTAGAACCAAAGCACGAAGCGCGTGCCGAGCAACTCATCCGAGCGGATGAGCGTCAGCTCGTGGTCCAAGCAATGGAAAGTGGGAGCGCTGTCACCCGGGGAGAACTTGAGGGAGGTCCCGCCCCCCGGCAGGAAACGTGCGATGAGTTTTCGGAACATGCAGAGAGCGTGCACCTTCTGCTGGCAACCTACAAGCTGCAGCTGATTTCCCTCCCGGCGGGGGGCTGACCCGGGCGGGCAAGCGTCGCGCACAACTGGCGCAGGCAGAGTGGCGAACGATCCGACGTGGATCCGACGGCCCGATCCGTTCCAACAAACGGCTCTTCGCTTAGAACGAGAGTTTTGTCCAGAAACGGCACCCTGGCTCCAACCGCGCACTCCGCTGCCCAGGCACTTAAGTTGGTCGCGCTGCGGGGGGACTCCGTGAGCCGGATCAGGTATCTTGCGTGCCCCCCCCGGCGGAGCCAGGCTCGCCGATTCCAAGACTCAACCGCAAGCGAGTTTGTCCATGTGGACCGTGCCGTTCCTTCCAGCCATCGTCACCTACGTGGCCGCCGGGGTTTCCTCCGTGGCGGCGGGATTGGGCATCTCTTGGCGCAGGAGTTCCACGGGCAGGGCGCGCGCCCGAGCCAAGAAAAACACAGCCCCAGTGATTCGCGAGGCGGCGCGCTTTGACCGCTCCTTAGATCGCTGGCGCAAGCCCGTGGAGCAAGCGACGGAAGGCTATGCACGCCTCGCGAAGGAACAGCTCTTGCAGGGCAAGGGTTTGGATCACCTGCGTGAGATGGGCGCGACGAATGTTCGCTTGGGACCTCTCGAAGAGGCTGGGCTGAACTCCCTGGATAGCTTGAAGGGGCTTTCCGTTCGCGAGTTGGCCGCCTTGCCTGGCATTGGGGAAGTGAGCGCGAAGAAGGTCCTGCAAGCCTTGGCGGCCACGAAAAAAGACGCCCTGCGCGCGGGCTTGCCCTTGCCGCCTGCAGACCTCGCAAGCGACGAGTCCCAACGATTGGCCCAGGCGACTTTGGATCTTTTGGAGGCCAAGGAAGCAGCGGGCAAGGACGCGGCGCGCTTGCGTCAGATGGGCGCGGAGTTCAGCGCGGAACGTCGTGCAGTGCTTGAGGCGACCTCCTTTGGCCGCTGGTTGCTGTCGCCTTTTCAGCGCGAGCGCAACACCCAGGCACGCGCTCGGGCCAACGCCCTCGGAGATGAAGCGCAGAAGCTGCAGCAGGGCGGACTGCTCGAACGGGCCAAGGCCGGTCGCAAGCAGCTGGGTTCCTGGAAGCGCACCAAACGCAGCAAAGAAGCAGTGCAGCAGACCTTTCGCGAGCGCTACGCGGAATGCTGCGCAGCTCTCGACGAGATCTTTGTGCACCGCGGCCTGCGCCCCGCCAAGGCCAAGCGCGACGGTCGTGGGGGCCTGACAGAAGAGGTCGCCAAGCGCGTGGAGGCCTTCCGTTTGCGCAGCGCCGGCTTGCGCGCGACCTTGCGCCCCTATCAAGAGTTTGGCGCCAAGTATCTTCTGGCCCAGGAACGCACGATCCTCGGGGACGAGATGGGTTTGGGCAAGACCATGCAAACTCTGGCGTGCATGGTTCATTGCAGCGAGACCGACAAGCACGCGCGCTTCTTCGTCGTGGCTCCCGCTGGACTCTTGATCAACTGGGAGCGGGAAGTGAGCAAGTTCACGGACCTCACTCCGCGACTCTTGTACGGGGACGAACTCGAAGCGAACCTCGCCAGCTGGATGCTCGAAGGCGGCGTGGCGATTACGTCCTACGCAACCTTGCGCAACGCCGACATTGGCGCTTTGCTCGCGGATCAAGATCAGGGCGTGCGGCTGTGCGCGGTGGACGAGGCGCACTTCATCAAGAACCCCGAGGCGGGCCGCACGCAAGCGGTGCGCCGCTTGCTCGAGCGCTCTGAGTCTTGCGTTCTGCTTTCGGGCACGCCCATGGAAAACAAGCCCGAGGAATTCCTCGAGCTGATCGACGGCATTCGACCCCAGGACGCCGCAGACCTGCGATCCGCGAACTTGGAGCTGGGGCTCGGCAGCGCGGACGTGGCTCAATTCCACGAGGCGGTTTCCAAGATCTACCTGCGGCGCAACCAAGAGGATGTGCTGAAGGAGTTGCCCGAACGACTGGACGTGGAGGAGTGGGTGAGTCCCTCGGCTCTCGACCTTGCGGCCTACCACGACATGGTGCGCGCCAAGAACTTCATGGGCATGCGGCGTGCCGCGACCTTGGGTCAGCCCGATTGCCCTTCCGCCAAGTTGGAGCGGCTTGCGGAGCTTTTGCAGGAGCACGAGGAGTCCGGCCGCAAGGTGCTGATCTTCTCGTTCTTCCTCGACGTGTTGGCCGCCCTTGCGCAGCGCTTCGAAACCGTGGGCACGATCTCCGGCAAGTTAGGTCCCCAAGCCAAGCAGGATCTCTGCGACGAGTTTCAAGCGCGGCCGGGCCACGGGATCCTCCTGCTGCAAATCCAAGCCGGCGGTCAGGGATTGAATTTGCAAGGGGCCTCGGCGGTCGTCTTGATGGAGCCTCAACTCAAGCCCACCATTGAAGACCAGGCCATCGCCCGCGCCCATCGCATGGGACAGACCCGTCGTGTTTTGGTGCACCGCCTACTGGCGCGCGGGACTTGCGACGAAGCCATGCTGGAAATTCTGGCCAAGAAGAAGGAGCTGTTCGACGCCTACGCGCGCCAGAGCTTGGTCAAGGAGGCGAGCCCCGAAGCCACGGAAACCCAGGTCGGCAAGGCGGTGCTCGAAGCGGAACTCACGCGCTTGCGTGAAGCGGGAGTGTTGCGCCAAGGGGAGGCCGCGCAGGCGTCAGTCCCGGTGGAGCCCCCCGTGGATTCGGTGCAGCCTCAGAAGCCAGCACTGACTGGGTTGAGCGAGCCGGGAGAGGCGAGCGCAGCCGCTCCGCCGCTCGCCGCGACAGATGCACCCGACGCGACGGACGCGACTGAAACAAGCGACGCAAGCGACGCGACCGAACCAACGAAGTCGGCGGAACCCAATCCGCCTGACGAGGCGACGGACCCGACGAAGCCGAGCGAGCGCAGCGACTGAGCCAGAGTCCCCAGGGATCCGCGCGTACGGGGCAATGCGGCCGCGGCGCGAATCAGAGCAGCGCGACGGAGACCAACGTAGCGTCCAACGGGCATCCCATCTTGCGCAGCCTGCAAGGCCGCGCAAACGCTACTCCGCTGGCCGAGGCCTTGCACATGACTGCGCGAAGCGCCGCGCACTGCAAGTCAACCAGCCCAGGCGTTCCTGCTATCGATCGTTGCGGTACAGCTTGTGACAGCTCTTGCAACTGGCTTGCAAGGACTCGAAGGCTTTCAAGGCCGTGGGCTGATCTCCAGCGGTCAGTGCCTGCACCAACAGCTCGTTCTCCTCCACCGACTTGTCCATCAGACGACGGAACTCGGCGGGGCGCTCGGCGACCTCCTGCAGCTTGTTCGCTTGACGGAAAATGCTGAGCAGGCTGGTCGCTTCATTCAAGGCGTCCAAGTCGGGGTGTTGCGGATCGACAATCCAGTCGTTGTCCGCCATCAACTCGATGTTGTCGTGCAAGCGCGGGATCTCGACCATCGCTTGGCGGAAGCCCTCCATGGGGCGCGCCTCAGGGAAGTCCCAGTCAAACGCTGCGGACTCCGCCGCGGAGGGGAAGGGCATGGAAGCGATCGCGCTGTAGAGCCCCTTGTACGATTTAGAAGTGCCTGACCACTGGCGCATCTCCGCCAGCGCGCGTTCCCGGTCCACTCCGTCCAAGACGACACGACCGACGGCCGCCGCTGCGGGGCCCCGGTGTTTGCCGTGGAAGCAGTGCACGAAGAAGGGGCCTTCCAATTCCCGGTAGGTCTTGGCCAGGCGGCTGACCTCTTCCTGCTCGAGTCCGTTGTAGCGAATGGGCGCGTGCACGTAGCGCATCCCGTGCTTCGCGGCCAACTCGGCGTTCGGGGTTTTGCCATCGACCGAGATGATCGTTTTGACCCCCATGGTCTCCAACTCGGCGAAGGCGTCCTCTCCGAGGGGCTCACTTCCCGAGATGATGTTGGCGCTCAGGGTGTAAACATTGTGCAGGTCCGGGAAGTCCTTGGGAGGCACGGCCGGCAGTTGGATTTCTGCGGCGAGCTCGTAGGCGTCTTCGACCTGAAGTTCGTCGAGGGTATAGACCTTGCCGCCCAATTGCCCCGTTGCGTCCGTCTCCTGAGGAGCCTGGGAGCTGTTGCACGCGCTGGCGCAAATCGAGAGCAGGAGCACTTGGAGAAGGCGTTGATTCATAGCAGCTTGGAAGTCTGGGCTCCGAATTCTGGGGGCGGGGGAGTCGGGGCGCAAGCGCCCGATGCCGTCGACGGGGAACAAATTGCAAGATCCGTGCCAGGGGGCTCGCGGCGGGGCGAGGGTGCCTGAGGGATCCGATCTCTGGAGTCGGGTCTACGTCCTCGTAACATCATGTACCCCAGGGGAAACGTGAGTCACCCCCAGGGCCTCGGAAAGAGGAATGGGGGCGACCTGGGCCTCAGCTCGCTATCCTGAGAGCCCGCGCTCATGGCCCCTTCTGCGCGGGACCCATTCTCGAATCTAGTTACCCCAGGAGGTCTCCTTTGGCTGCATCGAAACCATCTGTCCACGCTTCCCCCAAGCCGAAGCTTAAGAAGCCCCTGCGCGGGCCCGTCGAACTCTACATCGCCACTCGCAAAGGGGCCTTCGTCCTGCGCAGCGATAGCGAACGCAAGGCATGGAATCTGAAGGGTCCGTGGAAGCTAGGCCAAATCATTCAGCACATGGTGCTCGACCCGCGCGACAAGAAGACGCTCTTGATGGCGGCGCGTCCCGGGCACCTGGGGCCCTCGCTCTTCCGTTCGACGGACAAGGGCAAGACCTGGCACGAGGCCAAACGTCCCCCAGCCTTTCCGAAAGCGAAGGCGGGCGAGAACGGCCGCGTCGTGCAACACACCTTCTGGTTGCAGCCAGGTCACAAGTCAGAACCCGGCGTGTGGTACGCGGGCACCAGCCCGCCCGCGCTCTTCAAAAGCAACGACGGAGGCGACACCTGGAAGGGCGTCAAGGGCTTCAACGAACATCCCGAGTACGACAAGTGGTGTCCCTCGGGCCCCAACACGCCCCCCGACGGATCGACTCTGCACTCCATCCAAATCGATCCGGCGGACCCCAAGCACTTGATCTTCGGGATCTCCGCCACGGGCATCCTCGAGAGCACCAACGGGGGCCGCACCTGGGCGCACTTGAACAACGGCTGCGAGATGGATTTCTATCCGGGGGTGCCGCCAGAGTACGGTCATGATCCGCACTGCTTCGCCATGCATCCCATGGACTCCACTCGTTTGTGGCAGCAGAACCACTGTGGCATTTACCGCATGGATCGCTCCCCTGCGCAAGTCGACACCTGGCAGCGCGTTGGACGCAACATGCCCAAGGCGGTGGGGGACATCGGCTTCCCGATCGTCTTGCATCCACGGGATCCCGATACGGTCTGGGTCTTTCCGATGGACGGCACGGACGTCTGGCCAAGGGTCAGTCCCGGTGGCAAGCCCGCGGCCTTCATGACGAGCAACGGCGGCAAAACTTGGAAGCGCCAAGACAAGGGATTCCCCGCGGCCCAAGGCTGGTTCACGGTCAAGCGCCAGTGCATGGCCCAGGACAGTCGCGAAGAGATCGGGCTCTACCTCGGCACCACCAGTGGCGAAGTTTGGGCCAGTCGCAACGGCGGCAATAGCTGGAAATGCATCGCTCGGCACTTGCCCCACATCTACTCCGTCGAGGTCGGAGGGGTGCATCAGTGATCGTCCACATCCCGAGTCCGCTGCTGTCCTACACCGGTCACAAGACCCCGGTGACCGTGCGCGGCAAGACCTTGCTCGCGGCCCTCAAGTCCTTGGATTCAGAGTACGCCGGGTTCCTGTTCCGCGTGCTCGATGAGCAGGGCGGCATCCGCGAGCACGTGCGATTCTTCGTGGGCACCACGCCCACGGTGGACTTGCAAAGCTCCTTGGAGGGGGCCGCTGAGATTCACATCATCTGCGCCCTTTCCGGGGGCTAGCCCCCCGGGGAACCCGGCCGGACGGCTTGAACTTCTTGGCAGTGGGTGACGGGCTGGTTCGAGTTGCTATGATTCCGCCCATGACTCAAGCACCACCCACTGCCGAACAAATCGAAGCGGACCTGCAGTTCGCCATCGCCGTCTCCCAAGCCGCTGGCGAGCGCGCCGTCTCCCTGCGCAAGATGGAACGCTGGGAGGGCAAGATGCTGGCGGACGTGGGGGACCAGGCCTGCGACGGCTACGTGCAAGGGGTGCTCTTCGGCCGCTACCCCATGGACGGGGTGTTGTCGGAGGAGACCGCGGATTCCCCAGAGCGTTTGGGCCAGCACCGGGCTTGGATCATCGACCCCTTGGATGGCACCAAGGAGTACTCCAGCCTGAGGGAGGATTGGGCCGTGCACGTGGCCTTGACCTTTGGCAACGAATGCGGCTTGGCGGCTGTGGATCTTCCCGCCCAGGACAAGACGCTCTACGCGGTCAACTTGGCGGGCCAGGAGCGCGTGGGTTTGATCGGAGAAGGCGAGATCGTGCGTGGCGATAGCCCCGGGCCCGAGATCCCGCGCATCGCCTGTTCGCGCAGTCACACGCCCCCGTGGATGGAAAAATTTCACGCAGCCATGGGCGGCGGCGAGTTGGTGCGCGCCGGTTCCGTGGGCAACAAGGTCAGCTTGCTCTTGCTCGGGGAAGCGGACCTCTACGTGCACAAGATCGGCCTTAAGGAATGGGACACTTGCGCGCCCGAGACCATCGCCCGGGCCGCCGGCTGGCACGTCTGCAAACTGCGCGGCGAGCCCCACAAGTACAACCAACCGAACCCGGTCAACCACGAACTCGTGGTCTGCCGCCCGGCGATCGCCGAGAAGGTCATCGAGATGCTCGCGAGCTGCGGCGCGTTGGAAGACAAGCGCTCGTTCAAGTAAGCAGCACGAGCTACCGGCGCTGGAAGGCGGTCACGGCACAGGCCGCCGCCCTCGAAAGGCGCCCTGTTGGCCTCCTCGGATTCAGCTCCACCCCGGGTGGTTCCGCTGACCATCGGAGGAGCTGGTGCGCCCGGCGGGATTCGAACCCACGACCGTCGGATTAGAAGTCCGGTGCTCTATCCAGCTGAGCTACGGGCGCGCCTGGGGGCAAAGGATAGCGGCACGCTTGCTGGAAGCTAGGGGCCTATTCTGAAAGTGCTTCCCGTTGGGGGCGACCACTGGCCCTTGAGAGTTCGACGTTGCCGGTTCTTCCCATGGCAAAGTCGAGGCGCACCCGGGGGCAGCCCGGGACCTGGGCCCTGGGCGCGCAGTGCTTGAGGCGTGCGCGAGGAGTCGTGCAACAGCGTCCCACAAAACGGTTGATGCCACGGCCCGCGAGGGTCCGTGGCATCTTTCTTTGAGTCCGGCTCGCAGCCGGTGGAGATTCGCTTCTTTGCGCTGGGCTTTCACGGAGAGCTGGGCTTCCGCGCAAGCTGGGCTCAGGCGAACGCCATGGTTGGAGCCACGGAGATCGGCGGGCGATCGAGCAGCCGCCAGCGAACGGAGGCAAGCGCTGCGTCGATGGTCATGCCGTGGTGGTACACGACGGGCAGTCCAAACTGCCGGGAAACGCGCGCACGGAAGCGATGGGGGTCTGCCGCGTCAGCGCTTTCGTCTTCGTAGACTTCGACGCTGATGGGGTAGAGCTGTTCATCGGTTCCCATGCGCAGGGCGATCAAACCACTGGATTTGGATTCGATCGCGGTGCAGCCAAGGTTCGCGAGCGTGGTCGAGATGCGACGCTCGTGAAGTTGCGTTGAGTTCTTCATGGTTGAAAGGTAGTCGTGCACGATAGAGCGAACAGTCGGGTATTCACCTAAAATGCGATTGGGGGATATGGCCGAGATTAGGTCAACGCCCCATTCAATGCACGAGAACTTTCAGCCATTAAATGCCCTTTTGTGAAGGATATTGTTCTCGAGGTGGATGTGCTCATGGGTGTCCGACTCGAGCTTCTCGAGGGCCGCCCAGAGCGCGATCCAAGTGTTGCAAGCGCCTTCGGGAGCGACGTAGTTGTTGGTCAATTCACGGATGCGGCGCAGCATCTCGCCGAGCTCTTCGTGCTCAGCCTCCATCACCGAGATCGGGCCGCCAAGCATGTGACGCATCTTGTTCAGAATGGCAGGGAAGAGCACTTGTTCCTCTTTCGGTAAGTGGTTTTCCATATCGAACTTGACCTGCCCTACTACCTTTAGCAACTCGTCAAAGAGTGCAATGTCCTTGTCCCCGTGCACCCTATGCACCTTTTCCATCATCTGGCCGATGCGCGGGAGCTCTTCCTTGAGGGGCTCGTGGTAGGTGGTGAGGATGTGCTCGATGAGGCTTTCGAGGGGAGCTTCATCCCAGCGCGTCTCGTCCTTGGGACTGCCTTGGATCTCCTTCTCGAGCTCTTCGATGATCTTCTGGGCGTCGGCCCCGGTGCTCTCACAAGCTTCGGAGAGGGGCTTCCCACCTCCACAGCAGAAGTCGATGCCATGGCGTGCGAAGACGCGCGTGGCCAAGGGATGTTGCGTTGCGATTTCACCGACGGGTGTGACTAGGCTGAGACTCATGGTCGTTCTCCTTAGGAAAGTTCTGTTGAGGGGTTAGAACCCGCGGCGAGCAATTGGAACAACGTGTCCAAGACTGCCGCGGGAGAGAGAAGGTCGGAGGGCAAAATGGCCTCTCCGTGAACGGTGGTGGGGGCGCTGAGGCTGCGGACGGTTCCGCTGAAGAGCACCAGCATCGTGGCCGGGGGCACGTCACTGCGCAGGGCTCCTTGCGCGATCGCCTCGTTGACGGCGCTCTTCAGGAAGGCCTGAGAGTCGTTCACCAAGGACTGCAAGCGCGCGATCGCGTTGGTTGGAACAGTCAGGGGCGCCTGCTCCGAAAGCAGCAACCAGTTCAGTCCCGGATGGGCACGGATCGTTTCGATGCGCGCCAAGAGCAGACCGCGAATGCGTTCCACGGGCGGAAGGTCCCGGGCAGGGAAGCAGGCCCGCGCGCGCCCGATGGCGAGGTCGGTGGCCGCCTCCAACATGGCGTCGGTGGTTGGGTAGTGACGGAAGATGGCGCCACTGGAAACTCCGACCACCTTGGAGATGCGGGCGGCGGTCAGCGCGGAGGCTCCCAAACGTCCGATCAGCTCAAGCACGGCCTCGGCGATTTCCTGGCGGCGCTCGGGGCTGGACTTGCGGGTTGCGGGGGCGTTCATCGGGGTCTCCTTGGCTGGTAAGTGAATACTCACTTACTTCGGATGGTGACGCAAGGGGCCTTTTTGGAAAAAGGAGGAAAAGGTCAGCTTTTGGTCTGGCGCCATTCCGGGACCCAGAACTGGGGAACAGATGGAGCGCGCTGGGCTCCCCCGATCGGGCCATCCACGGACCAGAGCGGGGCTTTCGACGGATGAATCTGCAAAGATCGGGAACGCCCCCGGATCTCGCGCATGTGTGGGGGTGATTTCGATGACGAACCCGGCTCACAACCCTGAAGAGCTCCTGGCCCACGCGGTCTGGATCCGGAACCTGGCCAGGCGCTTGGTTGGAGAGGGACACGCGGACGACTTGGTGCAAGACACTTGGGAAGCGGCCCTGCGGGCCCAGCCCGATCGCTTGAGCTCCCTCAAACCCTGGCTTGGTCGCGTGCTGCGGAACTTTGCGCGCCAGGCTGGCCGCCGCCGGCAGGCTCGAGGTCGCGCCCAGGAACTATCGGAACCCCTAAGTGCCGACGCGTCCCCGGAAGTGCTGCTCGCGCGCGGTGAGACCCAAGCCCACCTGGTTCAAGCGGTCTTGGGCCTGCGCGAGCCCTTCCGGTCCACGGTGATCCTGCGTTTCTACGAGGGCCAATCGCCCCAACAGATCGCGCAAAGGCTCGGGGTGCCGGCCGCCACCGTGCGTGGTCGCTTGAAGCGAGCCATCGATGAACTTCGCCTGCGTTTGGACGAGACCCACGGTGGGGATCGGCAGATGTGGATCATGGCCTGCATGCCTTTGGCAGCGGGCAAGACTCAAGCAACATCGGTACTCGTGGCACAACACAGCGGATTGAATTGGAGCCTGGCGGCGGGTGTCGTGGGCCTGCTCTTGTTCGGAGGACTTTGGAGCAGTGGTTTGTTGGGCACCCCCTCCGAGCCGGGTGGTTCCATGGTTGTTCCGCGAGCCCTGCCCGTTGCCCAGGGGATCCCCGAGCGAGCACCGGCGCGCTCTGTCCCAGCAGCCGCTACCCAGCGCGTGGCAGCCGGCGCAACAACGGCGACCTCCCCGCCAGAAGTGCATGCCCCGTGGTCCGGGCGCCTCGTGGACTCCGAGACCGCTGAGCCCGTTCCGCACTTTCAGTTCCATGTGAAGCAGGCCGGCCGTGAGGAGTCCCTGCAAACGGATGAGCGGGGGCAATTCCAAGGGAAAGCGCCCATGGACGGCGGAGCCTACAAGCTCTGGGCCGCGGATGGTCCGAACACGTTTCGCATGGCTTCCGTGCACAACTGGGGGCGAGGCGAGCCCACGCGCATCAAGGACTGGCGGGAACAGGAGTACGATCGGTCACAACCGTCGAGGGACATTCCCGTGGCCGTGGGGCCCACCTATTCCCTGGTCATCGAAGGGGCGCCGCATCTCAAGGTGCAGGACTTTGAGGCGTTGCTCCTACCGAGGGGCCTCCCGCAGGGCGTCTACCAAGAGGAGTGCTACGGGATTGATGTGCGCAGCGGGGCACTTCCCTGGGTGCGCTTTCCTCCGCTGCCCAAGGCCTTCTCGAAACGACCGAGTTGGAACCTGACTCTTCTCAGCCGCGACGGTCTCTGGCTGGGTGCGGCCCAGGTGAGGTCGATTCGCGGCATCAACTCGCAACCGTTGGTGATTGCCCTTGAGCGCCGGGCGCGCATCGAAGGATCGGTGCGAGAGCGATCCGCTGGGGCAATATCGGGTGCGTCGATTCAGTTGGACCTGCTCGCTGCGGCCCCCGCTGCTCAGGCCTCCTTCGGTGATGGGCCCATGAGTCCCGAGAGTCGCGTCACGAATGACTCCGGGAACTTTGTGTTTCCACGATTGGCGCCGGGTCGCTACCGATTGCGCTGCGACTCCCCCGGGCACGATCCGGAGGAACACTTCATGGAGGTGTCACCGGGGGACACGGAGAAGCACGTGTTCACCTTGAACCCCCGTCCGCTCAGCGGGGCGATCGAAGGCCAACTAACCAGCGCCAGCGGGGAGTACACAAGCCATGTGGTTGTGCGAGTGCAACCGATCGGCTCCGCGGCCCGCAGCTCGACGCCCGAGGTGGAATGGTCTCGCGAAAAGCAGAAACAACGGGGGACATTCAAGACCGGGGACCTGCCAGCGGGCACCTACGAAGTTTCCGTCTGCTCCTTGATCGACAACTATTCGTGGGGCGCAAAGCAAAGGGTTCAGGTGCCCGCGAGCGCCGTCAACTTTGAGGTCGACGACCTAGCTCCTACGGTCGACCTGGAGTTTCGCGTGCTGGACGCTGAGACCGGCGATCGGATCGAGCCCTTTCAGCACGGGGTGATGATCGATGCGGGACGAACCACGGTGCTTATGGATGTGGTCGGCGGAAGCGCCCACGTCCTACGGGTCCCGCTGAACGCTAACTTGCAGTGGGCCGTTCACGCGGATGGCTACGCGACGCGCTATGGAAACCTGGGGGACTTCCAGCCGGGCAAGGAAGGCGTGGCCGTGGCCGAGGTCCTGCTGGATCGGGGTTGGCGAGCCCGGCTCTTCGTGCGACATCGGGGTAGCGTGGAGCCCACGGTGGGGGCCACCGTCTTTGCCGAGGGAAGGGTTGTGGGCGAGACAAACAACGCGGGCACGCTGCTGGTCGAATTGCCGAAAGCACCCACCGTGCTGGAGGTCCGGCATGGAGATCTCTCGGGACGCCGCAGCCGGTTTCCAGAGGCTCAGCCCCAATACCTGATCGAGCTCTCCCCAGCACCAGGCAACCCCCCAACAGCCCCATCGGATTCCGAGTGAGGGCCTCGCTGCGGGCTGTGCCCACCCGCCGAGGGAGTCCCGACGCGAGCCGGATGGACAGCCCTCGGGCCCCCTGACGCAGGCACGTGCCACTCAGATGCGTGCGGGCCGCCGGACCGCCCCGCTGCACGGAGGGATTCTCAGGCCCCCGGATCGGGAATTGGGGTGGTCCCCGAGGGACGCGCCCGCTACCTTGCGCGCCATCAACCCGGGGCTGCGAATCCTGCGCCACCGGGTCTGCCCCATCTCCCCCCGGAATTCAACGGTCACCCGTTCCCATGAAGGTCCTTGTTGTCGGCAGTGGAGGGCGCGAACACGCACTCTGCTGGAAGCTCGCCCAGTCTCCGCTCCTCACCGAATTGCTCTGCGCACCGGGCAACGCGGGGACGGAAACCGTCGCTCGCAACGTGGACGTGGCGGCCACGGACATCAAGGGTTTGGTCAAGTTGGCCCAGGCCGAAGCGGTGGACCTGGTGGTGGTCGGGCCGGAGGATCCCTTGGTGATGGGACTCGCCGACAAGTTGCGGGCCGTGGGCATCGACGTCTTCGGACCGGGCGCCGCGGGCTCCCAACTGGAAGGCTCGAAGGGCTTCTCCAAGGACCTGCTCGAGCGTCACCGCATTCCCACGGCAGCCAGCCGGCGCTTTGACCGTTCCGGTCCCGCCAAGGCCTACTTGGAGACCTGCAAGGTTTGGCCCCAAGTCATCAAGGCCGACGGACTGGCCGCGGGCAAGGGCGTCATCATCTGCGAGGACTATCCAGAAGCAGCCCGTGCCATCGACCAGCTGATGGAGGAGCGCAAGCTCGGCAAGGCAGGCGACCGCATTCTCGTCGAGGAATTCCTCGAGGGCGAAGAAGCCAGCGTCTTGGCTCTGACCGACGGTGAGGCGATCTTGATCTTGGAGCCGGTCGTGGACCACAAGCGCGTTGGCGAGGACGACACCGGCTTGAACACCGGTGGCATGGGCGTCTACTCGCCTACACCGAGCATGAGCAAGCGGCTCTTGCATCAAATCGAACAACGCATCGTGATCCCTTCGATCCACGCCTTGCGCCGGGAGGAGATCGAGTTCCGCGGCGTGCTGTTCATCGGGCTCATGATCACCGACCAAGGCCCGCGCGTGCTCGAGTACAACGTGCGCTTTGGGGATCCTGAGACCCAGGCCATCATGCGCCGCATCAAGAGCGACCTCTTGCCGATTCTGGCAGCCACCGCCAAGGGCGAGCTGGCCGACATCACTCCCCCGGAGTGGGACAAGCGCTTTTGCGTGGGCGTCATCGCCGCCAGCGAGGGCTACCCCGGTTCCTATCGTCGCGGGGATCGCATTCGCGGCCTGAAAGCTGCGAGCGGCCGCGAGGACGTGGTGGTTTTCCAGGCGGGCACCGCCAAGGTTGGCGATGAGTTGCTGACCGACGGTGGGCGCGTGCTGTGCGTGACCGGCATGGGCGAAAGCATCGAGGCCGCCCGTGATTGCGCCTACGAGGCCTACGACGATCTGAAGTGGGCTGGCAAGTTCTGCCGCAGGGACATCGGCGCCCGGGTGGAAGGCCGCAAGGAGCACATCCGCAAGATGCTGGGCAACCTCGACAGGGGCTCGAACGGGGCCGAATAGGCGCGAGGCAGGCTAGAGATTCCCCAGGGAGCAGGGCGGGAGCTTGATCTCTCACGCTCTAGGGTGGATGCTGGGTGTCTGCTGCTCCGCGGGACCTTTCATGAGGTTTGGCGGCCTAGCTCTCCCGTAACGACACCACGGACCAGCCAAACCCCGACTGCACCCGCTGTGGAACACGAACTGATCCGAGCCCGCTTCGAGGCTTTCCTCAAGACCAAGTCCCTCAAGCTCACTTCCCAACGGGAGGCGATCTTCGAGCGTGCCTTTGCGACTCACGAGCACTTCACCGCGGAGACCCTGCACCGCTGGATGTGCGATGGGGACGACAGCCGCGGAAAGACGGTCTCGCGCGCCACCGTCTATCGCACCTTGGGCTTGCTCGAAGACGCTGGCTTCATCGGTTCCCTCGACACGGGCCGCGGCGAGTTGCTTTACGAGCACTTGCTCGGCCACGAGCACCACGACCACCTGGTCTGCATCGAGTGTGGCAAGATCGACGAGTTCCGCAACGACATGATCGAGGACCTACAAGAGAAGGTGGCCCTCGACCACGGCTTCGAGTTGGTGCGCCACTCCTTGCGACTCGAAGGTCACTGCAAGGACTGCATCAAGGTCGTGAAGCAGCGCAAGGCAGCGGGCGAGACCTCGCGAGCGTAAAGGGCGGAGGCTTCCGGGCCCGCATTCTGCGTGCTGATCGAGAGACTCCTGGGCAGGCCCGGTCCGGGGTTCCCCGCTGGACACCGAGCTCGATGGGGCCTGCTGTTCACCCGGTCCACCTAGGGCAGCATTCCGTTCTGGGACTGGCGCGGAAGGATCGATTTGGCCAGGGGTTTCCGGCGCATGGGCTTTGGGGTCGCGCTGCCACAGATCCGGCAAGAAACTTCAGAAGAGGAAGGTGATTGACCCGGGGCGCGCGTTTGCTGGATCCTGGAACACCATGAGCGACTTGCCCCTCTTTCCCAAAGACCTAATGCACCACGGAGCTGCCCTGCGGCGCGTGGCGTTGGCGATTGTGGGGGATGAGGCGCTGGCGGAAGACGTGGTTCAAAGTGCGTACGTGACCGTCATGGAGCGTCCTGCGCAGGCCATGAGCTTTCCGTGGCTGGCCAAGGTCGTGCGCAACCGGGCGCTTGATTTCCTGCGACGAGGCCGCACGCGGCAAACCCACGAGGCCTTGCGCGTTGGTGTGGACGAACTCGAAGGCACCGACGAAATCGTCGAGCGCATGGAGACCTTCCGCTTGCTCGTGGACTCCATCGCGGAGTTGCCGGAGGGCTTGCAGCAGGTGCTTTACCTGCGCTACTTCGAGGGGCTCGGCCCCGGGCAGATCGCCGCGCGCACGGGCGCTCCCCTCAAGACGATCATGACCCGCCACGCACGCGCCTTGGTGCTGATGCGCGAACGGCTCGGACGGCACTTTGGAACGGACCAGGATTCATGGCACGGACTGCTTCTCGCACCCCTTGGCTTGCAAGAGCCACGTGGAGTTGGCGCAGCGACTGTGGCTTCCGGAGTTCTCGTCCCCATCTTTATTTTCATGTCCAAGAACCTTCTCGGCGCGTTCCTCGCGATCTTCTTGTTGGCCGCCGGCTATCAACTTTGGCCCACGCAAGTCGCCGTGGTGCCCGAATCTAGTGCGAGCCTTGTTGCCCTCGACTTGCCCATGGCGGAGCTCACGGAAGCAACCCCGGCGCCCCTTGAATTGGCCGATGCGCAAAGCACGGCGCGCACGGAACTCGCTGTCCACGACAACGGGGCGCAAACAGTAGAAGCCCCTACAGCGTCCCCCGCGCAGCGCAGCTTCTTCTGTCGCTTTGTGGCGGCGAAGGATGGGTTCCCTGTTGTCGGTGCACTTGTCACCTTCCGCAATGGTGGCGGGTTCAATGGCCAAGACGAGGCGAGTGCATTTGCAGAGGTCGCCTCGGACGCAAACGGACTCGTTGAAATCGAGTTGGAATCAGCCACTGTCCCCAACGCGCGCGTGTCCGCCCCCGGATATGGTGACGCGCTCTTCCAGGTGGACGAGGGCAGGAGCACCCCCGCGGAAGCGCTCGAAGTCCGGCTTGTGCAATCGGCCAGCCTGCGAGTGCGTTTGGCGGGTCCGAACGATACACCCATCGTGGGCGCCTTCGTTTACCTCAATGTGGATGCCTATCAGTTGGCTCAACCTCGGGGGGAGATGCTGTTCGATCAGGAGCTGCGCTGGAAGATGACGACTGGAGCGGATGGAACCTGCTTCTTCGAGGACCTTCCAGCTGAGGTGGAGATCACGGTGCGAGCGTCAATGAGGGGAAGAAAACTGCGTTACCCCATGCACGACTTGGTCCTCGCACCAGGCGAGGAGCACGAGATTGACTGGTCTCAAGGGCTGGGGTTCGCTGTCCGAGGCCGCGTGCTAGATCAGTTTGGGAACGCCGTGGCGCAGCGCGAGATGTGGCTGGTGGGCAAAGGAGAAGCCGGAGTGTTCAGGCCGAAGCGACTCTACTTCTCGCGGTATGATGAGAAGCACCTGGAACTCAAGGCTCGGACGGACGACCTCGGTTTCTTCTCGTTTGAGGACGCTCAACCTGGGACTTGGTTGATCGGTCCCGGGCTTTCGGAGGATCGGGAGCAAGGCCTGGATTCAGATGCGGTGGCCGCCGTTGGCCAGGAGGTGAGCATCCCACTCGGTGGTCTGGCAGCTGACTTGGAGTTGCTCGTTCATCGCGGCCTCTACATTGAAGGACAGATGGAAAGCCCCGATGGGGGACCACTCGGCCGCTGCTCTCCAATGCTGGACTCAGACCTTGGCTCCATGGAGTGGACGGGGAAATTCACTCCTGACCTGGGCCTTCCGAGTGCCTCCACCATGCCCTTTCGATTCGGACCCCTGGAGCCGATCGAGCACAGACTGGACGCGTGGCCACATAGGAATTCGAGTGCCCCTGGCGAGTGCTTTGCAGAGCCCGATACTGTCGTTGTGAGGCCGCCAAGCTCGGGTCTTGTTTTGAAGCTAAAGCGGGGGTCTTCCATCTTCGGGCACTCCGTCGTTGCAGCGACTGGCGAGCCCTGTTCCGCCAAGGTCATGTTCTCCAGCGTCGATGCGGGTCTGCTCACCGGCGGTTCTTTCTATCCGGATGAGTTCGCAATGCATGGACTGAAGGCCGGCAACTACTCCCTCTCGGCCACCACCGAAGATGGCAAGGTCGGGTACGTCTCCGGCTTGGAACTCAGAGAAGGGCAGCAACTCCATGACGTCCTCATCCCCGTCGTCCCCGGCGCCCATCTTCGCGTTCGCTACGAGGGATCCAAGGACTACGCCCAAGTCAGGGTGCTTTGCGACGACGTCCCGATCTTTGCGGATGGCATCCGCTCCGGAACGAGCATCGTGTTCGTCGTACCAGCGAAGGAGATCCGCGTCCGCATGAGCTACGGAGCCACCCTAAAAACCGAACGCACCCTGCACCCAACCGTCGGCGAAGAATTGCTGACGACCTTCACCTTCGACTGACCGGCAATTCAAGCGATAGTGGCTGCGCCCTACTGGGCCTTCGCGAAGTTTTGCACCACGCGGTTGAAGACCAGCTCCGCGATCTCGCGGCTGGTGACGCCCATCTTGCGGGCGCTGACGATCAGGCGCACTTGGGACATGTCGTAGATCTCCACGGAGACGGTGACGTCCGCGTCGTCGATGCGGGCCACGGCGGCGCGCAGGGAGTTGTCCACGTGCAGGGGCACTTTGGATTGCTTGGCCAGGGAGACCTTGACCATGGCCCAGGCCACGTCGATGTCTTCCTCGACTTGAGCGACGAAGGTGTTGCTGTCCTGCATGTCCTGGCTGATGACAACTCCAGCGCCGATGCCGAGAATGGCTGCGCAGCTAGGAGAGATGAGGGCGAGGAGCAGGGTGGGGATCAGAAACTTGCGCATGGCCAAGGCGATGGGCGACGGTGTAGGGGTTGGCGCGGGGCGCCAATGCGAAAGGACAGGATGGAAGCTAGCGAATCGGGGCCACCGAATCATGGGTGGCCCCGACTATTCGTGGGGGACGTCCTAAACTCCCGCCCCGGAGCGATTTGCCCGGGATGACGGGACTTCAGACAGAGACGCCAGCGGCGGCGCTGGCCACCATGCGTTCGTAGAAGGGCAGGCCTTCCCCTTGGGTGCGATCCGCGGAGAGGCGCGTCCACTGGGGGTGGTTCCAGGGGTCCAGGTTGCGTTCCGGGTGAGGCATCAGGCCCAGCACGCGGCCCGTGGGATCGCAGATGCCTGCGATGTCCGCCACGGCGCCATTGGGGTTCGCGGGGTAGGAGGCCTTGCCGCCGTCCGGGGTCACGTAGGTCAAGGCGATCTGGCGGTTCTTGCGCAGGCGCGCGAGGGTCTCGTCCGACTTGACCACGAAGCGACCTTCCGCGTGGGCCACTGGCGTCGGCATCAGTTCGCCGGCTTCGATCCAGGGGCAAGCGCACTCTTCCGAACGCAAGGTCACCCAACGGCACTCGTAGTGGTTGGACTCGTTGTTGGTCAAAGCGATGTCACGCTGGCCGTCGGGGCCCGTGCTATCGAAGAGGCCAGACTCGACGAGCACTTGGAACCCGTTGCAAACTCCGAGGGCCAAGCCCCCGCGCTCCACGTAGCGCTTGAGCGCTTCGGCCAAGTTATGGCGCAGCTCCAAACCCCAAACGCGACCGGCGGCCACGTCGTCGCCGTAGCTAAAGCCTCCGGCGATCACGAGGATCTCTTGCTCGTCCAAGCGCTGGGGCTCTTCGAGCAAACGGTTCAAGTGCAAGGTCGACGCGTTGGCTCCGGAGAGGCGCAGGGCCCGTTCCGTTTCGGCGTCGCAGTTGGTGCCTGCGGTGCGCAGGACGAGTGCTTTAGGAAGCGGCATGGCTTAGCCTTGGAAGAAGCCCTTGTGGGCCGAACGGAGTTCGTCGAGGGAGATGTTGGCGAGGGCCGAGCCCTTGATGGACTTGACCTGCAGTTGGTCGTCACTGCGCACCTTGCCGAGCAGGGCGCAGGACTGATTCTTGAGACCGGCTTCGAAGGCCTGCATGTTTTGCGGGGCGACCTCCACCAAGAAGCGCGTGGTCGATTCGGAAAAGAGCGCCGTGGCGTCGAAGTCCGCGTCCGCCGGGGCGTCGAGGACCGGAACTCGGGAAAGGTCCACATCCAGGCCGTAACCCCCGGCAAAGGCCATTTCGGCGGCGGCCACCGCAAGCCCGCCTTCGGAGAGGTCGTGGCAGGCGGCGACCAGGCCCGTGCTCATGACCTGGTGCAAGTCGCGGAACAAACCGGGCGCCACCGTGAGGTCCGGGGTCGGCACGATGCCCCCTTCCAGACCTTTCTCGCGGAAGTACTCGGAGCCCCCCAGCTCGGCGCGCGTGGCGCCCACCAGGTAGACCAAGTTGTCCGGACGCTTGAGGTCCATGCTGACCGCCTTGCGCACGTCGGGCACGATGGCGAGGGCCGAGATCAAAAGCGTGGGCGGAATCGCGATCGACTTGTCGCCGACGCGGTACTCGTTGTTGAGGCTGTCCTTGCCCGAGATGAAGGGCGTCTCGAAAGCGAGGGCCGCATCGCGACAACCTTCGGAAGCCATCACCAGCGCACCCAGTTGATGGGGCTTGTCGCAGTTGCCCCAAGAGAAGTTGTCGAGGATCGCCGTGTGCGCGGGATCGCCACCGACAGCCACCGAGTTGCGCAGGGCTTCGTCGATGACCGCCATGGCCATGCGGTAGGGCTGCAGGTCGCCGTAGCGCGGGTTCGCGCCGCAGGTGATCGCGATGCCTTTGTACGAGTTCTCCAAAGGGCGCAGCACTGCACCGTTGCCGGGGGCGTCGCTGTTCACGCCCACGTGGGCCTTCAAGACGCTCATGCCCTGCACTTCGTGGTCGTATTGGCGCACGATCCATTCCTTGCTAGCGGAGTTCGGAGAGCCCACCAGGGAGAGGATCATGCCGCGCGTGTCGGCGCAGGCGGGGACGCCCGGATCGGCAGCGGTGGGGGCTTCCCACTTCGCCTGGCGCGTGGGCTTGGGAGTTCCGTCGTGCAGGAACGCCATGCTGATGTCGCAGACGCTTTCCCCGTGATAGGTGAGCTCCAAACGCTTCGAATCGGTGAATTCGCCGATGACCGTGGCTTCCACGTCCTCCGAGGCAAACATGGCCAAGCAAGCGTCCACATCGGCCGGGGGCACGGCGAGCACCATGCGTTCCTGGGCTTCTGAGATCCAAATCTCCTCGGGGGTGAGGCCCGGGTACTTGAGTGGCACCATGTCCAGATCGACGATGGCGCCGGTCTCTTCGCCCATCTCGCCCACAGCAGAAGACAGCCCGCCCGCGCCGCAGTCCGTGATGCCCCGGTAGAGCTTCGCGTCGCGCGCTTGCAAGAGGGCGTCGAGCACGCGCTTCTCGGTGATCGGGTCGCCGATCTGCACGGCGGCAGCGGAGACCATCTCGGACTCTTCATGCAACTCCACTGAGGAGAAGGTCGCCCCGTGAATGCCGTCGCGACCGGTGCGTCCGCCGACCACCACAATCTTGTCCCCGGGGGCCACACTCTTGGTGGCGGCCCAGCGCGGAATCAAGCCGACGGTACCCGCGTAAACCAAGGGGTTCGCCACGTAGCCTTCGTCGTACCACACGCCGCCGTTGACCGTGGGAATGCCCATGCGGTTGCCGTAGTCGCGCACGCCCGCGACCACCCCGCGCAGGATGCGTCGCGGATGCATGCAGCCCTTGGGCAAATCCGCGTTGTCGAGATCCGGCGGGCCCACAAAGAAGGCGTCGGTGTTCGCGATCGGTCGCGCGCCCATGCCCACCCCGAGGATGTCGCGGATCACGCCGCCGATGCCCGTGCCCGCGCCGCCGTAGGGATCGATGGCGCTCGGGTGGTTGTGGGTTTCCACTTTGACGCAAACGTCCCAATCCCCCTCGAAAGCGATGATTCCGGCGTTGTCGTGGAAAACGCTGATGCACCAATCCTTGTTCAGAGTATCGGTGACGTACTTGATCGTTTCCTTGAGCAGGTTCTTGTAGCTGCGATCTTCGAGCTCCACCGTGCCGGCGAAGGTCTTGTGCTTGCAGTGCTCGCTCCAGGTTTGCGCGACGGTCTCCAACTCGCAACTGGTGGGCTCACGCTTGAGTTGACGGTAGTGGGCGCGAATCTCGCGCATCTCGATCAGGTTCAAGCTGAGGGCGCCGTCTTGACTGATCTTCATCAAGGCTTCGTCGGTCAGCTCCAAGAGCGGAACTTCCACGCGCCCGTGATCGGGGGCCTTGGGCGGCAAGCCATAGGCCAGGCCTTCGCTGTCGATGGCCACGTCTTCGATGATGTCGTTGGCCAGGATGCGGCGGGCGATGGTGGTCAGCTCTTCCTCTGAAAGCGTGCCCTTCAACTCCCAAGCGTGGAAGGTGGTGACCAGCAAACCGTCCTCCGCGGCTTGCACCAATTCCGTGCGGCGCAGGACACGCTCGACGGTCACCGCAACGGGATCCATCACCCCGGATTGGCGTGCGACGAGAATGCGATGCACCCCAGGGTTGCCGGCTGGCGCTTCCTTGGGCGGATAGATCGAAAGCTCGTCCAAGACCGGGTCGAAGAGCAGCTCCTTGACGATTTTTTTGACCTGATCGGCGGCCAAATTAGGCGGCAGCAGGAATCCTCGTCCACAGCGCGCGCTCTTCAGGCCCGTGATCCCGAACTCGCGCGTGGCGGCCAAGAGACTCGCGGCGTCGGGGTCGTCCTTGGCCTCGCGGCGGAAGAGTTCGATGCGCCAGGCATCGGGAGGGGCGATTGCGGGGGCGGACACGGCGGAGGGGGCCATGGGCGGCTAAGGTGGCGGGAGCCAATTTTGGGGAGCGGGGGCGTCGAAACCACAGGGTTCCCGGCGCTGGAAAAGCGAATGATAACGCTTCTCGCCCTCCGAATCACGACCCAGCCCTTGCGCCCGGCTACAGAGCCCGCGAACATGCGGGTCCTTGGCGTGCGCGACGCGCCTGGATGACCACGAACGAGGACGAGGAAAGAGAACGTTTTGAGCGACAAAGGCAAGACCGGCGGCGGCAGCATGAACTTCGAGGCGGAGATCGAGGAACTGGAAGGCCAGCTCGTCGAGCTCAAGGAGCTTTCGGAGCGCACCCAGCTCGACCTCACGGATGAAATCGCGACCCTCACCGGGCGCCTGGAGCAGGCCATCGCGGCGACCTACGCCGACCTCACGCCCTGGGATCGGGTCAAGGTCTCGCGCCACCCGGACCGGCCGGTTCTAACCACCTACGTGGATGGCATCCTCGACGAGTTCGTGGAACTGCACGGGGACAAGGCCTTCGGCGAGGACTTGGCCATGATGACGGGCTTGGCTCGCATCGAGGACACGCGCTTCCTTTTGATCGGTCACCGCAAGGGCACCACCACCAAGGAGCGCATCGCCTGCAACTTCGGCAGCGCGCACCCGGAAGGCTACCGCAAGGCCCTCAAGAAGATGCGTCTGGCGGAGAAGCTCAAGCTCCCGATCGTGACCATGATCAACACGCCGGGTGCCTACCCGGGCATCGGCGCCGAGGAGCGCGGCCAGGCGGAAGCCATCGCCCGCAACATCCTCGAGATGTTCAACGTGCGCGTGCCGATCCTCGTCATCATCATCGGCGAAGGGGGCTCTGGCGGAGCTCTCGGCATCGGCATCGGTGACCGCGTTTTGATGATGGAGTACGCCTACTACTCCGTGATTAGCCCGGAAGGGTGTGCCGCCATTCTCTGGAAGGATGGCTCCCGCACCCCCGACGCTGCGGAAGCTCTGAAGCTGGGCGCCAGCGACCTGATGAAGCTCAACCTGATCGACGGCGTGATCAAGGAACCCGTGGGCGGCGCTCACCGGGACAAGGAAGCCACCGCTGAAGAAGTCAAGCGCACCATCCTGGACACCCTGGCGGAACTCTCAAAGATCCCCATGGACGAACTGCTCGCTCAGCGCCTGAAGAAGTTCCGCTACGCGGGCAAGATCGAAGGTCGCTTCCCCTCCGTGGAAGGCGTGCCTAGCTAGGCAGGACCCGACGAATCATGGCCCCCGATAAGAAAGCCGCCGCGGCCAAAGCCAAGGGCAAACAGGGCGCAGCGCAAGAGAGCTTCGACGAACGCATCGCGCGCCTCGAGTCCATCGTGCAAGACATGGAAGAAGGCGGCCTGGGTCTTGAAGAAGCCATCGAGCGCTATCAAGAAGGCGTCGTGCTGCTCAAGGATTGCCGCGAAGTCCTCGGGGGGTACCGCCGGCAAGTGGAAGAGCTCACCAAGGACGCGGAGAACGCCTTGCGTCCTTACGAGGGCGATCCCGACTTCGAAGAGTTGGACGAAGCGGACGCCGAGTGATGAACGCCGGCGCTGACTTCAGTCGTTTGGAAGCCTGGTTGCAGGCCTCCCGGGAAGAAACCGAACGGGACTTGGGGGCCTGGATCGAAGGCGTCAAAGGCTGGCCCGCCTCCCTACAAGAAGCGACTCAGTACGCCTTGATGGGCGGCGGCAAACGCCTGCGCCCGGCCCTCGTGCGACTCTTCTGCGAAGCCCAAGGGGGCGACCGCCAATTCGCCAAGCGCCCGGCTCTCGCGATCGAGATGATCCACACCTACAGCCTGGTGCACGACGACTTGCCGTGCATGGACGACGACGATTTGCGTCGTGGACGGCCCACCTGTCACAAGGTCTTCGGCGACGCCATGGCGGTGCTCGTGGGAGACACACTCTTGACGGAGGCCTTCGTGTTGCTGGCCGCTGAGGAAAGGAACGGCTTGGCCCTCGTGTCGGTGCTCTCCCAAGCCGCCGGTGCCCAGGGCATGGTGGGCGGCCAGGTGCTCGACATGAGCCTGCCAGGCAAGAGCGCCACGATCGACGAAGTGCGCCGCATCCACCGGGGCAAGACCGCCGCCCTGATCGGGGCGGCTTGCGAATTGGGCGCCCTCAGCGCCGGAGCCGACGACAAGCACCGGGACGCCGCCCGCTCCTACGGGGTTTCCCTGGGACTCGGCTTTCAAGTGGTGGACGACGTGCTCGACGTGGAAGGGGACGCCAGCACACTGGGCAAGACTCCGGGCAAGGACGAGGCCCTCGAACGGGCCACCACCGTGGCGATTCTGGGACTGGAGGGCGCCCGAGCCGAAGCCGAACGGCTGGCCGAGGACGCACGCCTAGCCGCCCGGGACATGGGTTTTGGCCCCGCGGATCTGCCATTTCAATTGGTGGATTTGCTGCTGGCCCGCAGCCATTGAGTGCGTCTGTGCCCTGGGGCGCCCTAAGGCTCCTGGCCCAAGGCGTCCGAAGGGCTCTAGCCTGCTCTATTCATGAGTCGATTTGGCAATAGTCCCAACTCGCTATCTGGCGGTGCTTTGCGAAGCCTGGCCCCACAGGCGACCTTGTTGGTCGTCGAGGACGCCAGGATTTGCAAAGTGCCGCCAGAGAGCGAGAACGAGGCGAAGCCGAGTGGTTTGGGGCTATTGCCGAATCGACTCATGAATAGAGCAGGCTAGATGGCGCGCCCGTCCATGAGTCCTCGTCGGCGCGCTTGAATCCAAATTAGGTGCTTCTGAATTCGATCCGGCGCTTTTGAATCCAATCTGGGGGTTGGACCCCCGACCTTCCTGGGACACACTGTAGTCAGCGAAAACCGACCCCCATTCGCCACCCACATGACTTCCAAACCTGTGAACGACCCCAGCCCAACGAAAACGGATCCTTCCCTGCTCGAGCAGGTGAACTGCCCCGCGGACCTGCACGGTCTGCGGCTGGATCAACTGCCCGCGTACTGCGGTGAAGTGCGCGAGTTCCTGCTCGACAGCGTTCAACGCACGGGCGGGCACCTTGGTTCGAACCTGGGCACCGTGGAGATCACCACGGCTTTGCATTACGTCTACAACTTCAAGCGCGATCGCGTGGTTTGGGACGTCTCGCACCAGAGCTACACCCACAAGATCATCACGGGCCGTCGCGGCGAATTCGCGGGCCTGCGTCAAACCGGCGGCATGTGCGGCTTCACGAACCCGGAAGAGTCTCCCTACGACTTGTTCCACACGGGACACGCGGGCACCTCCATCAGCTCGGCCTTGGGCTTGGCCCTCGGCACCGCCCACGAACCGAATCCGCCCCACGCGGTGGCCGTGATCGGCGACGCCAGCTTGGGTGCGGGCGTGGCCTTCGAAGCGATCAACCACGCGGGGGCCTTGGGTCAGCGCTTGCTGGTGGTGCTGAACGACAACGAGTGGTCCATCTCCCGTTCGGTGGGGGCCATGGCCAAGTACTTCTCGCGCATCCGCTCCGCGCGGCTCGTGCAGCGCGCGGGCCAAGAGATTCAAAGCTTGATCACCGCCATCCCGGTGATCGGTGCACGGGTCGACCGGACCCTCGATCAGATTGGCGAAGTGGTGCGCCACACCTTGGTTCCCGGACACGTCTTTGACGAGTTGGGCGTGACCTACGTGGGACCCATCGACGGTCACGATGTGAAGCAACTGGTGGAGAACTTGAAGCGCATCAAGGAACTCGACGGCGTTGTTTTGCTGCACATCATCACGCAAAAAGGCAAGGGCCACCCGGACGCCTTGAAGCACCCCGAGCGCGTGCACGGGGTCAAAGGCGATGGCTCGCACAAAGCGAAGTCGGGCTGTGGCATGGAGTCGGGCAAGCTCGTGCCCCAGGCGTCCCTGCAGGTCGCCACGGAAGATCTGGTCAAGAACGGCCCGAGCTTCACCGCTTGCTTCGCGGAGGCGCTGATCGATCTCGCCGAGAAAGACATGCGCATCCATGCGATCACCGCGGCCATGCCTTCGGGCACGGGCCTGGATGCTTTTGCGGAACGCTTCCCCGGTCGCTTCCACGACACGGGCATCACCGAACAACACGCCATGGCCATGTCCGCGGGCTTGGCCAAGGCTGGCGCGCGGCCCGTGGTCGCCATCTACTCGACCTTCTTGCAGCGCGGTTACGACCAAGTCTTCCAAGAGGTCGCGCTGCAGAACTTGCCGGTCTTGATCTGCATGGACCGCGCCGGCGTGGTGGGCCAAGACGGCCCGACGCACAATGGCGTGTTCGACATCGCCTTCCTGCGCACCCTGCCGAACTTCGTGCTGGCGGCGCCCCGCGACCAGTCGGACATGAAGCGCATGCTCAAGTTGGGCTTGCAGCACGACGGTCCCATGGCCGTGCGCTTCCCGCGTGGAGCTTCCCCCGGTGTGGAGACCATTCATGTGGACGAGCGCCGCGAGATGCTGCCCGGCAAGGCCGAGGTGCTTTGCGAAGGGGAGCGCCTGGTGATCTGGGCCTATGGCGCCATGGTCGGCACGGCCCTGCAAGCGGCGGAAGAACTGCGCGCCGAAGGCATCGAGATCGGCGTGGTGGACGCGCGCTTCGCCAAGCCCGTGGACGAAGAGTTGCTCTGTCGCCACTTGCAAGACTACAAGCACATCCTGACCCTGGAAGACCACCAACGGGCGGGGGGCTTCGGCTCGGCCTTGCTCGAGTGCGCCAACCGCTTGCCCCAGGGCACGGCGCGTTTGCGCCTCTTGGGTTTGCCGGATCGCTTTGTGGATCACAAAACGACACGGGAAGAGCAACTGTCCGAAGTGGGTCTCGACGTTCCCGGTGTGTTGCGGGTGGCGCGCAGCCTGCTGTCCGCCAGCCGCGTCTAGGCAACGTTTTCCGACCAGCTCACTTTGGCTTCGTTGGAAGGTTCCCTTGCCCGGGCGCAGCAGAGACCTTCCTGTGCAGGGCTTTGAGTGTTCCGTTTTCCGTGTGGGGTCCCCGGCGCGAAGAATTTCGTGTTGCGGTTCCCCTGCGCTGTTTTGCGCGGCGTGGCTTTTGAGCGCCGCTCGATGCACCGAGTCTTGATTTGAAAGTGAGAATGTCCATGCGACTGCCACCGATCCCCACGAACGCCCACTAGTTTTGGTTCCCTCCAAACCAACCAACGTCCAGCGCCCGCGCCGCGAGCGCTTCACTGGGCCGGTGCGCAAGGTCTTCCTGTTCGCGGACACGAAGAAGGAAGGCGTGCGCGCGATCCTGACGGACGTGGTGGCCTACCTCGAAAAGCGTTGCGAGTCCCTGCTCGTGCACCGTGACTTGCGCAAGCAGTGCGAGCTCCTGCGCAAGCGTGGAATCACCCCGGAAGAGTTGCCCGACATCATCGTCGTGCTGGGCGGCGACGGTTCGATCTTGACCGTGGTGCGCGCTTTCCAGGCCCTGCCGGTTCCGACCTTGGGCATCAACCTGGGCCGCATCGGTTTCCTCGCTTCCGTGCGCTCGGACGCCTGGCGCGCAGCCATCGACGAAGTCTTCAACGGCCAAGCCGTGCTCGAGCCGCGCATGCGGCTCTCCGCCGAGATGTACACGGAACGGGACTCGCGCAAGGCCAGCGCCGTGGCCCTCAACGATCTCCTGGTTCAACGGGGCGCCGCCCAGGGCATGATGACCCTCTCCCTGCACGACAGCGGTTCCTGGGTCAGCGATTACCGCGCGGACGGTCTGATCATTGCCTCCCCCAGCGGTTCCACGGCCCACTCCTTGGCCGCCGGAGGTCCGATCATGGCGCCTTCCATGCGTGGCCTCGTGGCGACCCCGATCTCGCCCCAATCGCTCTCGCACCGGCCCATGGTGATGCACCCCAACAGCGTGCTAGAGATTGGCGTGGTCTCCGCCCACGGCCTGGTGACCGTGGCCGTCGATGGCCACGGCTTCTATCCCATGCGCCAAGGGGACCGCGTCGTCGTGCGCCAACACCCGGACACTTACCCCTTGCTGGCGCGCCCCGAGTCGGACCCTTACTTGCGCGTCCGCGAACGCCTCGGCTGGCGCGGCACCTTCGAACCCGAACCCGACATGGACCTGCACGACGAACCCGCCGCGCAGTCGGATCCTGGGCAAGGGGAGATGTTGTAGACGATGGGGGCGCGCGCTTCGCGCGGGTTCCAACGGCAGGTCACTGCTTGTAGGGCTGCGGGGCTTTGTGTTCCGCACGAGTCCCTATTCGCAACCGGTGAAGTCGCTGCACTCGGAGTGAGCTGGCGGGCGAACGCTAATCGATCAGCTCGAAGGTCATGTTCTCGGGAATCCAAAGTTGGGGCTCGGTGAGCTGGTCCTTGTCCCAGGGGAGGTGTGGGACGGCTGGGAAGAGAACTGGAACGTCCTCCCCATCGATGCTTTGGATGCGAATGCCTTGGCCAAGACCAGAGCTTGGTTGCGGGGAGCCAACCCAGTGGATGGGGAAAGGTCCTGACGCCTTGGGTGGCAGCTCAAGCAGTCCGAGGACGGCTCCCGGGTACTCTGGATGCCGAAACAAGTAGAACCACTTCCCGGGCGCGAGGACCTGAGGTTCGGCGGCTTGGCCATGCTGAATGGTGAATTGCACTCCGGTAACCTCGGCCCGTGTTGAACCCTGGGAAATCAATAGGAGTTGACCCTCTCCCGTGGGATGGGCTCCGTTGATCGTGAGAGAGGGCGAGAGGGCGGAGGATCCGCGCAGGTCCACGATGGCTTCGCGCTCTGTCGGAGGGTGGACTCTGAGAGTTTGCCGCACGCCGTACTCGCTTCGGCTTCCTGTGGAGCCAGTGGAGATCTCAATCGTTGCCGGGCCCCGTAGCTTGAAGACCTGCTTGAGATCCTTACCCGCTGCAGTCAAGTGGAAGGATTGAGGTTCCTCTCCTTCTAGTTCTGTGCAGCTGAGGAATACCTGACCTTCCAGTGGAACGTCGACGAGATGCACGGTGAAAGCAAACTCTCCCCACCAACCGAGTTGGACCGGGCCGAGCTGCGCCTCGCCTTTCAGCTCCAGGATCTTGCCGCGGGCGTGGGGCTTGCCATTGAGCATGGGGTCCAGCACCCAGTATTGGTGAGAGTTGAGCTCGACGGACCAGCTGCCGTTTGGACTCACGGGAATGGTGAGTTCCTCGCCGCCATCGTAAGAGTGCACCCTGATCTCACAGGTCCCGCTCGGGGGCGCTCCATCAGGAAATGGTAGGCGTCCAAAGACCCGTGTGGTGACGGTCTCCGTGGATCCTAGCTGGACTTCACACTGGACCAAGTGCGGGGAGTCAGGATCCAAGCGAATGCTCTTGAGGACATGCCGTCCCACCTCATCGTCGAGTTCTTGAAAGACGGACACGCGGCCAGTGATGGGGATCCCCCGAAAGCGGCAATTGCCAGCGGCATCGACTGTTGCGACCTGGCGATGGGAGCGCTGGGAGATCCCGCCAAGCTGCTTCACTTCTGCGATGAGACTGATGGCCACTTCTCTGCCCACCGCCGCTGTGCCCGTGCTCGCGTCGACCGCGTGGACGAGTAGCTCACGTCCAGACGTTAGCTCCAAATTGACTTGCTGGGTCCTTTGCACTTCCTCGTTTAGCTTGGCATGGGTTGGCAGGCTGAAGTCGCTGACGGCGAGCAGCCACCCGGGGTTGGCCGTGAGAGGTGCGAAGCGGTAGCGCGATGTGATCGTGTTGATCCAAGCTTGCCCACGCCCGCCGACGGTGATGCGCAGTCCCGGGGGGCATTGGAGGGCACCGTCCAAGTAGATGTCGCCGTGTAGCGAGTAGGGAATGGGACCGTCGCCGCGAGCGATGAGCGGCACGTCGACGTTGCGCTGCAACATGCCCACCTGTAGGCCTCCGATTGAATCCGCTCGCAAGTCGTCGAGGGTCACACCCGGGCTGGGTGCGAAACTCCCGTGGGAGACGCAAACTCGCACGCTCTGTGCGTCCTCGGGAAGCTGGATGGTCGTGATAGGGGACTCGATGGGCCGCTCGAGGTGGTGCTGTCTCGCGGCATCGGGAAAGCTCGACTTTGAACTCCAAAAGCAATCCACGCGACCCGTGGAGATCTCTTTGCCGTCCGGCGTGAGGCCGCGCACGTGCAGCAGGACTCCCGACTCAAGGTCATCGGGGATCGCCACCGTGTGAGCCTCGCCAGTCGCCATGGGGATGGCGAGCTCCTTGCGCGCACTACCAACGGGCGAGTAGGGCACGCGCTGTTCTTCCCCCGAAGTCTCTTCCAATGCGAGCACATGTTGCTCGACGACCAGCGGCGCAGACGAAACCTCGACCTCCTCCCGAAAGCCCCCACGGTTCAACACAACCAACGCGGCAACGATCACCAATCCAACCAACCCAATTGCCTTGCTTCCCATGAGTCCATTCACCAACAGAGAGAGCGCGCCCGAACCTGCTGCCCCTGTGGCAACGGCCGAAGCGCGCGAGGGTGCGAGTGGCAGCAAGAGCCCCAGGGCCCAGCTCCCGGTCTCGTCTCCGAACTCCCTGTCGAGCCGCTCACGCAACATGGCTCTTGCTCTTTCGAGACGCTTGCGAACCGTGGCGGCTTCACAACCCATGCGCTGCGCCACGTCGCCTGTCGAAAGACCATCGAGGTAGTGGTAGAGCACCGCCCTAGCGTAGGGCTCTGGAAGATCCATCACCGCCTCCACGACCCTTCGTTGGCGACGTCCACGCTCGAGCACTTCCGATGGCTCGTCGCTTTCGGACCCACTGGCGAGCTCGCTTGCGATCGACTCGCGCTCACGTCGCGCGCGAGCAGACCGAGCCTCCTGCCTTGCCAAGGTACGCGTGACCTTCGCCAACCACGGACCCAATCGACTCGCCCGCCTCGGCGGACGCTCCATGGAAAGCAGGTAGGCTTCCTGGACCACGTCTTCCGCCACGCTCGCATCCCGGGCCAAGCCCATGGCAAGGGCCCGCAACCAACCGAGGTGGGCGAGGGCTTCCTTCGTTCTTGGAGTTGGGGAGTTCATGCTTATGAAGGGCACCTGTCGCGGGGAAGGTGACGGATCATCTCAAGAAACGATTGCGAAAAGAACGAGTGCCGAGGAACTAGGCTTCGGGAAGACGGCTAGGGCAGCGGAAAGTTCGCGCGAGGCCGCCTTGTGCAGGCACGCGCTCGCTTGTCCGAGGATGCACGCAAGCGGCCCCCATCGATTGCGAATGAACTGGCCCAGGGCATCCCCGCGAGGGAACGGAAGCTAGCGAACGCTTCCGATTTTTCACACTTTGTGTAGACAAGGGGACCTTGATGAGCGCCAGGTCAGGCCCGGGACAAATCCCCTGCGGAGCTCTTCCCGAACTCGCAGAAACCTTCGTACCCGTGATAGGCTGATGATGCACGGCGGGCTTCAGGTCTGCCGTCGACAGTCCCTTCTACGCCCAGTCCGCCCCTGGGGCGGGAGATTGTGCTTCGCACACAACTCTTCCGACGCTCCCACCCAAGCGTGGCCCCCTGTTCGGGGGCACCTGACTTCAACGGAACTGCTGACCATGCAACGAACTTCCTTGCACGCACTGTGTGCCCTTGTGGCCTTCTCGCTTCCGCTCTCCGCCCAATCCACCTGGCACGTGGATGTGAACGGGGTGGCTCCTGGAACAGGCACTCCCCTGGATCCCTACACGAGCATTCAATACGCGCTCGAGCACCCGAGCACCGTGAACAACGACGTGATCCTTGTTGCTCCGGGGACCTACTACGAAAACCTCAACTTCAACGGCAATGGATTGGCCCTCAATCAGGGAGTGACCGTTCGCGGTTCCGCTGGGGCCCATCGCACGGTGATCCGCCCGGCCGCACCAGGGCACTTGGCCAAAGGCTTTCTCGGCGGCTGGCAATGGAAGCTCGAGGGCTTGACCTTCACCGGTGTTCAGTCCCCAGGGGACTCCGCCCTGTACATCGCCTTCGCCTCGTCGACCGTTGAGGTGCAGGACTGCGTTGTGCGCGACAACGCCGGGCCAGGCATCTTGGGGGGCTACGATCTCTACCTCACCAACACCACGGTGACTCGCAACGCATTGGGTCTAGCCGCGCTACGTTCTCACACCTTGCAAGTGCTGAACGAGTGCATCATTTGGGGGAACGACGTGGACCTGGGCTTCCACAACTTCACCCACATCTCTTGGTCGAACGTGGGCAACTCTTTTTCCGGGCATCAGAACACGATCAACGCAGACCCGTTGTTTGTGGATCCGGAGCACGGGGATCTGCATCTACAGGCGGGATCCCCCTGCATCGTTTCGGGGATTCACCCGAGCGGAGCCGACATGGGCGCCTTCCACTTCGACGCCAACGAGATCCCGGACAGCGAACTCTACTGTGCCGGTGGCCTCAACTCCGTCAACAAGCGTGGGCGGATCGGCTTCCACGGATCCAGCAGTCTTTCCGGAGGGGACTTGAGCTTGGACACTTCGGGTTGCGTGCCGAACCAATTCGGACTGTTCTTCTATGGGGCCGGGACGCAGCTCGTGCCCTTTGGGGATGGCAACTTGTGCGTGAGTGCCGGTGGAGCTGGCCTCTTCCGGTTGACTCCCTTCCAGCTCAATGGGTTCGGCAAGGGGATGAGTGCGATCGACTTCGAGGCCGGAACAACGGGTCAAGGCCCGGGGGCCCTGACCGCGGGATCTACCTGGAACTTCCAGTTCTGGTATCGCGACCCCTTGGGTCCCGGAGGCAGCGGCTTCAATCTCTCGAACGCGCTCACCTTGCGATTCTGGGAGTAGGGGTTAGCTGACTTGGCGCCGCCGGCACGGGACTGTCGTTCGTGCCGGCGGCGCCAAGACTTTTCGTCTAGGGCAGCCAGGTCGTCGTCCAGGCGTTGCTGAAGTTGAAGTTGCTGCCTGAGCAACTGGCGAAGGGATCCCGGTACCAGAACTGGTAGTGGGTGGGGACGCCCAAGCCATAACTCGACTGGCCAAAGGGCTGGCCTTGGAAGTCTTCAAAGGTCGTCATGCCTTGGTACATGATCTGGACTTGCGAGCGCGCCGATTGGCCGCCCACACACAACAGCCCGTCGCCCAAGGGGACGCCGCTGCCTCCATTCAGTTGATTGGTGCCGCGCAGGATCAAGCCCGGACGATTGTAGGGGGTCCCGTGCACGTGAATGCGGAAGGTGTCCTGGGCCAGAGACGCCGTGCCGGAGACTGTGAGGCGCGCGCCACCCGCTCCAAAGGAGTTCTCGCAACCGTGTCCCAATTGACCCGAGCTTCCGCAACAGCTCGCGCCAGTTCCATCTCCAAAGCAAAAGGGCGAACCCACGTCGCTGCCGTTCAGCGCCATGCTGTGATGGGCACCGGCGGTGATTTGCGTGAACTCGCTTCCCGACGGGTTGTCGAAAACCGCCGCTTCCGAGTGCAGGCCCCAGGCACGCACCGAACCATCTGCATGCAAGGCGGCGCCGTAACGCCAACCAGCTGCCACTTGAAGGAAGCCGTTCCCGGCTGGGATGCCGGAGACTTGACCGCTTTCATCGGCGCCCCAAGCCACGATGCTTCCATCGGAACGCAGGGCCAAGGAGAAGTACAAGCCAGCGGAGATGTCCGTGAAGCCAGTGCCTGCGGGGGTTCCAGAAACTTGTCCCTCGGTGTCCCGGCCCCAAGACGCGATGGATCCATCCGTGCGCAGGGCGAGCGAGTGTCCCCAGCCGCCAGCGATCTCCGTGAACCCAGTTCCAAGCGGTTGGTTCGTCACTTGCAGGGAAGTGTTGCGACCCCAGGAGGAGATGGAGCCGTCCGCGCGCAGGGCCAAGGAGTGATAGAGCCCCGCCGCGATGTGCGTGAAGCCAGCTTGCGCGGGAGTGTCCGAGGCTTGTCCCTCTAGGTCGCTGCCCCAGGCCGCGATCGTCCCGTCCGCCCGCAGGGCCAACACATGCCCATTGCCCGCGGCGACTTGGACGAAGTCCGCGCCCGTGGGCTTGTCGTTGATCTGTCCCCAACTGTTGTTGCCCCAGACCTCCAGGGAACCGTCCACGTGCAGGGCGACGTTGAAGTAACTCTTCGTCTCCACGTGTAGGTACTCGGGCCCAAGAGGGGCAGCGCTGATCAGGCCCTGGGAATTGGAGCCCCAACCCTCAAGGCTGCCCTGCCCATGGGCGGAGCTGATCAAAAGGAATGGAAGGGCCGCGGTGAACGCCGTGAGTGCGAGTGAGCGTCCAAGGAACGAGCGAAGCTGCTTCATCGAATCTCCAGAGGTTTGGTTTTGAAGGCCGGCGGAGGCGATAGGTCCCAGGCTACCTCTCCGTCGATCCAGATGGGCAGCCCATTCGACTTTCTCGTTTGAGACGCGAACCGAGGCCTCTTGGACCCGTTTCAAGGGGCTTGCTCCGCTCGTAAACCGGTGCCCGCTTCGGAGTGAAGGCGTCGGAGAATCGATGGGTAGCGGGGGGACGCCAACACTCGGAAAGCTGCTGCGGCGCGTGAGACCGCGGACCTCGTCTTGCACGAGCGCGATCTCAGTGCGGAATCACAACGCTCGAGTCCGCCTGGATCTGCCCGTCTTCCATCATCAACACGCGGTCGCAGCGTTCCGCAAGCCGTTCGTCGTGGGTGACGAGCAAGAGCGACGCGCCGCGGCTTTGCTGCTCGTGGAAGAGCAGCTCGAGCACGCGCTCGCCAGTGCCCGTGTCCAAGTTGCCCGTGGGCTCATCGGCGATGACGATCTCAGGCTTGAGGAACAAGGCGCGCGCGATCGAAACCCGTTGACGCTCGCCGCCGGAAAGCTGGTTGGGCTTGTGCTTCAAACGATCCTTCAAACCAAAGCGCTCGAGGATCTCCGCGGCTTCTTGCTCCGCCTCGCGCTTGACGAAGGGCAAGGTGCCGTAGGCGCCGGCGATGCGCGCGGGCAGGATGATGTTCTCGAGGGCCGTCAAGTCCGGCAACAGGTGGTAGGCCTGGAACACGAACCCGATGTGACGATTGCGCAGGGCTGCGCGCTCGCGCATGGGCAGGTCCCAGGTGCTCTTGCCGTTCAAGAGGATGCGACCTTCAGTGGGGGGCTCCAAGAGACCGAGCACGTGCAGGAAGGTGGACTTGCCCGCACCGGACGCGCCCATCAAGCACAGACGTTCACTGCGGCGTAGCTCGAGGTTGGCCCCGTGCAGAATCTCGATCTCGCGGTCTCCGATGCGGAAGGACTTGCGAATGCCCTCGGCAACCAGCAGGCAGTCTTTGTGGGTGGCTTGGCTCATGATTCTTACTCCGCCCGCAGGGCATCGATGGGGTGCAAGCGCGAGGCGCGCCAGGCGGGGAAGAAGGAGAAGATCGCCGTGGCGAGCAGGGCGCCGGAGACGATCGAGATCACGGTGAGGGGCGTCACCACCGCGGGGATGTGGCTGAACATGTAGACGTCCCGGTTGAAGATCTGCACTTCGAAGGTGGCCGAGAGCCAGCGTTCGATGCCGTCGATGTTCAGGGCGCCGAGCACGCCGATGATGGCCCCAAAGAGGCACCCGAGCAGAGCGTTCCACATACCGATCATGAAGAAGATCGAACGAATGGACGTGGGCGTCGCGCCGAGCGCGGTCAAAATCCCGATGTCCCGGCGTTTCTCCGTGACCATCATCATCAGGATTGCAAAAACGGTGAAGGCCGCCACCAGCACGATCAAAGCCAGCATGATGCCCATCAAGACCCGTTCGTTTTCGATCGCGCCCAAGAGCGAACCGCGGAAGTCCTCCCAGGTGCGCACTTCATAGGAGCGCACGCGGTCGCTAACGATCAGGCCTTGTTCCTTGAGCGAAGCGGTCAGGGTTGCGTCCACCGTATCTCGACGCTTCTCGTAGTCGTCCAACTTCAAGAGCACCTGGGTGTACTCGTGGGTGTCGGAGAGAAAATCCGACAGCTCCCAACGGTCCACGTAGATGCGCGACAGGTCGACCTCGTTGTCCTTGCTGCGGAAGGTGCCGGCCACCAGGAACTTGCGGTTGTTCTCGCGCGCTTCGCCGTTGCGCGGGTCGGGCACCACGGTGATCAAGTTGATGACCGAGCCCTGGTGCAAGCCGCGGTACTCCGCGAGCTGTTCGCCGACGACAATCCAAGCCCAGGGTTCATCCCCCGCATAGCCCTCGGGGCGCGCGAAGGGATCGTCCACGTTTTCCACGGCCACGCGGGCGTCGCTCTCGTTGGTCAACCACTCGCGCAGGTTGGTGGTCGTGTACTCGGACTGCACATCGACGCCGACGATGTGCGCAAACACGAACTGATTGCCCTGGGCGTTCTTCAGGTGACGAATCGAATCGAAACCACCGCCCCCCGGTTGAATCAAGAGTCCACCCCAGGAGAGGCGCGGGCTGGCGGCCAACACACCGTCTTCTTTGAGCACAGCCGCGATCAGCGGATCCGCGCTCTTCGGCAAGCGCTTGCCGTCAAAGGTCGGGATGTCCGCGGGCTCGATGATCACATCGGCCAAGCTGCCGCGCACCGTGTCCCGGGACTCCTCGAGGAAGCCGGTCATGATCGAGAGGATCATGATCAGGGCCCCGACGCCCACGGTGATGCCCATCACTCCGATGGAGTTGATGCGGCGGCGCAGGAGGTAGCACCAACTGATGTATCCGACGAACATGGGATCTTACTGGGCTGCGCCCTCTGGCACTTCTTCGTTGGAGGATTCGTCCTCGGGGCCCCCGGAAGCCTGGGGCTTCATGGCGGGGAAGAGCAAGACGTCGCGGATCGAGTCCTGGTTGGTGAGCACCATCACCAAACGGTCGATGCCAATGCCGAGGCCGCCCGTGGGGGGCATGCCGTACTCCAGGGCTTGCACGTAGTCGACGTCCACCTCTCCCGGGGTTTCCGGGTCCTTGCTCGCGACCTGGGCTTCGAAGCGTTCGTACTGCTCCGCGGGGTCGTTGAGTTCGGTGAAGGCGTTGCCGAGTTCCATGGACGCGACGAAGACTTCGAAACGTTCCGCGATGCGCGGGTCGCCCGGCTTGCGCTTGGCGAGCGGAGAGATTTGCACCGGGTAGTCATAAACAAAGACGGGCCCGTGCAAGTGCTCTTCGACGGTCTCCTCGAAGACGTCGTTCATCAGCTTCCAGTAGTCGCCGATGTCCTTCAGTCCGAGTTCCTTGGCCTTGGCGCGCACAGCGGGTTCGTCGTCAAACTCGCAACCCGCGTGTTGCTTGAAGAGCTCGATGTAGCTCTCGCGCTTGAAGGGCGCCTTCATGTCGTACTTGTTGCCGCGGAACTCGACTTCCGTGCTTCCGTTCACCGCGAGGGCGAGCTCTTCCATCATCTGCTCGCAGATCTCCATCATGCGCGTGAAATCCGCCTGGGACTCGTAGAGCTCCAGCATGGTGAATTCCGGGTTGTGACGCTGAGAGAAGCCCTCGTTGCGGAAGTTGCGCGCGATCTCGAAGACGCGTTCGAAGCCGCCCACGATCAAGCGCTTGAGGTACAGCTCCGGGGCGATGCGAAGGTAGAAGTCCATGCCCAGGGCCTTGTACTTCGTGGTGAAGGGCGTCGCCGTGGCGCCCCCGCAGATCGGATGCAGGATGGGGGTCTCCACTTCCAAGTAGCCTTGGTCTTCCAGGAAGCGTCGGATGCGCGAGAGCACAAGGCTGCGCTTCATGAAGACGTCCGCGACACCTTCGGTGGTCCACAGGTCCGCGTAGCGCCGGCGGTAGCGAATCTCTTTGTCGGCCAGCCCGTGGAACTTTTCGGGGGGCGGAGCGACCGCCTTGCTGAGCAGTTGCACCTCGCTGCCCCAAATCGTCGGTTCGCCTTTCTTGGTGAAGCCCAATTCGCCAGTGAAGGCGATCAGGTCGCCACCGTCCAGCCACTTGCGCTGGGGCCACCACTCTTCCAGGCGGCCCTTTTGCATGCCGACTTGAATGCGTCCCGTGCGGTCGATGACCGGAGCGAAGATCAGCTTGCCGAAGTCCCTCAAAGAGAGCAGGCGGCCGGCCACGGTGACCGTTTCACCGATGCGCGCTCCCGGTGCTTCCGGGGTCCCAGCGGCGGCGATCAAATCGGCGATCGGCTCGTGCTCGACACCTCTCGCGGGATAGGGATCTATGCCCGCTTCACGGATTTTCTCAATCTTGGCCAGGCGGTCGGCGTGGGCGAGTTCGGTCATCGAATCGAGGGCATCGAGTTGGGGTCATCGAAGCATGATCTTCGAATCAACGGGGAGTCACGGGAGCCTGGGGCCCTTCGGGCCCTCAAGGCCTGGAGAGTCTACGGGGTGGCCGCTCGTGAAACGAGCCTGGCGCTAAACCATGCAAGTCCTGGAAACGCAGCGAGCCCGACCAATGGCCGGGCTCGTGACTGGTGGAGAATAGGGGAGTCGAACCCCTGACCTCTTGAATGCCATTCAAGCGCTCTACCAACTGAGCTAATTCCCCGTGTTTGGGGTTCCTGGGTCGCGGCAGCCGAGCTGGGCGCCAGCCTCAGGAGTCACGCGGGTTCGTCGCACCCGCGATCTGGATCGTTTTTCTGAGGCGCTAGCTCCCGGTAAGGGGGGGCCGTCCGTGCCTCGTTTCATAGAGCAACGCAGGGCTTGCCGCCGTGCGTGGGGCGAAAGAATGCCGCCTCTCCCACTCGGAGTCAACAACCCGCCATGGCCTTTTGCGCTTCTTCCTGGGGTGCGCATGTCCCGGGACGCTCCGAGCCCCTACAATCCCGCGCTTGATTCGCTCCGAATCCCCCCGCATCACCGCTCAGAATGGAGCCTCTTGGCTCCCCAACCATCCCCTGGCACCGTGACTCAACCCTACGACGCCCACCAAATCGAGACGCGCTGGCAGGCCCACTGGGCCAAAGAAGGGACCTTCCGCGCCCTCAATCCAGGGGATCCGGGATTCGACGGGGCCCAGCCGAAGTACTACGCCCTGGACATGTTCCCGTTTCCCTCCGGGGACGGCCTGCACGTGGGGCATCCCATGGGCTACCTGGCCACGGACATCGTTTCGCGCCGCAAGCGCATGGAAGGCTTCAACGTGCTGCACCCCATGGGCTACGACGCGTTCGGCCTGCCCACGGAGCAATACGCCATCAAGACGGGCCAGCACCCAGCGCAAAGCACCGCCACCAACGCGGGCAACTTTGGTCGGCAGCTGCGCATGATCGGCTTGTCCTTTGATTGGGAACGGGAGTTCAAGACCAGTGAAGCGGACTACTACCGCTGGACCCAGTGGATCTTTGCGCGCCTGTACGACATGGGGCTGGCCTACCAGACCACGGTGAGTGTTTGGTGGTGCGAAGAGTTGAAGACCGTGCTGGCCAATGAAGAGGTGATGCAAGGGCGCTCCGAGCGCGGAGACCATCCCTGTGAACGGCGTCCCCTGAAGCAGTGGATGTTGAAGATCACGGCCTACGCGGATCGCTTGATCGACGACTTGGACGGGCTGGATTGGCCCGAGTCCTTGAAGACCATGCAGCGCGAATGGATCGGCCGGTCCGAGGGCGCGGAGATCGACTTCGTGATTGAGGGTTTGGAGAAGGAGCGTTTGACGGTCTTCACCACGCGGCCCGACACGCTGTTCGGTGCGACCTTCATGGTGGTGGCTCCTGAACACCCTCTGCTGGATCAACTGACCACGGCGGATCAGAAGGAAGCGGTGGACAGCTACGTGCGCGCCGCCGCTGCCAAGTCGGACTTGGAACGCACGGACTTGGCCAAGCACAAGACCGGCGTGTTCACCGGGTCCTACGCGAAGAACCCGGCCTACCCGGACGGAGACGAACGTTCCCGGGTGGAGATTTGGGTCGCGGACTACGTGTTGGTGAGCTACGGCAGCGGCGCCATCATGGCCGTCCCCGGCCAAGACGCCCGGGACTGGGAGTTCGCAGAGACCTTCGGCCTGCCCATCCTGCGAACCGTGCAACCCACGGCGGACTTCGACGGCAAGGCCTTCACCGGCGACGGCCCCGCGATCAACTCTGGCTTCCTGGACGGATTGGAAGTGGCGCAAGCGAAGGCCACGATGATCAAGCACTTGGTCGAGAAGGGTCTGGGGCGTCCCCACACCAACTTCCGTTTGCGGGATTGGCTGTTCAGTCGTCAACGCTACTGGGGCGAGCCCTTCCCGATCCTGCATTTGGAAGACGGCAGCATGAAGCGCGTGCGCGACGAGGACTTGCCCTTGGTCCTGCCGGAGATGGAGGACTTCCGGCCCAACGAGGACGGCTCCGCGCCCTTGAACCGCGCCACGGATTGGGTCCAAACCACGGACCCCGAAACCGGCAAGCCGGCCCGGCGCGAGACCGACACCATGCCCGGTTGGGCTGGTTCCTGTTGGTACTACTTGCGCTTCATGGACCCCAACAACAAGAGCGAGCCCTTTAGCCAAGCAGCACAACAGTACTGGGGCGAGGTGGACCTCTACGTGGGCGGTGCCGAGCACGCCGTGCTGCACCTGTTGTACGCGCGCTTTTGGCACAAGGTGCTGTACGACTTGAAACTGGTGCAGAGCCCTGAGCCCTTCCGCAAGATGTTCAACCAGGGCATGTTGACGGCCTTTGCCTACAAGGACGGGAGCGGACGCTTGGTGCCTTCGGACGAGTGCGAAGAGCGCGAAGGGAAGATGACCCTGAAGGCCAGCGGCGAAGAGTTGGAACAGGTCATCGCCAAGATGTCCAAGTCCCTCAAGAACGTGGTCAACCCGGACTCCGTAGTCGACGAGTTTGGAGCGGACACCTTCCGCTTGTACGAGATGTTCATGGGGCCGGTGGGGGACTCCAAGCCCTGGAACCCGCGGGACGTGCCCGGCTGTCGGCGCTTCCTGGATCGCGTTTGGCGCCTGTTCATCGACGAGGAATCCGCTCAGCCGATTCGCGCACACTTGCTGGCGGAAACGAAAGGCGAACCCGAAGGGGACAGCCTGTTCCTGGAGCGCGAGTTGGCCAAGGCCCTCAAGCGCGTGGACGATTCCTTCGGGACCTTCAACTTCAACACGGCCATCGCGGGCTTGATGACCTTCCTGAACGAAGCCACCAAGAAGAGCGCTGCCTTGACCCGCAGCCAAGCCTTGCGCTTCGTGCAGGTCTTGTCCGTCTTCGCGCCGCACATGGGTGAAGAGCTGTGGTCGCGTTTGGGCGGTACGGGGGCCCTGGCCTACAGTTCCTGGCCTCTGGCCGAAGAGCGCTTCTTGGTGGTGGACGAGTTCGAACTCGTCGTGCAAGTGCTCGGCAAGGTGCGTGGCAAGGTGCAGGCCTCGAAGAGCGCTTCCAAGGAAGAGCTCTTGGCCCTTGCGAAGAGCACCGTGGCGGATCAGCTAGAAGGCAAGACCATCGTGAAGGAGATCCTGGTGCCCGGACGTTTGGCGAATTTCGTCGTGCGCTAGATCGGGTCTGGCGCCGGAAAGACGCCGTGCGCTAGATCGGGTCTGGCGCCGGAGAGACGTCGTGCGCTAGATCGGGTCTGGCGCCGGAAAGACGCCGTGCGCTAGATCTGAATCTGGCGCCGGAAAGACGTCGTGCGCAAGTTCGGCCTGCCTTCGAGAATGACTCCCGGCTAAGATCTTCCCATGGGAATACTTAGCCGGGACCAAGCCCTTGCCGTCGCCCGTTCGATCCTCGAACGTTCTGAGGCCGACGAGACCGAAGTCATCTTGCAATCCGCCGAGGAACGCTTCGTGCGTTTCGCCGGCAGCGGACCCACCCAGAACGGCGATCGCCATCGGCACCAAGTCTCGATTCGGGCGCGCGTGCACTGCGCGGATGGCATCCGCGAGGCGCGCGCGACCTGCGACGGGATCGGTGACCAGCAAACCTCCGGGGCCTTGGCTCGCGCCTTTGAGTTGGCGCAGCTCGCTCCGCCGGATAGTGCCCTGGGCAAGCTCGAAGGGGCCTACGCCGGCATGCGCGAGTTGGGTTCGGAAGTCCTCGACCTGGCGACCCTCGAACACTCCTTCGAAGACAAAGCGGCTCGCGTCAGGCAGGCCCTGGCACTATCTAAGGAGGCCAAGCTCGAACCCGCTGGATTGATGCACACGGGCGGCGAGTCCCTCACGATCGTCAATTCCGCGGGCCGCGAAGTCCACGACGGGCGCACCCGGGCCAGCCTGTCCCTGACCGCCAGCGTACCAGGCTTCGACGGGGGTGCAGGCATCGCCGAGGCCACCACGGAACGGGTCGCCCAGCTGAACCCGGAAGAGGTCTTCCGGCGGGCGATTGAAAAGGCGCTGATGACCAGCAACGCGCGCGCCATCGACCCGGGGCAGTACACGGTCTTGCTCGAACCGATCGCCGTCAGTTCATTTCTGTTGTTTGCCTCGTACCTGGGCTTTGGTGCCCAGGAAGTGCAGGAGGAATCCTCTTTCCTCTGCGGGCGCATCGGCCAGCAGCTCTTTCCCGAAGCTCTCAACGTCCACGACGACGCCAACAACGCAGTCTTGCGCAACTACGCTTTCGACATGGAAGGCACGCGCAAGCAGCGGGTTCCCCTGATTCAAAATGGCGTCTTGCAACCACCGGTGACCGACGCGGACTGGGCGCGACGCTTGGGAGTTGCAAACACCGGACACGCCCTGGCCAAACCAAACACCGACGGCCCCAAGGCCACGGACCTGGTGGTGGCCCCCGGCAAACACAGCGCGCAAGAGTTGTTGGCGGGCATCCAACGTGGATTGCTGATCACGCAGTTTCACTACACGAACCTGATCGATCCGAAAGACTTGCTACTGACGGGCATGACCCGCAACGGCACCTTCCTGGTGGAAGGCGGCGAAATCGTCGGGGCCGTCAAGAACCTGCGCTACACCGAAAGCCTGGTGAACGCTCTGGGCAACCTCTCCGGAATTGCGAATGAACAGGAAGTCGCCGGGGCCCTCTTCGATGGCGTTCTGATCACTCCCGCCATGCGCATCGAGAACTTCCGTTTCACCTCCAGCACTGATTTCTAGCCATGAACGATCCCATGAAGCTGGCCGCAATGGCGGTGGACCACGCACAAAGCGCCGGCGCCCAAGAAGCGGACGCGCGCATCAACCGTTTGCGCCTGGAGAACCTCTCCGTGAAGAACGGCCAACTGGGCATCGCCGAAGCTCCGGAAGAATTCGGCATCGGCGTGCGCGTCTTCCACAAGGGCTGCTCCGGTTTTGCCGCGGCTCCCCTGGGCCTTGGAGACGGCGAGAGCTTGGCGAAGGAGTTGGCCAAGCGCGCACTCAAGAACGCCGAAGCCCTGTCCGTGGCCTGCGCCGAAGTCCGGACCTTGGCGCCCACCGCAAGCGGTGAGCACGATTGGCAAACTCCCGTGGAGCTGGATGCCTTCGCGATTCCCTTGGCGGACAAGCTCGACCTCTTGAACCGTTGGGAGGCGTCGATGAAGGGCGCAAGCGAAACGGTGGTGCGTCAATCGAACTACAGCGCGCGCCGCGAGGAACAGTGGCAAGCCACCAGCGCGGGGGCCCGCATTCACCAGGTCCTGGCGCGGGCCGGGGGCAACATCTCCACGACAGCCGTGGCCAAGGGACAAACCCAGCGGCGTTCTTATCCGTCGAGCTTCGGCGGACAATTCAAAGCGGGGGGCTTTGAACATCTCTTGAGCATGAAGTGCGATGAACACGGGGAACGCATGCGCGACGAGTCCGTGGCCCTGTGCCACGCGGACCCGTGCCCCGGCGGCGAACGCACGCTGGTGATCGGTGGCAGTCAACTCATGTTGCAGATCCACGAGTCCGTCGGTCATCCCAATGAACTCGATCGCGTCTTCGGTCACGAGGTCGATCTGGCGGGTTCCTCCTTCGCGAAACCCGAAATGCTCGGGGGTTTCCAATACGGATCCGAGCACGTGAACTTGGTGGCGGATTCCACCATTCCCGGAGGCCTCGACACGCGCGGCTTTGACGACGAAGGCGTCGCTTCCGGTCGTTGGCCGATCGTCGAGAAGGGAGTCTTCCAAGGCTTCCACACGGACCGCACTTGGGCGGGCAAGGTCGGGGAAGCGCAGAGCCGTGCCACTTGTCGTTCGGATGGCTGGTATCACCCGCCGATCATTCGCATCACGAACCTGTCCTTGATGCCGGGCACCTGGGGCTTCGACGAATTGATCGCCGACTGCGAGGATGGTTCGATCTACATGGACACGGTCAAGATGTGGTCCATCGATCAACGGCGCTTGAACTTCCAATTCACCTGCGAGGTGGCCTGGGAAATCCAAGGGGGCAAGCTCGGGCGACTGCTGCGCAATCCCACTTACCAGGGGACCACTCCGGCCTTCTGGAACAGCTGCGATGCGGTCTGCAAGGAAGAGCACTGGGAGCTGTGGGGCTTGACGAATTGCGGCAAGGGCAATCCCATGCAGGTTGCCGAGATGAGCCACGGGGCAGCTCCGGCGCGCTTCCGCGGCGTGCAGCTGATCCCTGCGGAGTAGTCGGCATAGAGGCCCGCAGAGGGACCCGGTGTCAGCCCCCAGCTCTGGGCCCGGCGCGCCCCCGGACTCCGCTGCTTCTGGGCCCCAGGGCGCGCCGTGCAGGGGCTGCTTGGTCCCTCCTCATCTCGGGAGAAGGCCGCGGCGGAAGGTTGTTTGGTTCCCGAGAAGGACACACCGCGCGCTCTTGACATACTCCTAGGGTCAATTCCTCATGAATTTGGCCCGGGCGATTCCACGGATCGTCCGATTGATGGGACCCGGTCCCACTTTCCCTTCTCGCTCATCCAAAGCACAGCACCATGTGGTTATCCCTTCTCATTGCACTTCCCCTTCTCCAGGACGCGCCCGCTCCGGCCCCAGTTCCCGTTCCGCCGGACGCGCCCGCCGCAGCCCCCGAGTTCACGCCCCTCTTCTCCCTGGAGGCCAGCGGCCTCGAGTCCTTGCTCGTGGATGACAAGGACCAAGGACTGGCCCGCGCCCTGCGCATGATCGACGACCGGCTCTTGGAATTGCCCACGGAGATCCCCGGTTGGGAAGCGCCTCCCGGAACCCTCGAACTCCTGCTGAACCTGCTGGCCGGACCTTCGTCCCTGACCATCGGCATGAGCTCGGAGCCGATTGCGGCCATGCCGATGCCCTTCGCCGGTGAGTTGCGCTTGACCAAGGCCTCCCCCGAAGCCGCCCAAGCGATCGCCAAGGACGTGGCGAACTTCGCCAGCATGTTGGGAGTGCCCCTGGCCGATCCTGACGAAGGTGGCAAGTGGCTCTTGCCCGCACCCGTTCCAGTTTGGATGGGTTCCGACGGAGACGGCGTTGTCTTGCGCCTCGGCATGGAAAGCGGAGTGAGCAAGCCAGACACCTCGCACCTCTTGCCTGAAGGAGCGACCATGAGTTCCGGCGGCATGCTCAACTACGGGCGGATGATGGAAACCATGATGCCCATGATCGCCGCGGAGGATCCCGACCTGCAGACGCTCTTGCAGGCGAGCATGGTGGACACCCTCAACATGGAGTGGGCTTCAGGGACGGACGCAGAACGCAGCTACACGGTCTTCAACATGCCCGGTTGGGCGGCGGTGGCCAAAGAGCAAGGGCTGCTAGCGGCGGAGGACCTAGACGCCAAGATCGTCGCGGCGATTCCCGGGGACGCCACCTGGGCTGTCGCGAGCACGCTCAATTTGAGCGGCCTGATCAGCTACTACGAGACGGTGCTCAAGCTGGTTACGAAGGATGAGTACTTGAGCTTGCAAAAACTCTGCATGGAGTACGCCAACCTGGACCTGAACGCTGAAGTGCTCGGCACCCTGGGCAACCACGTGGCGCTCTACGCTTCCGACAGCACCGGTGGAGGGGGCATGCTCTCCACGATTGGGCTGCTCGAGCTCGCCGACCGCGACGGTTTCTTGAAGACATGGGGCCGCCTGGAGCAGGCCTTGGGCGCCCTCGGCCAGGCGCAAGCCAATGGCTACGTGCGCTTCTCGCACTTGCAGCACGGGGACCAAGACCTGTCGATTCTGGGCTTTCCCGGTTTGCCGGTTCCCATGGAACTGACCATGACCACCACCGAGCGCTTCGTGATCTTCGGCATGACGCCCTCCGCCGTGGTGGCCGCCGTCGAGCAGGTGAACGCTGGCGAACGCACGAGCCTTCTGGGCAACCCCGATTTCATCGAGCAGCTGCCCGGCCGCGGTCAAGACATGGAGGGTGTGCACTCTGTGGATTGGGTCAACACCCCGCGCTTGATGCGCGACGGATACTCCGTGGTGAGCCTCTTGTGCTCCGGCCTTTCCAACGCCGTGCGTTCGCCTTCGGACGAAAGCCGTAGCGCTGGCTTGATCATGCCGACCATGGCTACCTTGCGCAGCGGAGCGAAGGGCATGCTGAGTGTCGGCCGCGTTGTGGGCGATGACTTGCGCGCAGAGATGCGCGGTGATCGCTCTCAACTGGTGAACGCCACCGGCATCATGGGCTACATGGCGAATTCGCCAGTCGGTCCCCTGGTCGCTGCGATGGTGATGGGCTCTGCTGTGGTTCCCCAAGTGGCGCAGGCCGAGGAACAGGCCCGGCGTGTCGAGCGCCAGCTCGAGCAGCGCGAGCGCGAGATGGACGCTTTGCGTCAGGAGCACGTGACCAAGCAGCAGGGAGCGCAGCAACTGGAGCAGGAAATCGTGCAGTTGCAGGGGTATGTCGCACAGCTGGTTGGGGATCAAAAGAAGCTGCAGACCGCCCTCGAATTCCAGCGGGCAACGGCGCGCCAAGAGGCGGCCAACGGACAGCTGAAGTCAATTCAAGCGGCCCTCGAACTCTACGCCATCGGTCACGATGGGGCCTATCCCGCCAGCTTGTCCGAGCTCACTGTGGCGGATGATGGGGGAACGACCTATCTCTCGGAGAGCGCTCTGACGGACCCCTGGGGCAACGCCATCAAGTACGAGGCCCCCGACAAGGAGCACGTGCTGCCGCGCGTGAGCATCGATCAGAAGTAGCCGAACGGCTAGGAGTCTGCGA
>CALCXM010000187.1 GCA_937905825.1 uncultured bacterium
GGCACCGCAAGCGGACAAGCAGTTCGCGGCGATGGGCTACAAGATCTAGAGGCCCGGCCGACAAGGGGCGATTCCTCGCCCTTGTCGGCCGGGCCTCTAGCTTAGCTGTTCCGGATAGAGGCCCAAGCCCAGGCCGCCGGTGACGGGGATGCGTGCCCCGACGATGTAGCCGGCCAGGGGGGAAGCCAGAAAGGCCACGACCTCCGCCACTTCCGCGCAGGTCACTGGCCGCCCGATAGCGGGGACGCGCGCTTGCCTGAGCTCCGCTTCAGTCGCCGAGAGCTCCGCGAGACCCGCCCACTGCACTAGGTTTTCATTCACTCCCAGGCTCGCCAGCTGTGCCGCGTCCATCGCAGGCAGCTCCTCGGAAACGTGGATCACCCGGCCCCACTTGCGGCGTCCCATCGCAGCGGTGTAGCCCGCCTTCCAGTCGCCCGCCGGGGGTTCGAGCACCACGAGGATGTCCACTCTGCTGTGCTCATCGGTTCCTTGGGCTGGCGCCTCCGGGGAACTCAACTCGCAGGGAATCCCGGCCGCGCGCAAGGCTGCTCGGATAGCGCTCGCCAAGGGTCCAACGCGCCCCAGGATCAAGGCACGGGGGGACTCGTTGACGTTCTCGTCTGGGTTCGCGGGGGGCAAGGCGGAGGACATAGGATCAGCGTCGCAATTATTGGGCGGGGAGGGCATGCTCTGCGCCAACTCACCCAAGCATGCTACCCGATCACGAGAACGAAACTGCCAGCTCAGGACCCAAGCTCGGGGATTTCCCCCTGGGCAAACGGCTCAAGCTGGTGCGCCAAGCAGCCGCGAAGTCTGCGGGGGAACGCCGCACGAAGCGCGCGCTGTTCTTCACCACTGCCAGCCTGCTCGTAGGGTTCACGGTTGGTGATGTTCTCGGACTGCTCGTGTGTGGTTTCTTCGGTGGCTCCCTGTACGCGGTGGTGCTTGTGCTTCGCATGCAGAGGCACTTGCGAGACGCGCTGCAACGGCAGGGCTCTGAGCGGGGCTCTGAGGCGGGCTAGACGGAAGCCTTGAGCGGGGCCTCCCAGCGAGTTTTCCGGTTGCCCTCGGAAAGACCCCAGACATGCAGAGAGGAGGTCGCCCGTTTGCTGAGCGACCTCCTCGTGTTCCCCCCCGGGGCGGGGCTTCCAGTTTGGGCGTTAGGGTGCGATCTGGAAGCGCAGTGCGTTGGTGTGCCCCCAACCGGAACCGTCCGGGTGCGCGGGGTCTTTGTAGACGTACTGGGTGTAAACCGTCTGGCCCACCAAGAGTCCCTCGCTGCCCATCAACGCTTGGGAGTAGTGAACGTCAAAGGTGCCAGTGCAAGTTCCAGCGCTCCCCCCGGAGCTCGTGCTGACCAAGAACTTCGGGTTGAAGGCGCAGAAGTGCGTACCCAGCAGCGATGCGCCGAGACCGTTCTTGGTTCCCGAGTTGAAGCTCAGACTCGAAAGCAGGTAGCCGGGTTGCTGTCCAACGATGTTGGTCGCCGTCACGTGGAAATCATCGCTGCCGCCGAGGGTCGGCTCGCCGGTCCAGTCGATGGCGGGTAGGCAACCGAGGGAGTTCAGCTTCGAGCCGCAGTAGGGAGTCGGGCCCGTGAAGTCGAAGTAGTACGAGCCGATGTCTGCTCTGGAGCCATCGGGGTCCGTCATCGATTGCGGGTTTGCCGCATCGATGCAGGGCGACGACACTTGCAAGTTGAGGTCACCGCCGGATTGGTCCACGAAGAGCGGGTCCATGTCGATGTTGCCTTTGCTCCCGGCGTGGGCCGCGGAACCGTTGCAGTAGCGCAGCGCACCCGGTCCGAAGCCCGAGAAGTTGGCTACTGTGTTCCCATAGGAAAGTGTGTCCACAACGCGACCGGTGAAGGCTGGTGCGCGATAAATGCCCTCTGTACCGCAGTTCGCCGCCGTCGAACGACGCAGGGTACAAGAGCCATTCGTCAGGGAGATGCCGCGCGTGCCGCAATCAAACGCAGTGAGGTGCGTTGGATCGGTCACGACGTTCGCCTTGATGTCGAAGCCCATTTGCGTTGCGTGCCGAACCTCCACGTGATCCAAAACCGCATTCGCTGCATTGAGATCGAGGCCCGCGTAGTTCCCATTCCCCACGTAGTAGATCTTCGTATGGCGGAGAGTCAGGTTCGCCGAAGGGTAGGTATAGAACCCGCGCCAGTCCCCAGCACTTGCCGGAGGCCCAACGCCGAGGTCCGAGTCACCAACGACATTGTCATCGTAGAAGGAAGTCAGGATGATCGGCGCCTCCGCGGTTCCTTCGAAGTGCAAACCACCGCTGATGCACGTCAGGTGAATCGCAGGGTTGACCTTGATGATCATCCCCTCGCCGAACGTGATTGAGCTCGCGGCTCCGACGTTGATGCCGGTGGTCAGGTGCAAGAGGTCTCCAATCACGTTCTCAGCTCCCAAGACCACGTCGCCAACAGGAGTTGGGTTGGTCACTTGGGTATGATTGCCGCCCGCGTTGCCCAAAGCGATGTTGTCGCGGAAGTGCTCGAGGCTGTTCACGGAGATGTTCGTTGCAGCGATTCCCCCGTTGTCGCGGAAAGTGCACCCGGCAACAACAGCGCCGCCCGCACCGCCTAGCTGGTGCAACGCCGCACTCGAGCCTTTTTCCACAATTGAGTTCGTGATGGAGATCCCCACGGTGTTCAAGGAGATGCCCGCGTAGTTTCCGTTACCGGTGTAGCGCAGAACGGCGAAGTCGACTGTCGACCCCACGGCTGTGGGGTAGAAGTAAAGCCCGCGCCAAGAGCCAGGTGTTCCGGTTGTCGCTCCGTCCTTTGCCGTATCTCCGCCGATTTCGTCGTCATCCAGGGTCGTGATGATCACGGGTGCACCGGGAGTACCTGCGATCACGAGTTCTCCTTGAGAAATGACGTTTGTCGTGGACTCCATCTTGATGATCAGTCCCTCGCCAAGGGTCATGCGCTTGCCAACTGGGACCGAGAATTGCGTGGTGCTGACGACCAGCACGCCATTCAAGACGTTGGCGAGCTGAACTTCAAAATCCTGGGAGTGACTGTAGCTCGTCACCCGAATGTAGTCGCCGGACTGATTGCCAGAAGCTGTGTTGTCCAGCAGCCCGGGAACCGCCTGCAAGGGGCAGTTGTAGATGGGCAACCCGACGTTGTCGTGGATTGTGCTGTTGGACACCGTCGAGCCCACTGAGCCGCCGGAGAAGTCGATCCCACCGGTGCTGCTTTGATGAATATTGCAACCGTCAACACTGACGACCGCACCGCCGAAGGTGACCGCGCCGTAGTTGCCGTTCCCCGTGAACTTGATCTCAGCATGCTCGATGCGCGAGGTACTGGCCGAGGGGTAGAAGTAGAAGCCGCGCCAGGACCCAGGGGTTCCCACCGTCGCGCCATCGCTGGCGGTATCGCCACCGACCGAGTCATCAGCCAATGTCGTAAAGACGACGGGCTCTAGTTCCGTTCCAAGCACATCCAGGAATCCCTGCGAGACGAGGTGCGTCGTCGACTCGATCTTCACGATCAAGCCCTGGGTCAGGGTCAGGCGCTTGCCCGCCGCGACGGAAAAAGTTGTGGTCCCGATGACCAGGACGCCGCCAATGCAGTTGCTCGGGGAAATGGTGAGATCTGCGCTGTGGGTGAAGGTGGTGATCCTGGCGTAGTCCCCTTCGGCGTTGCCAGTGGCGGTGTTCCCAGTGAAGTTTGGAAGCGTTTGAAGCGGCACTGACTGCATGGGCAGTCCCCCGTTGCCGGTGAACGAGCAACCCGTGATAACCGCCGTGTTGCCGTTCAGATTGATCCCGTGGCGAGAGCCGCTCGAGATGTCGACCGCATCGAGCTGAACCCCTCCACCGGTGATCTCGATCCCTGCGCCGTTGCCTCCACCGCTGAACCGAACCTCCACGTGGCTGTAAACGCTCGCCGACGAACTCGGGTACATGTAGATGCCGCGCCAGTCAGCCGGGGTGCCTGTCGAGGCACCGTCCAAGTTCGTGTCCCCGCCGACGTCGTCCGAATAGGAAGTAAAGATGGCCGGGTTCCCGGGCGCTCCGTTGACCAGCAGAGTTCCCTGGGTAACCAACTGGCTGTTTGGTCGACCTTTCACGATCGCGCCAGCCTGCACCGTGAGAGTCTTGCCCGCTGGCAAGGAGACGCCGCCGTTCAAGTGGTAGACCTGGCCCGACAAGAGGGGTCCAGTCGTGTCGTCAGAGATCGAGCCCGTTAGTTCGATTTGTGCCGACGCTAGCCCAGCGCAGTAGAAGGCGACCAAGGGCAGAAGGAACGAGTGGCGGCGAAACATTCGGAGATTCATGGGAACAATGGGGAAGTACGAGGCCTCGGCCAAGTGGTTGAATGGGGTCGCTACAGGCCGATTGCGCCCGATAGCAGAGTCAGAGGTATGGGGAGCCCCTCACCATGGTGAATGAGTCTTCGCGCCCGAATCCGACAAGGAATCCTGCTACAATTCCCCCCGTGGGTACGAACACTCCTGAAGAGCGCATTTTCGACGAGTTCTTTGACGCGATGCTCCGGGGCGAGATTCGCTCCCCGGAATATTTCCTAGCCAGCCGCGGTGACGTTCCCGAATCCTTGCGGGAGCACCTGCACGGTATCCATCGGATGCTCACCGAGGACAAGGCCGAGCCCGCTGTTAGCGCACCCCCCCTTGCGGCCGAGGACGGCATGCCCTGGGAGCAGCTCGGCGAGTTCCGGCTCGTGCGCAAACTTGGGGAAGGCGGAATGGGCGTCGTGTTCCTTGCCGAACAAGAGTCCCTTGGACGACTCGTGGCCCTCAAGATCTTGCGCCCCGACCTCTCCGCCTCGAGCAACGCGGCCATCAGGTTTGAGCGCGAGGCCCATGCCATCGCGCGCATGAACCACCCGCACATCGTGAAGGTCATCGCCTTCGGAGAGGACCAGGGCGTGAACTTCCTGGCCATGGAGTTGGCGCCCGGAAAAGACCTGGATGAGTTGCTGCAGGAATTGGCCGACCGCGGGGAGACCATCGACATCCCCCGTGTTCTGCGATGGTGCGCGGACCTGGCGGACGCCCTACATTCCGCCCACGAACAGGGAGTGATCCATCGGGACGTCAAACCTTCCAACGTGCGCATCACGCCGGATGATCGAGCCATGTTGCTCGACTTCGGAGTCGCCCGCGAACTGGAGTCCAATCAAGCGACATTGACTCGCTCCTTCCTCGGGTCCCCGGCCTATATGGCTCCCGAACAGATTGCGGCGAAGGGCGGCAAGGTCGACGCCCGAACCGATGTCTACGCCCTCGGCATCACCATGTATCAGTGCTTGACGGGCGCGCTGCCCTTTCGCCGGGAAACCCTCGAGGAAGTCTTCCACGACGTGCTTGTGGAGCCACCCGCTGCGCCGCGCAAGGCGCGACCGGAACTCTCGAATGACGTGGAAACGGTCATCCTGAAGGCCATCGACAAGGAGCCCGAGCAACGCTTCGTCGATGCAGCAGCCTTTGCCCGTGACCTGCGTGCGCTGCTCATGTTCCTGCCCATCGAAGCCCGACCGCCGGGCCCCCTCAAGCGCCTGGCCCGGGCGGCAAGACGGCATTCCGCGATAACGACTCTGTTGCTGGCCACGCCGCTCGCACTGATCGCGTTCTTCGCAGTGCAGCAGATCGAGCGCAAGGTGGAACGCACCACCACCATCGAAGAAGCCCACGCGAAGATCGTGCAGTACCGCAACGGCATCGAGGAGGCCCGCGAGCTGGGTGCTCGCGTTACGGAACTTCAGATGCGTGCGATGTCCGAATACCTGGCCCCCGAACGGGACCTGGAACTCGACGCCTTCGAGGACCAAGTGCTCGCTGAACGTCGATCGCGGGAGGAGTCCTTCTACGCCATCCTCGACCTGATTCGGCGGGCGGCGGATCTCGATGCAGCCCCCGAGGCGATCACGGAATTGCGCGGACGGCTCTACATGGCGAAGTACATGGAGGTCATCGCCGCGGGAGATCCCCTGTTGCGCACGGTGTACCACAACCTCGTGCAACGCAATGATCCCAAGGGCACGATCATGGGCGAGGAGGTCAACCCGGTCATGATCGAGATCGAGTGCAACGTGGAGGGAGCCAAGCTCTATCGCTTTCGCAGTGCACACGCCCGCGAAGAGCTAGGACAAACAGAGCGCCGGTGGGTTCCTGCTCCCCACGGAACCTCCCCGACGCCCGTCAAGCCCGGGACGTTTTGCTTGGTGTTGCTGGAAGACGCTCAAGGCTTGTACGCTGGCGACCTCGTGGTGAAAGTCGCGGGCCATGCGATTCGCGAGGCCATGTTGGTTTCCCAGGGTTCGGGGCAAGTGCAGCTCCACGACCGCTTGATCTCGATCGGCGGGCACCCGGTGCTTGGCCACTATGAAGTGGACATGTATGGCCGTCGGGACTCATACCTGCCGCGCCTCGGGTCGCCGACCGCTCAGGATTTCGTCTTTGAGAGGAACGGGCAACAGTTCACCGAGCGCGCAGCCGACTTGACCGAGCTTGGCATCGAAGTCGCAACGCCACGGGAAGTTGTGCAGGCAGGCGCCGTCGTGACGACGCTCTTCAGCCAGGGCGAACTGCACTCCAAGTTCCTCGAATCCGGATTGCGGGTCGACGAGACCGCGACTCCACTGATCTACTCAAAGGCTTCCTTGGTAGGGATCACCCCCTTGGGACCCTTCGACGTGGGCAACGAGAGCAGGCAGGTCCTCGTCCTGCGCGCACCGGGATACGAACCCCAATTGGTCCCGATAGATCAAAGGGGGCGGCGGATCGATCTATTGCCCCAGGGAACGTCCCCGGCGAAGTTTGTTCGCATAGTGGACCGCACCATGTCCACTCCGCTGGAGTCGGCCTACTTTTGGATGCGACGTCACGAGGTCACTTTTGGGGAGTACCTCGAGTTCCTCAATGATCCGGAAACCCAGCGCGAGGTTGGCGAATCGGAGACTCCCATTCGGCGGCCCCGGGGTGGACCTGGGCAGTCAAAGGACTTGTGCCGCAGAAATCCCGATGGGTCCTTTCAGTTGCGACCCAACTGGCCCGCAGAAGTCCCCGTCTTTGGCGTTTCCTGGTACGACGCGCAAGCTTACGCGAAGTGGAAAACCGCCAAGGCCAAGGCCGCCGGACTTCCCCACGTCTACTCCCTACCGAAAGAGCACGAATGGATGAGTTCCGCGGGCCCCCATCAGAAGTTTCTGTACGGGGACCGCTTCCATCCAAAGTGGACAAGCTCCTGTTTCTCCAAGCCCCTTCCCTATCCGCAGCGTGTGATGAGCTATCCGATCGATCGTTCCCTTTCGGGTGTGTTCGACGTTTGCGGAAACGTGTCGGAGTGGCTCGACGCCTGGTGGGTCGAAGAGCAGGACCGCCGCTGGCACGTCGGGGGCGCCTGGTCGGATGGGGGGCCCGCCAGCATGTTCCAAGTCTCAGGTGGCAATGGATCGCGCCCGGAAGAAGTCTTCGACCAGATCGGCTTTCGCCTCGTCATGCACATGGACTCTTGAGCAGACGCACCCCGCCTCGACTTTGCACGGGAAGTGCGGGCTAACCCCCCAACAAGCTCGCGCGTTCCAGCTCCAAGAGATTTGCAACGGCTAGGGCATCTTCCATGTTGACGCGCAGCTCCCCATGGCCCCGGTGGATGCGCTCCACCAGATGCTCAATCTCCCCCTGGTAGCCGTCGGCCGGGTCTAAGCCGATCGACTCGGTGGTCCCATCCACCTCAAGCTGGAGAGGGTTCTGCGCTCCCACGTCAAAGCGTGCGCGGGCGTTTTCGAACTGGACCTCGTAAGTCATCTTGAACTCGCAGTCTGGACTCGGGTCCCAGGCAGCTTCCGCCGTCACCTTGGCAGCGTTCGTAGCAAAGCTGTACTCGGTTTTGAAGTGATCGGCAGTCCCGCGACACGCTAGTTCCAACGGCGGACCAAAGGCCCACAGAATGAAATCTGCATCGTGAATGTGCAGGTCAACAAGCGCACCTCCGCTGCGCAGCGGATCGCCGTAAAACTCAGGGGACCAACCGGGAGTCGGAGAGATACGCCGGAAGTTCGCCTCGAGGACGCCCCCGTATTCGCCGGAGTGGATCACATCGCGCAGCCAATCCCAACCGGGCCAGAACCGCATGCAGTGGGCTGGCATGCACAGGCGGTTGGAACCGCTCGAAGCGCGCAGCAAGCGAGCCACATCCTTCGATTCAAGCGCGACCGGCTTCTCGAGCAGGACATGCTTGCCCATGGCGAGGGCCTCGATCGCGAGGTCCACGTGGGTGTCCGTCGGTGTGCAGATCGAGACCAAATCCACCGCCGGGTCAGCGAGCAGGGGCGCTGCGAATTCATAGGCTGTCAGGGACTCTGGATCGAACATGCGCTCGGGAGCCCTGCCGTCTTCCATGTTCCCCGCTTCTCCCGTGCGGCCCGCGCGCCGTTCTGGATTGGAATCGCAAACCGCGACCAAGCGATTGGAAAAGCCCCGTTCATTGGCTTGCGCGTAAGCGCGAACGTGGGTGCGGCCCATGAAGCCCAAGCCGAGAACTCCGATGCCGATTTCTTTCCTATTGCTCATGACTGGTCTCCTGCTTTCCAACGTCGACCACCCCGAGGGAGGTCAGCAACTTCACAGCGGCCCGCATGTCTCCCACGCGATCCTTGCCAGCTTCACGTTCAATCATCAAGTCCACCTTCCGCTCGCTGCCTTGCAGCACCTTGAAGAACCGCTTCCAATCCACTTGGCCCATACCAGCGGTCACCTCTTCCCCCCACACACCGGACTGTCCGGATGCGTTCGCGTCCTTGATGTGAATCTGGAAAACGCTGGGCAGCAAGGCCTCGAGCGCTTCGATCGGATCGCCCATGCCGTACAGCAACATGTTCGCAGGATCGAAGTTCACGCCGACGTTCTCGCGACCGAGTTCGGCCAAGACTTCGAGCAGGGTCTCGGCGGTCTCTTGCCCTGTCTCCAAGGCCATTCGAATCCCGCGCTCCGCAAAGATGTCAGCCATCTGCGCCAAGCGCCCCAGCAGCACGCCTCGCTCGGGATCGCTTGCTTCGTGGGGCAGGAATCCCGCGTGAAAACTGATCAAGGAGATCCCAAGCTGTTCGGCGACGGCTGCGCTGTTGCGGGTTGCCCTCAAGTTGTCCTTCCAGTGCTTGGTCAGACGCACACCACCGGTCTCGCGAATCGTCTGGGGGCTGGAGTAGTCTTCCCCTTGCATGCCGATCATGCCGGAGGCGATTCCGATACGCTGCGCCTCAAACACGCGCTGGACATCGTGAACGGGCCAGTCGCCACTGACCACAGGATCGAGACCGAGCTGGACGCTCATCACGCCGACCTCCGTGACGAGCCGAACAAGCTCAGTAAGAGACTCGGTCTTCAAGGACCAACTGCATGCGCCAAGGGTGTAATTCATCGCCGTCTTCTCTCGCTCGCAGACACGCCGCAGCACGGAGAGCGGCTACATTACGGCAGTCCGCTCGGAAACCCTAGGAGCCTGTGCCACAGATAGCGGTTTGCGAGATACCGAGCATCTGGCCCAGGTCAAGGAGTGACAAGTTCCCAATGGCTGGATGCCATCGGGGACCTTGGCAGGACGCAGAGATGGGTTCGAGGATCGGTGTCTCGCAAACCGCTATCTGTGGCGCAGACTCCTGGCTCGCTCTATTCATGAGATTTTCCACTCGCCTCAACAACAGCCGAGAGTTTCGCATGGCTGGTGGCAACCGACTTTTGCAGCAGGTGGGTGAGATTCAATCCATCGACGCGCTCATTCCACACAACGCCCTGCGTGGAACGTTCTTTGTGCGTGGAACCACGGGCGATCTACGGGTGTTCTTCTCACTCTCGCCCGAACGGGACGCGCGGGTCCAAGCTCTCGGTCTGTGGGTCCTCGATAAGCCGTAGCGGGGCGGGGGTGAAATCCGACTTGCTCCGAAGGCGCGCGGGTCGAATCAGGGTGTACGATACGTGCCCACCACCCACGCATCCGAGGACACCCCATGCATCTCAATCGCCGTCAACTCATTCAAGCCAGCGCCAGCGCGAGTGCCCTGGGACTCATCGGGACCCAGCAGGCCGCCATGGCCCAAGGGACCGACAAAGCCGGCGCCTGGTTCGACATCTCCCTGGCCCAGTGGTCAAGCAATCGAGAGCTCTTCTCCGGTGCCATCGACAACCTGGGTTGGATTTCCAGCGTGCCCAAGCGCTACGGGATCTCCGCAGTGGAGTTCGTCAATGCCTTCTTCAAGGACAAGGCCTGCGACTGGAACTACCTGAGCCAGATGCAGCTGCGAGCGGACGACGCTGGCGTGAAGATGCTGCTGATCATGATCGACGGCGAGGGCCTGCTCGCTGCGGAGGACGAAGCAGAGCGCAAACGCGCCATCGACAACCACCGCAAATGGATTGTGGCGGCAAGCTTCCTCGGCTGTCACTCGATTCGCGTCAACGCGGGAGGCACCGGGGACCGCGAATCCATGCAAAAACGCGCGGCCGACTCCCTCGTTCAGCTGGCTGAGTACGGCGCTCCCTACAAAGTCAACGTGATCGTCGAGAACCACGGCGGCCCGTCCTCCGATGGAGCTTGGTTGGCCGGCGTGATGAAGCAAGCCAATCACAAGGCTGTCGGCACACTACCCGACTTTGGAAACTTCCAAACCTCCGCCGGTGTTTGGTACGACCGTTACCAAGGCGTCGAGGAACTCATGCCCTACGCCAAAGCGGTCAGTGCCAAGAGCCACGCCTTCGATGCAGAGGGCAACGAGACCCGCACAGACTACAAACGAATGATGGGCATCGTCCATGCTGCCGGGTACCGAGGCCACGTGGGCATCGAGTACGAAGGCAGCGACCACAGCGAAGAGGAAGGCATCCTCCTCACAAAACAACTGCTCCTCCGCGTCCGTCAGGAAATCCGCTAGAAAGCCCCGATGATTCGTCTTCTTGCCACCGCTCTGCTCCTTTCCAGTTCCGCCAACCCCCAGCATCCCAGCAAGACGGACGAGGTCTACACGCCGGAGATCGCCGGATCCTCCGACGAAGGTTCGACGGACATGGCTAGCATCAAACTGCCGGAGGGCTTCGTCTGCGAGCTCGTGGCAGCAGAACCGCACCTGGCGAACCCCGTCAGTTTCTGGCCCGCGGTGGATGGCTCGCTGTACGTGACAGAAACCTTTCGCCTGCACGCCGGAGTGACCGACATGCGCGAACACGTCGCGCGACTCGAAGAGGACATGGCCTGTCAAACGGTCGAAGACCGCGTGGCCATGTTCAAGCGTTGGTCGGGGGACAACTTCAAAAAAGACTACGGCACAGAACACGAACGGGTGCGCCTCTTGCGGGACACGGACGGAGACGGCGTCGTCGATCAATCCGTGACCTATGCGGACGGCTTCAAGGACCCTTCCGTAGGAATCGCTGCGGGCGTGTTGGAGCACAACGGTGCGGTGTACTACACCTGCATCCCCGACCTCTGGAAATTGGAAGACACCGACGGCGACGACATCGCGGACAAGCGCGAGAGCCTCTCAACCGGTTACGGCGTGCGAGTGACGCTGCTCGGCCATGACCTGCACGGGCTGCAAATTGGCCCCGATGGCTGGCTCTACTTTTCCTGCGGCGATCGTGGGTTCAACGTCCAGACTCCCAAAGGCCCCATCGTCCACCCGGACACGGGAGCTGTCCTGCGCTGCCGTTTGGATGGTTCTGACCTAGAGGTTGTGCACACCGGGCTGCGCAATCCCCAAGAGCTGGCCTTTGATGCACAGGGCAACCTGTTCACCGGCGACAACAATTCGGACGGCGGAGACAAGGCCCGCTGGGTGATGATCCTCGAAGGAGCGGACACCGGTTGGCGTTCCTCCTACCAATGGATCTTCGAGCCCGAGGCCCGTGGACCTTGGCGCGAAGAGGGCCTTTGGAAGCCGCACTTTGAAGGGCAAGCCGCCTACATCTCCCCAGCGATCGACAACATCGCCGCGGGACCTTCGGGGCTGGCTTACTACCCGGGAACTGGATCCGGCAACGGTTTGGACGGCACCTTCCTGCTCTGTGATTTCCGCGGCTATCGCGGCGGTAGCGGCGTGCTCTCCTTCTCCTTGGAGCCCGACGGCGCGAACTTCAAACTCGTCAATCGCCAAGAGTACATCTGGAAGACGTTGGTCACCGATGTGGACTTCGGACCGGACGGGTCCATCTACTTCTCCGACTGGGTCTCCGGTTGGGGCATGACGGGCAAGGGACGCATCTACCGCGCCTACGATCCGAAGGTGCGCGATACGGACGAAGTGCGCGCCCTCGCCGCCCTGCTCGCCGGTGGAGCGAAGGATTTGGATCTCGACCGCTTGCAGGTCTTGCTCAAACACACAGACATGCGCGCCCGGCGCCTCGCCCAATTCGAACTGGTGGCGCGCGGCAAGAGCGGTTGGGAGCGCTTCCAGCAGGTGCTCAAGAACGCATCCGACCCGATGGCGAGCATCCACAGCGTGTGGGGACTTGGCATGGCCGCGGAGGTGGAACCGAGCCTCTTGGAGTACCTCAACCCCTTCCTGCGCGATCCGAGCCCGGCGGTCCGCGCCCAAACCGCGCGGGTTCTTGGAGACCACCGGTATGCGCCGGCCACTTCCCAACTGATCGCCACCGTAGCGGACGCCGACCCGACGGTGCGGCGCCACGCAGCGATCGCATGCGGGCGCTTGGCAGATGAACGGGCCGTGGACGCCTTGATTCAACTCGCCGTGCAAGACGCCGCGACCGACACGGTTCTGCGCCATGGCGCGAGTTGGGGTCTCTCCCAATGCGCTAGTGCGGAGCGGCTTGCTCTACTCAGCGAACACGATTCCGTGCAAGCGCGGCTCGCTGCGGTCGTGGCCCTGCGCCTGCAGGCCAGCCCGCTGGTGGCCACGTTTCTTGCGGACAGCGATGCGCTGGTCGCCGTCGAAGCGGCTCGCGCCATTTCGGACGTCCCGATTGTCGATGCCTACCCGCAGCTTGCCGCCCTAGCAGCGGACGAGTCGATTCAAGACGAGCACCTGCTGCGTCGAGTCTTGAACGCCAACCTGCGCCTGGGTGAGGAGGCCAACGCAACCACCCTGGCCAACTTGGCCACCAGCGACAAGCGCAGTGAGCGAATACGATCCGACGCCATCGGGATGCTCGCAAGCTGGAAAACCCCTTCCCCGCGCCACTACATCTTGAGCAATTGGGCTCCCATGGAAGAGCGCGACGCAGCTCACGCGAACCAACTGCTGGCGGACTTCACCGGCCGTGGGATCCTCGAGGCGCCCGACTCCGTCTTGCAAGCTTGGATCGATGCGATCGAGCCCCTCGAGTTTGAGGCGAAACGCCCCACCTTAGAAGCGGTCCTCGCCAACACTGCTTTGGCCAGTGCCACGCGCGTCGCCTCTTTTCAACGGCTACGGGAAGACGGCGCTTCGGACCTTGGACAATTGGTAGCGACGGCCCTCAAGGATAGCGACACCAGCCTGCGCGCCGCCGCTCTGGAGCAGCTTCCCGGCCTGGCCCCCGAGCAGGCGCTTCCGCTGTTTGGGGACGTTCTAGAAAACGGCGACATCATCGAATGCCGCGCGGTCTACAAGGCTTTGAGCTCCATGACGACCTTCGAGGCTCAAACGCTCCTCACCGATGAGTTCACGAAGCTGCGCAACTCTTCCCTGCGCCGCGAACTGCAACTCGACCTGATCGAAGCGCTGTATCAGATGGAGTCCAACGCAACTCGACAGCAAGTAGACCGCTTGCGCAGCAACCGCCGCGAGCGGGAACCCGTAGCCGCCAAGTGGTTGGACAGCATGTGGGGCGGCGACAAAGTGGAGGGCAAGAAGATCTTTGAACAGGACGTGGCCCTCTCTTGCATGCGCTGCCATCTCTCCGGTGACGGCGCCGCCCAAGGAGTCGGTCCGGATCTCGCGGGTGTCGGGGAAAGGCTCTCCAGGCGTCAGATTCTGGATTCCATCATCACGCCCAACTCGGAAACCGCAGAGGGCTTCGAGTCTGTGCTCTTCGTGCTCGAAGACGACGAACTCGTGGCTGGCCGCGTCCTCGAGCAGACCGACAAACTTGTGCGGGTGATCCAGTCCTCCGGTGAGATTCGAGAGTTCGACCCGGCCAGCATCGTTGAGCGTCGCCAGGATCTCTCCGCGATGCCCTCGGGCATGGACCTGTTGCTCAAGCCACGGACCATGCGGGACCTGATCGAGTACGTCGCCTCCCTTTGAGCCCGGGGCTCAGCGCATCACCATGACCCCCCTCTCACGCCGAACGTTTCTAGCTGCCACCGCTGCCGCGGGCGCACTCAGCCAAGAGCGGTCCGTCCCGCCGCCGCCCAAGGTGCAGGTCGATCCCACTTGGGTAAAAACTCCGGGCAAAACCGCCAACAGTCGGTTCGCGGTCAACGTGGAGATGTGGTTCCGCAAACTCCCCTTCCTCGATCGCATTCGTGCCAGCGCGGACTTGGGCTTCGACGCCATTGAGTTCTGGGGACTTGGCGGCAAGGATCTCGAAGCCATCGCCAAGCTCTGCGAGGAACTCAAAGTCGAGGTGGCGCAGTTCACCGCTTGGGGTTTCGTCCCCGGCCTGAACGACCCGAAGAACCACGAAGCCTTTCTCGGTGCAGTTCATGCGGCGACGCAAGCGGCGAAGGTTCTGCGCGCACGCAAGGCGACGGTGGTGGGCGGCAACGACCAACCAGGCATGAGCCAGGAGCAGATGATCTCCAACATCACGGTCGGGTTGCAGCTCGCGGCTCCCATCGCGGAAGCTGCCAATCTGATGCTAATCCTCGAGCCCATGAACGTGCGCGTCGACCACTTCGGCCACTGTTTGCATGGCAGTGCGGATGCCCTGAAGATCTGCCGAGCGGTGGATTCGCCGATGGTCAAGATCAACTGGGACCTGTATCACATGCAGATCTCCGAGGGCGATCTGTGCGGGCACCTGCGCGATGGAATCGATCAGGTGGGTTACTTGCAGTTGGCCGATCACCCAGGTCGCAACGAGCCGGGAACCGGTGAAGTGAGCTACGCGCGTGTCCTGCACACGGCGCAAGCGCTCGGCTACAAGGACATCATTGGCCTTGAGTGCTACCCACAGAACAGCGAAGCCCAGGCTGCCCAAAGGGTCCATCAAGCGGACCTCTGGTAGAACCTACTGGTCGCCGGAGTTGTTGACGTCCAGGATCTCTTGGGTGCGCGCCTTCGACAGTTCCTTGAGCTTCTGCAGCTCCCCACCCGTGGCTTGGTCAACGATGGCACCGCGGGCTCGCAAGGCAGCTCCCTCCGCATCTTCCGATCCCTTGGGATTGTCGGAGGTGTGCGGCAGCGCGGTGATTAGCAAGGTGCCAATCACGGCCAAGGCGGGGTAGACGGTCCAGCGCGGTAGTTTCATCGAGTTCGAGGTGTTTGGGCTGAAGATTCAGCCTGCCCACTCATCGTTCCGACCCTCTAGCCAGCTGAAGCCTCGGTCGGGAAAGCCCCCGATCCAGCTGCAAAAGCCCGGTTTTCAGGGCCCCCAGGGCCAGTTTTGGAGCCTAGAGGCCTCTAGGGCTTCAGCCTCAACTCGACTTCCGCGAAACCCACGGTGCCCGGGTAGCGATTGCCTTTGAGGCGCTCGAGCACTCGGATGGAGAGCTCGTGGATGCGCAAGGACTTGGGCAGCTCGAAGGCAGTCTTGTAGTCCTCGTCCGGGTTCATCTCAATTTGATAGGTCTCGCTTTCGCCGTTGACGCGCAGCTCGACGAGGGTGGCCCGGTCGAAGTCTCCACGGTTGAGTTCTGTGCTCGTGCGGTGGCTGAGAACCACCGTGTCAGCGCGCGCCCCCGAATCCAGGTTCAGCGTCAAGGTCGGAGTCAGGTCGTCGGCTTTGCAGGACCAACCGGTTCCCATACGTCCATCGATGGCGAGAGCGGGTCGATTTCCATTGTCACGCTCGGAGGAGGCCAGCGCTTTCACCTCTTGCTGCAACAATAGGTTCGAAAGCCAATCATCTGGGTAGTCCAACATCCACACACCCGACCCTTCATCCACGCGAACCTTCAAGATCGGCGATGAAAGCACCGTCGGCGGCTCGTCCGGTTCTGTGGGATCCGGGGTCAAGTGCACGCGAACTTGAACTTCGTGCTCACGCCTGGTGTAGAACTTGTGCTGCACCGCGAAGCGTTCTGAGCTCCAAGGGCGGCGCGGGTCTCCCTTGAGGGTCTCCACCAATTCCCCGTCTGCGTAGTATTCCACCCGGTCGATGAGCAGGCCTTGCTCGCCCTTCACGGTTCGACTGTGGGCATCGATCTCGTCCTCGTGAAATCCTGAGACCCACAAGCTAAGTGGCGTGTCTCCGGTGGCTCGCAGCACGACTTCTGAGTCGTTCTGATCGGTCACGTAGTTCCGTTTGCGGTTGTTGGTTTGCGCCTGACCGGTGAGCGCGGCCGTGGCGCGGTCCAAGAAGATCAAGGCGAACGCCGTGTTCGATTCGGCCTCACCGCTGCGCGTCGACCAGGAGCCATTCTCGTTCTGTTTGCGAATCAAGAAGGTGGCTCCTTCCCAGTACCAATCATGGGTGCCGATCTTCTCTAGGCCGTACAAGGCCGCGAGGCGCTCGATTCCATAGAGGTAGTAGTAGAGCCAGCGGTCGCTGTTGTCCTGCGCCTTGGGATTCTGGTCCACCCGAAAGTTCTCCGCGAACCAGTTCAAGCCACGAGCGACGCTCTCCTCGTGTTTCTCCCGAATCTTGGTCGGAAGCCCTTTCTTGCCGAAGGAGAGTTCAGCGGCGCGCAGCACGATCAAACCCGCTGCCGTCATCGATCCGCTAGAGGGCACCCCGTTGCGATAGCCGAAGCCTCCATCCTCGTTCTGCGACTGGAATGCGAAGCGCACCATACTGGTCCACACGCGCGGGGAAATCTTGGCCCCTTCACGCTGGGCAACGAGCATCCCCATGGCGCCGTATTGTGTATTCGAAAGACACGGAGAGCCGACCGGATAGGCCAACCCATTCTGCTCCCAATCCACCAGGAGCTCGCCCATGCTCTCCACATCCCTGAGATCCTGTTTTGTGCCTCGGGCCTTCTTCGCCAGCAATTCGCAAGCGAGTTCGTAGGTCCGATCCGATGGCTTGGTCCCCATGAATTGGAACGCTCGACGGATGCAGGGATGAGTGGGAGCCAAGCCGCTCTTCATCAAAGCGTAGGTAGAGAGCGCCGTCTGCCCATTGCGGTAGGGATCCGCGTGGTAGTCCCATGAGCCGTCCAGGAGCTGAGTCTTGAGCAAGTACAAGACGCCGCGATCGATTGCCTCGTTGACGGCCGACTGAGAGACATAGTCTGAAGGACTCACCTCCGATGTCGACGGTGGATGGACGTGTAGGCCCCAAGCACCGCCTTCATTCGGAACCTTGGCCAGCAAATGATTGACGCCGGAGGAAAGGTCCAACAGCAAGTCATCTCCAACCGGGTCCACACCCCGATTGCGCGCGGCTGAATAGATCTCCTTGCCGTTTAGCCAAACGCGGCAGCCATCGTCACTTCCAAGCCTCATCAGCACTTGGCCTTTCTTGGAGGTCGTGACCGTGCGATAAGCGTAGGCCATCGTCTTCGCGTTGGAATAGCCTTCTTGTTGTTGCAGCTCCGCCGGAACGTACTTGTTGAAGTCCACTAGCCCGAAGTCAGGATCCTCGCGATCTGCCGTGTCGATCTGCTGCCAAGTGATCGAGAACCTGTCCTGGCGACGATGCTTGCGCTCCAACTTTGGACCGGGGCCTCCGGCGCGCATGCGGCGCAAGTCCTCCTCCGGGGAGTACTCCTCCTTGATGCTCGCCCCACCCGCGGGATGCTCGAAGGGAAGCACCGTCCACCAAGGTCCCCACTCGACTGACTCCGGTGATAAGGGGGCGTTTTGGGCAAAGCCCAAGAGCAGAAGAGACGCAAAAACGATTGAGAGGAGACGCATAAGCCCGTCATTATATGGGCTAGAAGCGTTTTCGACGGCCACTCTATCCGTAGACTCCTGGGATGTCCGAGCAACGAGAACTAGGCCAACGACTCGGCAGCCTCGACACCCGCCTACGCCTCTTGCTGCTGCACCTAACGGGCTCAGCCATCCGCGCCCGGGTGGAGATTGAGGACTTGCTGCAGGAGGTCTACCTGCGGGCCCTAGCCAATCCCGAGCAACTGCCCGCTGAGTCCGCCAACGAGCAGGAGCTCTTCCGATACCTGCGCGCCATCGCCCGGCACACGGTGGTGGACGTCGCTCGCGCCGCTCGCGCGATCAAACGTGACGGGCGCGAACAGCCCCTCGGTCGGCCCAGTTGGAGCCGCACGAGCCTGCCCGGCCTAGATCCGAGAGATCCGGGACCCGGGCCGCACACCCGAGTCGAGGGTCTGGAGGCCCAGGCCCACCTCGACCGAGCCTTCGATTCCCTCAGCCCAGAACATCGGCGGGTCTTGGGTTTGCGCAAGTTCGAAGGGCTCAGCGCCCGGGAAACCGCCGACCGCATGGGGCGCAGCGAGAAAGCGGTCCATTCCGTCTTTCGACGTGCCCTGGAAGCCTGGGACTCCGCCATGGGCTGAGAAGGCTCTCCTCGGGGAGGCCCGCCCGGGTTGGATCGCGGTTTTTTCAAATGGCGCGGGGAATCTCCCGGGGCCGTACGCTTGGTGCTCCATGAACGAAAACTCCATCGACGACCAATTGGATGAGCTGGTGGCTCGCTACTCCGACGCCCTTGAGCACGGCACGGTGGTGCCTAGGGAGAACTACCTGCGTGAGGTTCCCGCGGAGATGCGCCCTGCGCTCGAGCGTTGCCTCAAGATGATCGAAGCGGGCAGCGCCCAGACCCCCACCAGCGCGCAACCCCTGCGCCCGGGGCTGGTGCTCAATCACTACACCTTGACCCGCGAAGTCGGACGCGGCGGCATGGCCCTCGTCTGGCTCGCGCGCGATCAGAAGTTGAATCGTTCCGTGGCCCTCAAGATCTTGCGCCCGGGCTTGGCCTTGGAAGAACGCAACGCCCAGCGCTTCCGTCGCGAAGCCTTGGCAGTCGCAAGTCTCAAGCACCCGAACATCGTGCAGATCTACGGTGCCGAGGAAGCGCTCGGGTACCACTACCTGGCGATGGAGTTCATCGAAGGTCCGTCCCTCGCAACCGTGCTCGAAGCGCTTCCGCCAGACCGCGCTCCGACGGCTGAAGCACTGGCTCGCGCCACCGGCAGCCCTGCCCTCGCGCGCCACGGCGAACACTACGAGCGGGCCGTGGCTAGCTTGCTCGCCCCGATCATCGAGGCTTTGCAAGCGGCCCACGAGAAGGGCCTGGTGCACCGCGACATCAAACCCTCCAACATCCTCCTGCGCGCTGATGGCAGCCCCGTTCTGGCGGACTTCGGCCTGGCCAAGGGCGATGAGGATCCCGCGCTTTCCTTGACAGGAGCGCCAATCGGAACGCCCTACTACATGTCACCAGAACAGGCCTACGTCACAGGTACACGTCGCATTGATCATCGCACCGACGTGTACAGCATGGGGGTCACCCTGTTCGAAGCCCTGTGTGGTGTGCGCCCTTTCAATGGCGATAGCTTCCTCGAAGTCATCGAGTCCATTCGCAGCACGATCCCGCCCTCGGTACGCACCATCAACCGCGGCTTGACGCGCAGTGCGGCCGCGGTGGTCTCCCAAGCCATGCACCGGGAACCCGCTGAGCGCTACGCGGATGCAGCGGAGATGCACGCAGACATGGTGGCTCTCGCCGAGGGACGCCCCACGCAAGCCCTCGCTCGAGTTGGTTCCCCCCTGCGCCGACTTTGGTTGCAGATACGCGTGATGAGTTCCGGAGTGAACTACGAATACCGTTCGGCGCGCACGTTCCTTGGGCTGCCTCTAGTTCACATATTCACCGGGCGCGGTCACCCCTCTCAACCGTGGAGAGTCGCCAAGGGCTGGTTCGCTATGGGCGACATCGCCATCGGCGGAATCGCCACCGGAGTGTTCTCTGTGGGCGGCCTGACCTTCGGTGGAATGAGCGTGGGTCTGCTGACTTGGGCCGGAATCGGTTTCGGCGGCGCGGTCTGCGCGGGTATGGGAGCGGGCCTCATATCCTTCGGGGGTATCGCCCTAGGCGGCCTCGCCATCGGCGGCATTGCATGGGGCTATGTGGCAATTGGTGGCATCGCCCACGGAACCTACGCAATGGGTGGATCGCCTTCGGGCACGCACATTCTGGACCCCAACGCGGCCACTCCGGACCCGGCGGCAGTTCAGTTCTTCGAGCAAACCCTGCCGCAGTTCTTCGGCTTCTAAGGCGCATGCAATCTCGGCTAAGGGGAAATACCAGCTAGTTGTGTGAGCCTCTGATAGGATTTTTCTATGGCTCGCAAACCAGTTCGCACTGTTCTCGCCACAGCCTCCACGTTGATCGGGCTGCTCCTCTGTAACTTCATTTGGGAACGACGGCCGGTCCAGGCAAGCGCACAACTCGTGGACAGCCGCCCCCAATTGGAAGCCTTGATCGCCTCGCACCACGCTGCCGCGGGAACGTCTGCGGAGAGCAGTCATTCGAGTGCCCCAACCAACTACTCGGTGAACAATCCTGGAAGCAGTCTCCCCCCCAATCAAGCGCCTTCCAATCCCAGAAGAGGATGCCAGGGAGCTCTTTGCGTCCTTGAGAGCCGGGGACATGATCTACGACCCCAATACTTACTATTGGAACCGTTCCAACAGGAAGTACCGCCGTGCGTTTATGGAGCACCCGCGCGGGGGCTGGATGATCAAAACCAACGAGCAGGGCTTTCGAAAAACTGCCGACGTCCTTGCGCAGTCGCCTGATCTCAGGATCTTGTTCGCTGGGGACTCCCACACAGGCGGCGTGGTTCCGGAGCACGAAAACATGGTCCAGGTGCTAGAAGCTCTGATGCTGTCCAGCCTCGATGGACAGACCGTCGAGGCACTCAATGCCGGCCATGGCGGATACGACTACTGGCATTACCTGGGGACCCTCGAGCGCACGATCCAACTGAAGCCTGACGTGTTTGTTGTGGTTGGTTTCGGCGGGAACGATTTCAGTGGAGCTGCTCGTCTTTATCGCTATCACAACAGCAACCTCTCGAACAATTTCAAACGTCGCTTCCCTACGGATGCCTATACCGAAATCCGGGAGCTTCGTGATGCGATCCTATCCCAGGACTTAATGCAAGTATTGCATTTCGTGGAGTCCAAACAGCTTGTGGCGTATGCCGAACGGGCCACCTGTCAGGTCATGACGGAGATCAAACGCCTGTGCGATGAGGCGGGGATTCGCCTCATTTACGTGCACATCCCGCCCAGCATGGACGCGCAACCCCAAATCCTCGGGGACAGTCTCCAAGCAATCCTCAAGGTCTGTCCAATGACCCCGGAAGAACTCCAAGTGACGGATCGACTCACCGACCGAGTGATGAGCTACTTGGACGAATTGGGCGTGGAGACCGTCGACATGCGGCCCACCTACAAAGCGAGCGTGGAAGACTGCTATTGGCGTTCCGACTTTCACATCAACACGCTAGGGCACCGCTTGATCGCGGAGGCTCTCGCGGAACGCTTGGCGGCCAATTAGCCGAATCGAGGCCGGATGGGCCTTTTGCGGTTCCTAGCTGGCCCGGATGTTGAGACTATGGGGCTCGCGGCCACGGCCACGAGTACACGACCCTAGACGCTCTCTTCATGGATCACCCCATCGCCTCCTACCTTCTTCTCGCGTTCATCTCGGTCCTCTTGGCTTCAAGTGTCTTGGGCCAAGACCGCATCACCGGGCGCAGCTTCGCGACGCGTTCGGAGGTGATTGCCCAGCATGGAATGGCCGCGACCAGCCAACCGCTGGCGACCCAAGCTGCCCTGGACGTGCTGAAGAGTGGCGGCAACGCCATCGATGCAGCCATTTGCGCCAACGCGCTCTTGGGGCTGGTGGAACCCACGGGCAACGGGATGGGCGGTGATCTGTTCGCCATCGTTTGGGATGCCAAGACCAAGCGACTCTACGGTTACAACGGGAGTGGACGTTCACCGATGTCCCTCAGCATGGAGCACTTCGAGAAAGCAGGCCTGAAGAAGGTGCCTTCCCACGGCCCGCTTTCCGTGTCGGTACCTGGCTGTGTGGACGGCTGGTTCGCCTTGCATGAGAAGTTCGGTTCCAAGCCCATGGCGGAACTGCTCGCCCCCACGATTCGTTACGCGGAAGAAGGCGTGCCGATCTCCGAGCTCATCGCGTACTACTGGGACAAGAGCGTTCCGAAGCTTTCCGCCTACCCTGGCTTCGCCAACCAGTTCACGACCAATGGACACGCACCGCGCAAGGGGGAGCTGTGGCGCAACCCCGGAATTGCTGCCACCCTGCGCCAACTCTCAGAAGGCGGCCGCGATGCGTTCTACAAGGGCCCCGTCGCGCAAGTCATCGGCGAGTACATCCAAGCGAACGGCGGATTCTTGAGCGCCGAAGACATGGCGTCCCACAAGGGCGAGTGGGTGGAACCTGTTTCTACCAACTACCGCGGGGTGGACCTTTGGGAGTTGCCCCCCAATGGCCAAGGCATCGCTGCCCTGCAAATCCTCAACATCCTGGAAGCCTACGACCTGCGTTCCATGGGCTTTGGAAGTGCCGACTACATCCATCACTTCGTCGAGGCCAAGAAGCTCGCGTTTGAGGACCGAGCACGCTTCTACGCGGACCCGAGCATGGTGGAGGTCCCCGTCGACGAGCTGATTTCCAAGCCCTACGCCGCAAAGCGTCGCAAGCACCTGAACCCCAAGCGTGCTGGCAAGCAGGTCCCCGCGGGCAATCCAGCCCTGGGCTCAGGCGACACAATCTACCTCTGCACGGCGGATGAAGAGGGCAACATGGTCTCCTTGATCCAAAGCAACTACCGCGGCATGGGCTCGGGCATGACCCCCCCGGGACTCGGCTTTATCTTGCAAGACCGTGGCGAGCTTTTCGACTTGACCCCCGGACGGCCGAATTCCTACGCCCCCGGCAAACGCCCCTTCCACACGATCATTCCGGCCTTTGCCACGAAGGACGGCAAGCCGTGGATCGCCTTCGGCGTGATGGGCGGGGCGACCCAACCCCAAGCCCATGCGCAAATCTTGATCAACATGCTCGACTTCGACATGGGCCTGCAAGAAGCGGGTGACGCTCCGCGAATCTTGCATAGCGAGTCCTCCCAGCCAACGGGTGAGCGCATGACCGACGGGGGCGAGCTGTCGCTCGAGTCCGGCATTGAGTACGAAGCCATACGCGAACTGGTCGAGCGCAAGCACAAGATCGTGTGGAAGGTGGGACCTTACGGCGGCTACCAAGCCATCCTGCGCGACCCCGTGAGCGGCGTGTACTACGGCGCCTCCGAATCGCGCAAAGACGGTCAAGCCGCTGGTTGGTAGGCAACCTCCAGCAACGCTCCAAGAAAAGAATCGTCGGGGGGCATCGGTCGGAAGATCGATGCCCCCCGTCTTTGTAGTTGAACGGGCGGCGCTGGCTGGCTATCACGCTGTCACAACCTGACTCGCGAACCGCCGGTCGCCCTCCAACAGGCGGCCTTGACCACCGCCCATCTATGGCAAAAGAAATCAAAGTCGGCCCCTTGCTCGGTGTCGAAAGCGACACGCAATACACCATCTGCTTCCTGGCGAAGAACGGCCTCGATGACCTCAAGGTCATCTGCGATGGCCAGACAGTCGACGCCGTGGAAATCGCGAAGACGGCCAGCGGCCGTTTTTGGCGCGCGGTCGTGGACTTGCCAGTTCCCGCAGTGTCGCGCACGGTGACCTACTCGGTGATCTCCGACGCCCACAACTGCTCCGACATGTTCTTGCGCCAAGAGTGGTCCTTCTACCTGCCGCAGAAAGGAGAGGCAGTTCGAATCGCCTACGCCTCGTGCAACGGGTTCACGAAGGATCCTGGCCGTGGAGGCGATCACTACGTGCTCTGGGAGCGGATGCAGGAGGCTCACGAGTCGAGACCTTACTCCCTGCTCGTGATGGGCGGCGATCAACTCTACGCCGACGAAATCTGGCAAAGCCCGCTCTGCGAAACCGTCGGCGATTGGAGTGAAGAGCGCACCAGCCAGCGCATCAAGGCGAAAGCGACCCAGCGCATGAAGAAGGAGCTCGGCGTGTTCTACGAGAGCCTTTACCTGCGCCATTGGCGCAAGAAGACCATGTCGATGATGATGGCTTCGGTGCCCTCCGTGATGATGTGGGACGATCACGATGTGATTGACGGCTGGGGCTCGTTTTCGGAGGAGCTGCAAGAATGCGAGGTCTTCCAGGCCATTTACGTGGAGGCCTCACGGCACTTTGAGCTGTTCCAGATGCGCTCGCGGAACAATTCCACCCTGCTGGGCCGAGGGACCAAACACTACTCCTTCGCACTGACTTACCGTGGCTACGGAATCCTCGGCCTCGACAACCGCTCCGAGCGTTCCCTGACGCAAGTCATGAGCCGGCAAAACTGGAGCGACGTCAAGGGCTGGCTGGATGGCCACATGCCCGGGGAGATCGATTCGCTGCTCGTGATGAGCGCCGTCCCGGTCGTCTACCGCAGCTTCGCCGGGGTGGAGGCCATCATGGGTGCCACGCCCTGGCAAGAGTCCCTCGAGGATGACGTCAACGATCACTGGACCGCCGACCGCCACGAGGGGGAGCGGGAAAAACTGATCACAATCCTGCTCGACTTCAAGAACCGTGCGCAGCCTGTGAACGGCAACGAAGGGCGCATCGTCATTCTCTCCGGCGATGTGCACGTGGGCAGCCTGGGTGTGATCGACGACCTGCGCAACCCACAGAGCCCCAGGCAGATCCACCAAGTCGTCGCGAGCGGCATCGTCCACCCGCCGGTTGGCTGGTTCACCTGGAAGGGACTCAAACTGATCACGGGAGATCGTCGCGAGCGACTCGAGCACTCCGAGGTCTACACGGAAAACGTGCGTCCTCTTGGTGGCTCCAAGTTCATCCGCTCACGCAACTACGCCAACCTCGAACAAGGCACGGACGGCAAGCTGTGGGTCGAGTGGGTTTGCGAAGACAAGCGCCGACGGGAGTTCGGCATCCCCGTCAGTTAGCCGTTGTTTGCAAGCCCTACCCCAGGGCGTCGATCACGTCCTGGGGGGCCTGCACCAACTCGATCAACACGCCTTCACCGCTGATCGGGAAGTCATCGTTGGCTTTCGGATGCACGAAACAAATGTCGTGCCCGCTGGCTCCTGGGCGGATGCCGCCGGGGGCGAAGCGCAGACCTTGCTGCTCCAACCACTTCACCGCGACGGGCAAGTCGTCCACCCAAAGCCCCACGTGGTTGAGCGCCGGACGGCTCACGTCGATCTTGCCCTCGGGGTCCAGCGGTTGCATCAGATCGACCTCCACGCGCGCCGGCCCCTCTCCGAGCACGCAGATGTCCTCGTCCACGTTCTCACGCTCGGAGCGAAACTCCTTCTCCAGCTGCAAGCCAAAGAGGTCCACCCAAAGCCGGCGCAAGCGCCCCTTGTCCTTTGCCCCGAGGGCAATTTGTTGCAAGCCAAGGATTCGGAACGGTCGTTTCACGGGAGCCTCCGGGGCGGTCAGGGGGGGAAAAATGGTAGTCTGCCGCATTCTTGCCCCATTCCCAATGCTCCCCGTCCCATCGCTCTCGGGTCCATGGCCGAAGTAACCGAACAACACCCTCCCAAGTTCCCAGACGTGTCGCCCCAAAGCTGGCGCGAAGCCGTCGAAAGAGGGCTGCACGGGAAGCGGATCGAGGACAAGCTCACGACCACCACCAGCGACGGAATCGTGATCCAGCCCCTCTACGAGGATCAGGGCGAGGCGCGCGAAGCACTCCCCTGGTGCGAGGGTTCTTGGAGTCCTCACGAGAGCTTGCCCCTGGAGAATCCCAAGTCCTGGCGCGCGCGTATGCAGCGCGCAGCGGACTTTGGCGTGAAGGGCTTTCGAGTGGGCCAGCTGACCGAGGAGCTGGAAGCGGATCTCCTGGGGATCGCCCGTGAGCTGCAAGTGGAATTGCACCTGAGCTCCCCCGTCCAAGCGGATCGCGCCATGGGGCGCCTGCAGCAGGAACTGCGCGGAGGGCAAACGCTCTTGCCCGGCGCGCTCACCGAGGAACTGGCGATAGCAGCCAGCGCCGGCACCACGCTTTTCTCCGCTTGTAGCTCCAGCGAACAAGGCCAGGGTGCTGGAGTCGCCCTGCAAGTCGCCCTTTGCTTGACCCGCGGCGCTGCTTGGTTGCGCGAGGCCGAGCGCTGTGCAGTCTCCGCCACCGATGCTGCGGGCCTCGTCGAGTTCCGCGTCGGGAGCGGCACGGACCTCTTCCTTGAAATCGCCAAGCTGCGCGCCCTGCGCCTGTGTTGGACGAAGCTCTTGAAAGCCTGCGCCGTTCAGGGGCCGTGCAAGATTCACGTGGAAGCCTCCGCGCGCTCCTGGACCGTGCGCGATCCCTGGGTCAATGGCCTGCGCGGAACCACCATCGCTTTCGCTGCAGCTATCGGCGGAGCGCAGTCCGTTCTCGTGCTGCCCTTCGATGCCATGCTCGGCGCTTCCGACGAAGAAGCCCTGCGCCTGGCTCGCAACACTCACGCCATCCTCGCCCAAGAGTCGCACCTCGACCAAGTCCAAGATCCGGCGGCGGGCAGCGGCTACATCGAAAGCTTGACGAACGACATCGCCCAAGGAGCTTGGGTGCTGTTTCAGGAGCTCGAACTCTTGGGCGCGGATTCGACTGGCTTTGTTGCAGAGGAGATCGAGCGCAGCGCCGCAGCCGACGCCGCGGCAATCGCCACCCGTCGCAACGGCTTGATTGGAGTCAGCGAGTTTCCGAATCTCGAGGAGAGCTTGCCGGAACGCACGGGCGCACCCGCTTTTCAAAACGCAAACACTCTGGCCGCGCCCTTCGAGGCCCTGCGCGCGAGGAGCGACCGCCACCAAGCCCAGCACGGAACACGCCCCACGGCCTTCCTTTGCAACTTTGGCCAACAAGTCGACTTCCGCCCTCGATCAGGATTCGCCAGCAACTTACTCGCTGCCGGCGGAATCGCGGTTCAGGACAACGAGGGCTTCCAGACGGTGGACGCTGCCCTGCAGGCCTACGATCTGCAAACGGCGTCCTTGGCGGTGATCGCATCGACGGACGAGTTGTACTTGGAACACGTCTCCAGCCTAGCCCGCGGCCTGCAGGAACGCGGAGCCATCGTCGTCCTGGCGGGCAGAGCTGGCGAACAGGAAGCCGAGTGGACCGCCGCCGGGGTCGACACCTACATCCACCTGGGTTGCGACGCCTTGGCCGCGCTCGAGCACTTGCAAGTCAGCGCGGGGGTTTCCCTATGAACACGATTCCCGACTTCAGTTCCATCGATTGGAGCGACCTGCCAGAACTAGAAGGGTCCGTCCCAACAACTGGCGAGCCCTTCGAAACCCCCGAAGGCATCGACCTCGCCCGGCGTTACGGCCCTGGGGACCTACGCGGAGTTCAGCACACTGGAACCCAACCGGGGTTCGCTCCCTTCATTCGTGGGCCGTACCCGACCATGTACCTGCAACGTCCGTGGACCGTGCGCCAGTACGCGGGCTTCTCCACCGCCGAAGAGAGCAACGCCTTCTACCGGCGCAACCTAGCCGCGGGCCAGAAGGGACTCTCCATCGCCTTCGACTTGGCCACCCACCGAGGCTACGACTCCGACAACCCGCGAGTCACCGGCGACGTAGGCATGGCCGGTGTCGCGATCGATTCGATCCTCGACATGCGCATCCTGTTCGACCGCATCCCGCTCGACAAGATGAGCGTGTCGATGACCATGAACGGCGCTGTGCTGCCCATCCTGGCACTGTACGTCTTGGCCGCGGATGAACAGGGCGTCTCCCCGGAGAAGCTCACCGGAACCATTCAGAACGACATTCTGAAGGAGTTCATGGTGCGCAACACCTACATCTATCCGCCGAGCGCATCCATGCGCATCATCGGCGACATCTTCCAGTACACGTCGAAGCACATGCCGCGCTTCAACAGCATCTCGATATCCGGCTATCACATGCAGGAAGCGGGAGCTTCCGCAGACATCGAGTTGGCCTACACCTTGGCGGACGGCGTCGAGTACCTGCGCACGGGCGTCGCGGCTGGCCTGCCGATCGATGCCTTTGCTCCTCGTCTGTCCTTCTTCTTCGGCATCGGCATGAACTACTTCATGGAAGTGGCGAAGCTGCGAGCTGCCAGGCTCCTGTGGGCCGAGAGCGTGGCGGCCTTTGCTCCCGAGAACACCAAATCACTCTCCCTGCGCACCCACTGCCAAACCTCCGGCTGGAGCCTCACCGCCCAGGACCCCTTCAACAACATCGTGCGCACCTGCGTGGAGGCCCTGGCCGCCACCGGCGGGCAAACCCAGTCCTTGCACACGAACTCCTTTGACGAAGCCTTGGCCCTGCCGACGGATTTCAGCGCGCGCATCGCCCGCAACACCCAGCTCTACCTGCAACAGGAAGCGGGCGTCTGCCGCACGATCGACCCCTGGGGTGGAAGCTACTACGTGGAACGCCTGACCCACGATCTCGCCTGCCGCGCGCGCAAGCACATGGCCGAGATCGAAGGGCTCGGTGGCATGGCGAAAGCCATCGAAACGGGCTTGCCCAAGATGCGCATCGAAGAGTCCGCGGCGCGCACCCAAGCCCGCATCGACTCGGGCAAGCAAGCCATCGTCGGCATCAATCGCCACGTGCTCGAGCAGGAGCCTGCGATCCCCACGCGCAAGGTCGGCGCCAGCGACGTGCGCGAGGCGCAGATCGCGCGGCTCAAGGTCCTGCGCCGCGAGCGCGACGAAGTCGAAACGAAGCGGCACTTGGAGAACCTGACGAAGTCCTGTGCAAACGGCAGCGGCAACCTGCTGGAGCTCGCGGTTCAAGCAGCCCGAGCGCGCGCCAGTGTCGGAGAGATTTCCGATGCTCTGGAGGCTCACTATGGTCGCCACGTGGCGACGGTCCGATCGATCAGCGGCGTGTACCAAGCAGAAGTTGGAGCCATGAATGAAGACTTGAAAGCAGTCCAAGCCCTGTCCAAGAAGTTCGAGGCCCAGGAAGGACGGCGACCTCGCATCCTGATCGCCAAGATGGGGCAAGACGGTCACGACCGCGGGGCCAAAGTCATCGCCACGGCCTTTGCCGACATGGGCTTCGACGTGGACGTCGGGCCGCTCTTCCAGACCCCGGAGGAAAGCGCGCGGCAATCCGTGGAGAACGACGTGCACGTGGTCGGAGCTTCGAGCTTGGCCGCGGGACACCTGACCTTGATCCCGGCCCTGCGCGCAGAACTCGCCAAGCTCGGCCGCGAAGACATCATGATCGTGGCGGGCGGAGTCATCCCCCCGGAGGATCACGAGGAAGTCTACGCAGCCGGCGCGACCTGCATCTTCGGGCCGGGCACCAAGCTCTACGCCGCGGCATCGGAGCTTTTGCACAAGCTGGCAGAACGCCTCGGACATGACCCGGTGAACGGATGAGCGCGCCCCCTGCCTTCGACTTGCAAGCTTTGTGCGCAGGCGTGCGGTTCGGCGAGCGCGGCGCCTTGGGGCGCGCGATCACCTTGATCGAAAGTCGCAACGACCAGAAGCGTGCCCAAGGGGAAGCCCTGCTCGGGGAACTCTTGCCCGCGTCCGGCAACACCCTGCGCGTCGGCATTACGGGAGTTCCCGGCGTCGGCAAGAGCACCTTCATCGACGCTCTCGGAACGCACTTGACCAAGCTCGGTCACAAAGTCGCCGTGCTGGCCGTGGACCCCACGAGCCCTGTCACCGGGGGTTCGATTCTCGGGGACAAGACGCGCATGACGCGCCTTTCTCAGGACCCCAATGCATTCATCCGGCCGTCGCCTTCCTCCGGCACCTTGGGCGGGGTGGCCATGCGCACCCGGGAAAGCATGTTGGTCTGCGAGGCCGCAGGTTTTGACATCGTGCTCGTGGAGACCGTTGGCGTGGGCCAATCGGAAGTCGCCGTCGAGCAGATGGTCGACTTCTTTCTCGTGTTGATGTTGGCGGGCGCCGGCGACGAACTGCAAGGCATCAAGCGCGGCATCTTGGAAATCGCTGACCTGATCGCCATCAACAAAGCAGATGGGGAGAACCAGCCCCGGGCTGAACTCGCGCGCAACGAGTACGCTTCCGCCTTGCAACTGCTGCGTCCAAAGAGCGACGCTTGGACCCCGCAAGCGGTTTGCGTGAGCGCCTTGAGCGGAAGCGGGATCGAGGGGCTTTGGCAACTTGTGCTCGAACATCGCAAGCAGCTCGAAGCCACCGGTGAACGGGACGCGAGGCGCAAAGAACAACAGGGCCAATGGATGTGGCAGGACGTGGAGGACTCGCTGCAGGCTGCCCTGCGCTCCAATCAAGCCGCCCACGCCTTGAGCTTGGAGTTGGAATCACGTGTTCGAGAGGGTGAGTTGCTCGCTTCGGCTGCCGCTCGTCAGATCATCGCCGCCTTCCTCGGACGTTAGACCGCTGTGTTCGCGAGCTTTTTCCTAACGGCGATTCTACAGGTGCCGGCGCCGCCCGTGCCCCAGGAGGAACCGCCTGAGGAAATCACCCCCGCCCCGTTCTTCGAGGGGGACATTCCCTCCACGGGCCTGGCGGACGCACGCATGACGGCTTTCGATCAGGCCATGCGTGACTTCTTGCGTGAGGGAGAAATCCCCGGCGCGACCCTCGCTATCTCGAAAGACAATCGGCTGATCTACTCGCGCGGATTCGGCTACTCCGACTTCGAAGCGCAGACTCCCATGCAACCGGACGCCTTGATGCGCGTGGCCAGCCTCTCGAAACCGGTGACGGCGACGATGGTCTTTCTGCTCGAGCAAGAGGGCAAGTTGAAGTTTAAGGATCCTATCCTGCGGCGTCTGGATCCAAAGCTCCATCGCGGACAGCCGCCGGCGGATTCTCGTTGGGCGAGCATCACCCTGCTTCAGCTGCTGCAGCACCGAGCCGGATTTGACCGCAAGCTCTCCGGGGATCCTGCCTTCTACGCTCAAGGCCTGGGACGTGAACTTGGATTGAAGACTCCCGCGGACAAGACGGAGGTGATCAGCGCCATGCTTCAACGCCCCCTCGACTTCAACCCCGGCGAGCGCTACGCCTACTCCAACCTCGGCTACAGCCTGCTCGGCCGCGCCATCGAGTCGGTGACCGGGCTCAACTACGAAGACGCGGTCAAACAGAAACTGCTCACGCCCTTGGGCATCGATCGGATGTACGTGGGTCGCACTCTGCGTTCCGAAGCCCGCGAGGGAGAAGTCGTTTACTATTCCTCGGAGCGCGTGAAGTCCCTGGTTCCCGGGCAGCGTGGCAAGCTTGTCCCCGCTCCCTACGGAGCTTGGATTCAGCCCGACCTGGACGCCTTTGGTGGCTGGATTGCGAGTGCCCCAGACATCTTGAAGCTCGCGCGCATCTACGATCCGACCTATGCATCCGGGCCTTTGAGCTCCAAGTCGATCGACAAGATGTTCGAGCATCCCAAGGGCAAGGTCCCCGAGGCCAACGCACCTCCCTGGTACGGCTGCGGATGGGAAGTGCGCTTCTACGGCAACGGTCGTTACAACGCCTGGCACACGGGATCTTTGCCCGGCAGCGCGACTCTCTGGGTGATGCGTGCGGACGGACTCTCGTGGGTTGTGCTTTTCAATTCAAGGGCCGACAACGAGGACAACTACCTGAGCGCAACCATCGATCCCAGGCTCCACAAAGCTGCCAGTGAGACCCAAGCTTGGCCGGAGTTCGATTTGTTCGAAAAGGTTCCAGGCACGGCTCCCGAGGACCCGATTCGGACGAAATGAGCGCAGTGTGCTAGCAAGACTTGAGGGTCGGTCCCTCCCGCAGCCTGGCGACTGCGGCGGCCTGTCAACAGTGCATTGGGTGTGAGTCTTGTGAATTGGCACTTGATGGGACTCACAAACCCGCGACTCGGCTTATCCTATTGGGCCCGCCACAAAGCTCTCGACTCTCTATGCGCACCATCACTCTGTTCCTGTTCCTGACCTGCATCTGCATGGCGGTCTACATCTACTTTGGCGAAGCCCGTCGGGCGGACGAAGAGATGGACCTCGGCAGGCTCCGGATCAACTTGAATGAGCGCCGCCAGCTAGCCGACAGCGGACCGCCTTTGAGGGATGCAGATGGCGCGCTCCTGGAGTTGGATCCCAAGGACGACCTGGGGGGTTTTGTTCGCAAGTCGGACGGCCCACTGGTGCTGCCGATCAGCGTCAGCGAACGCCGCGTGAACCTGCTCGAGCTCTATGGGCAACGGGCCCCCGCACAGTTGCGCGAGGAGCTGGCCCTCCTGCGCGAAGTTTTTGAAGCCGAGTGCGCCCAAGCCTTCAACCTGCAGTTCGAACTCGGACGCTTTGAAGCGCGCATTCTGGATCAAGCCCTGAAGGTGGATCCGCCCTTGCGCTTGAACGGCTCACCGTCGCTCGTGGAGTTTCGCCCCGCGACCGACCCGCAGACCAAGCAGCAAATGGCCGAGATCGTGATCCTGCGCCAGTCGGAGCATGCTGCGCTCTACGAGCTGCAGGACACCATCGCCTGGCTGGACGCGCGCCTCGCAGACTAACCCTGGCGGAGCATCTGCTCCAAACGATCCAGTCCCGCTTGCATGTTGTCCATCGGCGGGCCGAAGGAGAAGCGCATCCACTGCTTGAAGGGCGACGTGCCCTTGCGGACCTTGCCCGGGTTCACGTCGAAGAACTCCCCGGGGACCGTGAGCACGCGATGCTCGAGGGCCTTGCGGAAGAAGCTCATGCCGTCGTTGAAAGGCGCCGGCAAACCCTCGAGGCTACCCCAACAGTAGAAGGTCGACTCGGAAGGCTTCGGAAAGCGCACGCCGAGGGCGCTCAGTCGCTCGATCATCACATTGCGTTTCGCGCAGAAGACTTCGCGCAGGGCGTCTGTTTCCTGATCTGCGCGCGCAGGCTCGAGCACCTGCAAGGCGGCTCGTTGGGCCAAACGCGAAGGGCCGCCATCGATGGCGCTGGCCGTGCGCGCGGTGTTCTCCACCATCTCGGAAGGGCCCACGACCCAACCGATGCGCCAGCCAGGGTAACGATAGTTCTTGGTGAGCCCGTCGAAGATCATGACCGGATCTTTCTCGACGTCTTCGATGTAGCTCGCGCTGCTGACCGGGCCCGTTCCTGGTTTGAACGGTCCGTCGCCCTTGCCGCTGAAGATGAAGTGGCTGTAGAACTCATCGGAAAGCAAGGCCATCCCCGTTTCCCGAGCGGTCGCGACGTAGGCCGCCAGTTCGTCCCCTTGAACAACGGTACCGGTCGGGTTGCAGGGATTGGAGAACAGGAAGCCTTGGAGCCCGTGCTCTTGCGCGGCGGCGCGCAGCTCTTGTGAGGTGAGCGCGAAGCCGTTTTCCTCCTTGCCCCAAAGGTCCACGGGCTGCATGCGATGCAGGTGCGCGTTGAAGAGGTCCTCGTAAGCGGTGTAGTCGGGGCACTGGTAACCGATGGCTCCATCGCTCAGAGCGGCGGCGGCGCGCGTCAGCGCCAATCGTCCTCCGCTCGCCACACTCACGTTGGCCGCTGTGTACTGAGATTTCTTGCCCTGGCGGAACAGCCGGTTGTAGTGGGCTGCGATCGCTTCGCGCAATTCGTCGGTTCCTTCCAGAGGTCCGTAAGCAGCGTCCGACTCCGTCAGCTCCACGGATCGAATGCGCGGCGGCGCGCCTTCCATCTCTCCAATTTCCGGTTGCCCCTGGCCCAGGTTGCTCCAGTCCGGATGCCCATTGCGAAAGCCGAGCTTCATCGCTTCGGTGACCACAAAGATAACCCCCATGTAGGGGACGTTACGGAAGGCGGGAGCTGTCTGAGTCATTGGGACAAAAGGGGGTTGGCCAGAGCCAGTGAGAGGATCGGGGGTCCGCCAGGATAGGGGATTCCCGAGTGCCCCCCAAGTTCTCAGCTGAGGTGTCAGCGCATTCCAACGGGCAGACCGATGTTTGTGCAGATCCTGGCTGGAATCCTCCCACGGCTGGCCTTCGATTGAGCAAACTGGGCCTCTAGGAGCCTCTGTGGAGTTCTGTGACCCAGACTCCTAGAGGCCCGCCGACCAGGGACAGGGCCTATCCGATGGCCGGCCAGATGAATTACCCGGCCTATCCCTGATTCGCGCAATTGAATCGACAGGTTCAAACAACTCCATTGCTAGTTTGAGTTGCGATGTATAACTGCCCTATGGCGGCGGAACACTTCTGCATGTTCTTCCGCGTCATTTCAAGAAGCTTCGAGGGCGGATTGATTGTGCCGGAAATCCAAACGACCTGACCTCGCCAGCCCTCGTCAATTCCACGTGCGACCGTGGGGGAAGAATTGCATGAAAACGAAGATCGAGTTTCGAGTCCCGCCAACTTTTCTGATCGGGTTGGCCGCTGGCTTCCTCGGAAGCTGCGCCACCTCGCCCAATAGCCTAGAGCTAGGCAGCACCCCGGAGGCCTGGGCCGAGTCCGGCAGGGGCGACGGAGAGACCTACCAGGAGACCGTCAATATCCTGAGGCATGGCTTGGCCAGTGTTGGGCAGCGCACCAACATCGCCTGCAAGGAGACCCACGTTTGCAAACTGCATCCGGATCCTGCGGCGGAAGGGCAGCACTGCTTCTGCATCCATTCCGTGGGCAAGACCTGGGCAGACAAGGCCGACATCAACGACTACATAGGACTGCCCAGTGCTCTCACGTTGACCTTCGCTGCGATCTACGAAGGCCTGCGCTACATCTGGGTCGAGGATGCCGATACGCTCTTCCGCTCGACGCGCTTCAGCACCCTTGTCCTGTTCGATCGCGAGATGGGGAGGCAGTCAGCTTCCGAGGAGTCCTTCGCTCTCGACGATGAGTTCGAGATCGTCCTGCGATTCTTGGCTGTGGACAACTTCACGGAAGGTCGGCTACGCGACGAGTTGGGTGGCGATGGCGGTGAGCTCAACCTGGTGGTCTCCCTGAATGCACTCAACAAGGATGGCGAGTTGGTACGCGGCGACACGGACCTCTTGTTGCGCGAAGAGGTGCGACGCAAGAGCTTGGTGCTCGCTGTGCTCAACACGACAGAGAAGGGGCGCGAGGTCGCTGATGGCATGGAGAGTTTCGCGCGCAAGGCTGCCGACTTGCGTTCCAGAGCGCGCGCAAGGATTGCGCAGATCCGCGAACGAATGAAGGCGACCGATCGGAACGGGCGGATCAGCGACTCGCAACGCTCGGTGTTGTACACACAACTGGAGGGCGAGCTCCAGGACAGCATGGACGAGCTCTTGAAACACCACAAACAGGTGAAGCAGTGGAGCGCCACCTTTGCCAACTCGGGGGCGAACGAGTCCATCAAGGCCGTGGCCGATATCTGGAAAACGGTGTCGGGGCAAACAGACACCCTAGAGGCAGCCTTTGCTTCCGCATTGCCCAAGGGCTTGACCAGCCCGCTAGCACAAGCGATGGCCACGGAATTGGAACAGCTCCTGGTGCAAGCGGAGATCAAGGTCAACGAGGAGGCAACAAGCGCAGTCAATGTTGAAAAAGCCATCTCCATGACAGAGCGACAGGGAGACGATGAGGTCGGCCTCTATGAGAAAGTTGAGGTGGTGCAGGGCTTGGCAGACTCCGACCACTCCTGGGAGCTCGAAGCCGAAAACGTTCGCCCTAGCGTCCTCCGAGAGTCGGGAACGGCTGCGGTCATTTGGTGCGAGAATCCAAACGGAGAACTGTTCGACAGCGACGTGGTGCGCGAGGGCGGCGTCATCTTCCGCGGAAGGCTCAGCGATCTCTCAGACGTCGGGGAGAGCACGAATGGCTTTGCGCTTTCTGTCCTTTTGATGGAACGCGACGATGACAAGTTTGTGCAGTCCGTGAAGCTGGTCAACGAACATGCTGGCGACATCAACGTCTCCGGAATCGAGCTTGGTCCCGTGTTGGACGCCCTCGAACTCATCGGCGAACGAATCGCCGATGACGATGTGGAGCTGCGCGCCATCGACCTGCGCTTCTTGGCCGGCGATGTCCGGGGCGGAGCGAGTTCCGCCCGGGAGATTTTCCGACTGAAGCCCTGCACCGTTCTCCTGGGTCGCAACTGCGAAAAGCTCTCTCCCACAGCCCTCCACACCGAATTCGGAGCTGTTGCTGTCATTCAGGTGCGCCGAGTTCGTGAGCCTAGCTTGCCCAGTCCGCCCGTTGTCGCCCCGGCAGCCGCTCCCTAAGCGGATCTCGCAACTGATTCGCCCCACGCGTCGGCGCGCGGGGCGAGTGCATTGCGATGCTGAGGCAAGTCCGGCACAAGGCTTGAGCCCGAGGTTTTGCAGGCGTTCCACTCGAGAGCTGTGGCTCTCGAATCTCTGGCATGTCTGAAGAGCTAGCGCATGCACCCCTCACCCTAGACAGATGTGAGCAGGGAGCGGAAGATGCCCCGGTGAGTATCGAAGGAGAAGAAGCCAACACCGAAGGCGGCGAATTCGACGAGGAGCAGCTCCTTGTCCAAGCTGCAAAGTCAGGGGACTCGGAAGCCCGCGGTGTGTTGCTCACGCGCTACGAAGATCTCGTGCGCGGGTACTTGCGCAAACGAATGGGCGACAAGTTGACGCGCTATGTCAGCGTCGACGACCTGCTCCAGGAAGTGCTCTTGCGCGGCGCTCAAGCCATCGAGAAGTTGCGCCCCGGCGCCCGTGGAGAGGATCTACGTGGGCTACTTCTGAAGCACGCCCAGTGGGTGCTCTCCGTGCGAGGCCGACGTTCGGGGGGGTTTGTTGGGGAGTCCGTGCTGCAAGAGGGCCCCACCCCAAGTAGCGGAACGGTGTCCCCGGTGCTCGACCTGCCCGAGCCAGCGCCGAGCATGGGCCCGGTCTCGAAAAGCGACCGCAACCATTGGCTGAAGCAGTTGGCCAAGCGCCTCGACGAGAAGTACGCAGCGGTCCTCGGCCTGTACCTCAACGGCAAGACCTACCGAGAGATCGCGGAGGAACTCCAGATCACCGAAGAGACCGCCCGCAAGCGATTCATGCGCGCCGCCAGCAAGTTGAAGGACATGGCGGATCCGGAGTCGGAATAGCTCAGCCCTCTTGCATGAACGCGCCCAGCTTGAGGTACACGCCCAAGCGTTTGTAGCCATCTGCATCGAGCTCGCGCCCCTTCAAGTGGGCTGCCAACTCAGCGCGCCGTTCCATGCGTTCCAAACCCCGACCGACGGCCGTCTTGCTCCAGGGCCAGGGCAGCAACTCTCCGGGAAAGCGCTCCTCGAAATCAACAGCGAGGGTCAAGAGTTCCTGGGCGCTGGTGGCGCCGTGGGCCTCGATCTCCACTTCACGGTGCTCGATCACGAACTCGCCGGCGGTGTAGGACACGGCGTCCAGGCACAGCTCCGCGAGTGGGTTGCCGTCGAGGCCCATGTTCGCAGTTTGGCGCTGGTTCTCACGCACTTGGATGGAGCGCAGCCCGAGCGCCCCCAAGACTTGCAGCGGGTCAGCGCCAATCGCGGCGCCCTCCCAGTGGATGTCTCGCGCCTTCAAGTGCTCGCGAACTTTTCCTAGGAACTCGAGGGACCAGGGCGCTTCGAGTTCCATGCGCTCCACGCAGTTCTCCCCCGTGATCTGTGCTGGGCCTTTGAAGGTCAGCAGGGTTCGCTTGCTGGCGCCCTCCGTGACTTCGCGCAAGCGCAAGGCGCAGTCTTGTTGAACAAGCGATCCCTGGGCGTCGTCGAAGTACTCGTCCCGCAAGCCAAGCTGCTTGAAATCACCGATACGCACGTCCAAGACCAGTTTCAACTGCTTGATGGACTCGAAGACCGCCCCACGAGCGGACCCGATCACGACGAGTCGCGCTTCTGTTTCGGTGCTGGAGGGTTCAGACATAGGTGTTCGTTTGCCTTTGGATAGAAAGGGGCAAGCTACTTGGAGCTCTAGGCCTCCGCAAGCGAAGGCCCGCGGCGAGTTGACGAATCAAACTCCCGAGAGCACCCGGCAAGCGTGGGCCTTAATCACCAGGTGAACTTCCGCTCCCGCTTTCAGTTCGAGCTCGCGGGCCGCGTTGCTCGTCAACTCCACGTGAATGCGATCGCCGGCTCCGCCCCGGGGACTCGCGAGTTCCGTGGCGATCAAGACGTCCTCGCCGAAGGGCTCAATCCCGACCACCGTGGCTCGCAAGACGTTGCGCGCTGAAATGCCTTCGGGTCGCTTGGTCGAGATCAAGATGTCCTTGGCCCGCAATCCGACGAGCACGCGCTCTCCGGGCGCCAGGCCGGAAGCGGGCAAGCGCAGCTCCGCCCCTCCGTTCAGAACTAGCGGAGTCGTGCCCTCGCCGCCGGCGGTCACTTCGCCGTTCAAGACGTTCTCCACGCCAGCGAAAGGATCCTGCACGCGCCGCGGATCTGACAGCACGGCAGATGGGCGCCCTTGGTCGATCACCTTTCCGGCGGCCAGCACCAGGACTTCGTCGCACAGGGCCTTGATCTCCGTGGGGTCGTGGCTCACCACGATCATCGGGATGTCAAACTCCGCGCGCGTGCGAATCAGGTAAGGCAGAATCTTGCGCCGCAGAGGTAGATCCAATGATCCCAGGGGCTCGTCCAACAGAAGCAAGCTCGGCGAGGAAGCCAAAGCGCGCGCCAGGCCAACGCGCTGTTGTTCACCGCCAGAGAGTTCCGTCACGGAACGCTTCAGCAAGGGCTCCAGGTCCAGCACATCACAGAGTCGTTTCAGCAGGGCGGGGTCCGCCCCCGGAGCCTGCCCGGCCGCCACATTGCCGCGCACATCCCAATGGGGAAAGAGCAAGAGATCCTGGGGCAAGTAGCCGATGCCCCGTTGGTTTTTCGGAAGGTCAACGCCCGTGGAGGTGTCGAAGAGCACGCGCTGGCCCACCCGCGCAAACCCGCGCTGCGCCTTGCGCCAACCGGCCAAGCACTCCAAGAGACTGGTCTTGCCCGCACCCGACGCCCCGTAGAAACCCAAGCTGTTCGCGTCGCAAGCAGCGCGCACGTCCAGTTGATGCTGGCCTTGGTCCAACACGATTTCGAACTCGATTTTCATCGGGGTTGTCCTCCGTTCGAGCCAGCCTTGCGGCTGAGGAACTCGACGCTCCAAACGCAGGCGAAGGCCAGCAGGACCGACAGACCCAGGAGCTGCAAGGCCCGATCATCCCGGCCGAGCTGGATGTCTTGGAAGATGGCGAGGGCCAGGGTTTGGGTCTCTCCGGGGATGTTTCCCGCAACGATGACGGTGGCTCCAAACTCCCCCAGAGCGCGGCTAAACCCCAAAATAGCGCCTGCGGCCAGTCCGCGTCGGGCCAAGGGCCAGGTCACTCGCGAGAGCACTTGGAGCCTCGACCAGCCCAAGGAAGCGCCCATGGATTCCAAGCGTGGATCGACTCCTTCAAAGGCGACCCGCGCGGTACGGGCGACGAGCGGCAAGGACATCAACGACGCCGCGATGACGGCTCCTTGCCAGGTCAGCAAGAGATCCAAGCGCGCGCCAAACACACTGTCTCCAGCGAAGGAACGCAACAGCAGGTAGCCGATGGCCGTGGGCGGCAGGACCAAGGGCAAGGCGACGAAGGTCTCCAACAAGCTGCGGCCCGGAAAGCGTTTGCGCGCTAGGATCCAACCGAGCCAACTGCCTGGCAAGAAGGTCAAAAGCGTCGCGAAGCCCGCGACCTTCAAGCTGATCCAAAGGGGAACCCAAGGGCTGGATGCGGGGACCTCTGGCAACGCTTCGAGTGCAGCCGGCGCCAATGCAGGCAAGAAACCGTGGCGAGCGAGATGTCCGCGAACCGTCGCTCCTTGCAAGAAGGTGAACAAGTCCCTGCTAGCGGCCGACGTGGATCCAAGCAGCAGAGCAGCCCCGTAACGAATCGCCGGTTGCTCGGACGCTGGTATTTCGAATGCGATGCGAACCTGTTCCGACAAGTGCGCGTCCGTTCCGTAGAGCACACCCGCTTGGCAAGCACCGGACTCCACCGCGGCCAAGGCGGCGCGCGCGTTCATGGCGGGCGCGCAACGGGACTCGAGCTCTTGCCACAGGCCCACCTTCGAAAGCCATTGGCGCGCGTAGATTCCCGCGGGCACCGTGCTCGGCTCAGCGATCGAAAGATGAGTGACGCGCTTCAAGTCCTGGGCGCTCTCGAGGGCCGGGCTCATGCGCAGGGAAAGTTTGGCGGGCTCGACCACCACCAGGCGGTTGCTGCAAAGCTCGAAAGAGTCCACCTGCCCCAAGCGCGCGACCTGCCGGGAGTCCGCTGCCAGGAAGAGATCCCCTGGCACACCCGCCAGGATCTGTCCCGCCAAGTCGCTGGAGCTGCCGAAGTTGAAGCGCAAATCCACCCCGGGCGCCTCGTGCCGGTAGCTTTCCCGCAGGTCCTCGCACACACCGCGCAAACTGGAGGCCGCGTGCACCAGGAGCGATTCTCCTTCCGCCCACCCCGCTGCCGGCAGCAGAACGGCCCAAGTAATCATCCCGAACAGGACCGAGCGCCCTCTCCGAAGGAGGCTCGGGGCTCCAGGCAAGCTTGTCGGAAGTCGACGCACGGATCAGATCGGGACGCGGGGGCTGGGCGAGGCCCTAGGCAGAACCTGGGCCGAAAACTCAATGGGTCCCGAGCACCGCTGCGGGGTCCCAATTCCTGTCGCAATTCTGACCTAGGCCCAGGACGGGGCTCTGCCCTCTTTCGGAAAAACCCGATAGCTAGGAGATGTGCGGCATTTTAGGAGTGGTAGCGATGTGGGGAAACACCCCCGCGCTCACAGATCGAGACTTGGTGTCCATGCGTGACACCATGACTCGGCGCGGGCCCGATGGGGCAGGCGTGCTGCAAATCGAGAACCTGGCCCTCGCCCACCGGCGGCTCGCGATCTTGGATGGCTCGAGCGCGGGACGTCAACCCATGTCGACCCCCGACGGACGCTATCACCTCGTCTACAACGGCGAGATCTACAACGACAAGGAGCTGCGCGCTGAGCTCCTGCGCATGGACGCGGTGCCCGGCGGTTTCCGTAGTCAGTGCGACACGGAGACGGTGCTCTTCGCCTTCGCGACCTGGGGTCCGGCGGCCTTTGGCAAGTTGCGCGGGATGTTTGCGATCGGCATCTACGACACGCGCCGGCATGAGTTGCACATGGCCCGCGACCCGCTCGGGATGAAGCCGCTCTACTACCATCACGCGGCGAACGGGGAGCTAACCTTCGCGAGCGACCCGGCCGCCATTCTGCGCCACCCGCAGATCGACGCCACCCCGGACCTGACCATGGTCAGTGCCTACCTCACCACCCTGCGCAGCACCCTCGGACACCGCACGCTCTTCGCAGGAGTGCACACCCTGCAACCCGGGGAACGGGCCGTCTACAAGGCGAAGAAGCGCAGCCTCGACCTCTACGAATACGTGGAGGGCGCCCAAGTGGGCCCCTACATGCCCACCGAGGAAGCCACGGAGATCGTCAAGGAAAGCCTCGAAGACTCCGTTCAAAGGCATCTGCGCTCGGACGTTCCCGTCTGCAACCTTTTGAGTGGCGGCTTGGACTCCACCATCCTGTGCGCCATCGAGAAAGAGCGCGGTATTGACCTGCGCACCTGGTGTGCTGGCGGACCAGAAGTCCCTGGGGAGGAAAGTGATCTCGCTTTCGCCCGGGAAGTTGCCCGAGAGATGCAGACACAACACCACGAGGTGTCCCTGACTCGCAAGGACTTCACGCGCGACTGGCACATGATGGTTCGCGAGGGCGGACTGCCACTTTCGACCCCCAACGAAGTCGCCATCTACTCGATCGCGAAGGACTTGCGCTCCGCAGGCCAAGTCGTCGCGATCTCCGGTGAAGGGGCAGACGAACTCTTTGGCGGCTACGAGCCCGCCCTGCAATCCGCCTGGCACTTCGCCGGAACCCCCGGTGACCGGCGCTCCGGTGGACGATTCCAACTGGACTCCATGTCCTGGGTCTCCCCCACCATCAAACCGCAAATCCTGAACCCGGACGCCTGGGAAGGAGCGCGCGCGGACAATTTCTTGTTGGAGCACTACGACGACGTGTTCTCGCGCGTGAAGCAAGAGGTCGGACCCAACGGCTCCCAGATCGATCCGTTCCTGCGCTTTCAACGGCACAACAACTTGCGCGCGTTGCTGCAACGCTTGGACACCGCGACCATGATGGCTTCGGTCGAAGGCCGCACACCCTTCGCCGATTGGGAAGTGACGCGCTTGGCGGAGAGCCTGCCGATGAGCACCAAGTTCATCCCCACGCGCTCCAGCCCCGGAGGTGGAGTGGCCGTGGCCACCGCCGCCACGGGCAAGCTCGTTCTGCGCGACGCCTGGCGCGATAGCGTCCCAAGCTCCGTGCTCAAGCGCAGCAAACACTCCTTTCCCTTGCCTTTCGAGCAGTGGGTGGAAGACACCGGTTGGCAGCTGGAGTCCTCGCCCTTCGCTCAGATCTTTTTTCAGAAGAAGGTGCGCGATACGGTCGTGCGCGACCCGAACGCCAACTGGCAGTTCGCCTGGCCGATGATGAACCTGGCCCTGTGGGGCGATCGTTGGTGGGCCTAAGGCCTAGCTCGTAGCCCGAGTCTTGAGGACTCGGCCGCTAGTGCGCGCGCAAGGCTTCGATGCGCGCCAAGACCGGCGGATGGGAGTAGTGCATCCACACGTAGAAGGGGTGCGGCGTCAGGTTGGAGAGGTTGTCCGTGGAGAGTTTCTTCAGGGCCGTGACCAGGTTTTCCGGCGTCCCCGTCGTGCTCGCTGCGAAGGCGTCCGCTTCGAACTCGTTCTTGCGGGAGAAGGCGCTCATCACCACCGATAGCACCATTTCAATCGGCGTGTAGAGCAGGCCGAAGAACACGAGGCCCGCGTGCACGGAGATCTGCTGCACACCGAAGGCGGCGAAGAGTTGTTCCTCTTTCAGGAAGATCGAGAGCAGGAAGAAGAGCACGCCGAAGTGCAGGATCGCGATGGCCAGGCTTTGCAAGACGTGCTTGCGCTTGTAGTGGCCGATCTCATGGGCGACCACGGCCACCAACTCGTCCTCGGACTGGTTGTCGATCAAGGTGTCGTAGAGGGCGATGCGCTTGTTCTTGCCGAAGCCCGTGAAGAAGGCGTTGGCTTTCGTCGAACGCTTCGAGCCGTCGATCACGAAGAGGCCTTCCAAGGGGAAGGAGACCGACTTCGCGTAGCCCAGAATCCGGTCGCGCAAACTGCCTTCGTCCAAGGCGGTGAACTTATTGAAGAGCGGCATGATCCAAGTGGGCGCCACAAACATGGCCACCAGGGATACCACCGTGGTCGTCGCCCAACACCAGAGCCACGCCTGGTCGCCGGTCTTCTCAAAGAAGAAGAGGATCGCGGCCATCAAGCCAGCACCGAGGACTCCGCCCAGGACCAGGCCCTTGAACTGATCGCTCCAGAAGGTCTTGGCGTCCGTGTTGTTGAAGCCGAAGCGCGCTTCGAGCACGAAGGTCGAGTACAGCTCAAACGGCAGGTTCAAAAGCTTCAAAGGAACCATCATGAACATCATGAAGGCCAAGCCAGTCAGGATCGGGCCCAACTCGAAGCTGCGCACCCAAGCGTCCAAGAGCGGAAAGCCGCCCAGGGACCAGAAGGCCAGGATCACCAGCAAGGAGAAGGTCGACTCCACCAACTGAAAACGCGTGCGCGCCTTGGTGTAGGCTTGGGATTCCGCGTACTTCTGCTCGTCGTAGACCCCTTGGAATTCCCCGGGCAACACGGGATTCAGGGAGCTCAGATTCAGGAGGTTCCCGATCAGCCCTAGGGCGTATTCGAGGACCAAGGCGACCAGGATCAAGACAGCGAAGGCATTCATGGGCGGGAGGATACCGCAAGTGGCCGTTCCGCACCTACCCGGCCCCGGCCCTCTCGCCCAAACCAAAACGAGCCCCGGTGGACCTTACCGGGGCTCGTCTGGGCTTGGGGGGCGGCTGGCACGAACCGAAGCGTGCCGGCTGCCTCTCAAGCGGCGGGGTCTTCGGCGACCGGATAATCAACTCGGGCTGCATCGCCACAATGCAGCCATTCGAGATCGGCGCCGAAGTCCGCCATAGCACTCTCACAAAAATTGCTCCAACGATCGGATGCCCACAGGCGCAGGTCATCGAAGTGACCCGCAATGACGACTTCCGACTTCTCTGACTTGCCCTCGGCCCGCTCGATGCCAGCCTTGGCCATCATCGAATCGGGCAGACGCAGACGACCCTGCTTGTCGACCTTCACTTGTGCGGAGGTCGCGGCCACCAACATCATCACACGGCGGTGACGAAGGGTTTGCCCGGCTTGCTTGCGAAGCTCATCCACATAGGCGGTCCATTGATCGACCCGGCGCACGCAGATGCATCCTTCGGGCTCGAGGCTCGCCATCAAGGTCACCTCCTCGCGCATGGGATTGAGCAGATTGCGCAATCCTAGGGGCAGGAGGATTCTCGACTCGCCATCCAGAACGGCTCCGTGCTCGCCGGAGAGGAAACTCTGGGAGCTCATCGGGCGAGGGGGGCTGTGTTGAGGAGGCTTCGCATGGCTGTGCGGCCAGATTACCCAGCCAACTCCAAACGCACCACCATTCGCTCACAGAAATTCCACATGACCACCAACCGAAACCATTTATCAGCCCGACACATGCCTGTTATCCACAATCTCCCCACCAGGCCCCAAATCGCCTGGCGAATGTGGAGAACGCCGGGATGGTTTCCCCGGTCACCCCCAAATCGAACGCGCGAGCCCCGGGCCGCCTGCCGGTCGTGCAGCACAAGTCATTGCTTGGAAGTGACTTAGCTCCCAGCTACCGCCGGGCTTGCGGACGCCCTCGGGAGCCGCTTCACGGCCCTCTAGGCCCCAGGGCGGTCTGAACAACCCGTGCACAACTCCGCCCTCCCAATCTTCTCCACAAGGGATCACCAGAGGGAATCGGTCCCACGAAGAGCTAACTCTAATTTGAGTGAAAGCCTAGATTGGTCCGATAGACACAGCTCCCACCCGTGCCACCCGAACCTCCCGCACCTCCCGCACCCCAGAGGCCCCCAACCTCACCCCCAAGGAGCCCGGCCGCACCGCTTCGCCCAACGGACCAAGATGTTGAATCGGGGGATGATCTTCTTGGTACTCAGTCGAAGTGGTGCGCTCGCGCCCCTTACCCCGGGACGCGGAAGGTAGGAGTGCGTCGGGGGGGCTGACCCATAAGGTCAGCCCCCCCGTACGCCTCTTTGCGAGCTGTCCGCGAGCTAGCGCCCCTTCAACTCCTCGTAGCGCCCCACCAGGTAGATGAACTGTCGGCAGTAGCCGTCGGAGTCCTCCACCACGCTCTCCGTCGCCCAGCGCATGATGTCCACCGCGCTGGTCTCGCGAATCGTGCTCGAGTTCTTGAGCAGGAGCGCGAAGGAAGCCACCGCCGTCGCCCAGCGCGTGTTGGCCGAGAGCTCTTGGAAGTCCGCCCGTGAATCCAGCACCGGACGCTCGATCAGAATCGAGGTGCTTCCCTCGGGACGCTTGTAGCGCAACTTCACCATGCAGAGCTCCCCGCTGGCCGCGGCACCGGTGGGTGCTTTGGGCGTTTGGTAGCGCAGGCCGTCCACTGGGGGCAGCTCCATGGGAACTCCCACGGGCACGATCTCATAAAGGGCTGTCACCCGATGGCCCGCTCCAATCTCGCCGGCGTCCTTCTTGTCGTCGTTGAAATCCTGGGCGGCCAGCATGCGGTTCTCGTAACCGATCAAGCGATAGCCCTGGACCATGCTCGGATTGAACTCCACCTGGATCTTGACGTCCTTGGCCACCACCTCGAGGGTCGAGCCCAGCTCTTGCACCAGGACCTTGCGGGCCTCCAGCACGGAATCGATGTAGGAGTAGTTGCCATTGCCCTTGTCCGCCAAGGTCTCCATGGTCACGTCCTGCAAGTTGCCGCGACCGAAGCCGAGCACCGAGAGGAACACGCCGGTCTTTGCTTTCTCGGCGATCAAGCGCTCCAAGCCGCCTTCGTCACTGACGCCGACGTTGAAGTCGCCGTCCGTGCCGAGGATGACCCGGTTGATGCCGCCGGGGATGAAGTGGCTGGCTGCCACCTTGTAGGCGAGTTCGATGCCCTCGCCGCCGTTGGTGGAACCGCCGCTGCGCAGGCTGTCGATGGCGGCGTGGATCGCCGCGCTCGAGTTGCAGTGGGTTGCAGGCAAGAGCAGACCGCTCGCGCCGGCGTAGACCACGATGGCCACCGAGTCGCGCTCGTCCAGCTCCTGCACCAACATGTGCAGGGCGCTTTGCAGCAGAGGAAGCTTGTCCGCGCTGTTCATGGAGCCGGAGACATCCAAGAGGAAGACCAAGTTCGAGGACTTGCGATCCTCGGGAAGGGTTTCCTTGGCTTGCAGACCCACACGCATCAAGCGGTGCTGGGGTGCCCAGGGAGCCGAACCGACCTCGACGTTGACGCTGAAGGGATCGGATCCCTCTGGAGCGCCATAGTCATAGCGGAAGTAGTTGATGAACTCCTCCACGCGCACGGCGGCGGCCGGGGGAATGCTTCCGCGGTTCAAGAGGTCCCGAGCGTTGGCGTAGGAAGCCGTGTCCACGTCCACCGAGAAGGTGGACAGGGGTTCCGCGGCGACCAGCTTGAAGGGGTTCTCTGTGACGTGCTTGTAGGTTTCGCCGGAGGTGTCCTGGCTACGGTCGTCCGCGTCGAAGGGGCCGTCGTAGAATTCGGTATCACCCGAGTAGCCGAGACCCCTGAGAGCCTTGAGCTCCTTGCGGGACTTGTCCTTGGAGCGCTTCGGGTAGTCCGAACCGGGGCTCGAAGGCGCACCGGGCGGAGGGCTAGAAGGACCGCCGGCGTACCCGAGTGCCCGAAGCTCGCTTGCCTTTGCAGAAGGAGCTGGCGCCGAGTCGCCAGGACCCCGATAGGTCTCGCTCGCCACTCCGGGGACTCCGCCGTCAAAATCGATGCCACCCGAGTAGCCAAGCTCCGTCAGTCGCTGGAGAGACTCATCATCGCGCTGGCCCTTGGAAGCCGGGCTCTCGCCAGCGGGCAGCCAATCGCTGTGGGACAGCCTTTTCCCGTACTGCTCTTTCTGCTGGCGACGCTGCGCTAGCTCGCCGCGAGTCGCAGGAGCGACGCTGCTTGAGCCGCCAGCGCTTGCGCTGGGACCGTCATCCCCCATGTAGCCAAGGCCTTGCAGTGCCTTGAGGGGAGCCCTTCCACTTGAGCTTTCGAAATCCTGCACTTGGTCACTCGCCGGTGGAGAAAAGGAACGTTTGAGAGTCTCGCTGCGCCCCTCAAGCCTCGCAATCGCCTCATTCAGCATTGCCGGGTACTGTTCTGACTCGCCCTGCTTGATCACGAAAACCCCTGCGACCAGAACCGCAGCCGCGGAACCAACCAGGGCGTAGCGGCTCATGTGCAAGAGACGTCCGCGCTTGGGCGCTTGCGCGGGCACGTCCATCTGCGCTTCGATCGCGGCCCGCTGCTCGCCGGAAAGCGCCAGCTCCACTTCGGAACCGAACTGCGCTTCCAACTCACCACCCAAGGCGCGCATCTCGTCCACGTACGCCTGGGCGCCGGGTTCGGTCGCGCACAGCTCCTGCATCTCTTGCGAGTCGCTGTCTTCCAGCTCGCCAAAGGCGTACGCCGTCAATCGCGGGTCCTCGCTCCAGTCCTTGCCGCTGCCGCCGTTCATGCCATCTGCGTTGTTCAAATCTTGGGCGCTCATGCTTGCGCTCCTCGAGCTTCGCTCGTTCCTAGTTTCTCCTTCAATGACTTCAGCCCCACGTGCAAGAGCCAGCCCACATTGCTGACGCTCTCCTTCGTGATGCGGCTGATCTCTTTGTAGGAGTGGCCGTGTTGAAATTTGAGGCGCAGCACTTCCTGCTGCTTCTCGGGTAGAGACGAGATCATTCGCAGGATCTGCGTCTGGCTGTCTTTTTGCGCCGCAGCCTCGGCGGGGGTGGCTTCGGTGGCTCGCGTGCTTGCCACCGTCGCGTCTTCTAGATCGGTCATTCGACTCTCCTTGCGGTGAACGTCGTGACACAGGTTGCGGCAGACGGCGAAAAGCCACACGTCCACCCGCTCTTCCAGTTCACTTCGCTCTTGCTTGCATAACCGCAGGAAGGCTTCCTGGACCACATCCCGGGCGCGCTCGACATCGCCGAGCAGCCGGGCCGCATACAAAACCAAGGATCGCTCGTGGCGCTCCAGCGCCTGGCGTATCCAGACTGTGTCGTGTGGTTGGGTCATGGGTTCCGTTTTGGGCCTCCCTACGAGGTTCGCGGAGAGAACGGGCGGGGCCGGGGCTTCTTAGGAGGAATTTGAGATTCTGCTCAGAAGCTCGCGCAGACGCTCGGGCCAAGGCTCCTCGGGCAGGGGCAGAATCACGTGACCGCCCCCCCCAATCACCTCGAAAGTGGCCTGGGGCACCCCTTCCGCGATCTCGGGCATGCTGACGAGGGAAGGCACGATGCGATCCACGTCCCCGGCGAAAAGCATCAGAGGTTGCTGCAACTCGGGCAAGCGCGGTCGCAGATCGAGGCCCGCGATCATGTCCATGCGGCGCTTGTAGGACTCGTCGAAGAAGGCGCCGGGGAGATCGCGGAAGGCTTTCACTACTTCAGGATGAGCTCGGCGGCCAAACAGCGAACGGGGGGCGAGATGTTTGCGGCACAAGCCGAACAGGGTGCGCGAGACGAAGTAGGAAAGGGCGCGCGAGAGCTTGAGGCGCAAGGGATTGGGGAAGCGCGCAAAGGAGTTCACGATGGCGACCCCTTGCACGAGCTTTGGAAAGTCGAGGGCCAGCTGCAAGGACACGGCGCCGCCAAAAGACTCCGCGACCACGATGCAGTGTTCGATTTTCTGCTGCGCGCAAAGCTGCGCGATGCTCGCGGCCAGGCCTGCGTAGCTATCCGAAGCCGGATCCCCGTCCGCGCGGTAGGCGAAGCGCAAGAGCCGGAACTCCGCCTCCAAGCGACTCGCCGTCCCCAGGAGCAATTCCCCGGTCCCGTCGATGCCGGGAATGTAGAGCAGTGGAAAGCCGCTTCCGCGGTCCCCATGGAGGATGGCTTGCATCAAGAGGGAAGCGAGTTTCGAGGGACGGGGGCTGCATAGCAAGCGCGAGATCCTGCGGCCCCTCAAAAGCCCTCGCGGATGTGCTCCGTCACAAGCAACACCGCCCGAGCGCCCCGTCTCGGCAGTGCCATTCGAAAGGCCCCGCTGCCCGCCTGGACGGTTTTGAACGGTTCCCGCCAAAAACCCTCCAATCGCCCTCGGGTCAGAAGCACCCCCGCGTCGATTCATCACCCGGTCCCATGCTGATTATCGCCTGCCCCAAATGCTCCCGCCAATACGACGCCACCGGCTTGCAAGCTGGCAGTGAAGTGCGTTGCTATTGCGACGAGCTGTTCAGCGTTCGCTGGCCGGACAAGCTCTCCGCGACAGCCCTGACCTGCACGCACTGCGGGGGCGCCGTCGGAGTCACGGACGAGGCCTGCCCTTATTGCGCCGCACGCATCTCCGAAGAAGATCGGCGCAAGACAACCCTCTGCCCGGGTTGCTTCACGCGCATCGAGGATGACTCGAAGCACTGCCGGTCTTGCGCGCTTGTCATCCAGCCTCAATGCCTGTCACCGCTTCCCGCAGACCGCAATTGCCCGCGCTGCACTGGCAAGCTGCGCGTGCGTTCTTTGGGTAGCGTCGATGTCACCGAGTGCTCCGACTGCCTTGGCTTCTGGCTAACGCCGGATGCCTTCCAAGGGGTGACAAGCAGCGCCAAAGCGCAAAGCGGCGAGACGGAACATCTCGTCACGGGCAACGGCGCTCAGGAACGGGTGCAACAACCGGATGAGATGCGCTACATCCCATGCCTTAAGTGTGGCGAGCTGATGCAGCGCCGTCAGTACACGCAGAACAACCACATGTCGGGCACGATCATCGATCTCTGCCGCGGCCACGGCGTTTGGCTCGACCACGCGGAAATCGAAAGCATCTTGGAGTTCCTCGCTACGGCGCCGACCCAGCACGCGTCGAGCAACCAAATCGACCCTGGCCTGCTGATCGCCGCCGACGAGATCCGCACGGGCGCAGACCGCAGCGGACTGAATGCCCTGGGCATGCGCAGCCGCCGGTCGACGGAGAACCCCATCATCGACTTCCTGGTGAACCTGCTGTTTGGGTTCTAGAGCGCAGGGCTAACGAGCCACGCAACCCGGCTCACCCTCGCCGGCCAAGCCGCGGGAGAGCCGGAGACTTCTGCGCTACTTGCTCGCCGCCCCTGGGCTTTCACTGCCGGGAACAGTCAGGGACAAGACAGTGATCGCCGTTCCGTAATTCGCCGTGCGCGGGAAGACGCGATCGTTCCACATGCCGTCTTCCAACTGCACCTCGAGGAAGCGCTCACGCAGTTGCTTGCGGAAGTTCTCGCGTTCTGCTTCCGGCAAGAGCTCGATGGCAAGGGCCGCCTGGTAGTGCGCGTAGTAGAAGTAGTAGGGCGCAACGCCATAGGGTGCCACGTGCGTGCCGGTTTGAGCGCGGCGCTTGTCGAGCCATTCCCAATGCTCAAAGAATGAGTTCAAGGCGCGCCGGACGTGGTCCGTCGAGCTGCGACCGCCGAGCTGCAGAGCCACCTCCGTCGCCAACATGCGGCCGATGGATCCGGGCAATTGATCAGGATCCTTCAGCTCGTCATTTCGATAGCTGTAGGGCACCTCGCCGGTTTCCAAACGTCCGTGCTCGAGGGCATCGAGGGCGCGCTTGAGCATCGGCTTGGAGATCGTGTAGCCCTGGGCTTTGGCCGCGAGCAGAGCGTGCACGGCGGGCGCGGTCATGAAAGGAGAGGTCGGCGAAGCCTTGGACAGGGCACCCTTGCGAGCGTAGTTCCAGCCGCCGTACTCTGGAATCTCGATGTCCGCGAGGGAGGCTAGGTAGTCCTTCGCCGCCTTCTTCGCCTCGCGCTTCAACTCCTTGGGGGTCCAGCCCCGAGCCTCCATGCGCATCAGAAAGTCGATGGCGTAGATGTAGCCCCAACCGCGCACGTCGTAGCCGCCGTCGTACTTGGGCCCCATCAGTTCGTGATCCGTGGCGTCGATCACGAATTGCGTCGCGCGCGCCACTGCCGCTTGGCGCAGCTCGTCTTCCGCATAGCCGGGGGCTTGCATCAGGGCGCAGGCAGTGATGGAAGTCCCACCAACCCGATAGCCAAACGGAATCTGGCGGCGACCTTCGTAGTCTTTTTCGTAGGGCGGCACGCGGTAGACGCCTTCATAAGGCCACTCGGCCTGGTTCGGTCCCTCTTGCCGCTCGACCAGGAAGGTGACTGCTTTGGACACCGCCGTCGGAACGTCTAGAACCTTCGGCTCCTCTTGGGGAACCAAGAGCCCAGACAAAGTAGCGAACGAGACCAGTGCGAAAGAAAGACCCATGTGAAACTCCACTCAGTAGATGCGTTGACGACCTCAAGTCTAACCGCTTCGGTCCAAGAGCCATGGACTCGTCGCCAACGCACAGGTAACTTCTTCGGCAGAACTGGCGGCCCGAGGGCTCCGAATCACCCTCCATGGCTATCCTGACTTCACTCTTGCTGTGTGCGCTGCCCCAGGCGCCCCCGCCCGTTGCGACCGTGCACCGGATCCCGGATGGGGTGCGGCGGCCGAAGCTCGACGGCCATCCGAAGGAAGAGTTCTGGTCCAAGGCCACGCTCCTTTCCGGCTTTGTCCAAACACTCCCGGTCGCCGGCACGACTCCGTCCCAACAGACAGAGATCCGTATGTGCTACGACGACACGGACCTGTACATCGCGCTCTTCTGCTACGACACGGAACCCAGCGAGATCCGCGCCACGCAGACCGCCCGGGACGCCAACTTAGACCCTGACGACCGGGTCGAGATGCTGCTCGATACCTTTGGGGACAAGCGTTCGGGGTTCTGGTTCCAACTCGGACCGGGCAGCTCCAAGGGGGACTCCTTGATCAGCCGCGGGGGCCAGGACTTCAACAAACGCTGGGACACCATCTGGTACGCCAAGTCCAGCATCACGGACGAGGGCTGGTTCGGAGAGATTCGGATCCCCTTCGCTTCGATCTCCTTCGACCCGCAGCAACCGAACTGGGGCTTCAACGCCAGGCGCTTCATCCGGCGCCATGACGAGGAGACCCGCTGGGCGAGCCCCGATCCGCGTTTGCGGTTCTTTCAACCTGCCATTGCCGGAGAGCTGCGTGGCTTCCATGGCCAGAGCCAAGGCCTGGGCCTCGACGTGGTGCCGTTCTTTGTCGGCACGCATCTCAACTCGGACGAACAAGGCGAGCACTGGCTCGGTGACTCGGGCTTTGACGCTTTCTACAAGCTGTCCCCGAGCACCAAACTCAGCCTGAGTTACAACACGGACTTCGCAGAAACCGAAGTGGACTCGCGCCGGGTCAACCTCTCGCGCTTCCCGCTCTTCTTCCCTGAGAAGCGCAAGTTCTTCCTCGAAGACTCGGGCGTCTTCGGCTTCGGTCCAGGGGGCTCGGGCGGCACGGATCCCTTGCCCTTCTTCAGCCGCCGCATCGGCCTCGACTCCAACGGAAACGAGGTGCCGCTCCTGCTGAACGGGAAGGTCACCGCCGCGACGGATAGCTACAAGCTCGGCATTCTCGACTCCCAAACGGAAAACTCGGGAGACACCCAGGCACGCAACCTGTTCGTCGGCCGCTACACCAAAAACATCCTCGAGCAATCGAGTGTCGGGGTGATCTACACGCGCGGCAACCCAAACGGTTCCACGGAAGACTTCACCGTCGGCGCGGACCTCAACCTGCAAACCACGAGCTTCATGGAGGACCACACTCTGCGTTTCAAGAGCTACGTGATCGCCACGGAGTCCGAGGAGAGCGCGGGTGAGAACTTGGCCTACTCCGCCAAGTTGGAGTACCCCAACGACGAGATCGCGAGTTCGATCGGGTTCACCGAGGTCCAATCCAACTTCGACCCAGCGCTCGGCTTCGTTCGCCAGCAGGGCATCCAGCGTTACGACGCCAACTACAGCTACTTCCCGCGCATGTACAGCGACATCCGTCGCTTGCGCTTCAGCGTCACGCCCTACGTGATCTACAACACCGAGGAACGGGCCACTGAAGTTGAGCAGCTCACCCTCCTGCCCCTCGGCATCGACTGGGAGAGCGGAGAGACCCTACGCTTCAATGTGTATCCCAACCGCACGCGCCTCTTCGAGGAGTTCGAGATTCAGGACGGGATCGTCATTCCTACGGGCCAGCACGAAACCACTCGCTACCAGACCAACTTCAAGACATCAGACAAGCGCGACTTCAGTACGGACCTGCGCTACACCGGCGGAGGCTTCTACGACGGTGACCGCAACGACTACGGCGTTGGATTCGAATGGCGCCACAGCTCCAAAGGCTCCATCGAAGTCGACTACAGCCACAACGACATCCGTCTTCCCGCTGGTGACTTTCAGGTCAACGTGGTCGCCCTGCGTGCGGACACCAACTTCACCCCGCGCATCAGCTGGTCCAACAACGTCCAGTGGGATGACAGCTCCGACAACTTGGGTCTGAACAGCCGCCTACGCGTCATCCTCGAACCCGGCCGCGACCTCTTCTTCGTGTTCAACCAAGGCTGGTCGACCTTTGACGACAGCATCACTCCCACCGAAACGGACGCGCGTTTCAAGGTGAGCTATACGTTTCGGTTCTAGAACTGCTCGAAATCCGCGCGCAGGCCAACCCTGGAACCTCGACCCCCTCCTCCCCAGAAAAGGCTCAGAAGTCATACCGCTGGTGCGAAAACGGAAAGGGCGACCCGGCAGGAGACCCCAGCTGCGTTCAGCCCCATGCCGGACGTTAGGCAGCGAGCTCCCGAATCTCTTCTCGGGCTAGCTCCACGAGTTCAATCGTCGTGCCTTCTTTCAATCCCAGGTAGCGCGGTACCAAGAGGAGCTCTTCGCGCACGGTGGTTCCTGAGAGAGCGGCGCTGACAACCGTGTCGGCCAAACTCACGATGAGAGTGAGTGGTTGATTCCTGATACGCACAGCGGGCAAGTGGTGGTTCTCGATCGCATCCACCAGATCGCCCGGGAGACCGAGGATGTGCCCGATGACGGCGCCGACCTCCGTATGGCTAAATCCAAACATCTGCTGTTCTCTCATTTGGAGGATAGGAGCGTCGTGCTCCAGCAGTTGGGTCAGCTCAACGTAGGCCGCACGGAAAGCCCCGAACATGGAGAACATGCCTAGGTCGTGGATCAAGCCTACCGTGTAGAGGCCATCGTGCTGGTCTTGAGCCAGGTTCAGGTGCGTGAGGAAGCGCGAACCCAGAATGGTACAGATTCGACCGGTTGCGATAGCGTGGACCCACATGGTCTTCGCATCGCCCAGCGTCTTGGGGTCGAGTCCATCGTAGAACCCCATGAGTTCAGCCTGCAGACTCAGATCATAGATTGTGTTCGAGCCGAGGATGCCGCAGGCCTGCTCGATGCTCGTCACGGGCTCTCGAACGCCGTAATGGGGGCTGTTCGCAAAGCCTACGACCCGTGCAGCGAGCGACGGGTCCTCATCGACGATGGCCCCTACGTTCAGAGTTGTCTTCGTGGGGTCTGCTATCGCACTGCGAATGCGGGAGCTGACTCCGGGGAGCGAGGGGAGTAGAACGCTGGAGCGAATCCGTCCAATTTGGGCGAGGGTGACCATGGTGATTCCTGGTGGTGCACGGCGTTACAGGCCGTATGTGAGAGGGGATGCCGCACGAAAGGGTGGTGTCACAACGAGGGAGTGGAGTTCTTGACCGCTTGAGTCGCGAACCCACCTGAGCTTTCTGATGTTCTGTCGAGTGAGGATCGTCCCCGGATTGAGCAGAGGGGCTCCAAGCTTCCCTTCGGCCCTGGGTGGCTCGACTAGGATGTCTCCGCACTCGAGCTCGCGGACGATCTTTGACTGGAGCTGCACTCGGACATCGATGCGGGAGAACGCGATCTCAAGGTTGGCGCAAGACACGACGAAGTTCTCGCGCATGGCAGCAGGAGCAATGCCGCAACGCAGAACGGACCTCGGGCTCGTGTCCGGAATCAGCGTTGTCAGCACCTCTTGCCGCTGCTCCAACATCGTGGTCTTTAGGATCCCTTGAATGTTGTTCAGGTACTCTGCAAGCGCGTCCAGAGCTTCCTGGTCAGAGTCCGGCGTGTCACCAACCATGCAGGAGTAGAGGGAACGGAGGCTTGTCATCTCTCCGCTCACCTGCATGACAGTCCAGGTCGGCGGATTCATGCTAATGATCCCGCCCCTGGCGACCTCACTGGTTTGTTCCGGTACCCGTTCCAGAGCGGAGGCTACCTGCACACGCTTCAAGCCGAAGGATTCCGACACCTCCGAGAGAGCCAAGGCTGTCGGAGAGGACTGGGCGAATCCGGAAGGGAGATCCTCCTCAGCCAACAGCTCGCCTACGGTGGTTCCCCCCCTCGTCCTGGTCTGCTCGCTGGCAAGTGCTGGCTTCGCCTCTTTCGAGCATTGGGACCGAATGAATTCTCCGAGCAGACTGTGTCTACGGCAGAGGGTCTCAAGGGCCGACACTTGCTCCAACTGTTCGATCCGCAGTTCCACAGCGCGTTCGGCAACAGTCAGGCGGGCCACCAGCTCCAAGTAGTCGCTGGAGAGAAGCACGAAGTCGTCCCCTCCAATCGACAACTCTCGAAGGAGTTCCCCGAGTGCGTCCGCATGGCTGATGAGGATGACATAGGGACGCATTCGCTCCTCAATCAGCCGTGCCCGCTTGAGCGTCGCCCGTCCGAGTTCGCAATGAATGTCTACCAAGAGAATCACGGCGGCACCGTGTCTATTGATGACTCGGAAAACCTGATCTTGGTTTTGGCTGACGTTCACCGCTCTGCCCGCCGCACCGAACAGGACCTCGATCGACTCTCCGAGGGACGGGGTCTCGGTCAGACAAATCACCTGAGCCAGGGAGCTCTTTCTGGAAATCATGAGCGAGCGTCTCCCTGAGACTTCGATCTCACCGACTCGCTTTGCTCGAGACGGTGTGACTCTACTATGAGCACGACGCTCTGTTCGAAAGTGCGCTCTGAAGAGGAGTTACGTACTGGTTCGCAGATCACAATCAATTGATCGCCACAAGTCAAAGCGAGCGAAACGGAATCCAAGAATTATCTATGGAGGTACCCCACACCAGGGAGAGAACCAAACTCTCCGCGAAGCGAGTGGCGTTGTTCCAATCCAGTTGTCGTGATCGCCGCAACATTCGCCCGAAGAACACCTCTCGCCCAACTGCAGCGGCGTGAACAATCGGCATCTCTGGAGGGAGCAGAACATCCCGAAAGGGCCCACCATTTGAATCTTCCACTGCACCAGCGACGACTGCGAGGTACATCGCTGCCCCCAGAGCACTTGACGCGAAAGCTCAAGCGCAGGAGTCGGGTCGCAACCCCCGTGCTCAACAGAGAGCCCCTGCTCCAACTCGCCACGGCCGCCCGGACCAAGGCCTGAGGGAAGTGGGGGGCTGACAGAATCTCCATCGGCGTGGACCCCTCGCGGTCGCTCCCGCCGCTCCCTCCCGCGCTGTCGAGGGGCGACCGCCTGGAAGTTTCTCAACCCCCCAGGGACCACCCGAGAGGGCGGGGTCGATTCGGAGTAGCTGGGGAAGGGTCGCTTGCTAGACTGAAGTCGTCTCCGCCGGAACTTCTCGCTACCACTTGTGGACAAGACAAATGACTTCAAACCTCGCTCGCACTTCTTCCTCCCTTCCGCTTGGGGTCCTTCTTTCCGTTTGCTTCCTCGCAGGTCCGGGGACGGCCCAGGGCCGCATCCATGGCTGGGGCTCGGACCTTGAAGGACAGATCAGCAACATTCCCGCGGGCAACGACTTCATCAAGGTCGCAGGCGGCGGAGTGAATGCCTTGGCCCTGCGCGCCGACGGCACCTTGGCCGCATGGGGACACGACATCAACAACCAGGTCTCAGACACGCCGACGGGAAACGATTTCGTCGACATCGCACGGAGTTCGACTCACTCCCTGGCCTTGCGTTCGGACGGAACCCTCGCCTCCTGGGGAGCGAACATCTTCGGTACTGTGACCCAAACACCGACTCTGGATGGGTTCGTCGACATCGCCACGGGCAGGAACTTTTCCGTCGCGGTACGCTCCAACCGAAGAGTTCTCAGGTGGGGCGACGATAGCCAGGGCATCATCTCCCAGGGACCCACGGCTCCACGTTATTTGGCAGTCGGTTGCGGGGAAAGCGGCGCGATCGCCTTGCGAGAAGACAGCTCACTGACGGCCTGGGGCAACGCCGGCCCCGGTGCACCGACCAGCCCTGGCTTCGCCCAGATGGATGGGGGCCAGCAGCACTTCGTCGCCCTACGAACGGACGGGACCATTGGCGCCTGGGGCTCCGACTTGTATGGGGCTGTATCGGCAGCGCCCACCACGGCAGGCTTCAAGCAAGTCTGCGCGACGAAGCTCACCTCCTTTGCCTTGCGTGAGGACGGAACCATCGTCTCCTGGGGGTTGGACCAGCAGGGCCTCATCACGGATACGCCGACCTTCGACAACGTCCTCTTCATAGACGGCGGAGTGGACACGGTGTACGCCATTCGGGCTGACAACCGCGGCACGAGCTATTGCGCCGGTGATGGAAGCGGTGGAGCTTGTCCTTGCGCCAACAATGGTTCAGCCGGTCATGGCTGTGCGAACTCAACGGGCAACGGCGGAGCGCAACTAACGGCCTACGGCGACGCGTCCTACCTCCTGGATAGCTTTGGCTTCGACGTCGAAGGCGTCCCCGCCAACTCACCTGGATTGCTTTTGCGAGGAGCGAACCAACTCAACCAAGGCTCGGGCAACGCCCTCGGCAGTGGACTGCTCTGCTTGGGTGGCTCCGTCATGCGCTCTCAGTTGCAGGTGTCTACACCTTGGGGAACCACGAGTTTCATCGATTTCAACGGTGCTCCATTTGTGTCAACAGCCCTGGGAGTCGGCACCCCTATCCAATACCAGTTCTGGTACCGCGACAACGCCAGTACCTGCGCCGGCGGAGCCTTCAACTTCAGCAACGGCTGGGTTGTCGAGTGGCAGTTGTAACAGGGGATTGGACGGATCCAACGCCTGAGTAACCGGCGACCCGCATCCACAGATCGGGCTTCACCCAGTTAGAGCCCCGCGCTAGTCACAAAGCTCAAGGGTCAGCTCGGCTGGAGCCACGGCGGAGAGAGTCACTCGCGACTCGATCGGCGGGCAGTCCTTGTAGCCTTGAAACGAGACGGTGACACTCCCGGAGTGGTAGTACTTCATGCGGGGCTTGGAAACTCTGTTGTCCGCCTCAAGCCCGTAAACGCTGTTGGGCGCCAGCACTTCGCCGGCCTCATCCCGGAGGGTCAGATATTCAATGAACTCCATCGCAGGCACACTCACGGCTCTCCCATCGGACACGAGCTCCAGGTTCAACCAAGTCTCGGCGGCTGGACTCAGTTCCACAAGTCCTGCGCCTTGCCCTGGAGGCGTAGGAATGGTTCCAGACCAAGGAAGATAACCGGGTGCCTGGACGAACAGCCTCGGGTCGGGATTGGTTGTGGCCAGCTCCCATAGACCCTCCGCTTCTTGCGCCTTCGGGATGGGCCAGGAGCCGCCGTTCTGCGCGAACAGCGCGACGCCGGCCTCGGCCTGCGGGACATCCAACCCAGTGATGGCATCCACCACGCGGAACAACGCGACCCTCTCAGATGTTAGGTCGATGGTGAGGTGCGCTGGCTGTCCAACAACGATTTCAAAGGGCACCTCCACCAGGTCGGGGTGCAACTCCATCCGATACAGTCCAGCCGACAGGTTCTTGAACTCAACCGTTCTCAACTCGCGCCGTGACTCACCTTCGCCAGGCTCCAGCTCCGATTCCTGCAACCGTGAGCCCGCTTCATCCAGGACGTACAAGGCCACCCGTCGGGCAGCGAGTCGACTCTTGAATCGCACCTCGCAATGAACGGAACCGCTAGCTGCCCCTGCTCGAAGCTCTACTTCGATCGAGTCCTTTGCGCTGTCCGCGGGAACCGTGAAGGCTTTCGAGTCCAAGGTGTTGAACGAGCCGAAGGCGTCGGTCGCATGCTCAAGGACTGCTGTGTAGCTCCCGGGGGCTAACCACGACTCGGCCACCCCATCCGGCACGCTTGCAAGCGAGCCCGAGTTCGAACCGAGCAGGAGTCTGGCGTAGAGTTCGGGACCCTTCCGCAGGGACACGACCGCTCCCTCGTATCCAACAACCCGCGCGACAAACCGAACCAACTGTCCCCGGACAAGTCCCACGTTCACTTGGGCGTCCGTTGCCCCCACCGTTATCCTTCCCGTTTGGTATCCAGGCGCGCTGATGCTGACCTTTGTTGGAGCTGATACTGCCGGGAGCGTGAGCTTCCCTCCGATTCCCTGCGAGTGCCCTGCCGCCCATTGATGGCCGAAGGAAGCGGCGGCTGATTCGATCGCCAGCATTGATTCGGAATCGTGGACGTGAAGGATGCTCCCGGAGGTCAGCTCAAGCCGATAGACCCCTTGGTTGATTTCCCTACCGGGGGTGTTCACCTCTGGCTCCTTCCCCAGGAACCCATCCACGACGAAGGAACCCGGGACGATTGCCGAAGCACTTGGTCCCGGAAACCGAAACGCGCTGGGGGCATGAGAGCGCACGGCAGTTCCATCCTCGGCCGTCGCCACACACACTCGCCAGGAGTACGGCCTTCCCTCCCACGTAACTACGAGATGGGTGTACTTGTTCTTAGGAATGGCTTCCACGATTTCCGAGTCGCCAAGTTGGACCGGTTGCCGTTCCAGAGTCACCGGAGGCCTGTCGCTGCCAATCGGACTGATCTGGGCAGAACCGCTTGGGCCCCCATAAGGCAGCACGCTCTGGCTGTTGTCTACGCGTCCTGAAGACCGGATCACCACAAGGCAGCATCCAGCCAAAAGAAGCGCCATTGCCAGAATTCTAAGTCTCATGGACATTCGGTGTGGCGATGGAGTCAGCGCCGACAACAATTGGGAAGTCCCGTCCCCATCCTCTCAAGCGGAGCAGTCAGCGGAGCGCGGCCGTGCGGGGTCGAATCGGGATGGCGAGGTACACCTTGAATGATATCCTCGACTCTTGGTTCTCGCTGCCGCTCTCGGAACCACACCTGGAGAATTGCAATGGCTCGGAATTCAGCTCGCCCTGGATCCCTTCGCTCATTCGCCGCTGCTTGCACCGCCCTCGTGCTTGGTGGCCTCGCGTCCGTACAAACCCAAGGGCGAATTCATGCCTGGGATTCTGCTGAGCACGAACAGTTCAGCACCCTCTCTAGCGGGAACGACTTCATCCAAATCGCGGGCGGCGGGAGCGCGAATCCAGCGCGCAAACTTCACGCGCAAGACCTCACCCCGTCGGCGGACAAGATCACGCCGGTGCTCGGGGCTTAGCGCAAGCCCACGCCGCCGTCGACGGGTAGGATCACGCCGGTGATGGCGGAGGCTCTTGGGCTGGCGAGGAAGGCGACGGTGGCCGCGATTTCGTCGGGAGTGCCGGGGCGGCCGATGGGCGTGGCGGCGGTCAGGTGGGCGCGGGTTGCGGGATCGATCTTCTCGAGCGTCCGCGCGGTTTCGACGAGACCCGGTTCGACGAGATTGCAAGTAACCCCGTAGCGACCGACTTCCGCGGCGACGCTGCGGGTTAGTCCTTCGAGACCTGCCTTCGCCGTGGAGTACGCCACTTGCCCTACCGCACCGAGACGGCCGGCCACGGAACCGATGTGGATCACGCGACCCCAACCGGCGGACTTCATGGCGGGCAAAACGAATTGAGTCAGGCGCAGGGCGGCGACCAGGTCCACGTCGAGCACGGCCTGGATCTCTTCGGGCGCGATGTCTTCCAAGGGGCCGTAGGTTGCGAAGACCGCAGCATTGTTCACGAGGATGTCGATCGGTTGCTTGACCTTGGCCATGTGCTCGAAGAGTTCTGGCGAGCGGATGTCGCCGGCCAGAGCTTGGGCACGGAAGCCTTCCTTGCGAATCTGCTCCCCCACCGCTTCGATGCGCTGCATGGTGCGCGCAACCAGCACAAGTTCAGCCCCTTGCCGCGCGAGGTGCATGGCGATGGCCGCGCCGATGCCCGTGCCTGCTCCCGTGACGAGGGCGGTCTTGCCGGCTAGCTCGGTCAACCCGCGCTGTTCGCTTGCCCCATCAGGCCGAGCTCTGCGCCGTGCCCGCGCAGGGCGTCGATAATGAATTGGATGTGCTCGGTGGGATCCACCTCGAGCATTTCCATGCCAGCAGTGACTTCATCCCGTTCCACCTTGGCGGCGAAGGATTTGTTCTTGAGCTTCTTTTTCACGGACTTTGGCGTCAGGGAGGCGATGCCGTCCGGACGCACATGACAACAAGCGCCGACAAAACCAGTCAACTCGTCGCAAGCGAGCAAGGCCTTGTCCAAGGTACTGTCGTAGGAAACGCCCCACTTCGTGTAGTGCGCGGAGATCGCGTGGGCGATTTGCTCTTCCCCTTCTTCGCGCAACCAAGCGACCACTCTTGCGGGATGCTCATCAGGCCAAGCTTCGTAATCTGCGTCGTGCAGGAGACCGGCCAAACCCCAGGACGGCACGTCTTCCTCGCCCTTCCCATAGCGCAAGGCAGCGGCGCGCATCACGATCTCCACCGCGCGAGCGTGGTTGAGCAGAGCGTCCGACTTCGTCCACTCCCGTAGCTTTTGTTCCGCGAGGTCCTGAGTGAGCGCCATGGGTTGTCCTAGTTAAACTTGAGTGAGCCAGCCGTGCCGATCCGGGACACGACCGAGCAAGATGTCAAAGTAAGCAGCCTGCAGTTGTTTCGTGATCGGACCGGCCTTGCCTTCCGCGACGAGCTTGCCATCCACGGAGCGAATGGGCGTGATCTCCGCCGCGGTGCCCGTAAAGAAGACTTCCTCCGAAGTGTAGAGCAGCTCGCGCGGGATGCGCATTTGCTCGACTGTCAGCCCTAGGTCTTTGGCCAGTTGAATCGCGTAACCGCGGGTGATGCCCGGCAAAATCGAGTTGCCCAGGGGCGGAGTGAGCAAGGCTCCTTCGCGCACAAAGAAGATGTTCTCGCCGCTACCCTCGCAAACGTAGCCATCCACATCGAGCACCACACCCTCCGCGTAGCCGTGGCGCTTGGCCTCGGTCACCACCAGTTGCGAGTTCAGGTAGTTGCCAGCAGCTTTCGCCATGGCGGGGTGGGTGTCAGGAGCCATGCGGCGCCAGCTCGAGACACCGACATCCACCCCTTGCTGCAAAGCATCCGCTCCCATCAAGGAGCCCCAAGGGAACGCAGCCACGGCGACTTCTACTGGAGCGTCGGTCGGATCCACTCCGAGCTCACCATAACCCCGGAACACGAAGGGCCGGATGTAGCAGGCTTCGTGACCGGTATCGCGCACGGTTTCCACCACGGCCTTGACGATCTCCGCCGGCGTGAAGGGAATCGGCATGCCGATGATCTTGCAGGTGTCGAAGAGCCGGTCCACGTGTTGCTTGAGCCCGACGATGTTCGGACCCTTCTCGCCTTTGTAGGCGCGAATCCCTTCAAACGCCCCACTGCCGTAGTGGATGACGTGGGACAGGATGTGAACCTGAGCTTGGTCCCAAGGAATGAGCTCACCGTTGAACCACAGGCGTTCGGAAGGGATGACTTTCATGGCCGCAAATATACGGAAAGCGGCTGCCAAAAGGGGACAGGTTCTGGGGCACGATCACGACCTGCTGCCCTTGAAAAGCGAGTCTCAGGGCCCAGCCGTCTCTGGTGACATCCCCCCCCGAGCCGCCGCGCATCAACGAAAGAAGCGCGATCCCCGCCATCGGAGGGAATCGCGCTTGGAAGTCAGTCGCGGGCCCCGTTCAGGACCCAGACCCGCGGGACGCTACTTTACGTCCCAGCACTCGCCTGCGTAGATCAGGTCCTTGAGAGTGCCTCTGCCTTTCTTCGCGACGGCTTCGTCGAGCTGGCGGTTGACGGCTTCGTCGTAGACCACGGCGTCGACCACGTGGAAGATTCCGAGGGGGTTCGGCATCTCCGGGTCATGGTCTAGGGTGGACATGGCGAAGGCAGCGGCGGCCGAACCAGTGGGGTCCCAGACGGCGGCGTCTGCGGCGGAGCAACGCACGATAGCGCCACCTTCCCAACGCAGGCCTTTTTCGCCGTCGTTGCCGTAGACCATCTTCTCGCCGGGGATCAAGTCCACGCTGCGATCGTCACGGATCTTCTTGTCGGACATCTCCCCGAAGCAACCGTCGTTGAAGATCACGCAGTTCTGGTAGATCTCGACGAAGGAGGCGCCCTTGTGCGCGGCCGCGGCCTTCAAGATGCGCGCCATGTGCTTGAGATTCGTGTCGATGGTGCGCGCGACGAAGGTCGAGTTGCAACCAAGCGCAAAGCTCAGCGGGTTGAAGGGCCGGTCGATGGAACCCATCGGCGACGTCTTCGTGCGCGTGGTCACGGGCGAGGTCGGGGAGTACTGACCTTTGGTCAGACCGTAGATCTCGTTGTTGAACAGCATCAGGTTGACGTTCACATTACGACGCAGCAAGTGCGCCAAGTGATTGCCACCGATCGAAAGAGCATCCCCGTCGCCGGTCACGATCCAGGTCGAGATGTCCGGGTTGGCCGCGGCGAGGCCGGTCGCAACTGCCGGTGCGCGGCCGTGAATGGTATGGAACCCGTAGGTGTCCATGTAGTAGGGGAAACGGCTAGAGCAGCCAATTCCACTCACGAAGGCCACGTTGTCCTTGTGGACCCCGAGCTCAGCGCAAACACCCTGCACCACATTGAGAATGGCGTAGTCCCCACAACCGGGGCACCAGCGAACATCCTGATTGGACTTGAAGTCCTTTTTCGTCAGCGTTTCAGACATGTCTAGTTCTCCAGCAGGCCTTCGATCTTGCCGGCAAGCTCGTGGGCAGATAGGGGAAGACCGAGGACTCGGCCGTGCGATAGGAATTCAACGCCCGGGTACTCCGCGCGCAAGATACGAGCCAGTTGGCCCAGGTTGATCTCAGGGACTAGGACCTGCTTGAAGTTCGCGAAGATCTCGGCGAGACCGTGCGGCAGCGGGAAGAGGTGGCGCAGGTGCATTTGACTGACCTCTTTGCCCTTGCGACGGAGCGCCTCGCAAGACTCGGTGATCGCGCCGTAGGTCGAACCCCAACCGAGAACGAGCAGGTCGCCTTTGGCGGGTCCGTGCACCTCGGGAGTCTTGATGCTGTCCCGGATGCCTGCAACCTTTTCAGCGCGGGCGTGAACCATGAACTCGTGGTTCTCGGAGTCGTAGCAGACACTGCCGGTCAGGTGCGCCTTTTCAAGACCACCGATGCGGTGTGCCAGTCCAGGCGTGCCGGGCTTGGCCCACGGGCGTGCGCCCTTTTCGTCGCGGGAGTAGGGCAAGAACTCTTCCCCTTCCTTGGCCACGGCGAACTTCTGCTTGATCTTGGGCAGCTCGTCAATGTTCGGCAGCTTCCAAGGCTCGGCGCCGTTGGCGATGTAACCATCGGTCAACAAGATGACGGGCGTCATGTACTCGACCGCGATGCGGCAAGCTTCAATCGCGCACTCGAATGCGTCGGAGACCGTGGCACAAGCCAGAACCGGAATCGGCGCCTCGCCGTTGCGTCCGTAGATCGCTTGGTTGAGGTCCGCTTGCTCAGTCTTCGTGGGCAAGCCCGTGGAAGGACCACCGCGCTGGACGTTGACAACCACGAGCGGAAGCTCGGTCATCAGGGCCAAACCCATGGCCTCGGTCTTGAGCGCCATGCCCGGTCCGGAAGTCGAAGTGCAGCCGAGCTTGCCAGCAAAGGAAGCGCCGATCGCAGCACACACGGCAGCGATCTCGTCCTCCATCTGGAGCGTCGTCACGCGATAGTGCTTGTGGGCCGCCAAGGTCTCGAGGATCGTGGTGGCCGGCGTGATCGGGTAGGAACCGCAAACCAGCTCGAGGCCAGCGAGTTCCGCGCCCGTGATGAGGCCCAGCGCGATGGCCGGGTTGCCCATGATGTTGCGGTAGGTGCCGGCGGGCAGGTCTTCACACTTCGGAACTTCGAAGCGTCCTTGGAACAACTGGTGGATGTCGCCAGCGTTGAAGCCCGAGCGCAAGGCAAGGATGTTGGCGGCGGCAAGTTCAGGTGCTTTCTCACCGAACTTCTTCTGCAGCCAATCTTCCGTGGGCTTCAGATCCCGGCTGTACAGCCAGTACATGAGGCCCAGGGTGTAGAGGTTCTTGCAACGCTCGGCGTCCTTCTTCGAAAGGCCGCTGTCCTTCAGGGCTTCCTGCACGCGCGCGTTGATGTCGATCGCGATCACGCGGTAGCCGTCGAGGGTTCCGTCTTCGAGCGGGTTGGTCTCGAGCTCGGCCTTCTTCAGGTCGTTCTTGCCGAAGTTGCCGGTGTTGGCGAGGATCAGACCGCCGGGCTTGATCTGCTTGTAGTTCACCGCGAGGGCCGCCGGGTTCATGGCGACCAACACGTCGGGGGCGTCCCCGGGGGTGTGGATGTCCGTAGAGCTGAACGCCAGTTGGAATCCGGACACACCTGCGCGCGTGCCGATTGGCGCGCGAATCTCAGCGGGGTAGTCCGGCAAGGTTGCCAGGTCGTTGCCCGCGAGAGCGCTGGTGGTGGTGAACTGGTTTCCAGTGAGCTGCATGCCGTCACCGGAGTCTCCCGCGAAGCGGATGACAACGGTCTCTGCCTGTTGGAGGGGCAGTTCGGCGCCGATATCTGTGGGGGTGGTCATGTTGGCAGTTTGTCCCGGGTGCGGTGCTTCCGGATCCTGGGAACTCCCCTCGGTGGGGTGGCCGGTGGTGAGGTCAATTCGAGGTCAGATTCGGTCTGAATCGCCCGCTCATTCGGTTTGCGGACGTCGGGATCAAGCCGGGTATCTAGCGATGATTTTGGGCGGCGATTCTACCGAGTGGAATGGGTAGAGAGGGTTCCTGTTGAGGATTCGTCCAACTCCTTTCGCAACCTGGAAGCTTTTCCCGCTCTTGTGCGGCGAATCAGACCTATGAGAAGGAGATCGGTGGGGACTACGGGGACGCGCAGACCTCATCTTCCATCCTGGTGTACGATTTCCGAGCCATGACCGACACTCGCTTCGCCTCCGCATTCTCCCTGCGCCACGACTGCACCCTCGCCCTGCGGGAAGCCTGCGAAACCTTGAAGGAGGGCCTTGGCGGCCGATCTCCAGACCTGCTCGTGCTCTTCGTTTCCCCTCACCACGCGGCGGAATACGACGAATTGGCCTCCCGAGTGGGCAGCATGACCGGCGCGCGAGTCCTGGTTGGCTGCGCTGGCGAGAGCGTCATCGGGGGCTCCCGGGAGCTCGAGCGCACCCCCGCCATCTCCCTCTGGGCCGTGGTCTGCGAAGACCTCGATCTGCACCCGTTCCGTCTGATGGCTCACCCCGCCGAGGGCGGCGCTCCCGGCAACGAAGACTCCATCGCGTACCCCGGCCATCTGGACTTCTCCAACCTGCCCCACCGACCCGGGGACAGCCTGCTGCTCTTCGCCGATCCCTACAGCTTCCCGGTCTCCGACTACCTCGAAAAGCTCCACCGCGAGGCCCCCGGCCTGCCCGTCACCGGCGGCCTGGCGAGCGCTGCCCGCCAACCAGGAGAGAGTGCCCTTTTCTTGGGGGGCGAACGCCGCAACCAAGGCGCCGTGGGCGTCTACATGCGCGGCGGAATCGAGCTCACCAACGTCATCAGCCAGGCCTACCGCCCCATCGGGCGCCCCTGGGTGATCACCTCCGCCTCCGGCACTCTGGTTAAGAAGCTTGGTGGAAAGACAGCACATAGCGTTCTTTTGAACACCCTGAACAGCCTTCCAGCGGAGGTCCGCGCCAGCCTGCGCATGGCGCCCATGCTGGGCGTCGCCTGGGATCCCATGAGGTCCGAATTCGACGCCTCCGACTTCCTCGCCCACCCGATCCGCGGCATCGCCCCCCAAGAGGAAGCCCTCGTGCTCACCAGCCAAGTGCGCGTGGGCCAGACCGTGCAGTTCATGATCCGCGATCCGCGCTCGGCTGGGGATGATCTGTCCCAACGACTCCAACGCTACGGGGAAAGTCCGCCGGCCCACCCGAGCCAAGCCGGTGCCTTGGTCTTCACTTGCAACGGCCGCGGCAGCCGCATGTTCGACGAGCCCGACCACGACTCGAGTCGCGTGCAAGCGCATCTTGGAGAGGGAGTTCCCATGGCGGGCTTCTTCGCTGGCGGCGAAATCGGAGTGCTCGGCGATCGCAGCCAGTTGCAAGGGTTCACCGCATCGACAGCGGTGTACCGGGCGCGCTAGCAGCCTCCTTGGAAAGGACCGGAAGCCCTGCCGGCGCCGAGCCGCTGCGAAACGCACAGGATTCCGCAGCGCCGAAGTAGGATGAGGATCACGAATAGGGAGACGGAACACCAGCTCCGCCCCTGATGATGGTCGACGCCGAAAAGCAGCCATCAGCGCTTAGATCCAATCCGTCCTGCCCACGGCCCCCCCGCTACTAGACCCCCCCACTACGAGAACACTGTGATCAACGCTCCAGAGCTAACAGAGCTCGCGACTGGCATCGGTTGTGAGATCCCGCAAGACCGTGCCGAACTCCTGCTTGCGTACCTCGACGCGATGCTGGAAGAGAACCTCAAGGTAAACATGACCTCTATCCGCGACCGAGAAGCTGCCGTGGTTTTCCATGCGCTTGATTCACTAGCGATGGGCAACGAGGCGTTCGGCTTGAGGCCCAAGAACTGCCTCGACCTTGGTACGGGCAATGGCTTCCCTGGCATCGCCATCGCCTGTCTGTTCCCAAAGGCCAAGGTGCTTCTCATGGATCGCACCTTGAAGAAACTCAAGGCGATTGAGCGTGCGGTATCAACAGCTGGATTTCAACCTGGCCAAATCACGACCCTTCAAATGGATGCCCGTGAAGCTCCCGCTCGTGGCTATCGCAAAGCATTCGATCTAATCACGACCCGAGCCGTGGGGACCGCTTCCGAGATGGGCGTCTTGGCCAAGCCCCTGCTCATCAAGGGCGGAAACCTGCTGTGCTGGTTTGGCGAGGAAACCGAAGTGGCCGCCGCACTCCCCGGTGACTTGCGCCGGAAAGGCGACGTGCCATTCACCCTACCCGGCCCGCCTGAACGTGCGCGACGGCTCGTCAGCTACCGGCGCTTGTAGTCCCTGGCGTCGCGCGCGCTTGACGGCACGCTGCTGTCACGTTCAACGGCCGACCGAACCCCGGTGTCCACGGAACTGGGGAAGGTCGGTCGCGCATTCTGTGACGCAGGCTTCTCGCGCTATCACACTCCGGGGAATTGCGCGACAGCGAAAACGTCCTAGGCGACAAGAGCAGAGAGTGAGCAGCGGGCACTGAACCCGTACTAGGTTCTAGTTCTTAGTGAGCTAACGAAACCGGGGATTCCCGGATAGATAGGATGGGTAGGATCCAACCCCCAACCAGCTCGTAAGCTCTAACAACTCATCTGCCAATGACGATTCGAACAAGTAGCCTCACTACACTCGCAGTTCTTAGTCTCGCTCCTTCCCTATTCGCACAGGCTAGCTGGACAGCGCTCGGCACAGGCACTGCCGCGGACATGTCTGACGACGGCCAGTTCGTGGTCGGATCGATAGGAACCCACGGGTTCCTTTGGTCCGCTAGCGGAGTCCAAGTCGATCTTGGCGTCGGCACACCAACTGCCGTGTCCTCGGACGGAACCATCGTATCCGGAAGGACGACGAACCTTGCGGGCGAGAGCGTCGCCGCTCGCTGGCAACAGGGCACCGGTTGGGTTGAACTCCCCGGCGCCGGCGGTGCAGCGGGGAGCAGCATCTCGGTCTCCTATGGCATGTCGGCGGATGGCAGCAAGTGTGCTGGGTTTGGATGGAACGCCGCCGGCCTGGCGAGCGCCCTCTCGTGGGACGCCATGGGAAACGTCACCTTCATTCCCCAGAGCGGTCCATTGAACAGCCAGGCAAGCTCGATGTCCGCGGACGGGACCCTGATCGGCGGGTGGGATGACAGCGCAGGCTTCACAGCACGAGCGGTGGTCTGGGATGCGCTTCACTCCCAAACGTTCGTTGCGGTCACGCCCGGCAACCTGATGGGGTTCGGCAAAGTCTTTGGCTTTAGCAACAACAACAGCTACGTCGTTGGAGTCACCGATGATGAGGGCTTCATTTGGAACTCCACCGCTGGCGTGACAAAGACAGGTAGCTTGCCGGGCGGTGGCCCCTTTACCTACGGCGAGGCCCGCGACGTTTCGGACGACGGCCAAAAGGTTGTGGGGCTGTCGAGGGTGACCTCGCTCTATGACTTCCGCGCCACGATCTGGACACCAGGCGCCGGTCTCCAGGAACTGAAGAGCTACCTGGAAGCCAATGGAGGCAGCGCTGTCCCCGAGCTCATTCTCGCCAGCGCCATTAGCTCCGATGGGTTCAGAATCTTGGCCTATGGGCCGCAGGGTTGGGGGATCGGGACCTTGGGATTCAGTGTCCCTTCCTACTGCAGCTGCGACGCAACGGCTCCTTGCGGCAACAGCGCAGCCCTTGGCGAGGGTTGCCAAAACTCCACGGGCAAGGGCGCTGTCGTTGCGGCGGCCGGTGGCATCAGCGTTGGAGCGGACAATCTAACTCTGGAGTGTGAGCAATTGCCCCCGGGCAAACCCAGCCTGCTCTTCGCGGGCCTCAACCAAATCAACGGTGGGGCGGGAAGCCTCTTCGGCGATGGATTGCTGTGCGTCGGTGGAGGGATTCAACGGCTAGGAGTCGTGGTCTCGAGCCAAACAGGCAGCGCCGCGTTCGGGCCTGGCCTCGTAGCGACAGGCGCATGGAACTCCGGAGACGTGCGCAACTTCCAAGTCTGGTACCGAGACCAAGCCGGCCCCTGCGCAGCGGGCTTCAACACGTCGAATGCCTTGCAGGTGACTTTCACCCCCTAGATCCTATGGGAACCACTCGGTCATGCGTTTCCGCCCACCCTGTTGTCGAGGACCAACAACAGGGTGGGCGGAAACCGTTTGTCAGTCCGAATCATTCCGCTGCCAGATGTTGATGACCAGCCAGGCCATGAACACTTGGACTTCCAAGGGCAAGCTCTCGGGAAGGTCAACGATTGCCTTTCGAGTGAACATGTGGGCAGGAGCAACGGAGCCCACCTCCCGCCCTCCTTCGCGCAACAGGAACCGTCGCCCAAAGAAGGAGGCAACCACGAGGCTGAAGGCCCTCCCGCCAAACTTCACTTGGAGCTCTCGACGGAATACGCTCGGCTTCTTCGCAGTGACCACGGTCGCCCCGGCCCTGCGGAGGAAGAAGGTCCCGGCCCAGAGACTCTCTCTGCCGAACTCAAAGTCCTGCCCATGGATCGTGAGTGTGCCTCGTTCACGAAAGATGGAGAGGTCGATCTTTGCAACCACGGCCCCATTGGCAATGAACTCATAGTCCCTGGAAAACCAACTCTTCGGAACAGCACTTAGCATGCTTGACTCAGCAGCAAGGGCCGCGCAAACAGGACGAGTTGTTGGCAGCACTGCCTTGAACGCATGACGCCAAGCCTACTGGTCCTTGGAGTCATCTGCTGCGGCATCGAGATCGGAATCCCGATCGAGTTGAATGGCGAGGTGTTCGATATCGGACTGCGCGAGGGCTCCCCGATCGACGAGTAGTTTCGAGAGAGAGGCAATGCAGATTCTGAGCTGCTCGTTCTCGCTCTCAAGCGAATCCAGTCGCTCATCTTGAGCCTGGTCCCGCCGCTGCTTGCGCCTCAGCCTTCCTCGCATCCTCGAGGCTTCTCGCTCTGTCTCGTCGAGATCCATGCGCAATCCCCAATCGCCCAACAACAGCATTCTTGCCCAACCCATATTCCCTGTCCTTTGTAGTTTTGGTTGTATCGTACCTGGTCACCACCGCTGGAGCGGGGCGCTGTGCCATTCACTCCATCGCGCTCACGATTCCAAGTACTCCTTCAGCTTTGCGAACAGCGATTCATTGGCGGGGATGAAAAACTTCATGAGCTCGTCATAGGCCGGCGTGGCTTTGTAGCCCACGCCGTAGGACAAGATCCGCGTGCGCTCTTCCCCCAGGGGCTCGAAGACAATCGTGTTCATAAGATGCTCGGCATCTTCCTTCATGATCGCCGGCCAACGCTCGTGGACTTCGGCCTGCAAGGTCAACAGTCGTTCGGGAACGTAGTTGATGATGTGCAACACGTTGGTTCCCGGGTCGCCGACTTTCGCTTCTGGTTCGTAATGCGTTCGAATCGTCCCGCCGGTCGTTAGATCTACTTCCACGACGGGTGACGCCCAGGCCTTCCAACCCTCTTCCGTGGTGTAGGCCTTCCAAACCTCTGCGACGGGTGCGTCCACCTGGACCTCTTGAACGAGGACAAGGTCCCCCGCCGCCGTTCGGATCACGCGGCTCTCGATTCCCTTCGCGGCCGGAGTCGGCGTCTGGCTCGCGCTCGTCAACCAAAGGGCAAGGGCAAAGATCGGGAGGATGTGTTTGACTCTCATGCTTCGAATGCTCACGTTTGGAATTCGTGGTTGGGTGCCGCTCGGTGCCGCACGCCTGGCTGGCGTATCATGACACAGGCTGGACTCGGAGGGGCCCGAGGATCGGCGCATCCCACGTCCAATCAACCCCGCACTGCGGAACAAACCGAGAGCCCAGGTCACAGGAGGCTGCGGAGACCCGAGGGAGGCCAACGCGGGCTTGCATGTCCCGGTAGACAGCCTCGATCAACTGAACAAGCGCGGAGGCATTCAAGTCTTCCCCGGGACGGAGCTTTGCGTGCCGCATGAACTTACCGGTTCCCTGCAGCAACTGCGCGGGGTCATCCAGCTTCGCACCCCGGAAAAAGCCGACGTTGGCATGGAAACTGAAGGAATCAACGCAAGCAAAGGCGGCTTCCCCCATGCAGGCCGTTGGCTGGTCGTCATGCAAGAGTTCGCGGACGTCGTCGCCACAGTCGCGCATCACGGCGAACCAGCGTCGTGCGATCTCCCCTAGGTTCCCAGGGCACTCCGTGAGCCAGGCATCCACGGCAGGGTCTCGCTGGGCAGCTGCGGGAAACAGGAAGAGTTGGTTCATGGTCTTGTCCGCCGTCGCTGGTGATGCGTAGCTCAGCTGCAAAATGGGAACGCTTGCCTATCGATCCCTGTCCTGACTCTGGCAATGGTCCGCGCTCTCGTCCGCTGGACAGTGGAACCACCACTTGCAAAAGCATCGAGGAATGACACACCGCTGAGAACCGGGGGGTTTGCAAGCGGCACCAGTCGGACGAAGCTTCCCACACTTCATGGGTTGCGGAATCCTTCGGACATACTCCCATATTTTTTGGGCGTTCCAGCCGGAGAGACAGCACAACGAATCCAACGCTCACCGGGAATCCTTCGATCCTTTTGACGCTTATATTTTGTTTTATTAACAGCTCATTGATGCCCAAATCCACGCAACCAATCGTCTAGGTTTGGATAGCGAGACCCAGCGATTCAAGAAGATGCAACGGGCATCCGCCTCGATCGCAACTCGTCACCTTCACGACTCAAACGAAGCATTCAAATGAAGCAAATTCACACTCGCCCGCACCCCTCGCTGTTCGCGGCATTCCTTTGGACCACTCTCGCCGTGGGCCTTTCCAACGCAACCTTGGCGGCACAGGGTTCGCTCTACTCATGGGGTGGCAATACCTCGTCACTCAACCAGGACGTCCCCTACGGGCCGGCTTTCAAGCAAGTCTCGGCCGGGGCCCTGTTCTCGATTGGCATTCGCAACAACGGCGAGCTAATCGCTTGGGGTTCGGACAACTCGGATGTGGTGTCGGACACGCCAACCGCCATCGGCTTCACCCAAGTCGCCGCCGGTGCCTATCACTGCGCAGCTCTCCGGTCGAACGGGTCGATTCGATCTTGGGGCTCAGATCAGTTCGGCCAAGTGAGCAACACCCCCATAGACTCTGGACACCTGCAAGTAGCTGCCGGTTCAAACGGAAGCGCTGCCCTGCGCGCGGATGGGTCCATCCTTTGGTGGGGCGACATGACCAATGGGTTGGATGTGGTGCCCGCAGGCACTGGCTTTGTTCAACTCGCCGTTGGAGCCAGCCATGGCTTGGCGCTCGATGCGAACGGCTCCATCCACCCCTGGGGCAACCCCAACCAGAGCGCAGTCTCCGGCACACCCTCCGGTTCAGGCTTCCTGCAGGTCGCCGCGGGCGTCGGGCAATCCATGGCGTTGCGCAGCGACGGATCGATTGAGTCCTGGGGTCAAGACAACTTTGGCCAGGTTTCCGACAAGCCCCTCGGCAGCGGGTTCGTGCGAGTTGCCGCCGGCTTTGGGCACTGCGCGGCATTGCACGCGGACGGGTCGATCGCCTCCTGGGGGAGCGATCAGGCCTTCGAAGTTTCGAGTGCCCCCGCGGGAACCGGGTTTGTGGATCTAGCAGCGGGGTGGAATCACAGCTCGGCGATTCGCAGCCAACATCCCGGCGCTGCCTATTGCTTCGGAGATGGAACGGGCACTGCTTGTCCGTGCGGAACGGCTGGGGCTAGCGGAGAAGGCTGCGCCAACTCCAGCGGCGGCGGAGCGCGGTTGACCGCTTTGGGCAACGCGTACATGTCCCTTTCAGAGTTTCAATTGCTCGTGACCGGCGCCCCCGCCATGCGCGCCTGCGTGCTCTTGCTGGGCTCCAATCAAGTCAACGGAGGACTTGGAAACCCCGTTGGGGATGGTCTGCTGTGCGTGGGAGGGAGCACCACTCGTTCGCAGGTCGTGCTCACTTCCGGAGCCGTCAATGCCTTCTTCACGAACTTCAACGGCAACACCTTCGCCCAGGCGAGCCAGGGAGCGGGAGTGGCTACGAACTACCAGGCTTGGTATCGCGACCCCGCGAACTCCTGCACGGGAACCGGAATGAACTTTTCCAGCGCGTGGGCCGTGACCTGGTCCCTGTAGAAAGTCACTCACTTCGTGGAGGGCTTGGCACTCAGCAAACAACGGCGGTTCACCGGGAAGGGTGGACCGCCGTTGTTAAACTAGTGCTCGGTCGCAGCTCAGCGACTGGGAATCGTTGGGTTCAGCCCCGAATCGCGGTCACCGCACTTCCCATCCTCGACCCCGGGCTTCTTCGATGATGCGATTCGTATCGAACTGGGAGTCGTCGATATCAGCTTCATCGATCGCCTCTATGTACAGGCGGTGCGCTTGCGGCTCGAGCTCGCCCGCCGAGCTGACCACTTGCTGGGCCACCCACTGGCCCCCCGGGAGTTGCACGAGGTCCCCCAGGTCCCAAGCGAACTCCAGCGCCCAACCTTCCGCCGTTTGGGTGGACTGAATTCTTTGAACACACAGATAGTCCTTCTGCGGATCAAAGAAGGCATCCACTCGCCGACCGCCCCGAGTTACCCGCAAACCAATGGTCCCCAGGGGGGCGCCTTCGGCGTCTTCGAGTAGTTCCCAGTTCCCATCCCAGCGCCCGAGGACGTTGCCCCAGAAGAGATCTCGCGGGAAGTACGAGTAGGACATGGACACTTGGGAACCCGGCAAGCTGACCTCCAAGACCAGATCGGAAGGCAGACCGGAAGCAGGATCGCGTCTCCACCATCCATCATCTCTCCACGCGGCACGACGTCCACGTTCGTAGAGCGTCTCGCGAACAGGGTCGGTTCCTGCAAACAGGGTCAACAGCTCGGGACCGGTCACCCCTTGCGCGAATGATTTCCGCGCTCCCTTGTCCAACTTGCGCAGGTTGTAGCGGCTGAAACGGACTCGACAGGAGCTGTCGTCCGGCAAGCGCGTTCCGTCCTCGAGAACCTGGATGGTCTGTTTCCCCGACCAAGTGAGAATCTCCACATGGTCGTCCCGTGAGTGCCAACTGACCGAACGGAAATGAGTCGGGAACGCCTGCCGCGCATTGAGGATGGCGTCGAGAACAGTCCTCACCTCGGGCTTCGGGTTCGGTTCGCTCTCGCGCTCGATCTTCACATCGCGGGAAACCCCGAGATCGTAGATGGACTTGGGACCGTCCTGCGGGAAGAACAGCCGTCCCTCCTTCCAATGGGCCGGCTTGCCCTCCACGACTCCCGCATCCAATAGCTCCCGTGTGCGCACGGGCAACCGCGTTTCCGGATCCGCCCATAGTTGTTGTGTCAGGTGCTTTCGATCGAAAGCGTCGGCGCGGAACCAATCGAAGCGCAGCAAGGTCTCCCCGTTGATCCTTTCTTCCGTCGCTTTCGCGCTCCACCGGCCGCGACCGTGATCCGGCGATTCGGCGAGCTCCTCGGCCGACCCGACAACCGCATCCCACGCTGTTTTGTCCGCCGGCCTGGGTGGGTCCCTGCGCTCTAGGATCGTGCTCTCAAAGGGAACGAGGCTCGAGTTCAAACCCGTGCCAAGATCAGCGAACACATAGACATCCTGGGAGGATTTTGTCGCGTAGACCTTGTCCCGAAGTCCGTGCCAAACCACGGAGCCATCGTCGAATTCAACTCGCACCCAAGGGCGCCCCTCAAACGCCTGCTGGATCTCGGCCAGGGAAATCTCCGTCGGCACCAGAATCACGATCAGCCAAGTTGCGGCGCTCGCGATCAAGCCCGCCGCTGTTGCCCAGACCCCCTTGCGCGTCCGCGTGCGCGGAGCGGCGCTTTCGATCTCCCCCAGGATCGCGGTGCGCTCTTCCACCGAGGGCCCAAAGGCCTGCACAGCCTCCACCATCAACTCTTCGACTTCACGCATCACGCACCCCCTGAGCTCGTTCGAGCTTCGCGTAGGCCTCTCGAAACGCATCGCGAGCGCGGGTCAAGGCAGACTCGACCGCCTTCTCACTCGAACCCCGCTCCTGCGCCATTTCGCGCACGCTCCTACGATCGATGTACTTCTCCTCGAGCAACCCCCGTTCTTTCTCCGTCAGTTCGCGCAGCGTCCTTGCCACCCTTTCCGCCCCGGACTGCCGCTCATTCGAGTCTGCGCGAGCGGGTTCGAAACCCGTCAATTCCCCGACGCGGCCCCCGTTCGATCGAAAGTGGTCCGCCAATCGCCTGCGCGCGATCGTCAACAACCAAGCGCGCGTCGACCCCACCTTCCGCATGCGAGCTTCCCCGGCCAACGCCGCCCGAAAAACCTCCTGACACAGATCCCGCGCCTGCTCTCGATCCGGATGCAATCTCAGAGCGAGGTAGCCAAAGACCACATCGATATGGGGTGTCAGTTCATTGCGCATAGGTAGCCGCCCAATAGTCGCGCAAGTCCCCGCAATCCTTCGGAGCAGTTCTCAAAATATCGACGGTCCTTACGCGCCGGGTCCACGGCCCTTCGGAAGCGCTGCCCTCCGGTCGAGGGGCCCAATTCGTCGGCGGGGCCTTGAGCAGCTCGCGAGCGAGGACGGGAACGCGCCGGAATGACTGCGTCTTCGGACCGTTTCGAAGCGGCACGCCAGACTTCGGAGGACTAGTCCATCTCAGACCGCACTGAATTGATCCCGCGAGATCGCTGCCCATCAGGAAGTCCGGGGATCTCCCGAGGTCCGCTAGAACCGGCGCCCTTCAGCACGCCCCTCTTCCCGGGCCTCCTCGACCCGCTGCGCTCGCTTGCGACTGCCTTTGGCGAAGACCCTCAGTTTGATCAGTTCCAATTTCCCCGGACCCAACCACATCCCGTGATCCTGGCAAACGTCCACCGAGACTTGTCGAATACTCTCGGTCACCATGGGCTCGCCGCAAACTGGGCAAGCAAGTGCGCGCTCACCGGCACTTCCAGATTCCGCGTCAGGCTGATTCATTTCTAGGGCTCTCCGTTCTCACTTCCTAAGGCTGGGTCGGTCATCGTTCGCACTCACTAGCGTCGCGCACAGCCTGGCGCTGTGGCCCGACAACAAGTCGGCGGACTCTGCATGGCCATGAAATTGGGTGCGACTGCGTAGATCAAGAAAGCAGCATCGCCAGGTCTTCGCGAGTCATGTCCCGCAGGCTCACGCTGCCATTTCCCAGGACGGCTTCCGCTAGGCGCCGCTTGCCCTCCTGCAGCTCGACGACCTTTTGCTCGACGGTGTCGCTGGCGATCAGTCGGTAGGCGATGACCGGTTTGGTACGACCGATGCGATGCACCCGGTCGATCGCTTGCGCTTCCACGGCAGGATTCCACCAGGGGTCCAACAAGAAGACGTAGTCGGCGCTGGTCAGGTTGAGTCCGCTGCCGCCGGCCTTGATGCTGATCAAGAACAACGGGCAGTCTTCATCCGTTTGGAAGCGGGTGACCTTCTCCTTGCGTTTGCGGGTCCGGCCGTCCAAGTACTCGTAGGTGAGACCTCGCTCGTCCAGATGCTTGCGCACAATGCCCAAGAGACTTGTGAATTGAGAGAAGACGAGAGCCTTGTGTCCCTCCTGGCAAATCTCTTCCAGCATGGGCAAGAGGACCCGTAGTTTGGCGGAGTCCTCGAGCTGTCGATCCTTTGCAATCAGCCCTGGATGACAGGCGGCCTGCCGCAAACGAAGCAGAGCTTCTAACACCTGAATCTTCATCTTCGGCAAGCCAACCTCTTCCTCGCGACTCGCCAAAGAGCTTCGATAGAAATCACGCAGCTTGTTGTACTCGCTGCGCTCCTTGCCCTTGAGTTCACAGATCAGAACTTGCTCGGTCTTCGAAGGCAAATCAGGCAACACCTCTTCCTTCGTGCGCCTTAGGAAGAAGGGGGAAAGCGCCTTGGCCAAACGGGAGAAGTCCTCGTCCGCTTCGGGCGCCCCGGTATTGCGAGCGAATTGTTGAAACACCCCCGACGCTCCCAGCATGCCGGGGTTCAGGAATTCGAACAGGGACCACAACTCCCCCAGGTGGTTTTCAATCGGGGTCCCCGAGAGCGCCAAGCGATGCTCACTCTGCAAGAGTCTGGCTGCTTTCGCCGCCTGGCTGCGCGGGTTCTTGATGGCCTGCGCTTCGTCCAGGATGACGTAGTCGAAGCCACGTTCACGCAGCTCCAGGATGTCAAGTCGCAGGGTGCCGTAGGTCGTCACGAGCAGGTCCACCTGCTCGTCATCGGCCAAGGCGAGGCGTTCCTGGCGGCCGGCCCCGGTGTACTCCAAGACGCGCAAGCGCGGAGTGAACTTGCGCGCTTCGTCCACCCAATTGAAGACGACAGAGCGCGGCGCAACCACAAGCGAAGGCAAGTCCACGCCCCCCTTGCGACGCCGGCCCAATCGCCTATTCTCCAGGAGCGCCAAGACCTGGATCGTCTTCCCGAGTCCCATGTCATCCGCCAGGCACCCATTGAGGCCAAGGCTGCGCAGGAAATGGAACCAGCCCAAGCCTGTGCGTTGGTAGGCGCGCAGCTCACCGTGAAAGCTCTTCGGCTCTGTCTTTGCGACGAGTCCCTTGAAGCCTGCGATGCGTTTCTTGAGCTCGCGAAAGCCCTTGTCGAACGTCACCTCCTCGCGTTCAGCAAGCAAGGCGTCGAGCAGCCAGCCTTGGTTCTTCGCGAATCGTAAGGCATCGCCCGCTGGAGATCCGGCGAGATCCAAGAGGCCCCAACTCTCGATCCAACGCTCGGGAAGCACGCCCAGAGATCCGTCTCCCAGTTGGACGGTCGGGGCCTTCGCGTTGGCAGCTTCAACCAATGCGGGTAGGCTTGCCACTTGGCCGTCGCCAAAGTCGATGCCCCCTTCCAGGTCAAACCAATCGATGCCAGAGCGAACGGAGAAGCTCGAAGAACCGGCCCTGCGCCAGAGCTTGCCCTCGGCCTCCACCGTCCAGCCCAAACTCAACAGGCCGCTGACCAAGCCTGGCAGGTAGGACGTGGCGACGCGGCATTCATCCGGCCCTTCCCAACGCTGCTCGCTGCGCTTGCCGCCCTTCGCGAGAAAGGCGTTCAAGGCCTGCGCCTCCGCCTCGAGGTCCCTTCGAATCATCTCTCCGGGCTCCACCCCTGGCAGGTACTCCCCCGATTGAAAGAGCCCGGTGTGACAACCACCATACTTCGCCTGCACGTGACACACGAGCTCACGCGAGTGATGGTGCGAACCGGTTGCTGCTTCGACGAAGAGGTGAAAGAGAGGCTCGCTGTTTTCCAACACCGGAGTCTGTTGCCCCGGCGTGAAACCAGGGCACGCCATGGCCACCTCGGCGATCTGCCCCCAGGCTTCCACTGGAGCGACCAGCTCGGTGCGACGCAGGAGGTTGATGTGAAACTCTGCGCTAGCCGGTGTGAAGCGCGCTACCTTGCCCTCCGCCAACAGGAGGCCATTGTCGAGCACGATGTTGGGTACATCCACGTCCATGCGCTGCTCCCCCCGCACGAATTCGCCACGGACCCGAACCTCAGCTTTTTCCGCGTCGCTCTCCATGCTCAAGCGGAACTGCCAAGGTTCCTCCTCATCCAGGAGCAAGGGACCGATCTCTACCTGTTGATCCCCCTTGACGAAGAGTCGACCGGTGCGAGCAATCATCGGTAGCAGATGAGCGGACAGTTCCGTTCCAATGGAGTACCCGCCGTTCCCCATCGTGTAGCCATATCCATAGCCGCCGTAAGCAGCCCCGCGTAGGCTAGCGTGGATCTCTTGGTCCTCGGAGAGATCCAATTCCGGTTGGCCATGGCTCCCGTGAATGTAGTCCGAGTCCTTGCCCCACTTTCCGTTCTTTAGCCTGCGCTGAAATTTGACGCTCAGGTGCAGCCGGCCCTGCGCGGCCGCGTTGGGCCTTCCGAGGACATACCGGATTTGCCAAGTTCGATCAGCGGTCGCGGACCAGGGATCGTTCCAGGCTGGCGCACCATACCGGAACTGTTCCAGAGTGCGCTCCCACTCTTGAGGGCGCCGAGTGTGGCGACGAGCTGCGCGATTCGAACTTTCGTTGCGGTTCGATGGGCTGGCCAAGCCTCCCGCCTGAGGCTGACCAGTGTGCGTCCAATTCTCGTCCAAATCGTCAAACTCCTCGAACTCCTCGAACTCCCGGGCATCCTCATAGGAATCGAAGGGCAGCACTTCGGTGTCCAAGCCCGAACCTGGACTTGTCCCTAGGCCGTCAAGCTTGAGCACCACGGCCCAGAGGTGCTTGCACGGTCCGTGCCTTTCGAATGCTGGGCAGGAGCAGAACACATCCAGTGAGTCCTCTCCTCCCTCGGGATCCCAACGCAGGCTCACCTCGTAGTTCTCGGTTCCGGTGACAATCGCGCAGGCATCGCCCGCGCCGACCTCGAATTGCCGGACGGCCCCGCGCTTCAGATAGTCCGCACCGCGACTGCGAGTCTTGGCGGAGAAGTGATCGAGCAGCAGGCGTTGAAACTGAAAAGCTCCTGTGGTTCGGTCCATTTCTCTAAGTGGATGCTTCGCCTTTGATGATTGAGTTGATGCCGGACACCCTTGCCGTGGGATGGCACGCATGGTTAGGGGCCGAGGATACCATTTCGGCGCAGCACCTTCCGAGCCCAGGCGAGAGATCTGCCCTGCCCGGGCTGCGTTGCCTGTCAGCAGCAGGGTCTACGGCAATTCGACCTTCACTTCGAGCGTCGGCTCACCGGCGACAACCAGAATCTGACTGAATTCCTTCTCGTCGTCTCCCACAAGCTTGACGGTCACCGTATAGGTCCCCGGGAGAACCGGACCGAGCTGGCCCTTGCCGTTGGTGACGATACGAGAATCTTCCCGCATGCCATCCTCAGAATGTATTTGTGCAAAAGCGACGCCCTGAAGATACCGAGCCCGCTCATGCTCCACCACCTTCCTAACAGTGGCGGAGCATGGGCGGGCTCGGTGTCGCTCGGGTCCACGTTCCACAGCCATGCGTAGCATGGGCAGTCTGCAACACCTGCTTCCCCGACTCAGAGGGTTGTGGCGTTGAGGTAGAACAACCACAAACCAGTCCCACCCAGAATAGCCCCGACCGCCGCGCCGCCAAGCAGACCCTTGAATCCAAGAATGTAGAAGCCGAGACCGCCGAGGATGACCGCGCCAACGACTGCGCCGACAGCGAACCACTTCAGCCAAGCCCCCGCCTCCCGTTTGAGTTCACCGCCGACTTCGCTAGCCAGTTTCCTGCCTGGTGAAGACGCTCCTGATTTGTCCTGCTCAGTCATGGTTACCTTCCCCTTCTACGATACCGATTCATCGCGGAGTGTACTTGGGCGTGCCAGCTGCGGCCACCTGTTGGCTGACCAGCCAAGATCACAGGGAGTAGACCGTCATCAGCGCCTCGGCCACCTGTTGGTCCGATCTCGCTTCGCGGTCGGGTCTACCAAAGAACACCTTGACCGAAGCAAGAAGGTCATCGGGGAAGCGCGGAGCAGTCGCGATGAGCCGAAACTGATGAGCGCTCTGCCAAGACTCTTCCACTATGTATTTTTCGGTGAGGTAATCCCCCAGCACCCCGATGAGATCGTCTCGTTTCAGGAGAACTTCTGGCCACACGACGACCACGTCCACGGAACCGTCAACCCAGTCAAGCTGAACGTCCGAGAGCTGATCCAAGGACATTTCGTCCGCCGGAGTCCCCATCGGAGATTCAACAGGAAAGAGATCGACCACGGCGTGAAGGTAGTCCTCGTCTGAGGACACTCCGGAGGGAAGCCTGTACACCGCCGCAGACTCCGGCGCCCCAGCCAACGCGCACTCGGCGGCGGCCATTCGTTCTGCCTCTGTTCCCCCACAGATCAACAGGTGCTTCGCCGTCTTCCAACCGAGGGGGTCTTCGTCTTGACTCAACATGGACTAGCTAACGGTCGCGGTGATCAGCGGCGGACCCGAGTCCGATCCGATGCACCGCCTGCTTAGGACGCGACATCAGTCGCCACCCATTATTACGGCAAAGACAATGATCCCAACGCCTGCGGCGATCATGAGTCCCCCGGCGAACAGAACCCGTTTGTACTGAGCCGCAAAGCGTCTTTGGCGATCAAGGGACTCCTGCGCCAGTGCGATCCCTCGTCCTGACTGTGCCTTGTACTCGTCCAGTTGCGCTTTGTGAAGATCCCGGATCTCCTCAAGAAGGGCCTCAACTCGTCTCTGGTCTTCCATGTCTTCCTAGCGTTACGGTTCTGTCGATCAGTGGAGGCCTAAGGCCGCCCGTTGCAGCAGCTAGCCCGCATTCCACCAGGCCTCGGCCACCGTTGCCAGTAGGGGGACGAGTTCCTGCACGGCATCCCTTGGAGTGAGCCCGTTGTCGTACCTGAACCAGTGGTCCTCGTCGGCCCCAGATGGTCGGAGTCGAGGACGTGGTGCGCTCACGTGATGGGCCGTTGCTTTGTTCGGAGGGACCTGTTCTCCCCAGGGCATGGTGCACCCGTCTGGCCCACACTTGGCAATCTCCACAACGAAGCCGCCACCGCCCTGGTCGAACTGGAAGGTCAACAGGTCGATCCGGTCCGCATGCCGGCGTCGGAAGTGGGGCATCGATCCCTTGAAGCCCATCCCCCGGAGAATGGGGATGACGGTTGCTTTTAGTTCGGCGTTCATCGCCTGTCGTTGAGCGTTCACGTCTGGCTAGCGGTTGGGCCGAACAGCGGTCTGGCGAAGTCCGATTCGTTGCACCACCGTGTTAGACATTGCGGTAGGCAAGTCTCGGGAGCAGGCTTCGATCGTAGAATGAGTCGAATCAAGCTGGATGTCGTAGCCAGAGTAAGAATAGCGCCGATACCGAACCCGCGCAATCTCCACCAGTTCGTTCCATCTGGTGGGGACTGTGCGGTTCCGGTAGGCGTCCCAACTTACTCATTGCGGGGCATGCTGACCTGACTGATACTGGAACCGTACCTCTTGGTCGGAGCGGCTGGGGTTCTCCCGCCCGCCGTCCTTTTGGAGGGTTACAGCCTTCCGCTCTCGCATTGCGACCAGAGGGTTCGCTTCCAAACGACCCACATGACATCTCGCACAATGATCACGACCACCCTACGCGTCCTTGGGGCCTTCTTCTTCCTAGCGCCACCCGTCTTTTCCCAGGCAACGTTCATGAAGAATGTGGCGGACGTTCCCTCGAGCGGCCCTGCCAATAATTCCAACACCAACAACATTGATTTCGCCGACGTCGATTTGGACGGGGACTGGGATGCCGTGTTCGCCAATGGCCTGGGCATGAGCCAAGAGCAAAATCGCATTTGGATCAACCGCGGCCCGGGGGTTGACCTCGGGATATTTGTCGACGAAACGGCGACGCGCTTCCCCGCGATCCAGGAGCTCAGCCGCGACATTGACTTCGTCGATTTCGATGGAGACTCCGACCCAGACATTTATGTCTCCAACAGCTCAACGGCTACAAACCAAGGTCCCCGATGGTGGCGCAACACCGGGGCCGGACACTACGTCGACGAAACCTCCACTCGCTGGCTGGGTCTTGGGGGCGTCAACAGTTCCCTCCATCCTTCCCTCGTCTTGCCCACTGGAAGCTTCATCGACTTCTCCGAAGACGCCGACTTCGCCGACCTAGACAACGATGGGGATCTTGACCTGTTTCACTCCAGCTTCGGGGCTTCGTCCGGAAGCCACGTGCCCTCCCGAATCTTCTTAAATGACGGGAACGGGTTCTTCACGGAGTTCAACCCTTCCGGGTTCCAGCTCGCTGGTTTGGAAATCCAGCCCGGGGACCCAGGGCTATGGTGTGAGGGAATTCAGGCAGATGAGACCCTGAACAGCATTGGTGCCGAGTGCGACATCGCGAGCTCTTCCCTCGATAGCGACCTCGGAGATCTGGACGGGGATTTTGACTTGGATGTTGTTCAAAGTGTTCGGGGCGGAAGCCCGCGCGTCTTCGCCAATACTCTTGAGGATGGCGGAGGCACACTCGGGTTCAGGGACGTGACCGGTGCTGTTCTCCCTGCGAGCTACACGGCGTCCATCAACCACTCCGAGCAGGAGTTAGGCGACTTGGATGGAGACGGGGACCTCGACCTGGTGGGAATAGCGGGCTCGTTTTCCTCCGGAGGCGTTGTCCTGAGGAACCGCGGTGATGCTCTGTTCGATCACACACAAACTCTGGCCTTCGCGACGGGCAACCGTACTGAGGTGGATTGTCTCGACTACGACAATGACGGGGATCTAGATTTGCTATTCAGCTTGGCGAGCGACTTTAGTGGGAATGAACTGTGGAATCATTACGATGGTCCCAACCTGCTTTTTGGGCATAAGTACTTCCCGCTTTCCCCCCCGTCGATCTTGGATACGGACGTTTGCGACGTGGATGGCGATGGTGACTACGACGCCTTTTCAGTCAACGCGGGTTCCTTCTTGGAAAACATCTATTGGGAGAACGTGACGGAAGTACCGGACACTCATGCGCCTTACCTTCCGGCCTTGGAACAAGCTCCAGATCGCCAGCCGAGCCTGGAGCCCACGGTCGTGCGTGTGCACGTGTATGACAACGCGCCCCAGTACATCACGACATACAACGCCACTCGTCTGATCTACGACGTCGACGGCCTAAACCCCACGACCCTTCCGGCGACCTACTCCGGTGGCCAGGTGTTTCGCGCAGAGATTCCTGGGAGCCTCGTGGGAACGGTGACCTACTCCTTCAGCTCCGAAGACGAGTACGGCAATCAAGCGGTATCGGCCAGCCGCTCCTACGTCAGCTCGAACACAACCTTGAATTCCGGGCAGGCCTACTGCTTCGGCGATGGGACAGGGGCCAATTGCCCGTGTGCCGATGGCGGACTTGGGGAAGGTTGCCTGAACAGCAGCGGTCGCGGCGCCGTCTTGTGGGGGTCAGGGCACGGGTCCTTCACTTCCGACAGCTTTGTGTTGTCGGTGCAGGGTGCGACCGGCAACAAGCCTGGCCTTTTGGTACGTGGCGGCAATGCCGTCGCCGCTCCAGCGGGTGATGGCATTCTATGCACAAGCACGAACACTCTGCGCTCCCAGGTCATGCTCACATCCAGTGTGGGCACCGTGACCTTTTCCAATTTCCAGGGTCAGAGCTTCGGGAACTTCGCCTTCGCGAACGCGCCGACCAACTTCCAGTTCTACTACCGGGATATCGTTGGCAGTTGTACCGGCGCGGGCTTTAACTTCTCGAGCGCCTGGACCGTGACGTACCTCCCCTGATACGGAGCCTGGGCCACCTCCACCAGCCTCCTCAAAGTGGAGGAGAAGGCACGGGCTCCGTACCCTGAGATTGGGTGCAGAAGTGATTCAGGATGTCCGTCATCGAGATGATCCCTGTCAACTTGCCCTCCTCGGTGACGGGCACGTGCCGGAAGCGACCGACGGCCATGCGATTGATGGCAAAGGCGATCGGAGCGTCGAACTCCAGGCACTCTGGATCTGGGCTCATGAAGTCGGAGACAGGCCGATCCCGGTTCGCTGCGTAGTCGGGGGCGACCCGCAGCAAGAGATCCCGCTCTGAAAAGAGGCTCTCCTGCACCTTTAGTGGGAGCCTGACGGACGCAATCGAGGGGTAAGTG
>CALCXM010000188.1 GCA_937905825.1 uncultured bacterium
CCCTCGATCCGGCATCTTCGAAATGAAGCATTCGGTGGGGATTCCCCTGGGTTAAGCTCGGCCTCCCATGGGTGCTCTCAGAAAATGCTTGTTGCTGTTTGTTTGTTGGTGCGTTGTTGCTGGTGAGTTCGCCGTTGCCAGCGGGTTGGACGCGCGGGGTCAGCTCGATCAGCTGAGCAGCGGCTCGGCGGCGGAGCGCGAGGCGGCCCAGCGTTGGTTGGGACTGCACTTGACGGAAGCAGACTATCCCGCCTTGGCCGCTGGAGTGCGCCTTGGCGACGCGGAAGCTGGGCGACGGTTGGCGATGGCACTCGCTTCGGAATCCCGGCACCTGGGGTTGGTGCTGCTGTTGACGGAAGAGGAATCGAAGGAGCTGGCGAGCATCGGCCGGGATGCTTTCGAAGAGTTGCTCGCCCGTTGGTGCCCGGAAGCGGGGCAACGTCCGTCCTCCTACCAGGCCATCGAACGGGGCCTTGAAGATCAGATGGCTCAAGCGCTGGTTTCTGCAGGGGCGAGCGAGACGCTCGAGTTGCACGTGGATCGACTCGATCGGCACGCACAGTTTGGTGTGCCCTTGGTGGTCGAGCCGGGGGTCGCGTCGCGTTTGATCGACACGGCGCAGATGCAAGGGAACGGGCTGGCGCTGCTGCGCGAGTTGACGGAGAAGGAACGGTTGACCTTTGCGGGCATCGGGGAGTGGACGGAGGAGGCCCCCGGGCCGGGCGCGTGGATCCTGGTGGCGGACATGGGAGGAGCGCGATCGCGAAGTGGGGCGCAACGATTGCTCGCCTGGTTCCACACGGTGCAACGGGAGACGGCCGGGGCCGCGCCTGCTGCGCGCGCTTTGGCTCGCTGCGGTTGGCCCGCAGCCCTCGATTGGCTGGATCGTCGTTGGGCGGAACGCAGGGACAAGAATGCTTTGCAAGGGCTCTTGGCCGCGGCAAGTCACGGACGCGCTTCCCGGCAGATGTTGCGTAGCGAGACGCGCAAGGAACTCTTGGCCATGGGCGATGGAGCCCTAGCCTTGTCGAACACTGCAGCCGCAGATGTCTTGCAAGCCAAGGCGAGCCGGCGCCAAGCGGAAGAGATTGCCAGGGCGCTGATCGGCGCGGGCGGACTAGGACTGGACGGGGAAGAACTCAGTGCGCACTGGATGGGGAACTGGTCGCGCTTGAACGACGCTCAGCGCTGGTTGCGTTTCGCTTTGCTAGAAGGACAACGCAGCGGTGGCTCGGCGGCCCGCGCTTTCCTCGTCGCACAAGTTCAAGAGGCCGGCGAACTCTCCGATGCGACACGCTTTCAAGCCTTGCGAGCATTGGCAGCCATGCCAGCTCGAGAGGACGAAGTGCTGCAACTCGGCGATGTGAAGTCCATGGTGAGTTGGGCCTTGATGCACGGCCTAGGACCCGAGTTGACCCGCTTGATGCACTCCATGGGCGTCCCCGTGCGGGAACTCGAATTGCCCCGGGACTGGTCCTCGCGCATGTTCCGCTTGGGCCTGGCCTGCGCCCAATGGGATCATGAAGTGGCCGTGGGGGAGTGCTTGCAAATCGCTCTCGGCGCGCCGGAACCCACCTTGCAGGCTCTGGAAGAACAGCTCGAAGAGTTGCGCTTTCGCTCCGGGCCCAAATGGATGGAGGGCGTGGCACGCGCGGCCCTCAAGGGAGCTCGCACCTGGAGCTCACCGAAGTTGGCGCGCTTGGAGCTCGTGTTCCTCAACTCCGGTGTGCTGGTCTTGCCCGTCAACAACGAGGTCTGGCTGAGGAGTGCAGACGCCCGGACCACGTCCGTTGTTGATTTCGACCGACTCGGTGCCTGGGCGGGCACGCCCGCGGGCAGCTTGGAAACACAGTTCCTGATCAAGGCCGTGCGCACGCCACCAACCGGCGCCAGGGAACGGGCGGCTCTCGTGAATGCTTTAAGCCGCGCCCTGCGCCGCCTGCATGAGCTGCATGAAGATGAGCTGGCGGAGCGCTTGAAGGAATCCGTTTGGCAGGCGAGTGCCGTCCCGGATTCCCCCTTGAACACCGCCCTCAATCCTTCGAACTGGCCGAGTGCGGAGCCTTCCTTGACGATCGACTTGATCGCCTTGGAACGCTTGGCTCCTTAGCCAGGGATAGGAACCGGCGCAGTCTGCGTCCGAGCTGCGGAGTTGGTTGCGCGTTGCAGAACCGCCTTCAAGTCCTCGATCAAGTCCCGCGGATCTTCCAAGCCAATCGAGAGTCGCACCAGGTCCGCAGGCAAGGCCGCAACCCGTCCCATAGCGATCGCCTCTTCGGGCACACTCGCGTGGGACATGCGGCAGGGCAGACTGATCGTCGAGTTGGTGGAACCAAAGCTCACGGCGATGCTGAAGAGTTCTGTCTCTTCACACAGCCGTTGGGAGAGCTCGCGGTTGCCGGTCTCAAAGCTGACGAGTTGTCCCGCGCCGCGCGCTTGGCGTTGTTGCAGTGCGTACCCCGGGTTGCAGGCGAGCCCAGGAAAGTGAACGCGCTGGACGCCGGGTGCTGACTCGAGGAAGCGCGCGACCTCGAGCGCATTCTTTGACTCTTGGGCAACGCGCACCGCGAGAGTTTTCATCCCACGCAAGAGCAGCCAGGAGTCAAAGGGCGCCAAGGCGCTGCCCTCCGCGTTCTGCAGAAAGCCGATGGATTCCGCCAGTTGAGCATCCCGGGTGACAAGCGCTCCGGCGGTCACGTCCCCGTGGCCACCGAGGTGCTTGGTGGCGGAGTGCACGACCACGTTGGCTCCCAGCTCGAGCGGATTTTGCAAGTAGGGCGACAGAGCCGTGTTGTCCACGGCCAGGCGCGCATGAGCTTTCCTCGCCAGCTGGGCAACCCCCGCGATGTCGGTGACTCGCAACAGGGGATTGCTTGGGCTCTCCAACAACACCCAAGTCGGGCCGGGTGGCGGCGAGTGCAGTGCCGCTTCCACAGCCGCGAGGCTTGTGGTGTCCACCCGCTGCACGTCGACGCCCAAGGGTGCGAGCAAGCGCTCGATCAGGCGCGTCGTGCCGCCGTACAAGTCGGCACCGAGGACCAAGCGGCCTCGTCCGGCTGCAGTGCCCTCCAAGGAATAGGCAGCGCGCAAGAGCGTGGAGATCGCCGCCATTCCGCTGGAGAGCGCGAAGCCAAAACTCCCGCACTCCAACTCGGCCAGGCGCGTCTCGAGCACATCCCGAGTCGGATTGCCGCTGCGCGTGTAGTCATAGCGCCCGAACTCCAGAGCGGATTCCTGTTCGAAGGTCGCCGTCTGATAGATCGGTGTGGAGCTGGGACGATTCGCATCCCCCGGCGCAGCGTCAAAGCGCGCCACTTTCGTGTGCAAGTGCATGGGAAGACTCCTAACGCTTCGTGGAAGACTGAGCGCCGCGACAACCCGCGGAGCGACGCAGTTCGAATAGATCCGCCAAGACCGCTTCCGCCGTTGGCCAGCGACCCGCCGCTTCTCCTTCGAGGAACACGCGCGCCCAACCGGGCCCACCGAGGTCGAAGACCGCGCCGCCGCCTGCTCCAGAAATCCTGGAGAGCGGGTGACTCGCGGGCAGCACCACCGGCCCCACTTGCAAGGAAACTCGTGGCGGGCCAGCTTGATCCTCGCTGTCCTGCTCCAAGTAGCAGGAAGCCACCAAGCGCACGACCCCTTGGGCCGCATTCGCTTCCCCGAACAGCTTGTGGGGGATCTCGGCCACACCGACCTGTTCCCCCCAACGCAAAAGCACCTCACTGCCATACAGCTCACGCGCGATCAGTTCGGCCTTTTGACGAGCGTCCGTTCCATCCAGGTCCAAGCTTGGATCTGCTTCTGCATAGCCCAACTCTTGGGCTTGGCGAATCGCGTCCTGCAAGGAAGTCCCGCCCGCGAGTGCGTCGAGAATGAAGTTTGTCGTTCCATTCAGAACGCCTTCAAAACCGCGCACTCCCTGCCCCTGAAGTCGCTTGGCGGCTTCCAGCAAAGGCGTCGATCCGCCCACGGCGGCCGAGTAGTGAAACAGGCAGCGGCGGCCGTCGGCCTGGGTTTGCAGGCGTTTGCCGTGCTTCGCGATCAAGGCCTTGTTGGCGCTGACCACATCCAAGCCCGCATCGAAAGCACGCTCAATCCACTCACTGGCCGGTTGTTCACCACCGATCAACTCGACGAAGACGTCCAAAGGCCGATTGAAGAATTGCTCGACGTCGTCCGTGAAGAGTCGGTCGAACTGCTCGGGATCGTAGTCGCCGGACTCTTCCAGCAGGAGTCGGTGCTTTTGCAAGTTGCGCACGAGAACTCCCGAGACATCGAAGTCGTCCGAGCTGTCGAGCAAGTGCTGCAAGACTCCCGAGCCGACCGTGCCGTGTCCAGCCAGTCCAACTCGTAAACGCGTGTACCGAATGGGCGAGCGCGCACTCAGGATGGAGCTCGCGGGTCCCACGCGAGTGGGTTGCAAGGCTTCCGCATCGGCCGTCGCTGGGTCGCTGCCCAAGGTACTCGCGCTGCCGACTTCAAAGCTGAGGCCTGACTCGCGCGCCAATCGAATCGCTTTGTGTTGCACCACAGCCCCAGACAGTTGCAATGCGTCGGCATAGCTGCACTGGGCGTAACGCCGTGGGGGGCCCTCCGTGACACGGGCGGGATCCCATTCGAAGAGTCCTTGCACGTCCTTCACCAACACGCAGCGCGTCTCTCCGAGTTCCTGTTGCAGCTTGCCTGCGACAAAGATCGCCGTCAGGTCGGAGCCGCCCCGTCCGAAGAGTGCCAAGTCGCCGTCGGGTCGGCGTGCGATGAAGCCGGGCAAGACCAACACCGGGGCCAACTCGAACTCGCGCCTGATGGCTTCGCTGTCCAGGGCCACCGGGTGCGCATCCAAGTGCCCGCCTTCCGCCACCAAACCGATTTCTTCCGGCCCGATCAAGCGGCTGCGAACTCCAGCGCGTTTCAAAGCCAAGCTCAACAAGGCTGCCGAAGCGGACTCTCCAGTGGCCAATAGTTTGGCCAATTCCCTGGGACTCGGCTTGGGCGAGATCGCTTGCGCTTGGGCCAGCAAGTCGTCCGTTGTGGATCCGAGCGCCGAAGCCACCACCAGGACGCGTTTTCCAAGGCGGAACTCCGCGTAGATGCTGTGCACGGCGGCGGGCAAGTCTGCTTCTGAGCGCAGCACCGAAGAGCCGAACTTCAAAACACAAATGGGGTCCTGTTGGAAGGAGCTCATGCCTGCACCTCCTCGAGAATCGGCGCCGAGATCTGTAGGGCATTCTGCAGTTCTCGCAGCAAGTCCTCCGGATCTTCGAGGCCCACCGAGAGCCGCAACAAGCCATCGCGAATGCCCAAACGCTCGCGCTCCTCGATCGGAATCTGGGAGTGAGTCATGCTGGCGGGGTGAGTGATCAAGGACTCAGCCGCGCCCAGGTTTTCTGCGAGCGTGATGTACTGCAAGCCGCCCAGGAACAGCGGAACCTGTTCGGGATCCAGCTCAAAGGCGAGCATGCCACCTCCCGAAAGTTGCTGCTCGTTCGCGAGAGCAAAGCTCGGGGAGCTGGGCAAGCCCGGGTAGTGAATGGCGCGCACGGCCGGGTGCGTCGAGAGAAAGTGGGCGATCGCCAAGGCACTCGCGCTGTGCCGCTTCAAGCGCAGGGGCAAGGTCTTCAAACCGCGCAAGGTGAGCCAGGCATCGAAGGGCCCTTGAATCGAGCCGGTGCAAGAGCGCGTGAGCTTGAGCTTCTCGTGCAAGTCGGTGTCTTGCGTGAGCAGCGCTCCGCCCGTGGTGGAATCGTGACCCTCCACGTACTTCGTGGTGGAGAGCACCGACACGTGGGCACCGTGGGCGAAGACCGGCTGCAGGACTCCGGTGAGGAAGGTGTTGTCGACGGCGAAAATGATTCCCGCAGCGTTGGCTAGCTTGCCGAGGGCCGCCAAGTCGCTGACGATCAAGGTCGGATTGGCAGGGGATTCGATGAACAGCAGCTTCGTGTTCTCGCGCAGAGCCCTTCGAACCGCTGAGCAGTCGGTGCTGTCCACGAACGTCGTCTCGACGCCAAAGCTACCGAGCAAGTCGCGCAGCAAACGAACGCTTCCACCGTAAAGCACTTCGCTAGCGACCACATGATCGCCCGGGCGCAAGAGCGAGAAGAACAGCGTCGTGATCGCCGCCAGTCCAGTCTTGAAGGCCAGGGCGTGGGGGACTCCTTCGAGGCCAGCGAGGTTGGACTCGAGGGCGGACACGGTCGGGTTCGAGCAGCGCGAGTAGGTGTGCCCGTCGGGGGAGAGAGTCTCGCCGAGGGCCGGTTGCGAGTAGGTCGCCGTTTGGTAGATCGGAGTCAGGATCGAACCGCTGGCGGGGTCGGGGGCGAGCCCCGCGTGAATGGCTGCCGTTTGCGGACCGGCGGGGGCAGCGCTGGATGGTGCGGTGTTGGGGAAAGCGGCCGGGGGCGAAGAGCCGGACTGAGTGAACGGGACGGACGGGGTGCTGGAGGCGGTTAGCTTGGTCATGGCTGATTTTCGGGGTTCGGGGGCCGGGCGGAGTGCCTTGGCCTGGGTTGGGGACTCTATCGGCGCTTTCTCATTCTGGCATCATCATATTCGGATTTATTGTTTTCAGGATAGAGCGGCGAGGGGCGTCGGGCAGGGGCGCGCGGGACAATTGGAGCGGGAAGCTGGCCGCCGCTCATCCTCCGAAACTCGCCGGGCCGAACACCCGGCTTGGGGGGCTGGCTTCCGCAACCAATCGATCCGGGGCAACTCGACAAAGCGCGAACCGACCGACGGCAAACCCCCCCAAGCAGCCCCGGCTTGCCCCTTCCTGATGATCTCTGGCCCACTTTCGCGAACCCCAGTGGATTGGGGAATGTTCCAGGTCCGGCCCCCTTGGGGCTTGGTCCTGATCTAGCCGAAGAGCAACATACGCGGACCTCCGTTGTGAGCGCCCTCCGCCAACGAACCACTCCCATGAGCGAATCGAATTTAACCCAGGAAACGGAGGCCGACGGCCTTCCCATCGCGTCCCCCGACAGCCCGCCTGGAGAGGTGAACGGGGAGCAAATCAAGATGGCCTCGGACCCCCGCGGGAAGCTGGCTGAGCAGTTTCGCAACCTGCGCAACTCGATCGTCGCCCTGAATCCCGACGGAGCCCCGCGCACCATTGCGATCGCCAGCGCCGTGGCTGGAGAGGGCAAGACAGTGGCCGCGATCAACCTCGCCATCGCCTTGGCGGAGCTGCCGGGCAATCAAGTGCTCTTGCTCGACGGCAACATGCACGGCCCGATGCTGGAGACTTACTTGGGCCTGCCCCGGTGCAAAGGAGTCGCCGACGTGTTGCGCGGTGGATGCTCCTTGGACGCCGCATTGCGCCGCACGAGCCTGCCCGGTGTTTCCGTGATGGGGGCCGGCAGTCTGCCGGAGAACTCTTCACGCCTCTTGGGTTCCGAACGCACGCGGGTCGTCTTCAACCAGTTGAAGCAACGCTTTTCCTACATCCTGATCGACACGCCCGAGGCCCTGTCGATCAGTGACGCCAGTTTGTTGGGCGCCTTGGCCGACGGCATTTTGCTCGTGGTGCGTATCGGATCGACTTCTAAGGTCCTCGTTGAGCAAGCCAACCATCAGCTCGAGAGTTTGGGCGGTAACGTCCTCGGCACTTGCCTGGTCGGAGGGCTCTAACTCGCACCTCCCATGAAGACGCACTCGAAGCACAGCAATTCGGTTTCTGAGCGCACATTGCCAAGTTGGGTGCGCCTCTTCATGACCAACGCGGCTTAGCAGCGGCCTGCTTCAGCGGAGCCTCCCTTGACCACGCAACCCCTCGAAATCGAGCGCGAGCAATCGAATGGCCAAGCGGTGCTTCGCTTGCGAGGGGATTGCCTGCTCGATTCCGGTGAACAGCTTTGGAACGCGGTGGAGCGCGAGACCGAACGGGGTGTTCCGTTCCTGGTGGACCTGACCGAGGTCGCGCGCTTCGATGGAGCTTGCGCGGCACTCTTGCACTCGCTCGAATCCTCAGGGGCGCAACGCGGAGCGCCCTTCGAGTTGATTGGCGCGGGCGCGGAAGCGGATCGCTTGTTGGAACTCTACAAGTGCCCCGAATCCGAGCAATGTGGTGACGCTCCCGTGCGCCGCATCGGCTTGTTCGACCAGGTAGGCCGTTCCAGTTGGGCGACCGTGCTGGTGATGAAGGACGTGCTCATTTTCATCGGTGACTTGGCCTTCGCCACCCGCCAAGCCTCGAAAGAATCACGCTCGATCCACTGGGCTGCCGTGCCGCGTTTGATGGAACGGGCCGGGGCCGACGGTATTCCCATCATCTTGCTGATCAACTTCCTGGTGGGATTGATCATCGCCTTGCAGTCGGCGTTCCAGTTGGAGCGCTTTGGTGCCAACCTCTTCATCGCAGACCTTGTGGGACTTTCCGTGGTGCGTGAGATGGCGCCACTGATGACGGCCATCGTGGTCGCCGGCCGTTCTGGAGCCGCCTACGCCGCTGAACTCGGCAGCATGAAAGTCAGTCAGGAAGTCGATGCCCTGTGGACCCTCGGCTTCGACCCACAACGCTTTCTGGTCTTGCCGCGCCTGATCGCTTTGGCTTTGGTGGTTCCCATTCTCACGACCCTTTCCATGGTGGTCGGGATCTTTGGCGGCTTGATCATCGGTGTGCAGTACTTGGGTTTGACGACCTTGGCCTTCATGGTCCAACTGGGCAACGCCGTCGGGTTCTCGGACCTGGCCGGTGGTCTCTTGAAGAGTTCGGTCTTCGCCGTAGCGATTGGCCTGATCGCTTGTCAACGGGGGCTCGCCACCCGCGGGGGAGCGGCAGAGGTGGGCAACGCCACGACTTCATCGGTGGTCGCGACTCTGTTCTCGCTCGTGATTCTGGACACGGTCTTTACCCTCGGCTTCAACCTCTTCGGGATCTGATGCAGAGCGCCATCGAGCAAACGGAATTCGCCCTGCGCGTGCGCAACTTGAGCGTGGGCTACGATGGGGTGGCAGTGCAAACCGGGCTCGACTTCGACATTCCCTCCGGTTCGATCTTCGCCATCTTGGGCGGCAGCGGCTGCGGCAAGACGACCGTCATGCAAAGCCTCATTGGCTTGCTCGATCCGCTCGAAGGTGAGATCGACGTGCTCGGTCATGGGCCTCCGCAGTTGGGAGGCATGCTCTTGCCCGTGGGCGTCTCCTTTCAAGGGGGCGCGCTATTTGGCTCCATGAGCCTCTTGGAGAACGTTTCCCTGCCGATCAGCCGTTGGACGAGTCTGCCCCCCGCGGCGGTCGAGGCCTTGGCCTACGCTCGTTTGCGTTTGGTCGGGTTGGGAGGCTACGAACATCATTTGCCGTCGGAAATTTCCGGCGGCATGCAAAAGCGAGCGGGCATTGCGCGCGCTCTGGCCCTGGAGCCGCGCTTGCTGTTCCTCGACGAACCGAGTGCTGGACTTGATCCAGTCACGTCGGTGGCCCTCGACGATCTCTTGATCTCTTTGCGCGAAAGCCTGGGGGTCACCACGGTCATCGTGACCCACGAGTTGCCGAGCATTTTTCGTATCGCCACGGACTGCGTCATGCTCGACAAGGGAGCTCGCGGGGTCGTGGCCCAAGGGAATCCAACAACGCTCCGTGACGAGAGCGACAATCCGATCGTGCAAGCTTTCTTCCATCGCCGCCCCCTGGACTGATCTCGCCCTATGTCTGTCTCGAACACAAACCGTTGGAAGCTAGGACTCTTCGTCGTGGGGGGCGTGGCTGTCGCTGTCGGTTCCCTGATGTGGCTGGGGATCACTGAACTGCAGCAACGCACAACCCCGGTCTACTTCTACTTCTCCGAAAGCGTCAACGGCTTGGAGGTCGGAGCCCCCGTTGAGTACCTGGGCGTCGAACTCGGTCGTGTCGAAGCGGTGGTTCCGGCGATCGATCGCGTGCACATCGAAGTGCAAGCTGGAATCTACCTGAACACCCTGAACGCCTGGGGCATCGCGATCCCGGAGAGTGGCGAGAAGCAAGGAGAGCTGTTCTCCAACCTACGCGGTCAGTTGGTGCGCTCCGCTTTGACTTCCGTGGCGTTCATAGAGTTGCGCCAGGCCGACCCGCAAAAGCACCCGGCCCAGGAATTCTCCTTCGCGACTCCCAATCGAATCGTGTACACGGTGCCCTCGACCTTCGTGAGTTTGGAGAAGGGTCTGACCGAAGCCCTCGAGCAGTGGCCCGAAGTGGCCAGCAACGCCGCCAGTGTTCTGGAGAAGCTCGACCGCGGTTTGGGGGCCATGGACTTCGTCGGTCTCAACCGCAGCGGCTTGGAGACCTTGGCTGCGGCGGAGAGTTTGATGAACAGGGTCGCTGAATCGCCCGTGCTCGACGAGAACTCAAAAACCATGCAGGCCTTCACGGTCACCCTGGCTGAGTTCCGTGCTCTACTGGATCAGCTGCGAGGTCCAAACGGCGACGTCAAGCGCGCCGTGACGAGCTTCGTCGGTGCCGCGGACGCCATCCATGAAGACTTCGGTGAATCGGACATCCCTGGCACCGTGGCGGCTCTTGAACGTGCGGGCTCCGGGTTCGAGGGCACCACTCAGGAAATGAATGCCGTGCTGCGGGATCTGCGGCAAAGCCTGCGACAATTGGATGCCACGCTTGGAGCTGTTCAAGGCATGGCGGATACGATCTCCCGCGATCCGGGCTCCGTCTTGCACGGCCGTTCCCCGCAAAAGCCATTCAACCCCAAGTAACCCTGTGAAGCTGCTTACGACAATCGCCCTGTTCGCGTGTTCTGTTCTCGCGGGATGTTTGAGCAAGGAGCCGGTGCAAACCGCGCGCCTCTATCGCCCCGCGTTGTCGGAGATCACAGCTTTGGGCAGCCTCGGCACGCGCCCCTTGCGCTTTGACGGAGTGCGCCACCCGGTGGAGATCGATTCTCACATCACGTGGCGCACGTCCGCCACCGAGCTGCACAAGGAGGACCTAAACCTCTGGGCACGGCGCCCCGCTGAGCTCTTGGATGAACGCTTGTGCGACTTGATCTTCGGTTTTGGCGGCTTCCGCGAGGTCACTGTGCATGGGGGTGCGGCTCTGCAAGTGCAATTGGTTGTCTGCGAAGGAGACGTTTCGGGCCCCGAGGCGCTGGCCGTGGTGGAGTTGATCCTAGACCTGGAAGATGGCAACGATGTTCACCATCGAACGCGCTTGCGGGTGGAAGAGCCGCTGCGAACAACGACTGCCGAAGGTCTCGCCGAGGCCACGGGTCGTGCCCTGAGTGTGGTCGCGGAGCGCGCTTCCGAATGGATGCGCTCGCGCCTGGCGACGCTTTAGCAGGCCCGCGCTGCTTCCTTCGGCCCCGGAATTGCGCTTGCTCCCATTGTCGGGAGGGCTTGTAGGGAACGCTGCCTCCGCCTCGTGCCGCTCTAGAGCGGTGAGAGACTCTGTTCGATCCATTTGCTAGGCTGCGAGCCGGTGGTCGTCGTGCACAGTGGATTGAATTTGGTTGGTCGTACGGCCCACGATCTAGACCCGCGAATAGCCCTGTGAATCAACGGGGCGCTTGCGCCCAGATTCGTTCCAGCCCTTCACAACACCAATGGTCTCACGCTTCTCACGCACACTTCGTTCGGTCCAAGCTGATGGCTTCGGCGTCACCGTTCCGTTGCTGGTCGTCGCCGTGGCACTCACGATCGCGTGGGGCTGTTGGCTTGTGATCGCGCAGGTGCCTGTGCACGTGGTGAGCCTGAGCTCTAGAGTTGAATTGGAACAGGCCGTGTGGGCCGTCGAAACAACCGTAGGGGGCACCCTCGCGCAGAGTCGTCTCGAACTGGGTAGTGCGGTTGAACGCGGGGACGAGCTGGCCCAACTCGATCGCAGCCTGGAAGAGTTTGAATTGCAAGCTCGCCGGGCACAGTTGGCCTCGACCCAAGGCCAGATCGATGCCTTGGAAGCGGAACTCGTCGCCCATGAGCAAGCCCTGACGGACGCGGGTCTCTCGAGCAGCTCTGCCCTGGTGGAAGCCGCGAGTCGGGTGCAGGATGCCACGCTGGTCGCCGCGTTGGCGCGCAAGGAATACGAGATCACGGCCAAGCTCAAGCCGGAGGGCTACGTTTCGGAGCTCAGTGCGTTTCGTGCAGAGACCCAAATGCAACAGGCGGACATGTCCCGGGCGAGCTTGCCGGCGACCCTCGAACGAGAGCGCAATGAACGCGCTGCCTTGAGCAGCGGCCGCCGCGCGACCCTTGCGCGATTGCGCCGGGAGAAGCAGGTGCTGCTCGGTGTGCGCCAAGTGGCCTTGACCGAGATCGAAGAGTTGGAGCGCAATCTCGACCGCCGCACACTGCGCGCACCGGCGAGCGGCACTGTCGCGGAGGTCAGTCCGATCGCCATGCGCAGCTACCTCGGGCCGGGAACCCGGCTGGCGACGATCGTCGCGCCCACCGACTTGCATGTGGTGGCAGAGTTCCCCGCTGCCTCGGCCCTCGGCCGCCTCAAAGTTGGACAGCGAGCGACCATGCGCTTGGAAGGTTTTTCATGGAGTCAATACGGGGAGCTCGAACTAGAGGTCGTGCGCGCCGCCAGCGAGGCCAAGGCTGGTTCCATTCGAGTTGAGTTGCGCTTGATCGGGGAGCCGCCCCCGGGCATTCAGTTGCAACACGGTCTCGCCGGCGATTGCTACGTGCAGGTCGAGCAGGCCTCCCCGGTCGATCTCTTGTTGCGCGCCGCTGGTGGTGGGCAACGCGCTGCGGACACAAAGCTGCAAAGTACGGACCGATGAGCGCTGTGCTCGCAAAGGGCCGAAGGCTCCGGCGTCGTTGGCTCGTGCCCGAGGTGATTCAAACCTCGAACATGGATTGTGGACCCGCTTGCCTGGCCAGTGTGTTGGAGGGCTTTCGGCTGCCGGTCAGTGTCGGTCGCTTGCGCGAAGTGTGTCAGACGGACGTGGATGGAACGTCCATCGATACCATTGAATGGGTGGCCCGCGAACTTGGACTCGATGCGCGGCAGGTGCTTGTTCCTATTGAACAGTTGGCGGAATCGCCAGACCGCATGCTACCGGCTGTGGTCATCGTGCGGCTCTCCAATGGAGCCAACCACTTTCTCGTGGTCTGGCGCCGGATCGGGAATTGGCTGCAGGTCATGGATCCCGGCAACGGTCGTCGTTGGGTTCGAGTTCAGCGCTTTCTCGAGAACGTTTACGAGCACGGGGTTCGAGCGGACGCCGGCGCGTGGAGGGACTGGGCGGGTAGCTCCGCCTTCTGCGATCCCCTCAGGAAGCGCTTGAAGCAATTGGGTTTGGACGGCAAAGGGGTGGATGCTTGCCTTGAACGGGCCTTGCTAGATTCGAGTTGGCAGGGGTTGGCCAACCTGGATGCCGCCGAGCGAACGACGCGCTCCATCGTGCGAGCCGGCGGCGCGCGGCGCGGGACGGAGGCCGGGCGCATGCTACAGGTCCTGCTCGATGACCCGGGCGCCGGGCCTTGCTTGCCCCACGGATCTTGGGCCGTGCGTCCCGATACTACCGACGGGCAAGTCTTGCACATGCGCGGTGCGGTTCTCGTGCGCTTCTCGGGCGAGAGCCCCCCACGCAATGCAAGCGAGGGCGAGGGCGCGACCTCCGAACCCCTCTCGCCAATTCTGAAAGAAGCGCTTGGCGGGCCTCGGCAACGGCCTTTGGGCGCCCTGCTCGAACTCGTGCGCGAGGGCGGGTGGACGGCCCCGGTGAGCCTGATGTTGGCTTCCGTCGTGGCGGCAATCGTGGTCCTGGCCCAGGCTCTGACGTTTCGTGCGCTCGTGGATGTTCAAGGGCACCTCGTCTTGCCCGAGCAACGCATCGCGGCCATGGGGTTCGTGTTCGCTTTGCTGGCCTGTGGGGTCTTGCTCGAATTGCCGCTTCTGTCGGGGATCCTGCGCGCTGGACGACATCTGGAGACGCGCTTACGGGTGGCCTTTCAAAGCAAGCTACCGCGTCTTAGCGACCGCTACTTCCAAAGCAGGCCGATCTCCGACATGACGGAGCGTGCCCACAGCATCCATCGCGTGCGTGGCTTGCCGATGATCATTGGACAGCTCGTGCGCTTGGGCTGCCAGCTGACCTTCACCACAGGGGCCTTGATTTGGATTGCGCCGCACAGTGCAGGCTTGGCCTTTGCGCTCGTGCTAATTTCGGTGGCCTTGCCCCTTCTCACGCAATCGTGGATCGTGGAGCGCGAGCTGCGCACGCGCAGTTTGCACGGCGCGTTGGCTAAGTTTCACCTAGATGCATTGCTGGGCCTCGTACCGATTCACACCCACGGCGCACAACGGGGCTTGCGGCGCGAGCATGAACACATGCTGGCCCGATGGTTCCGTTCGAATCTCGGCTTGCGGCGTGTGCTTGTCGGCTTGGATGCTTTGCAGATGACTTTGACCACGGGGCTCGCCGCTTGGCTCGTGATCGATCATTTGGTGCGTGCACCCCATGCGAGTTCGACGTTGCTCTTGTGCTATTGGGCTTTGACCCTGCCGAACCTCGGCCGCGAGTTTGGTTCCCTGTGGCTTTCCTTGCCGGCCATGCGCAACGCGACACTGCGCTTGCTGGAGCCCCTCGGTGCGGTGGAAATGGAGCCGCGCCCTGGAGAGGGGGCGAGGGTTGATCCAAAGTCTTCGGGGGAGAGGCAGGGCGAACCACAGGGCGCGACTCGCGTTGTGCTGCCGCTACCTGGCGAAGCGCTCGGAACAGGACTGCGTGCCGCAGGCACAAGCGTGGGGGCGACGCGGGAAGTCGCATCCAGTTGGGCCCGTGGGGACACTCCGTCGTCTGGGCGGAAACCTGCTGGCGTAGCACTGCGTTTCGAGGGAGTGCGCGTTCGTGCGGCCGGGCACACTTTGCTGGAGGACCTGAACCTATCGATCCATGCGGGCGAACACATCGCGATTCTTGGGCGTTCCGGTGCAGGGAAGTCCACCTTGTTGGGGCTGCTGCTCGGTTGGCATGAGCCGGCGGTGGGCTCGTTGCTCGTGGACGGGCAGCCCTTGCACGGGGATGCGCTCAGCCAACTGCGAAGGGAAAGCGCCTGGGTGGATCCCGCCGTGCAACTCTGGAATCGATCCCTGCTCGACAACGTGGCCTACGGTCAAAGCGAGCTCTCGGGTCAAGCACTCGGTTGTGCTCTCGATCAAGCAGACTTGATCGAGGTGCTCGAGGGCTTGCCCATGGGACTCGACGAGCCCTTGGGGGAAGGGGGTGGCCTGCTGTCCGGCGGTGAAGGCCAGCGCGTGCGCTTGGGTCGTGCGTTCGCTCGGCGGGGCGCGCGCCTAATCCTGCTCGACGAGCCTTTCCGCGGTTTGGATCGTGGACGTCGCCGGGAACTCATGCAGCGCACGAGGGAACAGTTCAAGCACTCGACTCTGCTGTGCGTGACCCACGACGTGGAAGAGACGCGTCGTTTCGACCGGGTGCTCGTCATCGAGGATGGCCGCTTGGTGGAGGATGGTGCGCCGCAGACGCTCTTGGCGCGCAAGGATTCTCCCTACCGGCGCTTGCACGAGGCTGAGCTGCGAGTGCAGCGCGACGTTTGGGGCTCTGATCACTGGCAACGCTGGCGCCTGTCCGCGTCCGGGCTCGAGGTTCGGAAAGGGGGAGAGCAATGAAACTCGAAGAGCTCAGTTGGCCCCGCGAGCGACTGGCAGAAGCCTTGTTGCACCTAGCCCGAAGTGCGGGTCTGGGAAGTGCTGTCGAGATCAATCAGCAGGGGAGTCGGAGTGCCGAGCTGCTGCCGGATCCACCGCCCGCCGGCCTGCAACAGGACGCCTTGAATCCCTGGTTTGAAAGCGCTGGCAGACGAATGGGCATCGAGATTGAAGGGGTCAAGGCTCCCTATCAAGAGCTCGAAGAGATGCTCGCGCGTAGCGCGCCGGCGGTGGTTCGTTTGCCCGCCGGGAATGCAGCCGACCGCTTCCTGCTCGTCCACAAGGTTGCGCGGCGCCAGGCGTTGCTCCTGACCCCCGACAGGTTGCACGCGCGCATTCCACTCGCGCGCCTGGTTCGCGAGTTGCGCGCTCCTCTCGACTCGGGATTGCAACGGGAGATCGAGCCCCTGTTGGATCGTGCCGGAGTCGCACCGAAACGTCGCGAGCGGGCACGGGCGCGCATGATTGCCGACCGCGCCAGCCAATGGGAGATCGGTGGAGTCTGGCAATTGGGGCTCGCGACCGAGGGCCGTTTCCTAGGGGACCTCCGACAATGCGGCGTCTTGCGCGCGACCTTGGCCCTGGTCGTCTGCCAATTGATGGCGAGCCTGGTGTTCCTCGCCTCCTGGGCTTTGATTGGAAAGGGCGCGCTCTCCGGCCAAATGGCCCCGGGCTGGATGGCCGCTTGGTGCCTGGCCCTCGCGACTTGGATCCCCTTGCGGATCTTGCTGAGTGCGCTCCAAAACCGCCTGGCGGTGACCCTTGGGGCGCGCTTGAAACGTCGCTTGTTCGCCGGTGGCTTGCGGCTGAAGCCCGACGAGATCCGCCACATGGGCTTCGGTCAGTTGTTGGGGCGTGTGCTGGAAGCGGAGTCGGTGGAGACGCAGTCGCTCCACGCCGTGTTCCTCACGGTGGCCGGTTGCATCGACCTGGTCCTGGCGATCGGAGTGTTGGCCCTTGGGACGGGCGCTGGCTTTTCGGCCTTGTCGCTTGTGGGCTGGAGTCTTTGGACGGGCGTGCTCGGTTGGCGCTACTACCTGCGCGTTCGTCAATGGACCGCGTCGCGCTTGCGAGTCACGGATGACTTGGTGGAGCGCATGGTCGGGCACCGCACGCGCTTGGCCCAGGAAGAGCCCGAGCGTTGGCACCTCGGCGAAGATGAATTGCTCGAGCGGTACTCGACGAACACCAAAGAGCTGGACCGCAGTCGAGTGCTGTTGCACGCTTCCATTCCCGGGCTCTGGCTCTTGATCGGAATCGGCGGGCTCGTCCCAAGTTTCGTGGGTGGGGTGGCCGCCCCTGCTGGGATCGCGATTGCGCTGGGAGGCATCCTTTTGGCCTGGGGAGCCTTCTCGCGGCTTTCTGCTAGCTTCGGCCAGATCGCTGAGTTCGCAGTGGCATGGCGCCAAGTGTCGCTCTTGTTTCACGCGGCGAGCCGCCCCGTGCCGAATGGCAAGGTGCTGCCGGAAGAGGTGCTCGGCTCGCCAGCGATTGCCGCGCCCGCGTTCCTGCGAGGGCGCAACCTCAGCCTTCGTCACGAAGGGCGTCCGGATCCGGTCTTTCAAGACGTCGACTTCGACTTGCACGACGGTGAACACGTGTTGCTGGAAGGCCCCTCGGGATGTGGGAAGTCCAGCCTGGCCTCCTTGGTCTACGGCTTGCGTGAGCCGGCTTCTGGAGTCTTGCTCATGGACGGGTTGGATCGACGCACATGGGGAGCGGAGGCTTGGCGCAACGCGGTGACCGCGGCCCCGCAGTACCACGAAAACCACATCTTCTCGGGCACCTTGGCCTTCAACCTTTTCTTCGGTAGTTCCGCCGCGGATGCCCTCGATGAACAGCTTGACGCGGAAGCCTTGTGCCGAGAGTTGGGCTTGGGGGATTTGATTGACCGCATGCCAGCGAGTTTGCTGCAGGGGGTGGGGCAGACCGGTTGGCAGCTTTCCCACGGGGAGCGCAGCCGGGTCTACCTAGCCCGCACTCTCTTGCAGGGTGCGCGTCTGTGTGTCCTCGATGAAAGCCTAGCGGCTTTGGACCCGGAGAATCTTGAACGGGCCGTGGATTGCATTCGCCGGCGTGCGCGTAGCTCCATCGTGATTTCCCACCCGTGATTCGGTTTTCTCCGGTTCCTTCGGTGGATTGGGTTTTCCTATTGGCGAACTATCGGATCTAGCAGGCCGTTGAAAAAGTCGCAGCCATCCAACACGGAGTGCTAAGACGTGC
>CALCXM010000189.1 GCA_937905825.1 uncultured bacterium
GGGCTGCTGAGCAATTGCGAAGTGGTAAGAGTTTTCGTGAGGGGCACACCCTTCAGTCGCAAACTCGTCCTAAAGGTCGGGGTCTTGTTCACCCGTGTTTTCAGCGGGATCCAAGTGACGGACACGCACAACGGGGCACGCGCCTTCACCCGCAAGGCCCTCGACCGGATTCGAATTCGGCAAAACCGAATGGCGCACGCCTCCGAGTTGCTCGATCAGATCCAGCGCCATCAACTCCCCTTCGAGGAAGTCCCGGTAACCATTCACTACAACACGGAGACCCTCGCCAAGGGTCAGAACGCCTCCAATGCGTTTCGTATTGTTGCCCGCATGGTGTTGTCGAGGATCTCCAATTGACAAACTTCCAAATCGTCTCTGCGGCCATCTTGGGCCTCTTGCTTCTACGCTGCGTGGTGCGTCTCGTCAGCAGCGGCGAAGGCCGACGCGCGACGCTCCTGCAGAGCCTGGTCCTGACCCTTGTCGCTGTTGCGATCTTGAAGCCAGACCTGACCCAACTGGCGGCCGAGATGCTTGGCATCGGCCGCGGAGCCGACGTCGTCCTGTATCTGTCGGTCTTGATGTTGATCGGGGTTTCGTTCTACTTCCACATGCGTTGCGAGCGCCTGCAGCGAGACCTGACTGACTTGGCGCGCTTCGACTCCCTGCGCGATGCAGTGCATATTCCAGAGAGCCCGCAGCCCAGGGGACTCGGAAATCACGTGCTGATTCCCAAGGCTCCATTCGATCCGAAGCACCCGGCGGATGCGCCCCTCAAAGCAGCGCAACCGAAGGCCCCGACCGAGCAGCAAGAGTCAAGGCGTGGAGACCGCTGAGTTGACTGCAGAACCAAAAGCAGCACTGGACAAGGAAACACAGGCGCTGCGCTGCGAAGCCCTGGCCTTTGGTCACTGCCTGGTGGGCAAGCCCCCCAGTGAATTGGAGATCCAGCGCTACATCGCTGCCCAACCGATCCTGTTTCCGGATGCAGCCAGCCCCCGGGAGGAGCGCTTGCTCGCCTATTGTCGGAAACACCCGGCGGCTGTGGCTTACCTCGACGCAGCTCAAGGCGTCCTCGGTCCCGAAAATTTGCTTCGGAAGAAGATCCTCGCCATGACGGCCATCCTCGAGACGACACCGCAGCACAGTGAGCATTTCCTGTCCCGGGACTACTCCCGTCTGCAGTTGCTGGCACGCCTAGGCTGGACCGGGTTTCGGGCTGTTCTGCGCGTGTTGCTCGGGATTCCTCTGCTCAAGATTGTCGGTCACTGATGGACACGGTCGATGCCATCGTCGTCGGCTCGGGTGCGGCCGGCGTGAACGCCGCCTGGCCCTTGGTCGAGGCTGGACTGCGTGTGCGCATGCTCGATTTTGGCAACAAGGATCGACACTACGAGAGCCTGATCGCTCACAAGAGCTGGTCCGAGCTGCGCCGCAGCGACCCTCATCAGCACCGCTACTTCGTCGGGGACCAACTCGAGGGCATTCCATTTGGCGATGTCCGCGTGGGGGCGCAATTGACTCCGCCGCGACTGTTCATCTCCGAAGATTGCGAGCGCTTCTTACCCGTGGACTCGAGCACCTTTGCCGTCACGGAGAGTTTGGCTGAGGGAGGCTTGGCTTCGGGCTGGGGCGCGGGTGTCTTCCCCTTCGACGATGCGGACCTCGCGGATGCTCCGATCAATCGCCAGGATCTCGCGCCGCACTACGAGGCCGTCGCCGAGCGCATCGGGGTCAGCGGCGACCAGGGCGACCTGCAGCCCTTCTTTGGAGAATGCTCATCCATGATGCCCCCGCTCGAGATCGACTCAGCTGGCGAACAGGTCTTCAAACGTTATCAGAAACGGCGAGATGCCTTGCGCGCCGCTGGCTTCCACCTGGGGAAAACACGGCTGGCGGCCTGTTCCGAATTGCACCGTGGAAGGGGCCCCCACCCCCATTTGGACATGGATTTTTGGGCGGATGCGAAGCGCGCCGTCTACCGCCCGCGCTGGACTCTTGAAGAGCTCAAGGCCTTTGAGAATTTCGAGTATCAAGATCGCCGACTGGTAGAACACTTCAATGAGGTGCCGGGGGGCGTGGAAGTCTGCGTCAGGAACATATCCAATGGACAACAGGAGAGGCAGCGCTCCCGATCCTTGGTGATGGCCGCTGGCGCCCTGGGGAGCACGCGCATCGTCCTACGATCCCTGGGGATGCACGACCGACCTGTTCCGGTGCTTTGCAACCCCTACACCTACGTCCCTGTCTTGAACACCGGAATGTGGGGCAAACCATGCAAGGACCGACGGCATAGCTTGGCGCAACTGACCGCCTTGAGCTTCAGCCCCGGCGATCGCAGTCGCTACACCCAAGCACAACTCTACTCCTATCGATCTCTCTTGCTCTTCAAGTTGATCAAGGAGTCCCCCCTGTCCCGTGTGGACTCCATGGCACTGCTGCGGCTGATGCAGCCCCTGCTCGGCATCATTGGCATTCACCATGGGGACCGTCCGACCCCCGACAAGACCTTACGCCTGCGAGCCGGTGGCAATGGGCAGGATCGCCTTGAGATCGAGTACGTCCAAAGCAAAGCGGAGCAAGCCGCACAGCTCGCGGATGAGAAGCGCGTGCTAGCCTGCTTCCGCAAGCTCGGCTGCTGGCCCATCAAAAAGATCTCGCCCGGCCATGGAGCCGCCATTCACTACGCAGGATCGTTGCCGATGGGTGCAGAGAGCGGCGAACCGGGCTGCGATCAAGACTGTCGCCTGAACGGGACCCGCTCGGTCTATCTCGCTGACGGCTGCGTGTTCCCCTCGATCCCTGCGAAGGGCCTGACCTTCACGATCATGGCCAATGCGGACCGGGTTGGAACCGGGTTGGCCCGCTCTCTGCAGTCGGGTGCTCTGCGAGCCGGAGTTCGCGAATGAACACGCCCGGCACCATCGTGGTCACCGGAGCCAGCGGGATGATCGGGCGAACACTCTGCGAGCATCTGCTGCTGGAGGGTTGGCAAGTTCGCGCCTGCGTGCGCCATCCGAACTCATTCCAATTGGATGGAGTAGAAAGCTATCGATTTGAAATGCCCGGCTGTGTGCCAGGCGATGTCTTTCAGGGAGCACAAGCCTTGCTGCACTGCGCGGCGACGACGCAAGCCAAAGATCTGGCAGGATCCCAAGACGTGGACGTACTTGGCTCCCGGCAATTGTTCGACGCCGCACGCGCCGGCGGGGTGCAGCGCATCCTCTTCCTGTCCAGCGTGTCCTCACACGACGCAGCGATTTCCAACTACGGACGTAGCAAACGGGCCATCGAAGGGCTGCTCGATCCCGAGCGAGACCTCGCCTTGCGTTTGGGCCTCGTGCTCGCCAAGGAAGGCGGCGGCCTCTTTGAGCGTTTGGTTTCCCTGGTACGCAAGCTGCCAGTCATTCCGCTCTTCGGCGGCGGACGACAAATCGTGCAACCGATTCACGTGCAGGACCTTTGTCGCGGCGTGAGCTTGGCCTTGGATCGAACGGTCGTGGGCACGCTCGTGCTGGCGGATCCCGAAGGCCTCAGCCTGCACTCCGTGCTCGAAGAAATCGCGAGTCGGCTCACTCGCCGACCTTTGTACTTGCCCCTGCCCTACACTCCTGTGCTGATGGCTCTCGGCCTGTTCGAACGACTTGGCTTGGACCTGCCGATAAGCTCGGAGAACCTGCTCGGATTACGCGCCCAGCAATTTGTGCCCGCGCAAGCCGACCTGCAACGGCTCGGCTTGCAGCTCCGCACCCTTGGATCTAGTTGGGACGCTGTCCTTTCCGCGGATCCCAGCGAAGCGGGCTAGGAGGCGACGAACGCGCGGCGGCGGAGGCTCTGAATTCTGCTCATCGTGGTTGGGGGCAGTCACTTCAGAAAACGTGAGGAGCAACACCGAGGATGGACGCGCTCCGTCACAAAGAACGGAAGGGTTGAGGTGCTCGATTCAGGACGAGACCTTCCAGCGACTCCCCGGCCAGAATTTGGTTTCGTGCCTGGCTCCCGGGAACCCCTAGAGCGCGAACGTCGCGCGCAGGGTGAAGATCCAAGCGTCTTCCTGAGCACTCAACCCGCCGGGGTTCACCACGTATTGCAGGTCCGGCTTCAATCGAAGCCAGGGCAGGGGCTCGAAGCCATAGTACATCTCAATCGCCGTCTCGCTGGACTCGTCGTACTCCGAGCCTGGGGCGGAGCTCATGCCCGCTCGCGTCAAGCCCAAGCCGCAGTGATCTCCGACGCGACCGAACGGGTTCGTCAGCGCCAGGCCAAGTCCCAGGTGCGACTCAAAGGGCGAGACGTCCGGGTCCGCCCAGCCGAGCTGCACGAATCCGTCCAGCTTGCTTGCTCCTTCGACAGCCTGATTCCAAATGCGTTGTTCAAAGAGCGCGTAGCTGCCACTCGTTCCATCTTCGATGCCGCCGTCGAAACGCGCCAACTCGGACGTGTGCTCCCAGGCCCCCACGGCGACTCGTCCGGGGTACTTCCCGCTCCAGTCGAGACCCCCTTCGCCGATGTAGAACAAGCCGTCCGGTGATTCGAACAGTGTCTTCGGCCCGCGCTCACCCGTTCGCACACCCTCGGCCAAGGCTCCGTCAAAGACACCTCCGCGAACATTCGCGCCACCCCCGAACTCCTGCACCAGCGTTGCGCCGTAGGCCGCGTCGGGATAGGTCGGCATCAGAAAGATCGTCGGGCTAAACCCCATGGAGGAGTGCAGGAACTGGCCAGCGACATCCACATAGGCGAATTGAGAGTTCCCGTCGATCTTGCCGAAGCGCAGGCTGGTGCCGCTGCTCTCGAAGGCTTGCTCGTACCACAACCGGCTGAGTTGCAGGCGTCGTTCGGAGTCGATGTTCGAGAACGCTTGGGCCATGCCGTAGCGCGATGAGGCGTCCACGCCAGAGATCCACTGCAATCCGGCGGAGAGCGTTCCGCCCTTGATGCCGAGAGTGGGCTCCATGTCGTAAGCGAAATAGAGCTCGAACAGATTCCGGGTAAGCACGTCTCCGGAGTCCGCTCCCCCTTGCAACGCGACGGAGGCATCGCTCGTTTCCAAAACCTCGATGCTTAGTCCCAACTCCTCGAGCTTCTGACGTCCACCCGCCCAATCCAGCAAGAGCCAACCCACGTATCCGGCCTCCGAGTGATCGAGGATTTCGGAAGGGACATCGCGCCTACGGGCCACTTCGTCCTCTCCATCGTCCGGGGCAGCAGGCCCGGAGCCAGACTGACTCGTGTCCTGGGTGGTGGTCTGCTCGAGCAGTCCGGGCTTACCAGCTTGTTCGGAATCTAAGCCGTGCGCAAGTCCGGCGAGCATGCCGCAGAGCATCGAACAGGTGAACATCATCTTCATCCTCGGGAGGTCGGTGGCGCGCACGGATCGTCCTTCGAGGAACGCCGTGTTGGTGGGCGGCACAACTTACGTCCCGATGCAGAAGCGCGGGCAAGAAACGATCCAAAATGGGAGACGTTTCTTAGGGTGAGGAGGGCTCCGATCGCCAGACGAGGACCTCCTTTTTCCCGGCGCAGGACACCGCAGAATCCGCCAAAAGTGGCGCGGAGCGCGGGCTCATGGGCATGACGAGGGTTCGGCCTTTCAAGGGTTCGTTGGGGTGTCCCGGACTCCGCCGCCAGCGCACTTCTCTGAGCCCAGCGGGAACCTGTCCCCCGAGGTCAACCGGGGCCCCAGGCATTCCTGCGGAACACAGAACGTCCGGGTTGCGCCGGGAAGAGGTCCCGGTCATCTTTGGAATTCGTGGGACATTCTGTGTCACGGGAACGGGCCTGCTCCATTCCAGCAGGGAACCCAAGATGAGAACGCCGCCCCACACTGAACTGCAACACCTGCTCGCGGAACGCGAGTGGTTGGTGCGTCTCGCTCGGCGCCTGCTCGGGAACCAGCCGGACGCCGAAGACTTGGCCCAAGCGACCCTGGTCAAAGCCCTCGAGTCCCCGGCGCCGCGGGGCATCAGTCGCGGTTGGCTCGCCACGGTGGCCCGCAACTTGTTCTACGAGCGGCGACGTGCAGAGGCCGGGCGCAAGGCTCGGGAACGATGGAGTTCTCGCGAGGAAGCTGTGGATGAGAGCGAAGCCCTCGAGCGTGCTGCTCTGCAACGGGTGATCATCGAGCGCGTGCTGGAACTGCCCGAGCTCGAACGCAGCGCAGTCGTGTTGCGCTTTCTCGAAGGCCTTTCCTACGCGGAAGTGGCGGGGCGCCAGGGCATTTCCATCCCGGCCGTGCGCAAGCGCGTCTCGCGAGCGGTCGAACGCCTGCGCACACAATTGGACGAAGCACAGGGCGGCCGTCAGGCCTGGGCAGGAATACTCCTGCCAATGGTTGGGTTCAAACACGTCACACCTGCGGCTGCTAGCGCGGCCATCACGCACCCGTTTTCCCTCGCAGGGTTCCTCGCCATGAGCACAGGTCTCAAGTCCGTTTGTCTCGTTCTCATTTTGGCCCTGCTGGCCTTCTTCGCCTCCTGGGATTCAGGCGGCATGCAAGCACCGGTGAGTCCATTGAACCCGGAACCCTCGACAGCGTTGTCCAGCGGAGATCTACCCTTGGAACACGCGGAGATCGCAAGCGCAGAACGGACGCCTGTGCTCGACCCGCTGGTCGTCAGCGAGCCAACACTCCCGGAGCCAGTGCTCGCCTTCCCTCTCCGCCCGGAAGCCGACATGGGCGCGCTGGAGCTGCACGTGCGCCATGCGGATGGCACGCCGGCCCGCGGTGTCAGCGCGCGAGTCCACCCCTGGGGATCGAACGACTTCTTCTTGCACGCACGCATCGCGCGCACCGATGAAAAGGGGGTGGCTCGCATCGATCAGCTCGCCCCGGGTTCTGCAGGCGTCAACCTCGCCCACTGTGGCGGCGGTTCCGCGCAGGTCGTCGCGGGAACGACAACGATTCACGAGGTCCAAATCCCTGCCGGGCTGACCTTGCGCGGCCGAGTGCTCGATCCGGACGGTCGACCGGTCGCGGGAGCCATCCTTTGCCTTTCCGCCCATGGAAACCCGGGACATGGGCACCCAGTCGGGACGAGCGCAGCGGATGGCCGTTTCGAGATTCGCGACGTCAGCGATCAGCGCCATCTCTCTGCCCGGGCCCCCGGCTTCGCACCGTCGGACCAGATCTACGCCAAGGGGGCCGAAGGAAGTGAAATCACGATTGATCTGTCCTTGCGCGGCGCGGGCGCAACCTTGGCCGGCATTGTCCTAGCACCCGATGGTGCCCCGTTGGTCGGAGCGCGCGTTCGCATCACGGGCACGGCCCCGATGGGTTGGAAGGCACCGAAGGGCACACTCCGGAGGACCGACGCCCCCTTGCCCTTTGAACTGCGGACCGATTCACAAGGCCGCTTTCGCGCGGACCAAGTTGGCGCTGGCAGGCTGCGAGTTCAAGTGCGAGCTGAACGTTGGGGTCCCTGGGAGCAGTCCGTGCAGGTTGCCGCGGGAGCGACGACCAAGCTGGAGGCCCGTCTCGAAGTGGGCTGCACACTGGAAGGCAGTGTGCGTCACGCGGACGGAACTCTAGCAGCCGGAGCCCATGTGACGCATGGTCCCTACGGAGCCTTTGATTCCTACCGAAGCCTGTGCGCTAGTGACGGCACATACATCCTCCACGGTTTGCCAGCGGGCTCAGTCGACTTGAAGGCCGTCGAGCGGGGTCGCGGGAAGTTGGAGAAAACGCTGATGCTCCATCGCGACACGGTCACGCGCTGGGATGCGACTTTGCTCGAGGGCAATTCCGCAGCGGGCTTGGTTGTCGATGAACGCGGGGAACCCCTCGCCAACTGGCAGGTTGGCGTCACCAATGGTCGCGGCTTGTGGTTGAAGCAAGCGAGGACGGACGCGCAGGGACGTTTCGAGCTGCTGGATCTGGAAGCCAACACCCGGGACCTGGCCGTCGCAGATCCATTCTGGTTTGAAACCGGCCCCTGCCTATGGTTGCGGGACGCCTTGCCAAGCGCTGAGCCATTGCGCATCGAAGTGCCCGACAACGTGCGCCCAAGCTCCACGGCGAGCCTGCGCTTGTGGGTCGACGGAAAGCCCGCGCCGGCAGATACGCAAGTCGGAATTGGATCGGTCCAGGGGTTCTCCACCCGCGAGCTGTACCCCGACCAAAGCGGAAGAGTCACGCTGCAACGGCTGCGACCGGGTGCCTATGAGGTCACCGTTTCTGCTCAGGGGCGAGCCAAGCGGCGACTGACCTTCAGCGTACAGCCCGAGGAAAATCTAGACCTAGGGGATATCCATCTCGCACTCGGCGGGAGAGTTCGATTGTTGCTGAAGCCCTTCGCTGAACAGCAGTACATCCGAGCCAGTGTCGTCGATCCGCAAGGCATATGGCTCGATCCAATCCAGATCTTCGAGAGCACTGGTGAGTCCCCGCTTCTCACCCCAGGCCCCACGCGATTGCTGATCGGTGGCGGTCCCATCGCATTCAAGAGCGTCGAGTGTCACATCACAGATGGGGAGACGCTGGAATTGGAAGTCCCCCTGGCGCAAGGAGCACCGCGCTGGGTTCGAGTCACCTCCGCAGACCACTCGCCCTTCTCGAGCTCAACGCGGTTGAGCGTCTACGACAACGCCGGTGAGTTGGTGCAGCGCTTGGACAGATACTATTCCTTGACAAGCGGTAAGACGGAAACCCGCGTGCCCGTCGGTGGGCTGGAGATCGGGAGCTACCGCATCGTTGTCGAATCCGACGAGGGCCGGCGAGGGGAAGCGCAGATCACCGTCAGCGACCTCGAAGTGCAAGAAGGCGATGCGGCCACCATCGCGATCAAGTGAGCAGCCGATTGGACACGCAAGGCTTCTGAGCGCGAATCAGTCACATGAAAGTTTGGGGTACAAGCCGTCGGCCCCTGCGTTCGATTCTTCGAACGCGGGGGCCGAGTAGACGTTGATCACGGCGTGACAGCAGAACGGATCATTCCGCAGCACGCCTAGCCTGCTCTATTCATGAGTCCATTCGCCAATAGGGCACTCTTTTGGGGAGAACAAGCCTCCTTTCTAGCCTGTGGTAGAATCCTTCAGCGGATCAGCGCCGTGGGTATCCTTGTCGCGAGCCCAGGCTTCCCCCACCGTTTCTCACACACAATCCGATCATGTCCAAGGTCCTTCCATCCCATCTCGTCGTCCTAGCGGCCGCGTTCATGGCGCAGCACGCTAGCGCTGACCTCATCTCCTGGGGAGCGCCCCAAGACGCGACAGGAGCCGCCGAAGTGAGTCTCAACGGCACGCTTGTTACGGCCAAGAACTGCTGGTCGGGGGTCGGCGGAGCCGTCTCCCCCGTCGTGAACGGAGTGACCTTCGCGGCCTATGCCCCGCTCGGTTGGGACAGCGCAGGATGGGACCTCATGTACGGATCCACTTCCGGTGATGCTGGCTACGACACCATGCTCGACGATCCCCGCGCAACCAGCGGGCCCGTGCTCATGAACCCCACGGACTGGGGCGCGGTCCAACTGGACACCTTGGCCGCCTTGGCCCCTGGAACCCTCTATGAGATTCAAGTTTGGTACAGCGACCAGCGCCCGGGAACCCCGTCGAACGTGCTCAACGATCGCGTCATGAATTGCAGTTCCGCAACCGGTGCCGCAGTGCTCAGTGCCGGAACCGTCACGAATCTTGGCTCCTTAACCCAGGGCACGACAGCTCTCGGTCAGGACGCCGATCCGAACAACATCGCTGGAGTTGGAGATACGATCTTCGGGCAGTACGTGATCGGCACGTTCACGCGGACTTCGGCGGATCCACTCTGGCTGCTGATTCAGGGAAGCCACCCGCTTCCGTCGAACGTCTTGAGTCCGCACCTCAACTCCTTCCAGATTCGCGAGTTGCCTAGCTATACCAACTTCTGCTTTGGCGACGGGACCGGTCCCAACTGCCCCTGCGGGAATTTCGGCGGGCCTGGAGAAGGCTGCCTGAACTCGGGAACAACCGGTGGTGCAAGTCTGACGGGTGCGGGCGCAGCCTCCATTTCCAATGACAGCTTCTCGCTGTCCGTCTCTGGTGTTCCCGGCGCCAAACCCGGCCTTGTTCTGCGCGGCGCGAACCAGACGGCTGGTGTGCTGGCAGGAAACGGGGTGCTGTGCACCTCTGGAAACACCGCGCGCTCCCAAGTTCAAATCACGGTGGGCGGCAGCACCGTCTTCACGAACTTCCAGGGCAGCGGATTCGGTGCGAGCAGCTACGGGATCGGCGTGCCGACCAACTACCAGTTCTGGTATCGGGACCCTACCGGATTCCCGTGTGGTGGCACGTTCAACTTCACCAACGGTGTTTCCACGGTCTGGGTTCCCTAGAGGCCACTCAGCTCAGCGTTTCTTGTAGGTCTTGCTGACCCAACTCCCCCAGGCTTCGTCGAGTTCTTCTGGAGTCAAGCCAAAGGCTTCCTGAAGGGCTCGGCGTTGCCGGAGTGCTGGTTCCTTGTTGGGTTCGGAGTCCCCGAGCTCGGTGCTTGAAAGTGGGCGGCAAGCCAGGCTCAGGAACTTCTGCCGGTCGCCCTCGGCGACCTCGACGAGGTACTGCATTTTGGACCAGGCGATCATGTGGTCGCGGGCCCCCAGATCCGCGTAGGTCGTCCACCCGAGCATCTTCTCGGTGGTTGTGAAGAACTCGTTTTGCACCAGGTTGCGCACACGGGGCTCCCAGTTCCACGCGTCCGCGTAGTTGATCTGAGACTCTCTGCGCGCATCAAAGTAGGTCCAATGCGGATCCACTCGCTTGCTGTACACATGGGCGAGGCCATAGGTAACCCAGGGCGGTGCCTTGAAGAGGTTTTGCTCGAAGCCGTCCACGAACGAACTGGCCAGGGTATTCGCCAGCAAGCAATGCAGCATGACGTCGAAGGGCAGGTCCTTGTCCTCGAAGGGCTCTGAGACTGACTCCTGACTCAGCGCGACGATCATCCCGTCGCTGTGCCAACCCGTGCGGTAAGAGAAAGGGGCCTCGATCTGTTCGTAGGACTTGAGATAGCGGCCGTACTCGCTCTTTCGTTGGCAGAGCAGGAGCAGGAATTTGTTCCGGTGACCCAGGTGCGGGGCGTTCGCTGGCAAGCCCTCTGGGTCGATTTGGAAGTCCTCCATGAACTGGGCGTACAGCTCCTCTGCCCGTTGTGCGTAGAGGTGCAAGCGCAGGTAGGGATCCAGGGACTTCTTGGGTGCTCGCAGCTTTCCAAGTTTCCCCTTCAAGCGCGAGAACTCGCCCTTGAGGCGTGTTCGCTGTTCGCGGTCGTTGTCGAGCTTGAAGGTCCCGAGGCTGCTGCCGATTCTGAAGTGCGGCGTCTCAACCCAGAGCATGGGGATGGCTCCCATGGTTTCTTGGATGGTGGTTGAGTCCTCGCCCTTTCTCCAGGTGATGAAGCCGAAGCGTTCGTATCCAAGCTTCTGCTCGAGTTCGCGCTCGCCCTTCGTGTAGGGGCAAGTTCCCTCGAACTGTTCCATGTCCTCGCCCCCCTTCCCTTGGGCCAGGCAGTGTTCCACGGGAATGAACGTCGCACACAGGAACACGAGTAGAAAGACGAGTCGCGGTCGGGAACAGGACGAGATTGTTTCAGTGACCATGGTCATTCATTCAAGTTGGGTGAATGGAAAGGGCGGCGAACACGCTTGGTGTCCGCCGCCCCACTTCTGTCCATTGCAAAACCGAGCAGCCTCAGCGGCTTTCCTCGCTCGCGGCTTGCTTGGCGTCCGCTTGACGCTTCAGTTGCAACCGGTAGGCAGTCTGCACGGCCTCGTTTAGCTTCGAGAGCGCAGCTTCCTCCTTGGCGATCTTGCCATTCAGCTTCTTCAGCTTCCTGGACTCAGGGCCGTCCTCTTCGAGGATCTGCTCCTGACGACTCAACAGGATGTCGAGCCGGGCGTCTTGCTCATCGAGTTTGCCGAGCAGTCCAGTGATCTTCTTGAGGGAAGACTTGGGACCCTTGGTGTACTCCGCGTCGAGCAATCCGTGCATCGACTTCCAAAGCTGCGTCCGCGACGTTTGCGACTCGAGCGGGTTGTGGTTCGATCCGTCGATCGAGCAAACGAAGAGGTGCTCGGGTTGCTCCTGCTGGAACATGTTGTGGAAGGGATGATCTGCTTCCATCACGTCCACGGGCAACTTCACGCAGTGAAACCACGCGGAGAGCAAGAAGGTCTTCTCGTTGTCCGCCCCACCTTTGAGCAGCGCTTCATCGGTGCCATTGCAAACCTTGCACTCGCGCAAGATCAGCAAGGGACGCGGATCGTCGCCGGCGATGTACTTGACCGCCTCTTCACGGGTGAGAGCCTTGCGCACCGCGCGCGCTGTCGTGCCCGTGGAGTCCTCGACAACTGCCGGAGTGTAGACCGGGTAATCCCAGGTCATCTTCAGGTAGCCCTTGGAGCTCGGGCCGCGCACGACCTTTGGAATCACCGGAACCTTAACGGTCGGTGCTGACGGTCCAGCTCCGCTGCCGGGACGGGTGCCCGCGCTGCCGCCAGTGTCCTGGGGGCCAGAGTTGCCGCCGGTAGAACCGCTGCCTGAATCAGAGGGGGAAGACGAACTGCCTTCCGAGGGGGGTGGGGCTCATCAGCCAGGGGCTGCTGCAGCGGGCGCGCCCATCATCGTGATGAGGGCTGCGCTCAGTCCGGTGGACCAAAGTTTCTTTGAGAGCATAAGTGGACTCCGAGTGTTGTTGAAGGAGAGCGGCTACCTTGCGAGCGACGATTCCCGTGGAGATCGAAGCGAGGTAGACCCTTCAGATACTCCCCTTTTTGGACGGGTTGTGGACAACGTTTTCCGTAAGTATTCGAGACGACTCGCGGGCAGCATGGCCGTTCCATTTCACTCGTTGCCGAGCGGAAGCGAACGGTTGGCCAGATCGCCCTCGTTCTGGGGCCTATGCCACCGATCGCAAGCCGAGGGACTGGCGAGCAGTTCAGGGGACCCGCGTGTTTCGGAAGTGGACATCCGCTATTAGATCGCGCGCACGATCTCCATTGTCTAAGCGGGTCTCTTCCTTGGGGCTAGATCAACTCAGGGACGGGCAGTTTCTCCAGCATGATGGGCTCGTGATCCGCCTTGAACCACTGCTCAATCACCGCCGCGTAGACGCTACGGAAGTCCATGGACGGAATCAGGTTTCCATTGTCGTCCAGCTCCGTGAGGGAAGGCGGCGTACCGGAAAGACCTCCCTTGAGCTTTCCTCCAAAGAGCAGCATCGTTCCCGCCGCGCCGTGGTCGCAACCCCCACCGCTATTCTCCTTGAGTCGCCGACCGAACTCGGAGTGGCAAAGCACGAGCGTGTCCTCGTAGGCGGAAGTGCCCTTCAAGTTTTGCATGAAGGCATGGATGCCCTCAGCGAATTCCATTTGCGGCAGGGTGGTGCTCCGGGGATTGGACGTGTGCATGTCGAAGTCCCCGTGAGTCAAAGAGTACACCCGGCCACCAAAGCCGCCTTGGATCAGAGCGGACACCGTCTGTAGCTGCGCTCCAAATTTGGTGTAGGGGAACCGCGACTGTGGCTTGTAGGCCCTCGACAACTCTTGAATGCGCGGGCCCAGGCGGCCTGATGTCGACAGCGTCTTGGTCAAGCGCGCGAGGATTCCCGTGGGGCTTTGCGCGGGGCTCTTGCGTTGCGGCTTGCCTTCCATGTCCAGTTCTACGGCCGTTCCACAGGGCGCCATCGACTCCATGTCTTGCGGCCGTTCGAAGCAGAGGATCGGAAGGTTGGGAGCCATCATCGAGTAGGGAACCACGGACCCCACGTGAGTCAAGACTTCGGGGCTCGGGTCCGAGGCCCAAAGCTCGCGACGCATGCGCGCGACCCAGCCGTTGACCTCCGAAGTGTGCCCAGGCAGGGCCGCTCCCCAGATCTCTCGAGCGCTGAAGTGACTCAAGGGAGAGTTTGGAAAGCCCACGCCATCGACGATGCGCACGAACCCCTCACTCCACAACTGGTGCAAGGGAGCGAGCGCCTTTGGAAAGCCTCGGTCAGCGTCGATGCTAAGCAAGTCTCGCGCGGGAACGGCAAGGGTCGGACGCGCGCGCCGGTAGTCGTCGTTGTCCTTCGGAGCGAGAAGGCTCAAGCTGTCCAATCCTCCGAACAACTCGATCAGGACGAGATTGCGCGGACGCTCAGGCTGCTTGGATTGCAGGCTCAACCCGGGAAAAAAAAGCGGCGCGCAAGCAAGCCGGGAGGCCCCACCAAGGAAGTCACGGCGGGTCGATGTGTTTCGAGCGGGCATAGGACTATCCAAGCTGGGCGATGGGCGAACTGAGCAGGGTGTACGCCAAGTGACTAAGAATCCGATTGGCCTCTTCGGACCCGAGCAGCGGGCCCCGTACGTCGAAGTGCTCGCGACACCACAGAACTTCGCGCTGCAGACTCTGCAATGTGTCCTCCGTCGGAGCGCGCGCCAGATAGGCCTGCGCGAACCACTCGATGAGTTCCTCGTCCTCCGCCTTAAAACCGAGTTCCGCCCTAGCGGTGCGCGCCAAGTCCGGCGGCCGCAGCCCATAGGCGCGCAATTCGCTGCTCAGCTTGTTGATGCGCCCCCGCGCTTGGGGCTGTAGTTCGTCGGCTCCTTCTTCTCGCATGTGCTCCTGCAGGTGACCGAGCAGGAGCCCCACGCAGTTGCCGCGCGTGGTCATGCCGGATGCGGAAATCCAAGCAGGACCTTCATCCCACCCTTTCACACTCGGTGGAGCGTAGAACTGTTGGCCTGCCAGGGTCGCGGCGAAGAAGAGGAAGGTCGATCCGTTCTGAGCCTCCAAGCGGTGACTGGCTCCCACCAGAAATTCGATCGGCCCTTGAACCCGGGTTCCAATCACCTCGGGTCGAAAGAACTCCGGGTCCCCTGCCAGCTGGCGCAACCACGGAGTGATTTCGTAGTCCAAGTCGCGCATCAACTGTGCGTACAACTCGAGCCGCTCTGGCTCTGGTGGGACCCCCTCCATCCAGGTCAGCAGGCGACGGGAAACGTGCCGCGAGCAGGCATCCTGTTGCAGAAGGATCTCCACCAAGTCAGCGCCGTCAAACTTCCCCGTCTGGCCAAGGATCGTTTTCTCGCCAAAGTCGTGCAGGTCTTCATCGAAGACAAAGACGCCGGTCTCCCCCTGAAAGCCCGTCAAGGTACGAGCTGCCTCGCGAACATCGACTTCGGTGTAGTTGTTCACGCCCAAGCTGTAGAGCTCCATCAACTCCCTGGCGAAGTTCTCGTTGGGATGAGTCTTGCTGTTCGTGTCGTTGTCAAAGTAGCTGAGCATGGCTGGGTCTTTGACAATTCCACGCAGCAGATCATCGAAGCCGCCGAGAGCCTGGCTGCGCAGCAAGTGGTACTGAAGAATGAGTTCATAGCGGCGCAGGACCGTCTTGCTACTGGTGGGAAAGAACCCGTGCCAGAAGAGCGCAAGGCGCGCGCGCAGGGGCGATGGGGCGCCGACCATCTGATCGAACACCTCATCCATGTAGGCCCGGAACTGCTGACGATCCTTCATGCGGAAGGCACTCTGGCGCCTGATCTGTTGCTCCAACGGCAGCTTGTTGATCGGCGCGCCCTCGACCTCGAGGCTGTTGGCGTCGTAGCCGTAATCCCACTCGTTGTAGTAGAACGGTGCCGGCTTCTCCGGCATGCCACTCGTGGCCACCCAAAGATCGAAGAGCTCCGTGGAGCGCTTGCCCACCACAGCCTGTAGCTCCTCCGGCCGAGCGCCGAAGCCGAAGCGATTGAACATGTGTTCGGCCATGACCAGATCGAGCACGGGCCCCAGCGCTTGCGCAGGCTCGGAGGCTGCCTGCCCCTGCGCGAGGGCGGATGATGTGCTCAGGCAGCAAAGGGCTGCCCAGCGGACGAACCGAATGCTTAGCTGGAATCTACGCATGACGGAATTCTCTCCCTGAGATAGCTAACGGTGCAATATTGCATGCGTCAAAAGTGCGAGCTCTTGAGCAAGGCCATCCTAGTGGACGGCAGCCTTTCTCGCAATCGCGTGAACCCAATCACCCCCGGAAGGACGGCCCGTGGGTCCTGGGCGCTTGATCCTCGCCGGTTTTCAGCTCAATCGGTTCCTGGACCAGCGCGTCAATTCGCTCCCCTGTCCCACGCAAAAAAACATGCGCTGGGTACAGGGTGAGTCCGGACGACTTGGGTTGGTGTCCGGGACTAGCTTCCAAGCGGCCGCAATTCCTTGTTGCCGGGTGAAAGCGCAGGTCTTGTGGCGGTCGCAACCAAAGCTCCCCCCCCTCAACCCAAGGCACTCACAAGCAACCAGTTGATGCCAAAGGGGTCCGTAACAGGACAGGACCGAACCGCCTCGTACATCAGTTCATCGGTGGCTTCGGAACCTTTGGCCCCGGCCTCAATGAAGGCCCGCTGCAGGGCTTCCGCTTGCTCGGGTGTGGCGAGGTAGCAGGTCACCTCGACGTTCTCCGGCCCACTCGAGTTGGAGGGCAACAGGGTCAGCCAGCCTGGACCGATGCGCCAACCGTGGGCCGCCTGCCCCTCGATGTAGTTGGGCGGACCGAGCACTTGTCCATAGAAGCGCACGGCGTCGGCATAGGCCTTCACGAACAAGGTGATTCCAAAGGTCTCGGCGAACTGGAAGCGCGGACTTGGTTCCGGCTCGGCGAAGTAGGCTTTGCGGTATTCTTCTTCGTTCATGGGAGGGATTGCGAGCCCATGGGGAGCCCTTTGCAGAAGGGGGATGGGCCGAAGCCCTGCACTCAGCGGTGCACTTTCGAGGGTCGACCGTCCCCGAGTCCGTCCAACAACTGGCTTAGCTGCTTTGCGGCCAGGGCGTGCCCTGCCGTGTTGATGTGATGATCGAAATCCCAGTAAAGCGGTTCGCTGGCGGCGCGGAATGCATCGCGCAGGTCGATGCAGGGAACACCTAGGGATTCAGCCTCCTGCAACATGGAATTCGCAAGATCACTCGTCTCGGTCAGCTCCTCGTAATTCCAACCCAAGTTCTCGAGTGCCGTCCTGATTCCCTCCTCGTCCAGGTGCGGCTGAACCTCGAAGAGCGATGGGAGATACATGAGCACGAACTTCGAACCAGCCTGCTCGCAGATCCCACGGGTGTCCTGAACGAATTCGGAGATGGCTTCTTTGGCCAGGGCAAGCTCCTGCGGTTGGCAGTGGAGCCGGATCACCTGGTTGAGGCTTTGGGCAAACAATTGCGTGGACTCCTTGCTCAGCCGCTTCCACTCCGCACGGAACTCCTTGGGCACGTGAGCGCTAACGGGCAGCCGATGGAAGAACCGGTAGGTGCCAACGCTGGACGAGAAGTCATTCCCGCCATAGACAACCACGACAAAAACATCGGGCGTCAAACCCTCGAACTTCCGGGCAACCCCGCTGTAGTTGTAGAGCATGTAGCCGCCAACTCCGGCGTTGATGACCTCAACGCTGCGCTCAGGCCGATCCCTGCGCAGGATCGCCTCCGCCACCTCGGTCAGGTGTTCGTGCATCGGAACCACCCCTTCCGTGTGGGAGTCCCCGGTCACGATCACGCGCAAGTCAGGCTTGACCTGCGAAAGCTCCGTCTCCCGCCGGAAGCCAAGGGAGTTGTTCACCATCAAGTAGTCACCATCCGGGTGCGTCCGACCCGGCATGCTGTAACGGAACCCCGCCTTGCCCCAATAGAACGAGTAGGGGTCGTATTGGCTGCGAGGATTGGGCTTCCGAATGGTTGGAAACATGCGCTTCGCTAGGGCCCGGGGTAGGTCCGCGTAGTTGTGCCTCCCGACCATCAAGGGCGCGCTCGGCGGAGCCGCCATCACCGTGTTGCGCGCAACCCCTTCGGGCTTTTCATTGGAGCGTTTGAGAAAGTACTGCGCGACCTCGTCCCGGGTGTCGACCAACTCGACCGTGCCCGCGTCGGGACGACGCTCCAAGATCCAGGCGACGATAATGAGTCCGAGGACGCTCGACACAAGCGCCATAACCACCCGTTGTTTGCCACGTCCCATGGAATTCACGATAGCAGAAGCCCGGCAATTCTGGTGTGCTCCATCAAGAACGTGGGCGAGCGAGACTCACATCGCTTTCCAGGGCCAGGCCACAGGCTCAGCGCCAAAAATCGAACAGGCCCCGCCCCGCCGCCCCGGGCCAAAAGGGACGGTTACAACCTTGTTCTCCCCTTGCCAGCGTGGGTAGAGTGCCCATCTCTACATTGGCTATTCCCTCTCCAACCACACCCCAGGAGCCCCCCATGATTATCCAGATCTACCACGGCGAAGTGAAGAAGTCGGACTCAATCGACGAGCACATCAACGAGCGGCTCGGCAAGGAACTGGCGCACATCGCGGACCGCATCACTCGTGTGGAAGTGCACCTGCACGACGACAACGGTTCAGAGAAGTCTGGACCCCAGGACAAGCGCGTGATCATGGAAGCACGTCCGGCCGGGAGGCAGCCACTCGCCGTGGAACACAAAGGCGACAACATGATCCAAGTTATCAGCGACGGCGCGGGCAAGCTCGCGCGCGCCTTGAAGCACGCCTTCGACAAAGCCAAATAGGATGAACAAGCGAGCGCAAGGCTCTCACCGCAAAGCGCCTGGAGCGCTGGGCGCCGGCTCCTATCCCCCAGCAACGCTCGGCAAGCTCCCGTGGTTCTATGCTGCTTGACGTGCTAATCGCAGCGGAAGACCTGGGTCGGCTTCACGAGATGGCGCGCATCCTCGTGAAGTTTGGCTTTACGGATCTCGTCCAGCGCATGGGCTTGCTCGGTTTCTTGCAGCGCGCGGGCAAACTCCTGCGCATCGATACGGGCCAGGGGCCCGCGGAGCCCATGGAACGCCGGGCGCGCTTGGCTCTGGAGGAACTCGGTCCGACCTTCGTCAAGCTCGGACAGTTGCTCGCCAGCCGCAGCGATCTGCTGCCCTCCGAATGGGTCGATGAGTTTTCCCAACTGCAGTTTCAGGTCAAGAAGGTTGCCTGGGAGGAGTTGCGCGAGCAGCTGATCGAGGATCTTGGCAAGCCTCCTGAAGAGGTCTTCTCTGATCTGCAAACAGAACCCCTGGCGGCGGGCTCCATCGGCCAAGTGCACTGCGCCAAATTGCGTCCTCAGGGCAATCAAGCAGGCGCCCAGGGGCAGGTCGCGCAGGAGGTCGTGCTCAAGGTCCGGCGCCCGGGCATCAAGGCCATTGTGTTGGCGGATCTGCGCTTGCTCGAACGCCTGACCGACCTGCTCGAGCAGGAGGTGCCAGAGTTTCGGCGTTATCGCCCAAAGGCCTTGATTCGGCAATTCGGGCGTTCCATCAGAACCGAGCTCGACCTCGCCTTGGAAGCGCGCAACACCAAGCTCGCCCGGGAAAACATGCGCGAGTTCGAGCAGCTCGTGGTCCCCCGGGTCTACGACGAGTACAGCGGGCCGCGGCTGGTCGTGCTCGAGCGTTTGCACGGGACGCCCGCGGTCGAGTGGCTGCGGCAAGGCCGGCAACAGGACTTTGACGGGCCGCGCCTGGCGACCATCGGGGCTGAGTCCGTGCTGCACATGGTCTTCCTTGATCGTTTCTTCCACGCAGACCCGCACCCCGGGAACCTGCTGTTCATGCCCGATGGTCGCGTGGGGCTCTTGGACTTCGGCATGATGGGGCGGCTCTCCGAATCGCGTCGGGAAGAATTCGCGGGGCTGCTTAGCGCGGTCATCGGTCACGACGAAGATGGCATGGTCGATACGCTGCTCGAGTGGACGGACGGCGGCGCGACCGACGTGGAGCAACTGACCCAGGATTGCAGTGACTTCCTCGATCGCCACGCCTCCCAAGAATTGCGCCACTTGGAAGTCTCGGCGGTGCTTTCCGACATCCGTCAGATCGTCAGGGAGAATCACTTGGTCTTGCCGGGAGACGTGGCGCTCTTGATCAAGGTCTTCCTGACCCTGGAAGGACTGGGGCGCGCCTTGGATCCGCAGTTCAGCTTGGACAAGCACATCGCGCCCCTCGCGCGCAAAATGATGATGCAAATCCGCTCGCCCAAAAAGATGGCGATCCGGAATTGGCGTCAGGTGCAGCGACTCCTGAGCTCACTGCCACGGGACACGCGCAAGCTGATCCAACGCATGCGTCGGGGCGGATTCAAGATTGATTTGGACCTGCAAAGGCTGGAAGAGTTCGGACGCCAACTCGATCGCAGCGCCAACCGCGTCACCATGGGACTCATCACCTCCGCCTTGATCGTCGGTACTTCCATCGCCATGACCATTGACGGCGGTCCCAAACTCTTCGGCATACCAATCCTGGGCCTCGCGGGCTTCGTCACGTCCTTCCTGATCGGAATGATGTTGCTCTGGTCGATACTGCGCAGCGGGAACCGCTAGTGAACCTGCACGCCGGGGCCAGATCTCTCGATCGGGTTCGCGCTCGCGTGCTGCGCCCCTTGTTCGCCCTGCGCCCCCTGCGGCGCATCTACTTCGAGCGGGCCGAGCGCTTGGGATTCCAGCACGCCCTGTTTGCCGCCTGCGCCTTGCTGTTCGCCCTGAACTTCCCCCTCTGGCAACTGCTGCTGGGGCCGGCGGTCTTCGGCTACGCGCACTTGCTCTCGAGCGTGCGTCACGTTCCAGCCGCCGTTGCCCGCGGAACGCGAAGGCCGAGGATCTCCACTCGCGCTCTCGCGCTCTTGCTGGGCGCCTGTGCTGGCCACATCCTGTACCGCTTCATCCAGGCTGCGGGCTGGCTTCAGCAGGGGCCGGCGAATCAGTCCGAATGGCAAGGACTAGGCACCCTTGACGTGCTGTTCGTCGCCTCCCTGTGCCTGGGCTTCGCTCCCTTGGCTAGGCGCCGGGCCTCGCAATGGATCGGAGCCCTGCTGCTCCTCCCGCTCTTGATCGCGATGCTGAGCGCGCCGCTCGAAACCGCCGGGCTACTGATCCTGCTGCACAACCTGATTGCCTACGCGTACTGGCTGGCCTTTGCGCCAACGGGCAAGGCACGTCTGCATGCGTTGGTCGCCCTCGCCACGATCTTGATCGTGGGCGGGCTCGTGCTTGTCGGAGCTTTGGACGGGCTGCTTCCCGAAGCGCACGGCAGCGAGTTCCTGACTTCCATCGGATTGAACCTGCAAGACCTGGGCCTGTCGATTTTGCCGGCCAGCAGCGATCCAATGCTCTGGACCCGCCTGGTGGTCGCTTTCGCTTTTGGACAGTCGTGTCACTACTTCGTTTGGCTGAAGGCGATCCCCGAATCCCGTCAATCCAAGCGAGTTCCGCGCACCGTTCGTAGCTGCTTGCGAACTCTAGAGCTCGAGTTCACCCGGGACGGCGCCCACGTCTTGGTCTACGCCCTGGGTGCTTCGTTCCTGCTCTGGCTCTTCTTGGCCGTTCCCGAAGTGCGTCGGTTCTACTTCCTGTTCGCTGGCTTTCACGGACTGCTAGAACTTGCGGGACTGCCCCATCTCCTAGCCTGCTCTGCCCCTAGAAGAGCAACAGCGAGCCAAGTCCAGTGATCAGATTGGCGAGTGCCGCTAGGGCAAGGCTTCTGCGCAGAGACAATGGCGTGAGCAGAAAGTACCCGAGGGCTTCGACCACAACCACGCCGACTTCGATGATCAAGAGCGGCGCCAGACCTTCCCAGTAGGCGAGATTGGCCAGGGGGTGGGTGAAGAGGTTGAGCAGCAGCGCAATCTGCCAAACGCGCGCACGGTCCCTGCTCGGCGTGCAGACCAGCAGCAGCGGAATCTCGACCGCGATCGTCACCCCAAGCGCGAGAAAGTAGGTGCCGAGGCCCAAGGAGCGATCAGGCTTATGGCTTCTTCGAGCGCTTGTTCCGAACGAACAGATAGATCAGCACAACCCCGACGACCGCCGCCCCCAGGGCGAGCATCATCTTGGGGCCGCTCTCCATCGGGTCATTTGCTACCAAGTCGAAAAGCGCGATCGAGGTTCCACAGAAAATGGCGGCAGGTTGCATCATGAATCCTTGGCTCTCTCGGGAGTCTGGCGGCGAACCACAGCGGTCCAGGCGCGGGGTTCTGATTCTAGGAGGCTCAGTTCCCCACAGGCAAGCGTACGGTCTGATGAACGTTGTCGCGGTCCACGCTCGGATGCTGCCGGCCTCCGGTTTCATCGGCCACCCGGGGCGTCACGTACTGGCGCAACTCATAGGTGTCCACCCAACCGTCCTGGTCGCGATCCGCTTTGCCCGTGAGGGCCTCGAGCACCTTTTCGGTGAACCAACCGTTCTGAATGGCGGGGTCTTCGTAGGAGAACTCGCTGCCGCGGGACGAGGAGTACACGATCGCCCCGGAACGCCGTAGCAGGTCGTAGAAGATGTAGCGGTTGCGGTCGATGCTGCGCACGGCGGCGCGCCCCTCGCTAGCGCCGGAGCGTTGGGTGAGTTTCTTGGAGGTGCGCGCTCGCATGTTCCCCGGTGGACTCGCAAGCGCCAACCAGTCCTCTTCCAGTTCCCCGGACTCACAGGCATCCATCAGGAACAACTTGTGACGGGCCGGAGACTTGGCGAGCAAGTCCTCCAACAATTCGAAGGGCACCGCCGAGCCGGCCAAGTCGTCGAGGTTTGCCTCGTGAGTCAGGAAGTACCAGGTGGACTCGGAATCGCTGTCGTGGACTCCGTGCCCGGCAACGAACAAGAGCAGCGTGTCGTTCACGTCCAGCTTGCCCAGGGGTTCCAGCAACTGCTGAATCATGTCCTGGGTCACGTCCTCGTTCACGAGCATGTACGTGACCACTTCGGAGTACTTGCCCTTTGCGTTCTTTGCCAGCTGGAGCGCCAGGTCCTGGGAGTCCTTGTGAGCGTAGGCCAAGTCGAGGGCATCGTCCTGGTAGTCGGAGACGCCTAGGGAGACCACGTGCAAGGCGGGCTTGACGGCTTTGTTTTGCCGCACGTTCACTAGCGCGCGCAAGGACTCGGCGCCGCGACTGTTCAAGACGCTGACTTCGATGCGATTCTCACCAGCGCCTAGGGCGACCTGAAGCGCGCCCTCGTAGCGCTGTCCCTGCACCGACTGTTCACCGGCGGGCACGCCGTTGACCCAGGTGAAGAGTTTGCCCAGGGGGTACAAACGGTCCTCGGCGATCACGCGCAGGTTGGCCAGCTCGCCTTCCACTTGCAGCAGTTCCGCTGTGAGAGTGGGCGCATGCAAGGGTGCTTGCAAGTCCTCCTCCGTCAACCCCGCCTTGCGCAAACGACGCAAGTACTGCCCGTGGTAGTGCTCTACTAGGGTTCGTGTTCGACGTGCCGCCTGCTTGCCGACCACCGTCAAACCGCGTCCGCCCTCAGCATCCCCGGAGGACCCTCCCTCGGATCCAGGCTCCCCGCCGGAACCAAGAATCTCGAGCATCAGATCCGGGCGGTTGAAGCGCAGGGCGAACTGATCCACGCTGAAGGACTCACGCCCCGAGGTCATGCCGAGCAGCTCTCCCCCGCCGCGCGAGCCATCGAACAATCCCTTGTCCGTGTACATGATCCACTGGTCTCCACGGAACAACCAGTTGACCGCTTCGTCCGTTTCCCAAAGCCAGACGCGCACGGATCCATCGCTGCCCCCGGTGACTATGCCCCGACCATCGTGAGTGAAGAGCGGCCCGCGGATTCCGTTGAGTGATTGAATTCCCGGGTGCGCGAGTTCCTTGAGCTTCTTGCCCTGGGCGTCGATCAGCGTGACCGTACCGTCCCGCTCGTTGGCCCCCGTGTAGGCCAAGACTTTTCCAGTCGGAGAAATGGCGAGCTGATAGGCACCGGGATCCACCTGCGCCTTGGAGATCTCCATCCCGGTGATCCCATCGCGGATCGTGAGTTTGCCTGACTGCAGGGTGTAGAGCCGCTGCCCATCCGGGGAGAAGAGCAGCTCCATCCCGTACCCCGCGCTTTTCATGCCCCACTCAATTCTCGAAGCGGAGGGGTCCTTGAGCGGCCGAACGCCAAACCAATCCCCATAGTCCAGGGCATGCACCCCGTTGGGCATTGGAATCGATTGAACACCTGGCAACGTCTTTCCTGGCCCCAACCACTGGGCCGCCCACTCGGGGATGGAGCGCTCGCCGTAGGGAAGTTCCTGTCGCTTCAGCAACTCCCCGGAGAGCGAATAGCGATGCAAGAACTCGCGCTTGGGCTTCAACTCCTTGACACGAACGACAAGAGACCTGCCGTCCTTCCCGAAGGCGATGGGAGTTCGCGACCAATCCTCGAAAAGCGCCTCGCCCGAATTGTCGAGGGGCAAGAAGCTGCTCAGCGTTTCTCCCGTAAAGCCCCAAACACGAATCAGGCCGCTCGAATCGATGCTAGCGAGCAGGTCCGACACGGGCGAAACTGCGACCGCGTGGATGTCGGACTTCCTGAGCGGTAGCTCGTGCAACAACTGCCCGCGAGGGTCAACGAAGTGATGCACGTATTGTCCAGCAATCGCCCGCGGGTTCGTGCCCCGGGCGCTTCCGATGAGCATGTCAGCGGTGCAGGCATTCACCCAAAATCCTGCAATGCGCTGCAGCAGCTCCCCTTCCGCGGTCCAGAGTTCGGTGTCGTCTCCGGTGGTCGTCAGGAACCCACTCTCACCGAAAGCCAAAAGCGATCCGGGGGAGCCCGTGCCACTCTTCAGATCCCGCAGCCAGGTTCCATCGGGGGAAAAGATCCGTATTAGCGGACCCGCTTCGGGCTCGCTGCCCATGTTCCTGGCGAGCCCCACGGCTAGGTAGCGTCCGTCGTTGGAGAAGGTCATGGAGCGAATCCGAGTGCCTTGTCCTAAGGGAAACGATCGCAGCTCTTTCCCGCTGAAGTCCCACACCCTGGCTTGGATATCAAAGCTGTGGTCATCCTCGACTGCCCCGTAGACCAGAGCGCTAGCAGGTGAAAAGCACAGGGCGTCCTGGTGCTCCCCCACATTCGCGAGCAGCTCGCCCTTGAGGTTGAACAGGTTGAAGGAGGAGGTCGTCTCCACGGCCAGCACTTCGCCATCGGGACTCCAGGTGTAACCATGCCCCCGGGAGAAGCCATCGACTTTGAGCTTCAGCAGCGGCTCTCCCCGCAAGTCCAGCAGAGTGTCACTCACCGCAATCAAGTCGTGGGTCGGATTGAGCGCGATGCTGGTCACGCCGCCCAGGTGACTGATCGTGCGCAGGATCCGACCCCGTGAGTTCCACAGTTGAATCCCACTGGAGCTTGCGGTCGCGATCAAACTCCCGTCCGGGCGCGGATGGAAGCGCACTCCGGGCTTGCCCGACTGGACGACGAGTTCTTTGGTGGGTTCGGACCTCTCCGGAGCCCCAACTTGCGACAGCTGCGCACTCGGTTCCTGGGCAGCAACAAGAGAACTGAGGAAGGCTAGGACCGAAATCAAACAACTCATAGGAATCGACTCACTCGCGGTTCACGGGGGCGGCAGTGCTCTAGCCTATTGGCTTCCGACAGTGCTCACAAGAGTGCCCAGTCTTCAGATCAATCCTTGGCGCGCCCCTCCCTGCCAACACGGGTGAGACACGAGCGACCGAGTTCCCCCTCGATCCGTGGGCCCAAAGGCCCAATCGACTCATGAAGGGAGCGCGTTAACGCAGCGCGCAGAGCCGCCGGCCCCACCTCGATGCGGGCATGAGTTCGACCCGCTGGGATTCCCCCCAACCGGCGTCCTGCAAGTGCTTGATGTACTTGGTTGGTTCGGTGGTGCAGGCGTCGGGGTTCGCGTAGGAGCGCGAGGCTGGAGCCGTCCACCAGGGTCGTTCGTTGCGCAGGCCGCCCGTGGCCGCCTTGCGCTGCGCGTCCTGTTGATGGAACGTTTGCCTGCGGCGCGCGCCCTGCGCGTCTCGACTGGCTCTCGCGGCCCGACGACGCATTTGCTCGACGACGGCTCGCCGCGCCCCATCATTTGCGAGGCCTGGACTCAAAGGACCCTGCCCGCTGCTCGCACTTGTGGAGCGCGACCCTTTTGGCGCTTGGTCAGACGCTGGATCTTTTTGGCCGCAGGTCCCGCTCGCCGCACCTACGGGAGATTGACCTGCGGGCTTCGGGGGACGGACCCCTGGGGCTGTCTCGCTGTCGATTGAACGGGAGACGGCGGCGGGCTGTCGACCGACGTCCAAGGTGTTCGGCGTCTCAGAACAACAAACAGTGATCAATAGGATGGCGAGGAACATAGCTTCCCCTCGTCCAAGCAAGCCGACGGACTTGAGTCAGAGGTCGGCGCAACAACTGGCTCGAGCGGACAATCCGGAGTGAATCGTCAGAGTTGGCCTTCCTGCCCATCGGAAGGCCCACGCGCGCTGCCCCAATTCGAGCGACTTGCAAGGAGCTGGGGACCAGGTGGCTAGCCCTTCGACTGCCGCAGGCCCCCCGCCGATGAGCGAGTTGGGACTATTGGCAAATCGACTCATGAGTAGAGCCGGCTAGGGCATTTGCCAAGCGCGCCCCAAGACAGCCGGCAGGTCGGGAAACTCCTGCATGACCTCCACTTTCACAAAGGGAAAGTAGTCGTTGGTTCCCCACCAAGCCTCGCTCAGCTCCGCAAAGAACTCCTGCTCATTGTTCAAGGCGTAGGCCCTTTTCGATCCGCCGGTAACGTACAGCACTTGCTCCAAGCGCTTGGACTCTTTGACTGTCTCATAGGCGCCGCGGAGGCCCGGGTGATCGTAGCCCAGGACCTGATGGTGCCAAGCGTGCGAGAGTTCGTGGAGCACCATCGAGGGCTGTGCGCGCGTCCAGCCGAGGAAGTTCCGCGCATTGCCAAACTCAACTCCCCGGGCCCAGTCCTCGGGGTAGCCGTGATCCTTGAGCCAAGTGGCGGCGGGATGATAGACACCACCATCACAACCCTCACGTTGCAGGTGCATCCGGATCGGAACCTGCTGCAAACGTTGAACGACGTCCCCCGGCAGACGCGAGCTGACCTCCCAGAGCTTCACCGCGAGCAGCCGCGCAACAGAAGCTTGCAAGTCTTCCTGCGCATCGAGCTCCACCTGAAAGTGGACAGTCCAACCCTCGATCAGTTCGCTGCGGTAGCGGTAGGACATCTCGGGTTTCTCTCCCGTTCGAGGTCCCTGGGGTTCGGCGAGCAGGGACAGAACACAGAGCAACGGAAGGATCTTGAGGGAAAGCATGGGCCGATTGTACCTTCGCTCCCCCAGGCCTCGTACGCTAAGCTAGGAGCCCCTGGGCCCCATTCCAGGGACGTCACGGTCCCGCCGGGGCGGAATCACACAAATGTCTAAGCACGGCGACCAGCCGACGCCGAGAAATAGATCGTCATGCAAGTACGTCCCTATCGCGACTCAGATTTTGAGCAACTCATCGCGGGCTGGCGCGCGGCTTCGGTCGTGGCTCACCCGTTCCTGACCCCCGATTTCCTGGAAGCGGAAGCCGAGAGCGTTCGCGACGTCTACATCGATGCCGCGGACTCCTGGGTGGTCGAACTGGACGGAAAAGTTGTCGGATTCATCGCACTCCTCGGAGGTGAAATCGGCGCGCTCTTCGTGCACCCCAATCACTGGCGCTCGGGCATTGGAAGGGCCCTGGTGAACCAGGCAGTGGAGTCCCACTCCCGCTTGCACTTGGTGGTCTTCGCCGAGAACACAATCGGCAGAGCCTTCTACAAGCGCTACGGATTTGTGGAGGGCGATCGCAGCCTCCACAAGGCCACTGGACAAGAGGTCATTCGGATGGAATTCGTGGCCACCCCTGAGTCAAAGCATCAAAGCAGCTAAAACGATCGAGCTCTGAGCTGGCGAGTCAACTCTCGTCATTACCACACATATCGCATCGGGGCGCAATTTTGTTAGAGATTGCGCCCCGATCCGATTTGAGCCACTGCGGCTGGTCTGGGATGTATTGTTTACCCGGAATTCAGATTGCAGCGTAGGATCGGTGGAATCCCCGATTTGACGCTCCTTCTGCTCCTACCCAATAGTGCGTTGAGACAGCCCCGTTTGATCTTCAACAAGCGCAGTGCAACCGCCCTCCTAGGCGTTGCAGCATGCTGTTTGCTTCAGTCAGCTCAGCTTGCCAAAGAGCCGCTGCCGGAGAGGAACGCGCAATCGGTTCTCGTCCACTACCCAGGCGTCAGCTCCATCCCTTTGCAACTCAACCCACTCAAGCTGGCTGGCCTGGGGCTGCCCAATGGCGCGTGGGAATCGGAAAACATCCATCTGGACAAGATTCGACCATGGCCGATTGCTGGCTGGCAGATCGCGGAACTCGACGACCCGAAAAAGGCCGTGAGCTCCCAGTTGAATCCGCTCGAATCGATACGAGCGCGGGTCCAACGCATCGCGGCTCACGAGCCCAGGGGTTACGTGGCCCCCGTGTTCCTGGGACGCGACGGCGGCCCCTTGATCCCCACTCCCACTCTGTTGATCGGCTTTGAACAGGATCAGCGTGGAGCCCCCGCTCGAGCGAGGCTGGCCGACTTTGCTGAGTTGGAGATTCTCGAAGAGGACTGGGCTGGCATGCCGGGCAGCTACAAAGTTCGAGTGCACACCCCCGACGGCTTCCGGGTACTCGCGATCGCGTCGGAACTTGCCACGACTCAAGGCGTCGACTACGCCGAGCCCGATTGGATCATGACCGGCCACGGGTCCGGGCTCTCCAACGATCCATTGCTTGGCGATCTTTGGGGTCTCAACAACTCCGGGCAAAACGGCGGCGTGCCGGACATGGACATCAATGCGCCGGAAGCCTGGAAGATCACAAAGGGCAACAGCTCGCTCAAGGTGCTTGTGATCGACACGGGTGTCCAGCAGGACCACCCGGACATCCATCAACTGCCAGGCGCCGACCTGACCAGCGAGGGCCCCGGCACAGGCGCACCGAAAAATCAATGGGACAACCACGGCACGCCCGTAGCGGGTTGTGCGAGTGCCATCATCGACAATGGCATCGGGGTGGTTGGATCCGCTCCGAACTGCCCGACGGTCTCCGCCCGAACCTTTATCGGCATCAACACGGCAGGTGACTGGACTTCGCTTTCGAGTTGGACGGTGGATGCCTTGGCCTTCGGCGAAAGCGTTGGCGCGCGCGTGACGAACAACAGCAACGTCTACGCGGTTCCCTCCTCCGCGATCAACGCCAAGTACATGGCCACCCAAGCGCTCGGCATGGTGCACTTTGCCTGCGCCGGAAACGAGAGTTCTAGCTTCGTCAGCTTTCCCGCCAGCCTCTCCACGGTCGCTGCGATTGGCTCCATCAACCGGCATGGAAACCTGGCCAGTTCGTCAAACCATGGGGTCTTCCTGACGTTCACAGCCCCCGGCGTGGCGATCGTCACAACGGACCGCAGCGGATCGGAGGGCTACGCTCCGGGAAGCTACTCCACCGTCAGCGGGACGTCCTTTGCCTCGCCCTACTGCGCCGGAGTCGCCGCGCTGCTGCTGAGCCTGGACCCCAGCCTGGACGGGGACCAGATCACCACCCTCCTGCGCCAAAACGTGAAGGACCTCGGCACACCGGGGTTCGACGACACCTTCGGTTGGGGTCTGGTCGACGCCCACGCCTCGGCCCTTCAAATCGCGCCCGTGCAGGGCGTGCTGCGCTCCTGGGCTTCGGATGCAAGCGGACAGGTTTCGAGCACCGCAGCGGGCCAGGACTTCATCCGAGTGGCCTGTGGCAACAACCACTCCTTGGGCTTGCGTGCCGATAGCTCGATCGTCTCTTGGGGAGCTGATGGCAGTGGACAAGTTGTTGGAACGCCGACGGGAACAGGATTCATTCAAGTCGCCGCAGGGGCAGCTCATTCCCTGGCCTTGCGCGCGGATGGTTCGATTCAATCTTGGGGATCCGATAGCGCCTCGCAAACCACGAACTCCCCCACTGGATTCAACTACATTCAAATCGCTGCGGGTGAGAACCACTCCCTAGCGCTCTTGAATGATGGAACGATCCACTCTTGGGGCCGCGACATAGAAGGCCAAGTGACCGGAACACCGACCGGCACAGGCTACGTGCAAATCGCCCGAGGCTGGAATCACTCCTTGGCCCTACGCGACGACGGGTCCATCGAGGTTTGGGGCTCCGACGCCCAGGGCCAGCAAAGCACGGCCCCCGCTGGTACCGGGTTCATTCAAATCGCCGGGGGCAATGGTCATTGTTTGGCCCTGCATCAAGATGGTTCCATCAGCTCCTGGGGCTTCGATGGAAACCAAGCGGTGAGCAACAGCCCAGCGGGAACCAACTTCGTCCAGGTCACTGCAGGCGCGTTCCACTCCATGGCACTGGCCGCGGATGGTTCGATCAGCAGTTGGGGTTTGGATTCCTTCGGGACGGTCTCTGGGGTGCCCGCCGGCAACGGGTACACACAGATCGCCGCCGGCCTCCAACACGGCTTGGCCCTGACCAGCGAATCCTCAGGCAACGCGTACTGCTTTGGTGACGGCACTGGAACCTCCTGCCCCTGTGCTGCCAACGGTCAGCTCGGGGAAGGCTGCGCCAATTCCGTGGTAGCCAATGGCGCGCTGCTTACGGGCTCGGGCAACGCACAGCTTTCCATGGACAGCTTTCAACTTGAAGTCACGGGCGTGCCGGGCGCCAAGCCTGGAATTGTGCTGCGGGGAGCGAATGCCATCAACGCCGGGCTCGGCAATGCCCTTGGGGACGGCCTGCTTTGCGTCGGCGGCGACACGGCTCGCTCCCAGGTGCAGATCACCTCTGGCGGGAACACGCTCTTCACGGACTTCCAAGGGGGCCCCTTCGGTGCGACCAGCTACGGGGCTGGTGTCTCAACCAACTACCAGTTCTGGTATCGGGACGCGGCGAACACCTGCTCCGGCGTTGGGTTCAACTTCTCGAATGCCTGGACGGTGATCTTTCAGCCCTGACATGCGGGGACCATCGGCAAAGAGCCAGCCCTGCCCCTAGCGTTCGTGCTGGGGCAGGGCTGGCTCTTTCTTAGGTGAAGGTCAGGGGGAGTTTTATGCGCTCCTCCCTCCCCAGCAGGGCCCACTCACAGCGCTACCAACTCACCACGTCCCTCGCGGAAACGGCCATCGGTGTGTAGGGCGGAAGATTGGCCACCGTGTTGAAGGAGGTGTCGTAGGACCACTTGCGTCCGGGCGCCGTGTAACGGTCGCTGCCGTAGCGCCACTCGCCGGTCGCGTACTCACTCGTCCAAGTGTTCACGAAGGAGCCGTTGATGTTGCAGTCCACCCCCGACCACTTTTCATGAAAGCGAGGTAGGTTCTCCAGGCCGCCGTTGTAGTGCCCCACGCTCGTGTCGTGGTTGCCGGTCACGATCGCGGCGTTGAAGGTCGTCTCACTTGCCGACGGCAGGTTGCCTGCCGTCTTGGTGCCATCCCAACTGTTGGAGAGCAGGTTGACGGCATCGCCGATGACCGACGCGCCTTTCTTGTCAACCGTATTGAAGTCTCCTTGGATGTAGAGCGAGCCCTCAGACACGACCGTCAGCGGGCCTTTCAGCTCGCTTCCGTTCGTGATCAGGACTCCCTTGGCGTCCGTCCCTTGCCCCATGCCGTAGTGCGCCATGTAGACGAGGCCATTGGTGGGGAAGAAGCCGGAGCTATTGAGCACATCGATGTCGAGAATCGTCACCGCCGTGTTGTCCCCAGTTCCACCCGATTGACGGGCGTCGTAGAGCGAGGACTGAACGATCGTTGCCCCCAACAAGGACTTGACTGAGGTTCCAGTGCCATCGAAGGCGTCCCAAGTGCCATCGGCATAGGTCAGAATCGAAAGATCCGCCTCCCCATGGAAGAACCCAGGGTCATGGGTGCCCGCGCCCGCGCCAACGTAGGCGTAGCTGTCCGTTCCCGCATCCCACTTGTAGGATCCAGCCGCGGCCTCTTCGTACATGGCGATGGAGCCGATGTGCGGACTGACCGCCTCGCCCACGTTGTGGGCCTGATCCTGCACGGTGTTGCCGTAGCCATCCGAGTAGCCGTCGGGCTCGTTCCAAAAGTCCAGGGCGCCAGGGCCCCAGGGCAGCCATTCACCGGTGCCGGTGAAGGAGCCGTCGCCGTCCAGATCGAGACCGGCGGTGAAGTCGCTGTCGTAGCCACCGACTGAGGTGACACCTTCACCCGACAGTTGGCTCTTGCTGAGCATCTTCACGTAGCTCTCAGGCTCGGAAGCGTTGTAGGGATTGGAGACCCACTCGCGGATCTTCACGGTGCCCGAGGAAGAGCTCGGATTGTCCTTCCTAGAACGATGCATGGTCCCCACCGCACGCAAGTAGTTCGTGTCGACGGTCAAGGTTCCACCACAGCCCAGGTACATGTCTCCATTCGAATGCACCCGCCCGCCCAGGGTCATGCTGGGTCCCGGGTTGATCTCCAGGTCATCCGTGTAGAACACGGCGAACTGGAAGATGGGCGTCGATTCCGTATTCAACACTCGGTGCAAAACTTGCGAGCTGTTGTTGACCTGCGCCACAGCTCGAATCTCGTAGCCCGTGATCAAGGTTTGGATTCCTGCGGAGTCCGTGGACACCGCGTCCAAACCGGTTGGAACGCCGGTTGGAACGATCGTGTACGTCACGTTCTCACCGTTGATCGTGACCGTACCGGTCTCCGGAACCGGGTCCCAGTTGGCAACCGCTGTCTGTAGCTGTTTCTTGGCGACTTCAATCGCCCCCTCGCCCAAGTAGCGCGTGGTTACGTTGGAACGCTCGACGTCCACCGTCTTGTTCCTCGAAAGCGTCACTGTCATCAAGGCAGCGATCATCGAAGCTGCCACAAAGGAAGCGAAGAGGGCAGCGATCAAAGCCGTCCCCCGGCGCTGAGAAGGAGACCCTTTTGATCTCGTGAGTTGTGTTGCCAGAATCATAGCTGTCCTAACCGTTGCGCAGGGCCACCACGGCCTCATTGGAATACCGAATCAGATATCCATTCGAGTCCGTCCGCCGGAAAAACAGGCGGATGCGGATTGTCTCGAGCGGAATTTCAAAGGCCGAGGACTCTGCCGTATCGATCACCATGCGCTCCACATGGTGACCCACAATTGTTGGGTTCGCTCCGTCTTGGCGACGTTCGAGGTAGTTGATGCCATCCGCCCGGGTATTGACGGTGTAGCTCACTTCGGTGGCGCCCCAGGCGAGATCGCCATCCATATCGATGTCTGGCCGGCCGTCGTTGTCGTCGTCCGCTGGTAGCAGGAAGACAAGTTCGCGATCCGCTCCAAAGTCATCGTCACCAAATTCTGCATCACCACCCGCAGGCACGTGTTCGTGGAGGATGAAGTCGTCCGAGGGCGCGCCCCCATCGAAATAGTAGGGATAGACAATGCCGCCGCCTACATCTCGTTCGCCAGACTGCCGCAGCTCCGTCACCATTTCGAGCAACGCCTTGTCTGCCATCGTTTGCAGGCTGCTGCGGTTCCTGCTGAAGATCGTCATCGTGCGCAGGTTCGCGACCGACTCCACCAGCGCTCCGCAAAGCAAGGACATCACGGCGACGCTAATCATCATCTCTACGACGGAGAACCCGCTCTTGCGGGGACTGCGCTTGCGTGCTACTGCTTTCATCGTGTTTTCATGCTTGCCAGGCGCATGATGCGCTGCCTTCCCTGATGGTCTTGGAAGCTGAGTGTCAGGATGATCTCGAGCGGGTCGGGAACCGTTCCACCTGCGTAGTCGGGGTAGGTGGCCCGAATCCGTTCACCGTTGAGATGCAGCCCTTCGAAGGCGACAATCGAGATGCCGGCCTCGTAGAGACTTCCCGCGATCGGCAAGTCATCGGGCGCTTCGAGCAGGACGCGCTCCATGCACGCCTGAAGATCCGCCATGCCGGAACTTGTTTCAGCGGATGTCGCGGCCAGTCGATTGAACGAAACCTGACTCGCTGTGGCGCCCGCCACAGCGATCATCAGAATCGCTATCGCGATCATGACTTCCACCATGGTCACGCCACGTTTCTTTCTACAGGCTGGGTCTCCCCGTCTGCAGCGCCCGAGCAACGTCATCTTTGTCAATTGTTTCTCCGGGGGCCTCCAAGCCGCCTAGTCACCAGTTCCTCTCTCCTTCCCCGTATCGGGCGGGCAACTCCCGGGACGTTAATGGGAGAAGGAACTTTCAACGTAAACTCCAGGGCCCAGGGCCCCGATCACCGTTCTTGATAGCGCGAGTCCCGTTTCCGCCCCGTGCCGCCTCCCGGGTAAATGCCCTAAATACGGTCTTTCTATTCCACAGTCCGAGCACAAAGCACTCTACTGGGACCCCAATAGCGCTCCGATGGGGCCCTGCAGCCGGATCCGCCCACGCGCATGCTCCACTCGGCGCCCTTCCAGCGTCACCTCTCACGGTTCATCCGCCGACCCCCCAGATCATCATGAATCGTTACATCGCCTTCCTGCGTGGAATCAATGTGGGAGGCCATCGCGTCACGGGCCCGGAGCTCGAACGGGTCTTTGCTCAGCTGGACCTGCACTCCCCCAAGAGTTTTCTCGCCAGTGGCAACGTCGTCTTTGACGCGCCCAGCGCCAATGGGTTGGTCGCCAGTCTGCAAAAGCATCTCGAGGCGCAGCTTGGCTACGCCGTGCCGACGCTCCTGCGCAGTGCGAAGGAGGTGATCGAACTCGCGCAGCAAGAGCCCTTCAGCCCAGCGGAGTTGGGTGTTGCCAAAGGCAAACCCCAAGTCACGCTACTCGTCAAAGCCCCCAGTGCTGCGGTCCGCAAGCAGGTCCTCAGCTTGTCGAGCGCGGATGACCGACTCGTGCTTGAGGGCAAGCAACTCTACTGGCTGCCCAAGTTCGGCATCTCCAAATCGGACCTGGACGTTCGCAGCCTCGAACGCAGCCTAGGCATCCAAACCACACGGACCTTGAACACCATTCAAAGACTGGCCAAGAAGTTTCTCAGCGATCAGGAAGGTGCTTGACCATGACCCCCGAAGCCTTTCGATCCTTGGCCCTTCATCTTCCCGAGGCCCTGGAAAGCGAACACCAAGGCCACCCGGACTTTCGCGTGGCCGGCAAGATCTTCGCAACCCTTGGGCCCCAGGAGGACTGGGCCATGGTCAAACTGAGCCCGCCGGAGCAGGCAGCTCTGGTCCAACAGGACGCGCGTGCCTTCCAACCCATCGCCGGCGCCTGGGGCGCCCGGGGTTGCACACGCGTCGAGTTGGCGAAAGCCACCAAGGCCCTGGTAAGGCGCGCGCTCAACTCAGCCTGGCGCAACACGGCTCCCAAAAAATTGGCGGAGCAGCACAACTTGGAAGGGGTGTAGACCCAAAGGGCCCGAGGATTCTAGCGCGGTTCGCGGGTCGAGCTTCAGGCCCGAGTTCGAGATCGAGTTCGAACGCACCGGCAACGGCAGCAGCAATCGCCTTTGAAACTGAAACTGCAGGCTAGCGGTCCAGCGGGGCGAGCACCCGCAAGGAGATGTCGAGGTCCTTCGGCTGGGCCGCAATCATCAGCAGGCCTCCGGTGATTGCGGAGAGGTACTTGAACTTTCGATCGTAGGCTTCGCGTGCCAGGGGGATCTGAGTGCGGCGCACTTCCTGATCGATCTCGTCGATGCGCGTGTCCACCTTGCGTTCGAATTCCACCGCCTCCAGTTCCGTCAACCCCGCCTTCTGCTTGCCGCTGTACTGCTCGCGCAGAATCTTCGTCTCGACCCGATTGCGCTCGAAAGCCCAGTCGATCTGAATGCTGTCCATGGCCCAGCGGTTCGCGGACTTGTCCAAGAGTTCCGACACCCCAGAGGGATTCACCCAAAGCCCAAGGTTGGCCCCGTGGGAGACGGAGCGGGCCAAGGTTGAAAAGTCACTGCGGTCGGAAAGACGCGGGTACTCCGGCGCCCCCTGGGTCCAAGTCTTCTGGACGTGATCCATCATCTGGATCGTGTTCGCGACCAGGAACACCTTGCTGGTGGTTCCTGCGATCATCACGCCCGTGCCCTCGATGTAGGGAGACCAGTACTCGTTGAACTCGTGGCCGCCCAGGCGGTTGGAGTAGAAACCAGAAGCACCGGGCTCGGCTCCCTGCAGGCCGATGCTCGAGCGCATGCCGCCGATCGTGTGACGCAAGGCGTCGATCTTCTCACGCCCCCCGTCGGCTAGCCAAGTCATGACCGCCACCGCAGGCACCGGTGTGTCATTGTGCGGCGGGCCGCCGGGATCCTCGATAAAATCGTTCTCGCGCACGATGATCACCAGGTGATCCTTCAAGGCGGAGTCGATCTCAGCGATCAACTGCGCGAGATCCTTGTACTTGCCCGTGCCTTGAAAACGCTCTTCGATCAAGCTGCGCGTGGCCGGTTCCATGGAGTCGAAGATTGCTGTGAGCAAGTCTCCGACATCGACCTTCATGTACAGGAAGACACCCGTGTCCGCCGGGGCAAAGATCGCGTAGCGCTCCACCAGCTCCTCGGAACTAATGGCTCGCTGGCGGTAGACGCGGGTCTGCATGGAGCTCATCAGCTCGCTCGAAAGGGTCGCGTTCAGGTCGAGGGTGATGCCTTCATCGATCCCCAGGATGCCCGTGATGCGATTGAGCACGCCCAATTGGAAGAACTTCGAGAAGAGCGCCGGAGCCAGGTCTTGGCTCTTAGGATCGGGCCAAGCCCCGCTGAGCTTGAGGTTCTCGAGCAGCGCGCGTGTGTTCACGTAGACCTCAACTTCGTCCTGTGCAGAGTTGCGATCGGCGAGCTGAATCTTGTCGTGGTACGTCGCGCCGGCCAGGAACGAGTCCTTGAATTGCCGCACCTCCAATTCGATGGCCTGCTTGACCAACTCCGCCGAGTTGGAGATGACCCCCACGTTGAGCACGCGGGCGATGCTGATCGGTTGCGGCAGTTGGTCCCCATGCAAGGTCACAAAGCCCTCCCCTTGTTCGACGGAGATGCCCTGCTTGTCCAACTCGAGCAAGCTCGGAAAGGCCAAGAGCGCGATGCCCATCTTGCCGGGTGTGGTCAGCGTGCCGTAGATAGCCCAATCTCCCTCCGCCAGGGAAGCGCCCTTGAAGTTGCCCGCCACGGCGAGGTCTTCTCCGCCGAAAATGTCCAGGGGCTCAACGCCCGCTGGCAATTGACTGAGTTGGGTCCGCAAGTTCGCCATCAGCTCTTCGTAGCCGAAGTCCGCGGCGAGGGTGGCTGCCTCAGGCGAGGCACTCCAGGTCTTCCAGGCCTCGTGCTCTTCCAAGTCCTTGGCGACCTTCAAACGCGGAAACCCATCGAAGACCCGGGCCAGATCCGCCCGCGCTACAAAGTAGTCCACTTGGCGAGGAACAAGCCCCGAGACATCCACACCGAGCCCCGCTTCAAAGGGCGGATACAGCAGCGTCGAAAACGCGAAGTAGCCGACGAAGGCGAATAGCAGGAGCAGGACCACGAGGATCCGCAGAATCTTGGACTTGAACATCGAGAGTGAAGGGCAGCTTGCGGCGATCGGAGGCGGAGGGAGATTCTGACGATCAGTGGACGCGGGATGAAGGGCATCTTCCACCCTTCGGCGCTGGAATCCCCGCGAATCTGGCCCCGTCGCCTCCAGCGACGAGCTTCGTGGCCCAAACTTCCCGGGATCTGGGGCCTTCTCCAGGGGAAGCGCCGGGTTCCTTGCTTGACGAAGACCTGCCCCTGCGCAGAATGCTTGCATGCGAATCAATCAGCGCGTCGACGAAATCCCGCTCTCCCGCACTCTCGCCTTGGATGCCCTCGCCAAGGACTTGGCCGCCTCGGGGCGTGACATCATCAACATGACCGCTGGCGAGCCGGACTTCGACAGTCCACAGCTGGTACGCGACTCCGCCAAGAAGGCCATCGACGGAGGTCGCGTGAAGTACACGCCGGCCCCGGGCCGCTTGGAATTGAGGCAGACCATCGCGGAATTCCTGACGCGTACCCGCGAGGTGGAATTCACGGCGAGCCAGATCACGGTTTGCCACAGCGGCAAGCACGCCCTCTCCGGCAGCCTGCTGACCTTGATTTCCGAGGGGGACGAGATCCTGATGCTCTTGCCCGCCTGGGTCAGCTACGTGGAGCAGATTCGCTTCGCGGGCGGCAAAGCGGTGGGTGTCCTGCCGCGCGCAGACATGGGCCCGGACTTCGACGCCTTGGGCGAGGCGCTCACCCCGCAAACCCGCGGGATCATGATCAACTCCCCGAACAATCCGAGCGGTTACGTCACGACTCCTGAAGAGTTCGAACGCCTCACCCAATTCGCGCAAGAGCACAACCTCTGGATTTTGTCGGACGAAATCTACGGACGCCTGACCTACGAGGACAAGCCCTACGCCAGCCCCGTGCAGTTCGGACCGGACGCCCGCGAACGCACGATCATCGTGGACGGTGCGAGCAAGATGTTTGCCATGACGGGCTATCGCATTGGATTCGTGGCCGCTCCCCCGCACATTGCCAACGCGGTGGCTCGCCTGCACTCGCAATTGACCGGAGCGCCCAACGCCATTTCTCAAGAGGCCTACCAGGCTGCCCTCAAAAGCGAGCCGCCTGAAGTCGAGTTGATGTGTGATGCGTTCCGCAAGCGCCGGGATCACGTCCTAGCGCGCCTGGCCAAGATGGGTTTGCACACACCGCACCCAGGCGGTGCCTTCTACGTCTTCCCGAACATTCGTAGCCACTGGCCTAGCGGGGATTGCGATGCCTTTTGCGAGGCCATCCTCGATGTATCCGGCCTCGCCATCGTTCCAGGATCCGCCTTCGGAGTGACAGGTCATGTGCGCCTGAGCTACGCGGCCTCCATGCAGACGATCGACGCAGGCTTGGATCGCCTCGAGCACTTCATCGCGCCCCGGGCCTAGCGCGCACGGCGCACGTGATCTTCGATGACTAGGTAGGAAGGGGGATCGATCGCGCTGTTGGCAGCCCCTGAGGCGCGGGCAAACGGGAGCGTGGACACGAAGCGCCCCTTTGAGTGGGGAGCGTCGTGGAGCCCTCGGACCGGGGAACGACAAATGCAAGCCTCAGAGCCCACCTGGGCTCTGAGGCAGTGGGAGGCAGAGATCCACGTTCTTGTTGTGCAGACCATTGGGCGTACACTCAGCGGCAGTCGCCCCCCCCTCTCTTTGCCAAGGTGCGCGGATCACATTCCGGTGGCCCTCCCAAACATGAAGCGCGCGCTCGTTTTCCTCATTGTCCTGGTAGCCTCCCTGGCCCTGGGGTTGGCGATTGCCAATCGGTTTGCAGAGTTGGAAGCCGACTCCCAGGGGAAGAGCATGCTGCGCCCGCCGGCTCCGGTGGCCGTGGGCCTGATCGAGCGGGGATCTATCACGCGCCGGCGCACGTTCAGTGGCGCGCTCTCGGCCTCCGCGGAGTTTGTGGTCGCGCCCAAGATCCCCGGGCGCATTAGCCGCTTGCTGGTGAACTTGGGGGATCCCGTTCGACGCGGCCAGGTTGTCGCGCGCTTGGACCAGGAAGAACTCGAGCAGAACGTACAAGAAACGGAAGCGGACCTCGGCGTGGCCCAAGCTAGGTTGGCCTCTGCCAAGAGCGCGCTCGCGATCGCCGAACGCGCGCTGCAACGGGCCAACGGATTGCGCAGCGAAGGAGTCGTTTCCAAAGCAGAAGTCGACGCCGCAGGGGCGGATCAAATCACCGCCAACGCAGACGTGGACCTGGCCCAAGCGGGAATCCGTCGGGCGCAAGCAGCACGCGAGGGCGCCCGTATCCGGTTGGGCTACACGACGATCGCCGCTGAGTGGAACGAAGGAGACGAATGGCGCGTCGTCGCGGAACGTCGGGCGGATGAAGGCGCCACGGTCTCCGCCAACACTCCCCTGCTCTCGATCGTCGAGATCGACCCCATTCTGGCGGTGATCTACGCGCCGGAAAGGGACTACGCCAACTTGAGCGTGAAGCAAACCGCAGTCCTGACCACGGACGCCTACCCGGGGCGATCCTTCGAGGCCAGCATCGCGCGCATCGCTCCCATCTTTCGACGCTCGACGCGCCAGGCGCGGGTGGAGTTGCTCGTCCCCAACAAAGAGCAGTTGTTGAAGCCCGGGATGTTCGTGCGGGCAACGATCGAACTCGGCCGCGTGGAAGAGGCCACCATCTTGCCCTATGACGCGCTCACAAAGCGTGCAGAGCAAGTGGGCGTCTTCCTGCTCGACGAGAGCGGGGATCGCGTTCACTGGCAGCCAGTGCAGACCGGCATCCGCGAAGGCGCACGGATCGAAGTGCTCGATCCAACCCTGCGTGGGAAAGTCGTCGTCTTGGGACAGGAGCTTTGCGATGACGGTGCCCTGGTGACCGTCCCGGAAGACAGCAGCCCGTCGCGTCGCCCCGTGGAGACCAATTCAGCGCAGGCCCGATGAACCTGCCACTCGCTTCCGTTCGTCGCCCCATTTTCACCACCATGGTCACCTTGATCGTGCTGGTTCTCGGGGCTGTCTCGCTGATTCGCCTGCGCATCGACATGCTGCCGGATGTGGAGTTGCCCACGGTGACCGTGCGAACGGAGTTTGAAGGGGCGAGTCCAGAGGTGGTCGAGCGGCTCGTGACTCAAATCCTCGAGGAGGTTGTCGCCACTGTTCCAGGTGTGGAGGAGATCAAGTCGGATTCCTCCGAGGGCAGCAGCTCCCTGAGCATCCGCTTCGCATGGGGCACGGACTTGGATTCCGCAGCCATCGAATTGCAGTCGCAGATCGAGAGTGAAATCGACGAGCTGCCCGACGGCATCGAACGCCCGCGAGTTCGCAAGTTTGATGTGGCGAGCTTCCCCGTGGTGATCCTTGGAATCTCCAGCCGACTCGATCCGGTCGAGTTGACCGAGTTGGTGGAAAACGAAGTGCGCTTCCGCTTCGCGCGGGTGCCCGGCGTGGCCCAAGTCGATGTGTGGGGCGGGTATCCGCGGGAGGTGCGGGTCGAACTCGATCCGGATCGCGTGAACGCCTTGGGCTTGCCCCTGGACCGCGTGCTGGCAGCCATCCGTGATGCAAACCTCGACCGACCGGCGGGCAAGCTCGAGGATGGCCGCTACGAAGTGACCCTGAGAGCGCCAGCCGAATTCGCGGACTTGGAGGAGATCCGCAACACCGTCATTTTTGAGGATGAGGGCGCCGTGGTCACCCTGCGCCAAGTGGCCGGCGTCAACGACACCTACGAGAAACTCAATCGACTGGTGCGCGTAGATGGGGAGCTCGGCATTCGCGTGGCGATCCGCAAGCAGGCCAACGCCAACACGGTCGAAGTCTCCCGCAGCGTGCTGGAGCAGGTCGAACTGGTCAACGCCGCCTACCCCCAAATCCACATCGTCCCGGTTTCCGACCAAGGGAATTTCATCGAGCGCTCGATCAGCAACGTGGCGCGCTCCGTGTTGTACGGCGGCGCACTGGCTGTGCTCGTGCTCCTGTTCTTCCTGCGCGATTTGCGCAGCACACTGGTCATCTCCCTGGCGATTCCGATTTCGGTGATCGGCACCTTCGCGCTGATCTACGCCGGAGGCTTCACCCTGAACCTGATGACCCTCGGAGGCTTGGCCCTGGGCGTTGGGATGATGGTGGACAGTTCCGTCGTCGTGCTCGAGAACGTCTTCCGGCGACGTGCAGAAAATGGGGAAGCAGTGATCACGGCTGCCGTCAACGGGGCGGTCGAAGTGGCCACCCCGATCGTGGCGAGCACCATCACGACCCTCGTGATCTTCTTGCCCCTGGCTTTCCTGCGTGGGGTCGCCGGGGTGCTGTTCCGCGAGCTGGCCTACGTGATCGTCTTTGCCCTGTCTTGCTCACTCTTGGTGTCCCTGAGCGTGGTGCCGATGCTCGCTTCACGGCTCTTGGCCAACACTTCGCAAGCGGCCCGCCGGCTGGCCAAGACGTCCGCAGAGGGAGTTCGCCCTGGAATGCTCGCGGGTGGCTACAGCAAGCTGCTGGACGGTGCGCTCAAGCATCCCTGGTTGACGGTCTTTGCGGCGACTGGGTTGTTGGGGGCCAGTTTGTTCCTCGCCCCTCACATCGGGAGTGAGTTGCTTCCGCCAAGCGATGAAGGCCAGGTTCGCATCACCGGCGAGATGGCGATCGGCACGCGTTTAGGATTGGTCGATCAGCAGACTCGACGCATGGAGGAGCTTGTCTTGCCCGCTGTGCCGGAGCTCGCGTCCTCGGTCGTGACCGTGGGCGCCAGTGGTCGCAATCCTGAAGCCTCCTCACGGGGAGAGATCAGCTTGACCCTGAAACCCCTCGCAGAACGCAGTCGCTCGAATCTGGCCATCGCCAACGACTTGCGCAAGCGCCTCGAAGGCAAGGTGGCGGGTATGCAGATTCGGACCCGTGCGCCCCAGGGGCAATTCCTGCTCGAACGACTGATCGGCGGATCGGAGGGTTTGCAGGTCGAAGTGCGCGGCGATGAACTCGAAACCCTGAGCGCACTCGCCAAGCGCGCGGCCACGGTCATCGAGAGCATCCCTGGGGTGACCGACGTGGAGATTAGCCAGGACCAGGGCGCTCCCCAGCAGACGATTCGGATCGACCGTGAGAAGATTGCGGACCTCGGTCTGAGCATCCGCGATGTGTCCGAAGCCTTGCAAACGGCCTTCGCTGGTTCGCGGGCTGGAGAGTACCGGGTCGCCGGAAACTCCTATCGAATTCTGGTTCAACTCGCGGATGCGGAAAAGCGCTCCATCGACGAGGTCTTGGACCTGACCCTAAGCACCCCTTCCGGCGACTCGGTGGCCCTGCGCAACCTGGTGCAGGCGAGCGATGGCCGCGCACCGCAAGTGATTCAACACCGCAACCAGCAACGGCTGGTGACCGTCAGTGCCAACGTCACCGGGCGCGACCTTGGGTCCGTCGCCGTGGAGGTGCAGGCAGCCCTGGATCAGATTCCACGGGCGGCGGGGCACGAACTCACGGTTGCAGGAACCGTGGAAGAACAAGCAGAGGCCTTCCGCGAACTCTTGATCTCCTTCGCTTTGGCGCTGGTGCTGGTCTACATGGTGTTGGCCTGCCAGTACGAGTCCCTGGGCAATCCCCTGGTCGTGATGTTGTCCGTGCCGCTCGCGGCCATCGGCGTGCTGGTGACCTTGTTCTTGACGAACACGACCCTCAACATCCAGACCTACATCGGTTGCATCTTGCTCGGGGGCATCGTGGTCAACAACGCGATCCTCTTGGTGGACCAAGCCAGTCGGCTGGTCGATGAGGGCGCGAGTCCGCGCGATGCCGTGGCCGAAGCCGGACGCCGACGTTTGCGCCCGATCTTGATGACTTCGGCGACCACGGTGCTGGCCTTGGTTCCCCTGGCCCTGGGACTGGGTGAGGGTTCGGAAGCCCAAGCTCCCCTGGCCAGAGCTGTGGTGGGCGGACTCGCCTCCTCCACACTCATCACCCTCTTGCTCGTTCCCGCCGTGTTTTCCCTGTTCCACCGGGGCAAGCACGAAGCG
>CALCXM010000190.1 GCA_937905825.1 uncultured bacterium
CCGGCACGTTGTTGCTGTTGCAATCCGTGAACGCTTCGCATTCGTCCGGCGTGCCGTTGCTGTTGCAATCCGCCAGGGTCTCGCAGGAGTCCAGGGTGCCGTTCGAGTTGCAGTCGTCTGCGGAAAGCTCACAGTCGTCCGGGATGCCGTTGGTGTTGCAGTCGTTGCCAACCAGCTCGCAATCATCCGGAATGCCGTTCGTGTTGCAGTCGTTGCCCGCGAGCTCGCACTCGTCCGGCACGTTGTTGCTGTTGCAATCCGTGAACGCTTCGCATTCGTCCGGCGTGCCATTGCTGTTGCAATCCGCGAGCGTCTCGCAAGAGTCCAGGGTGCCATTCGAGTTGCAGTCGTCGGCGGCCAGCTCGCAATCATCCGGAATGCCGTTCGTGTTGCAGTCATTGCCCGCGAGCTCGCACTCATCCGGCACGTTGTTGCTGTTGCAGTCCGTGAACGCTTCGCATTCGTCCGGGGTCCCGTTGCTGTTGCAATCCGCCAACGTCTCGCACTCATCCGGCGTTCCATTGCTGTTGCAGTCGACGAGCCCCTCGCAGGCGTCCAAGGTGCCGTTTGAGTTGCAGTCATCGCCCGCGAGCTCGCAGTCGTCAGGGATGCCATTCGAGTTGCAATCGTTGCCCGCAAGCTCGCACTCGTCCGGCACGCCGTTGCCGTTGCAGTCCTGGCTCGTGCCGCTGGAGATGTCCGTGCTGTCCGCAATGCCGTTGCCATTGCAGTCGGCGCCGCTGCTGACTTGCAAGCTGAGTTGGCGCACGTCGTAACGGAACTTGTCGTCCGTCACTCGGAACCAGGGGTTGTAGGTGCCCGCCAAACTCGGGGTTCCGCTGACCGTTCCGTCGCTCGCCACAATCAACCCGGGGGGCAGGTCCGAGCCCAGCAGGGTGAACATCAGAGAGTTGGCCGATCCGAGGTTGGAGTTGTTGTCGTGGCTGGCGGGGACTTCCAGGAATCCACCTTCGCCCCGTGAGATACCCACGGTTCCATAGGCGCCGCTGTTGCCCGTGCCATAGTCGAATCGAATGCGTCCATCCGCAAAGAGGACCACGGCGATGCGCACGGAGTTGCCGCCGTTGTAGGTTTCCGCACGCCAACGAATGCCAACTTGCCCGCTGACGCTGGTGTCTACGAAGATGTCCTGGGACCCGCCGCCGGCGGTGGTCAAGTCAGCCCACATGGGGGCAATGCGGCGGCTCGCGCGCAGGACGTAGGGACTGTTGTAGGGTTCGGATTCAGTGGGGGCGAACTCGATGAAGCCGTTGGAGCTCACGTAGACGCGATCGTAGCTGCCGTCGTAGAAGGGGAATTGGAAGGGCAGGTCCAGGGGCCAGATGCCCTCGTCCGCTTTCCAGTTCTTGGCCGAGCCGCTCGAGGCGTAGGCGCTCGCGCCGAGGTCCGCCACGTCGTAGGAAGGGCTCGGTAGGTGCTCGCTCCAAACAAGGGGAGCGTCGCCGCCGGACGAGTTGAGGTTGGCGACGTAGGGGCTGCCGAGGGGCGCGCTCGCCAAGCTGCTGGTGCTGATGCTGGGCGCCTGGGAGTTGCTGAGGGTCATGGAAACCATCGCCCCCGCGCTACCGATGCCCGTGATGTCGTTGCCGTTGTCCCAAGCGGAGCCGGGCTGGTAGGCGTCGGTGCTCGGGGAGCTGGTGTTGGTGACCGAACTCACGCCGCCCGCGTGGTACAGGTCGCCGCTGTCCCCGCGGTTGTTGTCCTTCTCCAGGTCGTAGTCGTTGTCCGCTTGCAAGAGCGCGATGCGGTAGTGCTTGCCGTTGTTGGGCCAACCGGATTGGCCGGGATAGCCTTCGTCGGTGTTCGGGTTGTTGGCTCCGAAGCTGCCCTTGGTCTCGTCCACGTGCCAAACGGCCAAGCCCTCCGTGGGCAACTGGGCGTCGAAACCCCAGGCCGCGCGGTTCTCGATCAAGAGGTACTCGCCGGGCGGGTAGCCCGAGTCGACCTTGAAGATGGTGGGCGTGTCTTCCACCCGCGGCAAGCCGTAGGTCCCTGAGAGAATCGTCTGGGGTTGCAGCCAGCCCATCTTGGACTTGGCCCAAGCGGACATGTGCGAGGGGTAGTGTTGGGAACCATCAAAGCCCCAGGAGCCCGCAGCCATCAAGCACCAGTTGCCGAGTCCGTTGCTCGACCCGTCTGTGTCATAGAGGTCCGGCAATCCGAAGAAGTGGCCGAGTTCGTGGCACACCACGCCGATGCGGCCAGGAGAGGAACCGGAGGTGGCCCATAATCCTGGGGAGATGTTGTAGGTGCTAACGGAGACGCCTTCCGCGGAAGTCCAGCCCGGGATCGACCACTTGTGGGACCACATGCGATCGGAGTAGTGCGTGCCGTAGGAATCGGTTCCGCCCCATTCGGCCCCGTAGCCCGAGTGCAGGAAGGTGATCGCGTCGATGACGTTGTCGCCGTCCAAGTCGAACTGGGAAAAGTCGATGCTGCTGTCGGCACCGTTCAAGCCGTCAATGATCAGCTCCCAGGTCTTGCTGGTGAGACCCGAGTTGCCGTTCGCGTAGTAGGACTCGGATCCTGGCACGTCCACCCACACGGTGACGGTTGAGTCGATGGTGAGTTGTCCGTAGGAGTCTTCCAAGTAGTGATCGCGCACACTGCCGGTCGGCGCCAAGCCGGGGTCGCCGCCCACAGCGTTCATGATGTCGCCCACATCCGACGTGCTCGGCAAATTGCGGTTCTGTCCGCCGGGCCCGTGACCGTTGAAGCGCAAGAGCACCACCAGGTTCTTGACCGTGCCCGTACCGGAAAGGAAAGGCAATGGACCGGGAGTCTGGCTGGCACTCTTGCCTGCCATCCCGTGGGTCGAGCCGGAAGCGGAACTGCCGGCGCTCAACGTAGCTCCCGTAGGAGCGCTGGGCGCCGCCGCTCGCGGAAGATTGAGTTGGCCGGGATCCATCTTGCCCACCAGGAAACCTGTGGCCTGCAGTTGGCCTTCCCCATCCAAACGCGCGAACTGATAGCTCTCACCCACGCGCAGCACGAGGTGCCCGTCCAAGTCCTCGTACCAGTTGTGCTGGCCCGTGCCTTTCAAGCGCAGCAGCAGTGGCGTCCCATCTTCCTGAACAACCCGCACCGGCAGGGGCGTGGGGGGCATCACGCAGTCTTGGGCGTGGGCCAAGTTGGCAAGGCAGAAAGCGAAAACACCCAGGGCGGTGGCCTTGGCGGAGGCCAGATTGGGACGGCTCATGATTCAGTCGGCGATAGAGTGAGGGGATCACCCCGCAGACCTCGGGCAGGCTGGGGGGCCCCTTACTCTACCGCGAATGTAAAAGCGCGGTTGGGTTTGTGCCTAGTCTCCATCCTCTGGGCGCCAAGAATCATTGGTAAGGCTCGTCAGGACGTGATCCTGCCACTTTCCGTCGATCAGCAGGTAGCGCTCGGCGAGCCCCTCACGGCGGAATCCGAGCTTTTCGAGCACCCGTCCGCTGGCCAAGTTGTGGGGGATGAAGTTGGCCTCGATGCGGTGAAAGTTCAGGTCGTCAAAGATGAACTGAATTCCGCGGGCCAGGGCTTCCGTCATCAGACCTTGACCCTGCAGTTGGCCGTCCATGCGGTACCCGAGGCCGCAACACTGGGAGACTCCACGGCGTAGGTTCGCGAAATTGGCCATGCCGATCAGGGCACCGCTTTCCTTCAGGAACACGTGAAGCCGCAGAGCCGTGTGCCGCTGGAACTCCAATTGCATCTCGGCAACCCGTGGCCTCCAAAACGATTCCGTGTAGAAACCGGGGGGCGGAGCGGGATCCCAAGGGGCCAAGTGCTCGCGATTGCGGGCGAAGAATTCGGCGATCTGCAACGCCTCCCCGGAACGCGGCAAGCGCAAAGTGCAGCGCTCACTGCTGAGTTCCGGGGACGAGTTGCTCATCGCTCGCGAAGCCTCTGGCTACTTGACCTCGTAGAAGGCGCGCAGGTCTGCTGCGAGGTCCTCGAGGCTCTTTTGGTTGACGTACATCATGTGACCCGCTGGGTAGTTTTTGATGACCACGCGCGAGGGGTCGATGCCCGGGCGCGAGAGGTTGTACTCGGCCGCGTGCACGGTGGTGGCCACGTCGTACCAACCGTTCCCGCAGAAGACGCGCAACTCTGGGTTGTCGCGCATGGAGCCCGCCAAGGCCGGAACCGTGTCCAACCAACCGGAGAAGGCTTCGCGTCCTGCGGCGCTGCGGTTCCAGGCACCGAAGGCTCCGCTGGCGCTGACGTTGTAGTCCCGGCCGGGTAGGTTGAGTTTGAACTCGCTGCTCAGGTAGTCGCGAAAGCCCGCGTTGTAGGCGCTGCCGATGGCGCTGAACATGGGATCGCTGTCGGGCTCGTCACCGACACCGTCGATGTCCTCGCCCGCGTAGCGCATGTCGAGACGTCCGAGCACCAGGCCTCGCTCTCGCAACAGTTCCTTGCGAAAGCGCGAAGCGGTCACCCGCAGATTCGAGCGTCGCCAGTACTCCCTGGAAAGTCCGGTGTAGCTGCTCAAGCCAAGGACGATGCTCTCGCGCTCACTGGCTTCCAAAGTGCTGCCCGCGAAGAGTGCACGCAGGTAAGGACCACCGGCGAATTCACGCACGGCCGCCTCCCAACGTTCGCGCTGGGGTCCGCTAGCGGGGGCTTCCACAGCTCCGTGGTAGGCGGCGGTGACTGCGTAGGTCAAAAGGGACGTGGCGTAGGTCAAGTCGTCTTCCATGCCATCCACAAACTGAATGTCGAAGGCGGGGGAGATGAAGACCAAGCCGTTCAAGGCCACCGAGGAGTTGCCCTGCTTGAGGGCCTCGGCTACCAAGGCGCCGCGCACTCCGCCGTAACTTTCGCCGAGCACGTACTTGGGAGAGCCCCAACGTTCGTTGCGCGTGAGCCATTCGCGGATGAAGTGCGAGACAGAGGCCACGTCTTCGTCCACGCCCCAAAAGTCTTTGTTTGTCGCTTCTCCGACCGCTCGACTGAAGCCCGTGCCCACCGGGTCCACGAACACCAAGTCCGAGTGAGTCAGCAGGGTGTGCGGGTTGGGCAGTACGGGGTAGGGGGGTGCTCCTGCATTCTGGGCGTCCGAGGGCACGACCACATGGCGCGGGCCCAAGAGTCCCATGTGCAACCAAATCGAAGAAGAGCCCGGGCCGCCATTGAAGGCGAAGGTCACGGGACGCGTGGCTGGGGCGCCTTCGACCAAGTACTCGAAGGCCGCGAAGTGGGCCCTGGTCGCTCCATCTTCGCCGAGTATGTCGTAGTCCTTGAGGGACGCGCGGTACTCGATGGTCTTGCCTTGGGCCTGCACGGTTGCATCAACGGAATGCTGCAGTGCCGGCAGTTCCGGTGGGGACGTCTCTTCCTGCGGGGCGGGCAGGGCATTGACGGAGAGAGCGAGAAGCAGAGTTGGGAGGAGCATGTTGAAGCGGGGCCGGTCGATCCGAGGAGTAGCGAAGGGAGACGTAGTTTGGGGGAGAATGGCGTCAGCGGTGGAGGAAAAATGGTTGGCTTACTCCTCAGCGACAATTGCCGGGGGATTCGGTGAGCGCGCGCTTGGCGCCGGAGCGATGGACCGCGAGCTCGCGCTCGAGAGTTCCCCTCGGAGCCACGGTCGTGTCAACCTGCCGTCAACCGGGGATCCACTCGCGCTTGAGTAGGCCGAGCAGCACGCTGTCTTGAACTTCTCCGTGCACCCGCCAGCGCTCCCGAAGCAGTCCCTCGCGCACAAACCCACAGCCTTCGAAGAGCGCGAGGGAGCGCTCATTGTTCGGGTCGATGTCGGCCTCCAAGCGCTCGAGATCCATTTCTTCAAAAGCGAATGGAATCAGAAGGTTCAGCACTTCACGGCCCAAACCGCGGCCCCAACTCGCGCGGCCGAGGATGATGCCGACTTCGGCCCGCTTTTGTTCAGCGCTGTAGGAGCACAGTGTGCAGGTCCCCAAGATGATGTCGGAGTCGAGCTCCGCGACTCCCCACTGGAAGAGCTGGCGCGCCGCGAAGCCCGCGTGGATGTCCCGAATGTATTCCCTGGCGCGCTCGAGCTGCTCCCAGGCCGGATGACTCCAGTAGGCCATGACCGCGGGGTCCCCAAAGACGCTGAACAAATCCTCGCAATCCTCCGGGCGGAGCCAGCGCAAACGGACGCGCTCTGCGCTCAAGGTGGGCAATTCGGAACTCCAGTTCATCGGGGTACGTTGGGTTGAGGTGGCGAGTCTGCAGAGGAACGGCCCCAGAGTGCGGGAGCGTGTGACGGGGAGTCGGGTCGCTCGCTGGGTTCTGAGCTCTGTCCCAAGGGACTACTTCACGGGCCGCACACCCAAGCGTGAATGGGCGTAGTCCAACACGAGCGCGCCAGGGGGCAGTGCACCCGGGCCAAACTTGCCCATCACCTCGGGCGTGCCCAGGCGATCGAACTCGTCACCCAACTCGACGGGGCGGGTGGTCACCGCGCGGCCCGCAAGGGATGCGTTCGCCGCGTCCGCGATGGCTCCACTCAGCAAGACTTCGGCACCTTGCAGTTGCGGGTCAAAGCGCACCAGCACGGCTCGCTGCTCGCCTAGTTCCAATCGCAAGTGCGGTACGCGAGCCGCCAGGGTCATCTCTATCCATTGGACGGCTTGCCAGGGCTCTGGGTCCGAAGCCAGGGTTGTTGGATCATGCAACTCGACCGTTTCTCGTTCAGAGTCGAAGACCACAACGCTGCGCAGAAAAACATCCCAACCCAAAAGACCTACACAGGACTCTTCGCTATCCTTGAATGGCTTGGGCAGCTTGTTGACCTGAGCATAGCGTGGACCTTCCAGTAGAAAGGGCCCAAGCTGCAGGAAGCGACTCTGGTACAGGCCTTCGCCGGTCGTGCCGGGCGCAAGTGTTGGGCCGCCGGGGTACGTGCTGAACGCGCGGTAGCCCAAGGAATCACCCAGGGCTTGGGTCATGAGCGAGTGTGGGGAACTTGGATCGAGCAAGAACGGACCCCGTGGCTTGCCATCGATGAGAGGACGCACGATCCAATTTCCATTGGCAAGTCGCTGAGCGGAGACGAGTGGGTCGGCGCCTTCCAAGAAACCCGTGTCGCTCGCCGTTGCGCGCGGGTCTCCATACTGCGGAGGCGGTCGGTCCCAGACCTGCGAGTTTTGAACGTGGAAGGTCAGCTCTCCATCGAGCTCGGAGTTCAGTCGCACCAGGCCGGGCATCGGAGGTTCTTGCGTCGGGTTCCAGCCCTCGAATGCGACCTGGCCACCTCCGTGGGCTTGCGCGAAGGTCAAGCGTTGGGGGTAAAGCGTGCTGGGATCCAAATGAATGCTTCCAGTGAGCTCCGAGCCCGCGAGTCGATAGCGGAGCACGATGGTTTCAGTCTCAATCGCGGAGCCCTGGAGCGTCAGTTCGAAAGGGCTCGCCGCCTGACACCAGGCCCCCGACCATAGCCAAGCGAAGGCCTGCAAGCGAAGCCGTTCGGTCCCGACGATCGGGAACGATGGAGAGCGAACTTCTTGAGCCCAGGCGCGCGCGCCGTCCTCTCCCATGCTCTGGGCCAAGGCGCCCTTGAACTCGCGCAGGAAGTGGCCCTGCGGAGAGAAGGTCCAGCGGAATGGATGGGGCATGCCGTAGCGTTCCGCGCGCCCGGAGACCTGCAACACAGGCCGCGCAGAATCGACCTGCAAGGCCACCCGGACCCGCGGCATGAGCTCGCTCAGACCGCGATCCTCTTGGGCCTTTCGGACTTCCTGAGGGAGGCCGCTGCCTGTCGAAAGGGCCATGCCCAGGGCGAAACAAACTGCTGCAAGATTCCACATGGTAGGCAGGGATCCTGGGCGTCCCGAGGAACGATTGCAAGGGGCGCTGACCGGGCTCTAGGCATTCGGGCAATCCTTCTGTCAAATTCTGCAAGCAGAGGTGGAGAAGCGCCAAGCGGGGGGGCAACTTGGGGGACCCTGGCCAAAACCATGCAACGCTACATGTTTCGAATCCTAACCCGCCTGCTCCTCGCGGCTGGACCTTTCGCGCTCTTGCTTCCCGCTTCCTCCTACGGAGCCGCAGGCCTTCGTGCGTCGGGGGAACACGTTCACTATCAGTTGGCCGTGGGTTTGGAGCCGGGCAGTCAACGCCTCGAGGTGGAAGGTGTCTTGCAGCTTCCCGAACGAAACGCAGCTGCCGGCAGCCGGTTTTGGTTGAACGAGAAGTTGGTGATCGTCGACTCGCAACCGCCGGTCAAGGCGAGCGGCGAGCGCGACGGGCACTTGGCGAGCTACACCCTCGTGGAGGCGGCGCCGGACGGACGCTTGGCGCTGAACTACATGGGAAGTCTCAGCTACGAACTCTCCGGCCAACGGGCGGAATACACCCGGGGCTTTCGCGAGACCCTCGGAATCCTTGGCGAGGAAGGGGTTTACTTTTCCGGCAGCAGCGCCTGGGTGCCCAAGTTTGACGGGGACTTGATCACCTTCGAAATCGATGTGCACAGCGTTCCTGGCTGGCACGTGATCAGCCAAGGCAATGGCACTTCCGGAGATGGGGATGGCCGCGCGCACTGGAACTCCGGCGGGCCCCTCGAGCAAATCTATCTGGTGGGGGGCCCGCTCAAGCGTTGGTCGGACAACGCGGGAGCCATCGAAACCCTCGTCTACTTGCACGCCGATGAAGAGCCCGTGGCCGCCAAGTACTTGGAGGCCACATCGCGCTACATCGAGATGTATCGCAAGCTCCTCGGTCCCTATCCCTACGAGAAGTTCGCCCTGGTGGAGAACTTTTGGGAGACGGGCTACGGCATGCCGTCCTTCACCTTGCTCGGGGAACAGATCATTCGTTTTCCGTTCATCTTGCACTCGTCCTATCCCCACGAGATCTTGCACAACTGGTGGGGGAACTCCGTCTTCGTGGACTACGCCACGGGCAACTGGTGTGAAGGCCTGACCGCCTACATGGCGGACCACTTGATCCAGGAACAACGGGGCGGCGGAGCGCTCTACCGCCGTTCGACCCTGCAGAAGTATCGGGACTACGTGAAGGAGGGCCGGGACTTCCCCTTGGAACAGTTCAGTTCCCGTCACGACGCCGCTACCGAAGCGATCGGTTATGGCAAGTCTCTGATGGGCTTTCACGCCTTGCGCAGGCAACTGGGCGACGAGGTTTTCGTGCAGGGCTTGGCTGACTTCTACAAGGACAATCGCGGCCGTCACGCGGGCTTTGCCGACTTGGCGCTGGCCTTCGAGGGGCGCCTCGATCGCGCTCAGCAAGCAGAGGCCGGTGAGCTGGAGTTAGGGGACTTCTTCAAGCAGTGGCTGAAGCGTGAAGGGGCTCCGAAGCTGGAGATCTTGCAACGGGAGTTCAGTGCCCAAGCCGACGGTTACGAGATCAGCGTCGAGCTCGCGCAAGTGCAGCCCGGGGAACCCTTCGCCATTCGCGTGCCGCTGCGCGTCACCAGCGCCGAGGGCGTGGAGTCCTTCGTTTTTCAAATGCGTTCGAAGACAGAGACCTTCCAGGCTTCCGTCAGCAGCGAACCCTGGTCCGTGGAGATCGACCCGGACTTCGACGTGTTCCGCTTGTTGGATCCCAGGGAAACCCCGTCCTCCATCGGACAAATCTTCGGGGAGCCCGAGATCCTTGCGCTCTTGCCCTCCGCCGCCTCCCCGGAAGACCAGGGACGCTACCGGGAACTGGTCAACTACTGGAACACCGAAGAGCACAAGATCGAGGTGCGCCTCGATAGCAGCGTCGATTCCTTGCCGCCAAATCGTGCGCTGTGGGTCTTCGGCGCGAACAACTTGCATCGTGCGGTCTTCGAAGGCTGGCGCGCGGATGCGTTGGCCCTCGATCGCGGCGGCAATTCGCTCCTGACCAGCAGCGGAGATGTCTTTCCCGGCCACTGCAGTGTTGTGCTGCGCCGGCACCCCGCGAACATGGAGAAGGCGGTCGGTTGGATCGTCGTCGATCCCTGGGTAGCGCTGGAGGGTTTGGCCCGCAAGCTGCCGCACTACGGCAAGTACTCCTACCTGGCCTTCCAGGGAAGCGAACCGACGAATGTTCTGAAGGGACAATGGTCCACACCCGACTCGCCGCTCTCGGCCACCTTTGCGGGAACGGCTGGTGAGAAGCTGGTGGTGGCCAGCACCCCCAGCGAACGCCAAGCATTGGCCGAATTGGCTCCCGTGTTCGCCCAAGCCGCCCTGCGCAAGCACGTGGAATGGCTCGCCCATCCGGAACGGGAAGGTCGCGTGCCGGGCAGCGCAGGTCACGAAGCCAGCGCCGAGCACATCGCCGAGGCTTTCAAGAACATGGGCTTGGAGCCCGCCATGCCCGCTGGCAGTTGGTTTCAGGAATTTGTCGTGCCCGCTGGACCCGATGGCAAGAGTGTGCGCGTGCGCAACGTGATCGGTCTTTTGCGCGGGACCCGCGAGGATTGGAAGCAGCAGAGCGTCGTGCTCTCCGCCCACTACGATCATCTCGGCCGCGGTTGGCCTGATGCGCACAAGGACGATCGCGGGAAGCTGCACCTGGGTGCCAACGACAATGCCAGTGGAGTCAGCGTGATGCTTGAACTGGCCGCGAACCTGGCGGCCGCTGGGCAGCCTTCACGCAATCTGCTGGTTGTGGCCTTCAGCGCCGAGGAGTGCGGCTTGTTGGGATCCAAGCACTACGTCGACAACCCCGTGCTGCCCTTGGAGGGAATTCGAGGTGTGATCAATTTGGATACGGTGGGCTCCCTGGGTCAGGCGCCCCTGGCCATTCACGGAACCGGTACCGCAGACGAGTGGCAACACATCTTTCGCGGTTGCGGTTTCGTCACGGGCATCGCCTCGAAGAACGTTCCCGAGGGGGCTGAAGGCTCGGATCAGTGGAGCTTCATTCAAAAGGGAGTGCCCGCCGTGCAGATCGTGACCGGTGCTGGTTTGCACTATCATCGTTCCACGGACACGGTAGAGCACGTGGACTTTGCGGGGCTCGTGCAAGTGGCGACCTTCCTGAAGGAAGCCGTTGTCTACATGGTCGAGCGTCCCGAGCCCATGAAGGTCACTATCGAAGGCGTGCAAGCGGCCGCGCCTCCCACCACAAATGTTCGCCGGGGAGTTTCCTTCGGCAGCATTCCTGAGTACGGTTTTTCCGGGGAAGGCATGTTGCTGGGCGGCGTGTCCCCAGGATCTCCCGCAGAAAAGGCCGGTCTCCTGGCGGGCGACGTTCTGATCCAGATCGACGATCAAGTGATCGCCAAGACGCGCGATTTTGCCAATGTGCTGAAGACCCTCACGGGTGGGCAGACCGTTCAGGCCACGGTTTTGCGTGGGGGGAAGAAAGCGACCTTCGCGGTGACCGTGATCGAACGCTGAGGGCCTTGCTGGGTTGGCCCCAGCAGGAGGACGCGCATGGGCTCTTAGCCGAAGCGTTTGGCCAAGACCTCGACCATGCTCTGCAAGCGATGGTGAGTTCGATGGGCCTGTTCGACTCGCTCGAAGCCGCGGGCGGCGACCTTGTCCCGCGCTGCGGGATTGTCCAAGTAATAGCGCGCCTTCTCTGCGGCTTCTTCGGTGCTGCTGAAGGTGGCCACGTCGATGCCCGTCTCGAAGTACTCGAAGAGGTCCGCTTGGGCGTCGGTCAACAGGAATCCTCCTGAGCCGGGAACGTCCCAAACGCGCTTGTTCAAAGCACTGGGCATCTGCACGGCGGTGATGTTGAGGTTTACTTCGCTTCCGGCGAAGACCGAGGCCAGCTCGCGAGTTGGATGCACAGCTCCGGGCAGTTCAATGCCTTGCACGAGCTTCTCCCAATGGCTGTCGCCGTAGACCACGATGCCGAGGCTCTTGAGGCCTTCAACCAGCTCCACACGACTTTGCAAGGTGGCTTCCCCGAGAGCGATTTGCGAGGCCACGAAAAGGGCTCGCCCGTGTTCCGGTGCGTTCAGATCCAGGAGCCGCGCCAGGTCATCGCGCAAGAACTGGCGGTTGACTTCGCGGCCGCTGGCCAGTTGGCGCGCGAAGTCCGCGCCCTCCGGTGTGACGTCGATGCGCGCCCGTTGAAACCAGGAACCGGCGACCAGGTTCAAGGGCCGGCCCATGCGAGCGGCGACGGCTTGATCCACCTTCTTCGGATGAAATTGTTCCGGGTTGGACGCGGTCGGCAGGTGCCGCGGATCCTCAAAGCCGATGCGTGCCAGCCAGGGCAGGGCCGTGCGCTCGTAACAGAAGATCTGGGTGTTGCTGGTGGCGTTCTGTTCCGCGCCGCCTAGGATCGGCAGCGGGTGATCCACGAACCAGGAAGCCAGGGGAATGCCATAGTCCTCGAGGATGCCCGCCAGGACGCCGGACTCATCGAAGCCGATGTGATTGATGGTCAGCAGGAAGTCCGGCTGAAAGCGCACGAGCTCCATCAAGAGGCTCTTCAACATCTCGGCTTCCGCTGCGCCTTCCAACTTGATGGGCAGGGTCTCCACCTCCCAGCCCAGCGTCCGGGCACTTTGGATCACATCGCGGACGAGGAAGTAGTCGGATTCCAAGACAAGCATGCGCGGAGCTTCACCCGGGCGAAACTTCGGGTAGCCGAGCGCCTGGGTAAGTGAGCTGCTGGTCATGGTTGGAACCTCGCCATTGGACTGGGAACTAGCGCGACATCAAGGCCCACAGATCGAGGTCTTGGGTCCAGAACTGGCCGTTGGTGAAGCCGGCGTTGTCCATGTGCTGCTTGAGCGTTTTGGCAGTGAAGCCGGTGCGGTGAGCCATGGCTGTGCGTCCCGCTTGGATCTGGGGTCGGTGCCCGAACAAGATATCGATGGGACAGATCGGTCCGGCTTGCGATTGATAGGCGACGTCTTCCAAACGATCCTCGGCGACCAGTTTGCAGACCGCTTGAAGGTCGGGCATGGTGCTCAGGAACAAGCCACCTGGGCGCAACACACGATGGAATTCCGCGAGGGCTTGGGGCACTTCCCAACTTTCGAGGTGCTCTAGATTGTGGCTGGACCAGATGGCATCGACGGAGGCCGTCTGCAACATGGAAAGGTCCGTGATCGAGCCGACGATCTCCGGCTGGGCGTTGGGGTCGATATCGAGTCGCAACTCTTTCCAGCTCGGACCGCGGAAGGCTTCGTGCAGGTGCTCTTGCCCGGGAGGGCCGCAACCCACGTGCAGGCAGATGAGTTCCGCCGTCTCCTGACCAGCACTCGCCGGGGCGGGCGCTTGGGGGGTGGATTCTGCTGGCTGATTGGGCTTGATATTGATCACGGTACTGGGGGTGGGGTTCAGGGTCTTGGGTCCCATCGGCCGGATCCGGTGCGGCCTTGGGGGGGCGCGGCCCGTCATTCCCAATTCCGCGAGCTTTTTTGCTCTTTCTAAGTGAGCTAGAGGCGTCCTCTCTGGTTTCCTTGGCCCCATGCAGTACGAAGCCGAATTGTCCTCGCTGATCGCTCAGGCCCTTGGAGCGCAGCCCTTCTCCCTGGAAATGACCGCGGAGGAGCTCCAGGAGTGGATTGAACGACCCAAGGACTCAAAGCTGGGGGACCTTGCTTTCCCCTGTTTCCGCTTGGCGAAGGCCCTGCGCAAGGCACCGCCGCAGATCGCTGGGATGCTCTTGGAGCAGCTTTCCCCCGAAGCCCTGCAAGCGGCAGGATTTGAAAAGGGAGTGGCTGCTGGCCCCTACCTGAACTTCTTCCTGGCGCGCGCCGGATTGGCAGCGGACCTGGTGCCGGGGATCCTCTCGGGCAACTACCTGGCTCGCCGGCCGCAGCGCGACGAGAAGGTGATGGTGGAGTACTCCCAGCCCAACACCCACAAGGCCTTCCACGTCGGTCACATTCGCAACGCGAGTCTCGGGGACTCGGTGGCGCGCTTGCTCGAGTGGCAGGGGCACGAGGTGGTGCCGGTCAACTACATCGGCGATGAGGGCACCCACGTGGCCAAATGCCTGTGGCATTTGCGCGAGCACTTTGCAGGGGAATGGCCCGAGACCCAGCGCGGCGAGTTCCTCGGCGAGCAGTACAGCGCCGCCACCGAAAAGCTCAACCTCGACACCTTGACCCGCGCAGCGCGTCCCGGTGTGCGCGCTGCGAAGGTGTTGAAGGTGCAAGCTCACCCGGAGAATCCGAAGTGGCTCGTGAGCGAGGTTGAGCTCGATGGCGAGACCTTGCAGGTGCTCGTGGGCGCGGCCGGATTTGCCCCGGGCGATCTGGTGCCCTACGCGAAACCGGGCATGCGCGTCAGCGGCAAAGAAGTCGGCGTGGTGGTGCGCGGCGGCGTAGAAAGCACGGGCATGCTGCTCAGCGAAAAGGAGCTGGGCATCTCCGAGCGCGACGACAACATCCCGGTGCTTCCCGCGGGCTGCAGCGTGGGGGACGAAGTTGCGGAGCTCTATCGCATCAATAGCGCCCTGCCCGAGGGCCGTGGGGTGCTCGAGGAATTCGCCCGGCGCAACCGCGAGGTGAGCGAGGTTCTGCAAGCCCTCGAGAGCGGCGCAGGGGAAATCTACGACCTTTGGAAGAAGACCTTCGACTGGTCGATGGAGGAGTTCTATCGCATCTATGCTTGGCTCGGATGCCGCTTCGATCACTTTTTCTTCGAGTCAGAAGTCGGCGAGCCCTCCAAGGAATTGGTTCGCGAATTCCAAGCCAAGGGTGTCTTCAAGGAGTCTCAAGGGGCCGTCGGCGCCGACCTGGAAGAGTTCGGCCTCGGCTTCTGCGTCTTGATCAAATCGGACGGCACGGCGCTCTACGCCACCCGTGACCTGTCCTTGGCCCAGCGCAAATTCGAGGAGTTCGGCATCGACCGATCCTTGTACGTGGTGGACTCGGCTCAGACGTTGCACTTCCAGCAGGTCTTCAAGTGCCTGGAGTTGATGGGCTACGAGCAGGCTTCCAAGTGCCAGCACTTGCCATACGCTCAAGTGGTGTTGACGGATGGCAAGATGAGCAGTCGCAAGGGCAACTCGATTCTCTTCTCGCAATTGGAGGCGCGCCTCTTGGAGAAGATCAATCGCGACTTCCTCGACAAGTACGTGGACGAGTGGCCTGCGCAGGAAGTCGCCGAAGCAGCCCACTGCATCGCCATGGCGACCATGCGCTACGGCATGCTGAATCAGTTGCACGGTTCCAAGATCGTTTTCGACCTGGACGAGTGGAGCGCGCAAACCGGCAACACCGGGCCCTACTTGCTGTACGCCTACGCTCGCACCCGTTCGATCCTGCGGGAGGTCGGCGAGCAGGACACGGGCTCGGTGGACTGGAGTCTCGTGACCCACGAGACCGAGGCCGATGTGCTCGGCTGGCTCGCGGACTACCACCGTGTGGTGGAACGCGCCAGCGACGCGCTCTTGCCGCAAGTCCTTTGCACCTACCTCTACGAGCTGAGCCGCAAGTTCAGTCGCATGTACGACAAGTGCTCGGTCATGCACGCGGAGACCGGTGAACTACGGGCCACACGCATGCAGCTGATCGATGCCACCGGTCTCGTGATTCAACACGGGTTGGGACTCTTGGGGATCCGTACCATCGAACGCATGTAGCGGGATGCAGCGAGACTCCCCGGGGAGGACTACTTGTGGTCGCCCTTGTGGTGGGACTCGATGTGCTCGAAGTCCTTTTCGTTGAAGTAGCCCCTGCTGAATTCCAGGGCCGCCGTGCGCAGTTTGCCCACCTGTGCGGTGTCGGTGCCTTGCTTGCACTTCATCGCCGCGACGGTGACCTGGTGCATGAGGGCGAGCTGAAAGAGGTACTTGCCCTGGGCTTCCTTGTCCGCGTCGGCGGCGGGCAGCTTGATGCGTTGAGCGAGCCAGTATCCAGCGACCTGGTCTTGGATTTTCTGAGCGTGCTCGTCCTTGGCCATGGTCCAACGCACGACCTGGTTCAGGTTGGGAGAGGCTTCCGCTTGGAAGGCAGTGAGCTGGCCCATGGCCTTCTCGATGGTGGTGAGGTCCTCCATCATCAGGTCGATTCGAAGTTGATCTCCGTAGATGCCGCAGGGCACTTGGCAGTGCAGAGCAGGGGCGCTGCTGGGAGCAACCGGTGTCGAGTTGGAAGTCAGGGTGAGGGCGAGGAGGGGGGCACAGAGGGCCAAAAGCGTGTTCTTCATGGAGGCGTTGTCCTTCTATGGAGCTGGATTGTCAAGGACGCTCCCGTCATCCAGGCATGGGTTGTGTTTCGAGCGTGCGTGGGGCCGTGCACGCAGGTCCAAAGCAAGGACCCGGGCAGGTCTTGGGGCAGCAGATCCTTTGCAGATTCAGCATGGCTCACGCTCTCCAACGTGCGAGACTGGGCCCATGCAGAGTCGGTGCGCGCGTTGGATTCCTTGGGCCTTGAGTGCGCTGCTGCTGGGCCCTGTGGGGTGTTCTGATGGCGCGCCGGGAATCGGCCAGCTGGCGCCCCCGCGGGAGTCTCCCGCTCAGCTTGCTGGAAGCGAAACCTGCGCCCAGTGCCACCCGAGCCAGGTCGATTCCTGGAGTCGCAACCCCATGGCACGCAGCCTGGAGCCAACGCTTCTCGGGGAGTTGGATGGCTTGGGCAGCGTCATGGATGGACCCGCAGGCTACAGCTACCGCTTCACCCGGCAACCAGACGGCTCTGCGGAAATCCTCGGCGAAGAGCGCCTCGACGACTCGCAACACGCCCTTGGGTACGAAGTGCTGTTCGCCGTTGGCGCGGGAATCCGCGACCGTTCCTATGTGCTCGGCCACGGGGCCGGGATGTGGTTCGCACCGGTGGAAGTCATCACCCGTGAAGCAGGCCGCGAAGCCGTGCTCGCGCCCCACGCGGCGATGAAGCCGGGCTCACGGGCCGGAGTCGCGGTGACGTCTGAATGCCTGGGCTGTCATACGGACGCGCTACCAGCGGTTGGCTTCCCGTTGAACTTGCGCCACTCTGCGAGTGACTGGACACCCCGTGGCATCTCCTGCGGCGCCTGTCACGGCAACGCCCAGGGGCACGGGGATTGGCAAATGAACACACCGGCGGCGCAGGCAGGCGATCCACTCGTCACCCATGCTCAGTTGGATCGCGAGCAGCAGCTTTCGATTTGCGCTGGATGCCACTTGCAAGGAGACACTCGACTCGTGCTGGACGGACCCGACTTGGGACCGCCCAAACCCGGTGGCGATTTGGTCGACAGCCGCGCACACTTCGTCGCGCGCGAGGCCACGCAGGAGGTCGGGTTTGTGAGCCAAGTGGAACGGCTCGTTCTCTCGCAGTGCTACTTGCAATCTGAGATGACCTGCACGGCGTGTCATGATCCCCATCGTTCCCTAGCGGAAGGGCAAGAGCGGGATCGAGTGCGGGCTGCGTGTTTGAATTGTCATGGGGGACCTGTCCTGGGGCCGGACTCGGGAGCGCCGGACAGAAACGAGCCGAGTGCAGCGCACACGCTGAAAAGTGCAGTCTCCTGTTCACGTCCCGCAGCAAAGCAGCGCGAGCCCTGGCCGGCTTGGGCGATCCAGGCAGAGCGCCGCGGGGATCCGGATTGTGTCGCCTGCCACATGCCAAGGACGGGGGTCTTTGATGTGGCGCGCGTGACGATTCATGACCACTTCATTCGCCGTCAACCAAGCCAGGTACGAGCGCCCTATGCCGACGCGCAGTTGCGCGCATTGGAGTCAGCGAGTGCCGATTGGAAGCGCTTCTCTTGGCCCGGGCGCGATCCCGGTTGGGGGGAAGACGCGGGCATTTGGTTCATGGCCTACGCGAGCAAGGGGTTCAGCCCGCAAGCTTTGGCCCAGTTGGACAAACCGGCGGGGCCGCGAGCACTGGCGATCCCCATGTACCATCACTTGCGCGCTGGCATGTTGCGTGATCTCGGTCGCCTCGAGGAAGCCAAGGACGCCTACCTGCGCGCCCTAGAATTGAATCCGGCGCTGGTGGAAAGCGCGATCAATCTCGGGCTCCTGTGGGGCGAACTCGATCAGGTCGGACGCGGCCTGATGCTCTTGGATGAGGTCGTCGCGCGCCACCCTGCGGCCTGGACGGCCCTGCGCAACCGGGCCGTCTTGCGCTCTCAGTTAGGCGACTTGTCGGGGGCAGTCGCTGACTTGCAACGGGCCTTCGAGCTCTTGCCAAGCGCGGAAGTTGCGTTGGCCCTGTCCAAGTTGCACCGGGGGCGAGCAAATCATGCCGCAGCGCAGCGCTGGAGTTTGATCGCCGTGGAGTTGGAGCCCAAGCTGCGCGCTAGCCGTTCGCTCGGCCAGTAACGCTCCCGAGAGAGTCGCAAGTCCTGGAATACAAAAGAGGACTCCCGAGCAGGCCAGGCCAACTCGGGAGTCCTCTTGAATGAAGGCTTTCCCTCGCTTGATGCAAGGGAAGGGCCTCTACAACTGGGAGGGCCTACTCGAAGCGGAATTGACCCACTTGGGCCGTGATTTGCGCTGCCAGTTCGTTGACTCTCTTGCCAACAGCTTCGACCTTCTGAGCGCCTTCTGCAGTCATGCGCGCACCCTTGTCCACGCCGGACACGTTGGCTGTAATCTCCTGGCTGGCCGCAGCGGATTCGGAAACTCCGGCTGAGGTGGTCGTCGCTGCCATGGAGGCATTGGCGACGCGCGATGAGATTTGTTGGAACGATCCCATTTGGGCATCGATCGACCTGGCGATCGAACCGGAGAACTCGTTGACCTCGGACACCACTTCGCTAATCGCTCCGATGGAGGCAACCGTCTGGCCCGTAGAGCCCTGGATGCTTTCGATGCGCTTGCGAATGTCTTCGGTCGCGTTGGCTGTCTGCTGGGCGAGTTCCTTGACTTCGGTGGCCACCACGGCGAAGCCCTTGCCGGCATCGCCGGCGCGAGCCGCTTCGATCGTCGCGTTCAAGGCCAAGAGGTTGGTCTGTTCTGCGATGTCTTGGATGACTTCGATCACACGGCCAATCTCCATGGCGGCGATGTCAAGGGCGCCGATGTTCTCGTTGCTTTCGCGGGTCAGTTGAGTTGCCTTCTCCGCGACAGCGGAGGCTTTCTCTGCGTCAGCTGCCATGGCTGTCAGGGAAGCACGGATGCCGTCCACTTGATCGGCAACCAATTCCACGTCCGAGGACATGGATTCGGTGTCGCGCGAGATCGTGCTCATGTTGCTGGACATCTCTTCCGCGGCAGCGGCAACACTCGCGGACTGATCGCGGGTTTGCTGTGCGCCGGAGGTGAGTTCTGAAGACACACTGCCCAGATCGCCGGAAGAGGCTTCCAGGTCGGTGGCGTTGCCAGCGATCTTCACGACGATTTCTTGGACCTTGCTGACGAAGGCGTTGAACCAGACGCCCAATTCGCCGACTTCATCAGTGCCTGTCACTTCAATGCGCTTGGTGAGGTCACCCTCGCCTTCTGCGATGCTCTTGAGTGCCGCTGCTGTTTCGCGGATCGGACGGGAAATGCGCCCACCCATGAACCAGACCAACAGGAAGATCGTGAGTGCACCTCCACCGGCCATGGTGAGTGAGGTCATCAGGATCTTGTTGGACGCAGCCATCACGGGTCCTTCATCGACTAGGGTGAAGAGCGTCAGGCCCTCGGTCGGGTCTGCCTCGTCCTCCTCGTCGACTGAAGAAGCGAACATGGTGTTCGGGCTTGGCAGGGAGCAGAGACTTGTGAAGTAGCGTTGCTTCTCGAGCTCGACTCCGTGAAAGCGGGCATTCTGCTCGCCCTCAGCCGCCCAGGTCCGGGCCTGAACGTTGGCTGCTTCGCTGTAGTTCTGCATGCCGATCGAGGCGATCGGGTGATCGATACCGGGGGCGAGTAGGGTGCAGGCGGTGCCGTCCAGTCCACGGGAAGCGTAGCGGTCGGCAGTCACTTGCAAACGCTCTTCGATGCCGCTCCAGTTGACGTAGGCGATGAGCTGGCCAATCGGTTCTCCGTCCATGCCGTGACAGACGAAGGACATTCCGATCGTGTTCTTGTTGGTCCCGTCGGCGCCGGACCCGAGCGCGTCCTCGATCATGGTCGACGCGTAGTTGTTTTGATGCTCGAAGGCGGAGATGTCGAGAACGGCGTCCTCAACGATTTCTGTAGAGCCTTCGGTGGCCGCGTGTGCGATGACCTTGCCTGCGGTGTCCGTCAGGTAGATACCGGCAAAGTCGGGAGCGACACTGAGCATCTCGGTGAACTTGACGTCCATCTCGCGTAGGGTGTCAAACTCAATCGCCATGCCATAGACGTCTTCCTTCGTCCATTCCCTGAAGCGGTCCGTCATGCGTTCCGTTCGGGCAGCGTAGTCCTCACTCGCCGCTTCCAGGATCAGTCCGGAGACATTCCTGTTGGCTGCGATACTCATCGACTTGCTGTCTTGGAAGGTGATCAGGACGATGGCCAGCATCGGAATGATCGCGGGGAGGACAGATACGATGATCTTCCACTGGACTTTAAGTGAGCTCCATCTAAGCACGGGGACTCCAGGATAGCGGTGGCACAGGGTGTAGGTGGGGGGCCGACCGTTTCAGCGGTCGGCCCCGTGGGGTTCAGTCTTGGCTAGCGCATGGGGGTTGCGCTAAAGGGGCTAGAGGGACTCCAGCTCCGTTGGCTTGCCTGCCGCAGTGCGCACAGCGTTCCACTGCTCGCGGGTGCGGAAGGCCTCTTCACCGGTCATGCTGTTGATGATCTCGAAGTAGTCCATGCCGAACTTGTCCTTCTTGACCTCGCTCTCGGGCTTGCACTTCACGGCGTAGACGGTCTGCAGGGACTGGTGGTCCCAGTCACGCCAAGTTTGGCCGTCCTTCAGGTGACTGTAGCTGTGGCCTTCCAGGGCCTTGACGACAGCGGGGCCCTCGAAGCTACCAGCGCGCTCAGCAGCTGCCTTCCACTCGTGAAGAATGGAGTAGGCAGATGCACCGGAGGTGCTGGGGTAACGGCTGTGACGCTCGGAGAACTTGTTGACGAAGTTCTTGCCGCCCTCGTAGTTGAATTCGAAGGGCACGTTCCAGCACCAGGGGAGAGCGCCAAGGACGCCTTCCATCACGGCCGGTCCACCGCCTTCTGCCATACCCAAAGTCAGGTTCGGCACAACGATTTGCATCTTGGACTTCAAGCCTTCCGCGGTAGCGATACGCACGGCGCGCTCCATGTCCTTGCCGAACAGGACGAGCACGAGCACGTCGGGCTTGACCATCTTGGCGAAGGAAATGGCCTTCTTGAAGTCAGCGTCTTGAGCACCCGGGAAGGGGGTCAGGATGCCCTTGTGAGCACCGGTGTCCCCGGTGTTGGTGATGCTACGGAAGGACTCTTCCGTGGTGTGGCCCCAAGTGTAGTCAGCCGTGATGTACAGGAACTTCTTGCCACTGAAGTTCTTGTTCATGTAGTCACCGAGCACCATGGCGCCGGCCCACGCGTTGTAGCATTCGCGGAAGACGAAACGACGTCCTTCCACTCCTGTGGTTGCCGTTGAGTAGGTCAGGGTGCCGAAGAAGGGCACCTGCTTCTCCTGGCAGACTTTGCCAGCAGCGACCGCGACGCCTGAGGAAGACCCGCCGAAGATGGCCTTGCAGCCGTCTTCGTCGATCAACTTGGTGACGTTCTTGGTGGACAGGTCAGCTTTTGACTGGGAGTCGGTCCAGACGATTTCGATGTTCTGGCCAAGGACGCCACCCGCTGCGTTGATCTCTTCAACAGCGATTTCGGAGGCGCGCCACTGGTCCAGACCCTGAACCGAGTAGGGACCGGTTTTCGGGTAATTGAGGCCAATCTTGACCGTCTCGCCAGCGTTGCTATTCAGCGCAGCTTGAGCGAAGAGGGCGGTGCCGCAAATGAGTGCGGCAGTGAGAAGTAGTTTTTTTCATGGTTGGGTTCGTAAGGGCCGAGGCCCGTCTGGGGAGTGTTGGTGATTTAGAACTTGAACGTGAAGGCGAGTTGGAAGCGGGTTCCTTTCTCGTCGTCTGCGTCCTTGTAGCCGGTGGTGTGTTCGGCAACTTCGAGACCAACCGTGGTCGCGGAGTCGATGGCGTAGTTGGCGTTGGTCCAGAGGGTCGCGTTGGTGGTCTTGCCGCCAGTGTTGATGTCCTCAAGCTCCGGGTCGTCCATGGAGTAGCCTCCGTTGAAGCTCCAGGTCGGGTTGGCCTTGTAGCCAAGAGCGGCCCAGAATCCAGTGGTCTCCAGGTCGGAAGGACCCGTGGCGACGCCGCCTAGGTACTTGCCCAAGTTGCGACCGGAGTAGTACTCGGCCTTGAGCGTCACGCTGCTGGTGAGGGGCAGAACCAAGTCGGCGTTGATCGAGTTCGAGCTCAACAGCCCGTCGGTTGGCGCCGTGTGGCCCGAAACGCCAACGGTGGTCTTGTTGCCACCGATGCCATTGAAGGTATAGCCCACGCGAGCTTGCACGCCGGGGCGACCGACGGACTCACTTCCAGTGGAGCGAGTTGCGGCAGCGACCATCAGCAGGCGATTGCTTTCGCCAACGTTGAAACCCTTCGTGACGCGGAATTGGTTGCGACGGAAACCGATGTCACCTTGTTTCCATGCCACCAAGTAGTTGATGGTGGTCGGAACCAGGGGCGAGATCACGTCACTGGTCTGGCCAAAGCGAACACTGAGGTCCTGCTCGGGCAGATCGACGTTCACGTAGGCGTGGCGCATACGGGGCTGTGAACTATTCGCTGTTGCGCCACTGTAGAAGTCAACTTCAACAAGGCCCGAGGTCTTCACGGAATCCGACTCAGGACCGGCGATCTTCATGCCGAGGCGTGTTTGACGAGCGGTCACGTTGAACTGGCCGTCGTTCTCGGTTCCCTGCTCTACGTATCCAGCGTAATCGCCAGTGGGCATGTTCGCGGTGTCGTAGGAAGCGTCAGCCTTGATGTAACCATAGATGGTTAGGTTGAGCTTGCTCATGACCGTGTTCAGGCCGTCCACGAGGGGAGTGGGGGCGACCTTTTCCGGCTGCGTGGGGAGTTCCGTTTCGTTCGCGCTTGCGGCTGTTGCCGTGAGGGCGAGGGCAATGGAAGTGACGAGTCCGGTGGTGAGAGTGGAGAGTGTGGGGCGGAGCATGTTTCCAGGGGGTGGGGGTTACCTAGGCGAGTGGACGTCGACCGCCAACGGGGAGAAGCACTAGGTGGGGAGGGTTGGCCGACGGCGTCTGACCGCCTCCGTGTTTCGGATCCGGTCTGTGTGCTCTTGAGGCAAATCGGCCCCGGGGAAGGAAGCCGATAGGGGCGAGGGCCCGCTTCAGAGATCCAAATAGGGAGAAAACCCCACAGAACAGGCATTTTTGAGATTCCTCTTTTTCAAGGCCTCGGATTCTTTTTTGGGTTTGGGTTCCCGCCAAGGCCTCGCCCTGGACTGGCAAATGCAAGTTCCTTGCTCCGGAAATAGAGGGCCAATAGCGACCTTGTTCCTTTCGTATCCTGTGGGTAAGCTCTTTTCTCAGTGCTGATCTCGACCGTCGCTCCAAGCCAGGAAGCCGCTAATGGCTTGGGCGGAAGTGGCCGAGGGACTCATCAGCAGAGGTGCTTTACCGATTCAAAACTCTAAGTGTTACGCCAGGAGACTTCCCATGAGACTTCCCCTTCGTCTTGCCGCCCTCGCAGGCGCGCTGCTCACCGCATCGATCACTGCCAATGCCCAAACCGTTGTGCGTTTGGTTACTCAAGGGGATCAAGTCCCTGGCAATGGAAAGGTCACCGTCATCGACAACATTGCGGTGAATGACTTCGGCGGCTGGCTGGCCGAAGTTCGAACGGACCTGACGGACACCTCGATGAACAAGGTGCTGCTTGCCAATGGTCAAGTGCTGCTAACCAAAGGGCAGGTGCTTGCCGGAACCGGCGGCGCGACCCTCAGTAAGTTCGACGCGGTTACCCTCAACAACGCGGGCAACGCAGGTCTCAACCTGGAGATGAATGGCACGGCTCAAGGTGCCGAGGAAGGCATCTTCTGGAATGACAAGATGGTCATTCAGTCCGGTAGCCCGGTTGGTGCCCCTGGCGTCGGCGCGGGCACGACCTACGTGGCTTTCGATGAAGTCCGCATCAACAACAGCGAGCAACTGCTCGTGATCGCGCGCATCGAGGACCCCACCATGGCCTTGAGCATCGAGCGCGTTATCGTCGTTCTGGACACCGATGGAAATGGCAACTTGACCGGTGAGTCCCTTGTGGAGGTGACGGGAGCTAGCTTCCCTCCTCCGAGTGGCCCTGTTGTGGCGGACTTCTATCCCACAGCGCACTTCTACAGCTTCAACGACCTGGGTAGCGCGATCTACGGGGTGCGCCTCGACACCGGTTCCGGGGCCAACGACGAAGCGATTGCTATCGATCGCCTCGCCGTCGCGGAGGAGGGGTTTCCCTCTCCCATCGCCGGGCGCAACTGGGGCTCGTTCTCCACTCCGGAGATGGGTTTGAACAACAATGGTGACTGGGTGCTCTCCATCACCCTGGACGGGTCCCTTGCCGATGACGCCATCATCGTGAAGAACAATGTCAAGGTGGCCCAGGAGGGCGATCAGATTATCCAGGCTGGTGGATACGCCCTGAAGTCCTTCGGCAGCGGTCCCGTGGAGATCGGAGACAACGGCGACGTCCTGTGGTACGGCCTCTGGAACGACCCGAGCACGGCCACAGACTCGGGCCTCCTGATCAACAGCAACCTGGTCATCCATGAGGGCGTCACCATGTCGGGGACCAACGTGATCAAGAGTTTGATCGGCCTGATTGACGGATACCACCTCTCGTCTGGTGGCAACGTTCTGATTTTTGAAGGCATTCTGGATACGGGCGACAGCGCCGTGATGCAGGTCATCATGAGCACCCCGTCGGGCGGTCCGGGCACCTTGACTTGTTCAGGTGACGGCGCCAGCGGTGCTTGCCCCTGTGGTAACAATTCTTCGACGGGTCAGGGTTGTTTGCACTCGGGCGGCCTCGGTGGTGCTCTTTCTGCATCTGGCAGCTCGAGTCTGGGAGCGGCCGACCTCGGCTTCACGGCGACTCAACTGCCCGCCAACCGCATCGCCTTGCTCGTCACCGGGACAGCAACCGGCGGCGGAGTCTTTGGCGACGGCATGCTCTGTGTCGGCGGATCCTGGACAGCGCTCCAGGCCCGCATGAGCAGTGGCAGTGGCAGCGCTAGCTGGAACACCGCCTCCTTGGCCAACGGCACCTTCGGCGCTGGACAAACCCATCAGTTCCAGGTCCTGTTCCGTGACCCGGCAGGCCCCTGCGCCTCGGCCTTTGGCAGCAGCGCTGGGTACCAGGTCCCCTTTGTTCAGTAAGAGCGAAGGCGTTCAATAGAGGGCAGGCCGTTCACCCAACAGAACTGCCCTCAGCGAACAGGGAGGGCCGCAGGCGACTGCGGCCCTCCCTATTCTTATGTCCCGCTGCACGGGGAGCTCGAGCCCGGTTCTGGACTTGAACAGGGCGCACCTCGGAACCCTCCTCCTTTTGAGAGGGCCCCGGGGCAAAGGGACACATTGCGGGTGACGGAGCCAGGGCCTCCAAGTACCTTCTCACCTCGAGAACCAGATCCCAATGGGGGCCAGGCGCAGTCAGCTTGAGTTCGAGAAGGCGGCAGGCGAGCACGGGGAAGCCCCAGGCGAGTGGATTGAGAAACAGAATGGAAGGAGCGCAGATGATTCAAAAGGCTTGTTTGGCAGTGGCCCTATTCTTGGGGACGAGTTGTGGGCAAACGGAAACGCCGCCGCCGAACGTCGTGCTGCTCGTTTTGGACACGGTTCGAGCGGACCACATTTCCTGCTATGGCTACGCTCGCAAGACCACGCCGCACCTGGATGCCTTGGCCACGGAAAGCGTGCGCTACACGGAATGCCGAGCGACCGGCCCCTGGACCTTGCCCAGCCACGCCTCGATGTTCACCGGGCGTTTTCCGTTCCAACACCGAGCGGACAGCCTGGTCAACGACCAGGGAGTTTGGCGCGAGCTGCCGCTCAAGCTGGATCACACCACCTTGGCCGAGTCCCTTTCTGGAATCGGCTACCGCACCGGGGCTTTTGTCGCCAACACGGCCTACCTGCGCGAGGAGTTCCAGCTGAACCAGGGCTTTGATGAGTACGTGGTGAAGGGCGAGCCTGGTGTCATCAAGAACGAGAGTGCCTTCGCTTTCGTTGACGGCGGCGTGGGACCCTTCTTCCTGTTCCTCAACTACATGGATGCCCACCGGCCCTACAACAACTCGCGCTTGGAGGAAGAGCGCATGGCGGACTTGGAGTGCAGTGGAGCACAGCCTTCGGCCAGGCTTCTGGACCGCATGTACCAGGTCGTTCTCGAGCAGGGTCGCGAAGCTCCCCCGGCCCTGGTCGAAGAGCTGACCCGTTGCTACGACTTGGGAATTGCCAACGCGGACCTCGCGGTGGCCCAAGTGATCGAGGGCTTGCGCAGCCGCGGTTTGTTCGACAACACCCTGTTGATCGTGACCTCCGACCACGGCGAGTTCCTGGGCGAGCACGGATTGGTCGAGCACTCGAAGGACATCTACGAAGAGGTGTTGCACGTCCCTTTGGTTTGCAAGTTTCCGCGCACCCCAGGCGCAGCGAGCGGGCAGGGAACCGTCAACGACCAGTTGATCTCCCTCGCCGATCTACCGCGTTTGGTGGCTAGTTCCTTGCCGCCGCAGTACGGGGCGGGGATGCTCAAGACCTACCCGTTGCCCGGGGATAGGGATTTCAACATGGCGGAGATCAGCATTTCGCGAGAGCGCGACATGCGCGCCTCCTACGGTGCCCGTTTCAGGCGCAAGCGCCTCGTGTACTACGCCGACGGGCACAAGTTGATTCGCTCCACGGATGGACGACACGAGTTGTACGACCTGCGCATCGACCCCCAGGAAACGCTCAACCTGTACGAGCTTTCGAAGCCGCTCGCATTGGACCTCACCCGGCGCATGGAGGAGTACGTGAAAAACCATCCAGCGCAGTACCAGGCTGCCGACGCGCCCACTTTCGGCGCGGAGGCCATGCGCGAATTGGAGAAGCTGGGCTATGCAGGCGATGGCTCCACAGGCGAAAAATAGAGTGTGTTTAGAGGCCCGCTCCTGAGGCCTTCCATTTTCCGCTGAGCGCGTTCACCGGAGGCCCCGATGGGGGCGGGGCGGGAACCTGAACGGCAGCCTGTCGCGCTTCAATGCCAAACTGATGTGACGATTGGCGGTGGTGCCCGTCGGCGTGCGAGGTTAGGCTTCGCGCCCTTTTCCCCAGCCAAGCAGAACCCGTGATCGATTCCCATCAACTCAAAGACCTGGCTGCAGAGATGGGCTGCGAGGTGCCCCTGGATCGCGTCGAGCTGCTGCTGAAGTACCTGGACGCCATGCTCTTGCAAAACGAGAGCGTGAATCTGACGGCAGTCCGCGAACGTGAATCGGCTGTGCTCTTCCACGCACTCGACTCCCTGTCTCTGGGCTGCTCCCCCCTGGAATTGGGAGCTGGAAAGTGCCTCGACATCGGGACCGGCAACGGCTTTCCAGGGGTCGCGGTGGCTTGCCTGTTTCCCGAGGCCACGGTCCTGCTGATGGATCGCACCCTCAAGAAGCTGCGGGCCATCGAGCTCGCCTTGCAGCAGGCGGGCTTCGATCCCAAGCGGATTGGGACTCGGCAAATGGACGCCAGCGAGGCCCCCGCCCACGGCCTCGAAAAGACCTATCAACTGATCACCAATCGTGCGGTTGGCACCCCCAGGGAGATGGGCAAGCTCGCGAAGCCGCTCCTGGCCAAAGGGGGCGAACTCTTCTGTTGGCTGGCCGAGGACACCGAAGCGCCCCCGCAATTGCCCGGGGATTTGCGTTTGCAGGGGCAAATGTCCTATCGCTTGCCAGCTCCCGCAGACCGCCAACGACGGCTGGTCTGCTACCGCTGAGGCCCCGGGGCCCCGTTCGCCCCGCACGGTGAAAGCCAGATGGCCGCAGTTCGGCTGAAGTTGCCCGGAAGGGGTTCCGATAGGGAGAGCAGCACCTGCGCTCCCTGAGGGGTTCTGCGACGGGTGCCTTGGCCATCTTCCAATGATTCCTCGAACGGACCTTCCTATGCATCTGGCCCATCTTGGCCCGGAGCTGATTGGATCCCGTATTGCGCTCCAGCACGAGGGAGAATTGGCGACTCAACCGGAGCATGCGCATTGAGGAACATTCAAGAAGTCCTGGCGGACATCGAGCGCCTGGAACCCTTCCCGACTGCCGCCGTGCGCGTGTTGGAGCTCGCACTCAGTGACGCGAGCAACGAGGAAATCGTGGCGGTGATCGCAGCAGACCCGGGCCTGACAGCCAAGATCCTGCGCTTAGCGAATTCGGCGAGGTTTGCGCCCGTGGTGTCGATTGATTCCATCAAGGATGCCAGCGCTCGCTTGGGTTCGAAAACGATTGTCAGCATGGTGCTGACCACGGGCTGTGCTTCTTATTTCATGGGCTACGGCAACTCGAGTCCTGGTTCGAATCGTTCGCTCTGGGAGGAGTGCTTGCACACTGCTCTCGTGGCACGCCGTATCTCGCCCCTGGTTGGCTTCCCGGAACCCGAGTTGGCGTACACCGTGGGGCTCTTGCAGAACATCGGCCACATCGTGCTCGACCGTTTCATGAATGCTCACCGGGATGACATCGTTGTGTTGGTCGAGGGCGGTCTGCCCCTTTGGTCCGCGGAACAGCGCGTGATTGGTCTGGACCATGCCGTTTGTGGCGCAAAGATTGCTGAACGCTGGGGCTTGCCGGAGGCTTTCGTGAAGGGCATTCAATTCCACCACGAGCCCGCCGAAGCCGGGCAGTACCGAGACTTGTGCGCCGTCGCTGAAGAAGCGGAAGCAATCACTGCGGTTGCCCTTTCGGACAACGGCTTGTCGATGCTCGAGCGTCCAAAGTCCGGCACGGGCAGCCATCTACTCGACGCTTACGACGTCGCCTCTCTGATGGCTGGCGTGCGCGAAGAGTTGACCGAGACGAACTTGACGCTGGCGTAAGAAGCTAGAGGCCCGGCCGACAAAGGGCGGAAAAGGCTGACGCGGGCGGCTCGCGAGGTCCTTCCCTGGGCCGCCAGCAGGCGGAACCCGGATTCCACTCCCGCGGGACCCCCGTGACCGCCCACGACGGTTCAAGCTGGTGGGCAGGCAGGGGGTTGAACGGGGCAGGGATGCCTTCGATGGTGTAGGCTATGTGCTTCAAGGCCCCATTGAATCTTGCAGCTATGACTAGTGCTCTCGCCTGGATGTTCTTGGCATCCACACTCGCGCCCTTTCAATCGACCTCCGCCATTCCGCGCTCCAAGGTGGAGAGCACGGACCACTTGGACAAGGAGATCGAGCACGTCGATCCGCGGCTCGGTGGCTGGGACACGGAGGTGCTGTCCTCGAAGGCCGGTGATCAACTCAAAGAGTTCTCCGAGAGCTTGATGGGGAGCCTGCCTGTGTCGGCCGCGGACTTGCCAGATTGGGTCTCCAAAGAAGTGCAGTCGACTCGCTTGCGGCCCACGGAGTTGATCTCCCAAGGGGACGCGGGAAGCCTACTGCTGCGCCGCGGAACGATCGGCGAGGAGCTGCTGCTGGGGCGCGAGGCTCTGGCGCAATCTATGGAACAGCTGCGGGCATCCCTCGGGTTGGTGCAGGACGCTCACGCCAAGATCAAGGTTGTGCGAGTCGTGGGGTCCCCACCGATCACGGAACTGCTGTTCCGGGTCTGGGGAGAGCGCGAGGACGCCGAACGCGTGCAGTCCGATGCTATCTGGTCCTGCGAATGGGAACGGGAAGGTGAGCAGTTGGTGCTCAAAAGTCTGCGGGCCCACAGCTACACGGAGAGTCTCGCGGCAGGCGCGTTCTTCGCGGATTGCAGCGAAGCGTTGATGGGCTCCACCGAGGCTTGGCAGAAGCAATTCATGCGAGGCACGGATGAATGGTGTGGTCAGATCGAATTGGGCGCGGGCATGGACCAGTACGCTCATTGCGGCATGACCGTGCTCGACATCGACGCTGATGGCCTCGAGGACATCTATGTTTGCCAGCCGGGTGGCCTGCCCAATCGTCTTTTGCGGCAGAGGTCGGATGGAAGGGTGGAAGAGGTCGCGCAGCAGTACGGGCTGGATTGGCTCGACAACACGATGTCCGCCCTTTGGATTGACTTTGACGGGGACGGACGTGAAGAACTGACCCTCAGCGGCAACGCCGGTATTCTCGTTTGCCAGCGAGCTCCGAACGGGCGCTTTGAAGTCGTGAACCACTTAGGGAGCACCGGGGGCTACTCGCTTTCCGCCGTGGACTACGATGGCGACCAGCGCCTGGACCTCTACGTTTGCAAGTACTCCACCTCCGAGACCAAGTCGGGCTTGCCGGCTCCCTATCACGACGCGAACAACGGTCCTGCCAATTTCATGTATCGCAACCTAGGGGAGTTGCAGTTCGAGGACGTGACGGATGCGGTGGGGCTCGGCCAAAACAATCAACGCTTCTCCTTCGCGGGCAGTTGGGCCGACTTCGACGAAGACGGAGACCCCGACCTCTACGTCTCCAACGACTTTGGACGCAACTGCCTGTATCGCAACGACCAGGGCAAGTTCACTGACGTGGCCGCTAGCGCGGGCGTCGAGGACATTTCGGCGGGCATGGGAGTCTCTTGGGGTGACTACAACGGAGACGGTCACTTGGACCTCTACGTCAGCAACATGTTCTCCTCCGCGGGCCAACGCATCGCTTATCAACGCAGCTTTAAGTCCTCGACCTCAACGGAAACCCGCGCTCTCTTCCAACGGCACGCGCGCGGCAACTCGCTCTTTCGCAATCGCGGAGACGGGACCTTCGAGGACGTGGCCATCGCCAGTGGCACTTGGATGGGACGTTGGTCCTGGGGAGCTGGCTTTGTGGACCTCGACAACGATGGGGACCGCGACCTGTTCGTGCCCAATGGTTTCATCACCAACGAGAGCACGAAGGACTTGTGAAGCTTCTTCTGGCGACGCGTGACGTCGCAATCACCTCTCAGCGAAACAGCGACTCTGAGCTACTCCGATAGCTGGGCCGCGGTCAATCGCTTGGTACGCGAAGGTCAATCCTGGAGTGGACGGGAGATGAACTGCGCTTTGCTGAACACTGGAGATGGAGCGTTCATCGATGCCTCGAACAGCATGGGCTTGGGCCTGCCCGATGACTCACGCAACTTTCTTGCGGTGGACTGGGATGGGGATGGGGATTTGGATTTGTGGCTCAAGAACCGCACTGCGCCCATGGTGCGCTTCCTGCGCAATGACGGAGCCCAGGGACAATCCCTACGATTGAAGCTGAAGAACACGGGCCCCAACGGCGCCGCAATAGGTGCGCGCGTGGAGGTCCGAGCCGGCGATCGTTTGCTGGTCCGTGAGCATCGGGCTGGCACAGGCTTCTTGACCCAGGGCAGTGCTTGGTTGCACTTTGGCCTGGGTGCAGCGAGCGCGATCGACTCCGTCCAGGTGCGTTGGCCTGACGGGACGCTCGAACAGTTCAAGGGCTGTCAAGCCGGGGAACGCTACCTGTTGCAACGGGGCCAAGCGGATGCCGAGTTGCTGCCCAGGGATTCGCGCAAGAGCGATCTGCGGCCCTCGAAAGTCGTGCTGCCCAAGACCAAGGACATGGCCCGCGTGGCCCTGACCCGTCACTTGCCCGCTCCAACGTTCGAGGTCAATGGCTTCAACGGTGAGGCCTTGCCGGCGCGCAACCCTGGTGCCGAGGGCCGTCCGCTGCTGCTGACTTTTTGGGCGAGTTGGTGCTCGAACTGCCTTGGCGAAATGCGCGAGTGGTCGAAGCACGCCCAAGAACTCGCGAACCTCGAAGTCAGTGTGCTCGCGCTCTCCGTGGATGAAAATCCGCTGGAGGCCCAAGCCATGTGGGAGCGTCTGGGCTTGCCCTTCGACGCGGGCATGGCACCCAAGCGCACCGTGGTACTCTTTGACATGTTGCAGCGCTTGGCGATCGATCGCCAACGGGACATGGCCGTCCCCACTAGTTTCCTGTTCGATGCGGATGGACGCATCGCCGTTATCTACCGGGGTCCCGTTGAGTTCGCACGGTTGCAAGCGGATCTGAAGCTCCTCGACGAGCCTGCATTGGAATACGCGGGAGCCCCCTTTCCTGGGCGATCGTTCCAGTCGGCGGGGGGCCTGCGCCTGTTCGATGTGGCCCGTCGACTGCTGGATGTGGAAGCTGCGCAGGACGCGCTCTATTACTTGAATTCCGCCGAGGCCGACTTGCGTGACCGGTCCGGGATCCACAAGCCGGGAGACCAGAGCTCCTTGGCGGACGCCTTGATGCGCGCGGGCATGAGCTTCATGCAGAGTGGTGCCCTGGACCTCGCAGAAGAAACCATGCAACGGGCCACCAAGTGGGCCGGTTCGGAGGACGCCATCATTTGGTTCGCAAGTGCCAAGCTGCACTCCGTGCGCGGTGAGCATGGGCGTGCCCTGCGGGATGTCGAAAAGTCCATCGAACTGGACGGCGAGTTCGCCATGTCTTGGAACATGCTGGGATCCTTGAAATTAATGAACGGCGACCTGCCCGGATGCATCTCCGCCCAAAAGAAAGCGGTGTCCTTGGACCCCGGTTTGGCGAGCGCCTGGAGCGAGCTGGGCATTGGTTTGGTGTCCAACGGCCAGCCTGCGGAAGCGCACGCAGCCTTCAAGAAGGCTTTGGAACTCGCCCCGGATGTTCCCAACTCCTGGACAGGGCTGGGGATGTGCCTGCTGCAGCTAGGGCAACGGCCTGCTGGTCTGGACGCCCTGCGCAAGGCCCTGGAACTCGAACCGAACAACGGGCGAGCCCTCGAGATCATGCAGGTGCTCGGCGAACGCTAGGAGCTAGCGCCTCGAGGCTTATCTGGAGAGTGCGCGAAGGAAGGCGACGAGAGCCGTGGCATCCGTGTCGGTGATGCGAATCGACTGCAGGCGCGCAGAGCGATGGCTGTTGGCCTTGCCGCCGCCCCGGTAGAACTGCACCACTTCTTCGAGGGTTCCTAGACTGCCGTCGTGCATGTAAGGGGCGGACTTAGTGAGCAGGCGTAGTCCTGGGGTTCGAAACTTGCCGAGGTCTTGCGGGTCCTTCGTGAATCCACTGAGCCCTGCTTCCGGCACGCCTTCCAAAGAACCGACTCCCGTGTTGTGGAACTCTTCGTCGCTGAAGGCCGGGCCCGTGTGACACTTCCAGCACCCGCCGCGTCCTTCGAAGACCCACATTCCCGCCCGTTCCTCTGTGCTCAAGGCTGCCGTCTGTCCGTTGCGAAAGCGATCCACCGGGGAGTCTCCATAGGAGATGGCGCGCACGAAGGCAGCGAGAGCCCCGGCCAGGCTCTCGTTGTCTGCGCTACGACCATAGGCCAGCTTGAACTCCTCGGTGTAGGGCGCGTCTGCGTTGAGCCGTTGCAGGATCAGCTCGAGGTCGCTGCCCATCTCCGTGCCGTCCTGAATCGGCAGGAGGACTTGCTCTTCAATCGACGCGGCACGTCCGTCCCAGAAGACCTGTGTGCTCAGGGCGCGGTTCACCAAACTGGGGGAGTTGCGCTTGGTCGCCTGTCCGCCGAGACCAATCGAGAAGCGTTTGTTGTCCGCGAAGGCAAAGGCCGGTTGATGACAGCTCGCGCAGGCGATGGTTTGATCCTCGGACAGAAGCGGGTCGAAGAAGAGCCTGCGCCCCAGGGCGACCTGCTGCTTGCTCGCACTCCAGGCCTCAGCCAGCTCTTCGGCACCCAACAGGGCGACGCGCTCCAGTGGACGGGGCAGGTCGTCCACAGGAAGCATGGGATTCTGTCGCGCTGCAAAGCCAAGCAGCAGTGGAGCGGGGAGGAGCAACCAGAAACGCTTCATAGGAAGTTTTGGATGATGGTCAGGAACGCAGGGGAATGGCCATCTCCTGTGGAGGGCACTGGCCGGCCGATGTGCTTCGAGCTGCTCCGGGACCACATCACTTGAGCGGGCCTTCCTCGGCTTCTTTCAAGAGTTCCACAATGCGCTTGTCAATGACATCGGTGCCGTGCGCGCGTTCCTGAATCTTGCCTTGGGCGTCGATCAGAACATAGGACGGGTAGCCTTGGACCGCGTAGAGATTGGAGATGGGGGTGGCGGCTTGTCCCTGGTACGCCGAGAGCCAGGTGACCCCGTATTCCTCAAGGCCCTTGCGAAATGCTTCGGGACTGTCCATGGCATTGATGCCGATCAAAACGAACTCATCGTCTTTGTGACGCTCAACGAGCGCCTGCAGGTGCGGCATCGCCTTCCTGCACGGGCCTCACCAAAAGCCGTAGAAGTCCAGCAGCACAATCTTGCCCCTGTAGTCGGACAGCTGGAACTCAAACTCGTCGATGGTCTTGGCTTTGAATTCGGGAGCCTGGGCCCCGACAGCAGACAACTCCCCTGCGCGGGACGCCCGGATCTTCAAGGCGAAGCTCGTGTCGGGGAACTGTTCCAGAATGCGGTCCAAGTTGGCAGCCACTTGGGGATCGGGGTCAGCCCCCTTGGCCGTTTTGAACAGGTAGGTTTCGTAGTACAGGGCAGCCGCCTTGGACTCGGGGTCTTCGCAGGTGGCTAGGATCTTGCCATACAGAACTCCCGCGGCGTCTTCCCCGAGCGTGCGGCGATGACGATGGATGAGGGCGATCACTTCGCCAAACCACTCCTCTGCGTGCTGCTCGAGGACCAACGTGTCAAAGAGCTTTGCCAAGAGGGCGCCGCGTTCTTTGCTCTTGATCTTCTTGTCCAAGACATGTTCACAGAGCCACAGTTGGGCCCGGCCATTTCCGGCGTCGGAAAGCTCCAGGAATTTGCCCCAGTACTCATGCACCGGATCCGCGCCGCGTAGATCGCGGCGCTCGCTGGTGCTGGCCTCTTGGAGGTCTAGCTTCCAGGCTGCATGATCCGCCAAGTACTGCTGATTGAGCTCCTCGTAGGCATCCGCTTCTTGCTCGAGAGAAGTCGCGGCCGGGGGAGGCTGCAAGACCTCTTGGGAACTCCCCGCAGGCAAGCTCCCCGACAAGAGGGTGAGGGCTAGGGGGATCGAAATCGACTTCATTGATTTTTGAGGGCAGGAGATCGGGGACACTCAGGGGTGCCGGTGGGCCAGTCAGCTTGGAGCACGTGGCCTCACTCTAGATTCTCTCGGCACGGGTCCGCACTTCGATTTGCGAGGAATGCTCGACGAGGCTCCTTCCTACTCGCATTGCAGGCTAGAGCGGGCTAGAGCGTAGCCCTTGGGAGTGCGACGTGGGCCGCCTTTGTGTATTGCGGGTGCTCTTGGGGCGCAGGCTGTCTCCTCCACGTTGACACTGAGGGGAGGTCGGTTCCCACTCGCATGCACTTTTTCGTTCGGTTTACAAGTGAGGGGGCGTAGCCTGAGTTCGATGCGGTCCTCGCTTTCCGAGGTCGGCGAACAAAAAACGTTAGCTCACTCATTGGGTGATGGGGGACGAGATGGGAGCCTTTCGATGGATGATCCTTTCCGGTTTGGTTTTGGTGGCGGCAGGCTGCAAGTCTCAAGAAACAGCGGCCTATTGCGGAGGCACGCATTCCTGCACAGGGTGTGCCCTGACCGCGGACGAATTGGGTGTCTGCAATGACAAGGGCACCCACAAGTGTGCGGGGGACGCGAGCCGCTGCGCGAACGAATGCATTCACAACGCGGGGTCTGCCTACTGTGGACATCCCGGTTGCGCCTGTTCCGTTGCCTGCGGTTGCAGTTGAGCGAGACCTGGCTCCTAGGCGCTCTGAGATTGGCAGTGCCTTTGCTATGCTGCCCCCGATGACCTCCGCGGAAGAAGATGCCATTGAGCAGTTGGCGCGGGGAGCCCTAAGGGGTTCCCCCCAGAGCGCATGGGGCTTGTTCGAGGACGCCTGGCCGGCCCTCGATCGGCGCATGGCGACCTACCTGCGGTCCCTGCGCTTGGCTGCAGAGTTCCGCGAAGACTGCGGGCAGAACACGTTCTTGCGGGTTTGGAAGGCGCGCGAAGACTACCGGGGGCAAACCCCCGATGAGTTCTTTGCTTGGCTCTATCGCATCACTCGGAACGAGGCTCAACGCTTGACGGACAAGGCTAGCCGCGCCGCCCTGCGTGAGGCGGACGCTCCGCAACCGATGGCGATGGAAAGCTTGGAACCTAGCGCTGAATCGGATGCCCAAGCCAGTGAATTGCAGGACCGCGAGGAAGCGCAAGCCTTGGAGGATTGCATTCAAAGCCTGGACCTTCGTTCGCGGGAGCTGGTCGAGTTGCTTTACGGACCCGAGGCTTCCACGGAACGAGCGGTCGCGGGCATGCTGAACATTTCAAAGAGCTACGTGAACACGCAACGGCATCAAGCGCTCGATGCATTGGCCCGCTGCCTAAAGGGCAAGGGGATTGAACAGTGACGACCTCGATGCCTCCAAGTGATCTTGAGAAGCGACTCCAACGCCGTGCGGAAGGCCTAGGGGCGACGCCACTGGTTCCGGAAGCTCTAGCCGCTGAATTGCGCGCTTCAATGGGGCTTCAGGTGCGCGCCCAGTCGCTACTTGAAAGACGCCGCCAGTGGAGTTTTTCCCTGCTGGGTTTTGCGGCGGCTGTGCTCTTGTTGTTTTTGGTTCCGAAACCGCCCGCTGGTTTCGGTTCCGCGCCGGCCCTCGTGGCGTTCTTGGATCCAGCGGGGCGCGTGCTGCAAGATCTACCGGGGCAACGCTCCGCTTCCGGGCAAATTGTTGGAGTGCACGAAGAGTTCCTGTTGGAAGTGGTCGCCCAGGAAGACCTCTTCTTCGCCGTGCGGATCGGGCGCGATGGTCAGTGGCAAGATCCCTTGGGGCCGCCTATGGTGGGGCTCTCCAGCGGAGCAGAATGGATCATGCCTTTGCTCTGGCCCCAGGAGTCGAGTGCTGTGCTGCTGATCTTTTCGAAGCGCGCCATCCCTGGCGAGTTGCTGGACGCCCATCTAGCCCGGGCAACTACCGCACAACTCGAGCGCGAATTCGGTTGCCACATTGAGCTTCGAGAATTGAGTGGACGCGGGCGGGGTCTGTAGCCTGGACTGAGGTTGGTCTTTGCGCCGGGACTTCGAGCGGCGCTTTCGTCTTGGCGGTGCCGGGATCCGTGTGCGCAGAAGCCGAGGTGCGTGTTACCTTGAGCCGCATGTGTACCGATTCTCGCCCTTCTCGGATTGCCGCACCTTGGCTCGCACTGGCTCTCGCCGCGCTGCTGAACGCTTGTTCCCAAGAGCCCACGCGTCCGCCTGCCGCGAGCGCCGCGCGGCCGAACATTCTGCTGATCACGGTGGACTCCCTGCGCAAGGATCGCCTGCAGACTTATGGCTTTGCAGGAGCGAGTTCCCCAGAGCTCTTGAAATTCTCGAAGGGCGCCAGCGTCTTCGATGACGCCCAATCCAACACGCCCCAAGGCCTGCCCTCCTACGCCAGCTTGATGACCGCTCTACCCACGGCGAGTCATGGCTGCGGAACCCGCAATGGGGTCTTGGCTCCAAGCCATTTCACCCTGGCCGAGGCCCTGCTCGCCACGGGTTATGACACCGCTGCCGTGGTGACCTGCGAGTCTCTGGGCCGGCAGCGGGGCTTAAACCAGGGTTTCGTGCACTTTGATGATGAGCTGGTGCTCCCCGTTCCCCTGGCCGAAGACGTCAGCACTTCAGCAGAGGTCAGCACCCGCGGACTCTTGTTTCTGAAGGCGAAGGCGGACGCGGCAGCAACGAATCAAGGGGAACCCCCATGGTTTCTCTGGCTTCACTACCAAGACCCGCGGCCCGACCACGTCTTCCAAGGGTTTGCCGGAGAGGAGGGGAACATCATCGCCCTGCGCCAAGCGGCGACACCGGATGACCTGTACGAGCGCGAAGTGCGCTATGCCGATATGCACATTGGACGCGTTCTGGCTGGCGTGGACGTGCTCGGTATCGGCGGACAAACCCTGGTCGTGGTTGTGGGCGCGCATGGACCCCTTTGGCCTCCCCTGGGCCCGGACTTTACGAGCCCGGATCTGTTGGCCGACTCCACCTCCTTGCCGCTCCTGATTCGTGCCCCCGCTTCCGAGGGAGGGCGCCCTCAACCGATGGTGCGGACAATTGACTTGGCGCCGACGCTGCTGGACTACGCTGGCCTGGCGCTTCCGCCGGCCAGCCTCGGGAAGTCCTTTCGTGGATTGATCGAAGGACAAGCGGACTGGAATGCTTCCGAGTGCTTCCTGGAACTCAGTCCGGATGCGCGGACAGATCAGGTGGGGGTGTTGACTGGGAGTCATCGGCTGCTGTTGGATCGGAAGACAGGCGGCACTCAGTTGTTCGAGCGTTCTGCGAGTGGCGAGGTCGAAGTCCCCGGTGCGGATGGTGCTGTTGCTCAAGAACTGAAGCGACAACTCGCGGCCCTGCAGTCGCAGGCCCAGGAGGGTGCTTCGCAGAGCCTCGGCTTGCGGATGTCTCTGTCCATTCGCGGGGAGGCTTGGCCTACGTCAGCAGCCGCGCAGGAAACTGAGCAATCGGCTACGGCCTTGGACGGTCAAGTCCAAATCAACTACGCCAACGGGGAGCCCTGGTCACGGGGAAGCATCCAGCAGGGAGTGCCCACGGGCCTCTGGGAAACATGGTTCCCGGACGGCATGCGCAAGTCATCGGACATGTACGACAATGGCGTGCTCGATGGGCCGTCCTTGGCCTGGATGCGTTCTGGCAAGTTGCGCTTGAGGTCGGAGTGCAAGGCCGGTGTGCCGAACGGGCGTTGGAGCCGCTGGTGGGACGGATCGATCCGGCAGGCCGAAATGCACTTCTCAGACGGGGTTGCTCAAGACACTTGGACCTACTGGAATGCGGAAGAGGTGGCCGTGCTCGAACTCACCTTCCGGGAAGAGGGCAGGCGAGTTGGCTTGGTTAAGAGTTTTCTGAACGGCAATCAGCTGGCCAACGGGGAGTTCTTGGACGGGCTACGTGTGGGGGTCTGGCGTACTTGGTATCGGGGCGGCGGATTGAAACGCTACTGGCCCTACGAGGCTGGCGAGCTGCACGGGAAGAGCTTTGGTTACGACCCACGGGGTTTCTTGCTGGAAGGCTGGAATGGGGAGTTTTCGCAGGGGAGCCTGCTCCCACAGAAAGTGAAGTAGCGGCCCGCCCCAGGCGACTGGCAATCTTCAACCAAGCGCTTCCTTCAGCGTGCCGGGCATCCGCCTGTGCGGCCGGTCCATCCGATCGGCGCACCCAACGAGCGTGTCCCTCGCGGAATCCAACCGCGGGAGTGGGCCAGACCGGCTGGGCCATGACGGCTCATCGTGCAGGCCCACGAGTCGTAGGTCGCACTCCCCGGCTCTGTACTTGAAGGCGCAACCCAGCCGCAGGACGACGGCCAGACCTCTAGAAACCCAGCCGCACGCCGACGAAGGCTTCGTGACTGACTTCGTCGGAGAGCGGAGTTTCCGCGTCGAAAATCCGGCCTCCGAAAATGGCGAAGGCGTTGGGGGTGATCTGCGCCTCGTAGCGCAGGATGGCATCGACGAGGCTCTCGCCGTCCTTGAACGTTGTGATTTCCGGCGCGACGGAGAGTTCGAAGGAGAGGGCGGACGGGATTCTGGTGTTCAAGTCGTAGCTCAGTCCAGCGCAAAGAGCGATCGCAAAGACCTCGTGGTCGCTCGCGTCGAAGGCGACCGCGTAGGCGCCGATGCCCACGCCGAGCTCGAGCGCCGAATCCTGGACTCGTCCGACCCGTCGCAAATGAGCATCGAAAACACGGTCGTCGTCTCTTGTCTGAAGGTACTCGAGCTCCCAAAACCCGTGGAGCGAATCGCTATCTTGCCTGAAACGTGCCTGGTAGCTATCCGACCCGAGGAGCAGAGCTAGGGTCCGGGAGTGGACCGCCGTCTGCTGCGCGGGAACTGGCGTGCCGGTTTGATTGGAAGGCGTTTGGACACCCCCTGCCTGAGGTGGGATCTCTTGCGGTGCAAGCGCCCGGGTCGTGCTGCAGGCGCTTGAGAGAAGCAGCAGGGTCAACGGGGCGAAGCGGCGACGCCGGGCGTGAAACGGGCTTTGCATGCTCGGGATCATAGCCCGGACGCAGGCGCCAAGTCACCCTAGAGGCCCGGTCGGTTGGAGGGTGGGCCAACCTGATGCTCGCACAGGGTCCAAGAGTGCAGACTCCTAGAGGCCCGGCCGACAAGGGGCGATTCCTCGCTCGGCTCCCACGAACCGCCCGGCTGCGTTGCCTGAACCCCCATATAGCTTCAACTATGTGGGGAACCCGGCGCCTTGCCAGTCGATCCGTGGAACCCGATCGAGAAACCGCCCCTTGTCGGCCAGACCTCTAGTTGGTCCAGAGGATTTGCAAACCATTCGACAGGTTGAATCCGCCCCCGCAAGCACCCGCAGCCGTGTCGCGATACCAGGATTGGTAGTACCGCGTCTGTCCAGCCGCGGCCCCGTCCGTTGGGGAAATGAGGACCGAGCTGATCGCCACACCGGCGGCGTTCGAGAGAACGGTCTCCAGTCGAGTGATGGCGCCACCGGCGCACAGCAGTCCGTCGCCGTAGGCAATGCCATTTCCCGCTCCGAGGGCATTCGTACCGCCGATGAAGATCCCGTAGCCGCCTGCGGGCAATCCGGAAGCGCTGAGGGCTAGTGTGTCCGCGGCGACGCTCGGGCTTCCCGTGGCCGACAGAATGGCGCCGGGGCCTTGGGAGTTGGCGCAGCCAGCGTTGGCTGCTCCGTTGTTTCCGCAGGAGCAGCTCGCGGCGCTTCCATCGCCGAAGCAAAAGGGCATGCCCGTGTTGCTGTTGCCCGTTGCGTTGAAGCTGCGGGCGGTGGAGCTACCGGCGTTGCCATACTCGTCTTGGGAGTGGAAGGTGTAGGCGATGGTGCCCACCAAATTGCCGGGGAGCTCGGCCCGGAAGACTTGGCCGCCAGAGCTACGGGCGGGGACGTTTCCGCCCCCCGAGCCATTCACCGTGTAGCTGACCGTCGTCGGGTTGTACCAGGTGATGTAGTACGGTGCGTTGTCGTAGACGTGGGCCCGTACGATGGTGGGTTCCGCTCCAGCGACGCGATCGGGCGCTTGCTCTACATTTGGAATGTAGGGGGCGTGGTTGTCGGCGATCTGGGTCGTGTTCTCGAAGTAGCGGTTGGCAGCGCCGTTGTCGTTGGCCACAAAGATGTCGTAGTCCCCATCCCCATCCACATCGCAGGCGTCCGCGTCGAGACCAATCTGAGGGGAACTGGGGAAGCTCACTTGGGTGAAGCTGAAGCTAGTACCGCCATTGTTGTTGTTGCGATAGAGACGATCGTTGCCTGAGAAGTTGGCCACAAAGAGGTCCAGGTCCCCGTCGTTGTCGTAGTCGAGGAAGTCGCCTTCGTTGTCGTCGGAGCCGGAGCCGGAGAGGACCGTAGAGTTCGAGTAGGTCCCATTGCCGTCGTTGCGCAGGGTGATGTCGTTGAAGGAGAAGGATGCGGACCAGTTGAGCCCGTAAATGTCCAAGTCTCCGTCCCCATCCAGGTCGCCCATCTCCTGCTCGTAGTGGCCGTTGCCGGAGCTGTAGCCTGCGGGGAAGGCAGATCCCGTGACATCTCGGAAGCCAAGCACGCCGCCGTTCTCGCTCAAGCGGTTTTGAAACATACGCGGCAGCTCTTGGCGTGCGCCGTGCAAGATGTCCAAGTCAAAGTCCCCGTCGATGTCTCCGATATCGATGTCCAAGGCCGTCGAGGCCACGTCGCAACGAGTGCCGTCCGTGGTGGTGGTGTTCGATTGCTGGGTGCCCTCGCACCATATGCCGGGGTTGTTGCTTTGGATCGTTTGGGCGGAGAGTTTGAAGCCCGAAGGATTGAACTCCTCAAAGAAGCCAGCGCCGTCGTTCAGGAAGATGCGAGAGGGGACTTGGCCGCCAAAGACTCCTCCGTAGCTGGAGTGAAAGAGGTCCATGTCCCCGTCATTGTCAAGGTCCCCAAAGTCGCAATCGCAGGAGAAGTCCAAGAAGGTCCCATCGCCCAGCAGTTGAGAGGCAGCGATGGAGGAATTGCTGCTGGCCAAACCGATCCAGCGCGCAGCCGTCTCGTCCACGTAGTTGCCCGTTCCCGTGTTGCGCCACCAGCGGTTGCCTTGGGCGATCAGGGCCGCGGTGTTGGATATGTACAAGTCCAGGTCTGCATCGTTGTCGAAGTCCACGAACTCCACGTCCCGGCTTTGATCGTTGATCGAAGGCAAGCGCGTGTTCGTCTCGTCTTGGAACTTGCCTAGGTTGGAACCTGGTCCGCGGTTGATCCAGATGCGATTCTGGTCCTGAGCATCGTCGCCGCCGTCGGCGAAGACGGCATCCCAGTCCCCATCCAAGTCCACATCGCCAAAGTCCACATTCTCCGTGTTGGAGTTGTTGCCGGGGCTACCTGAGGGGATGTCGGAAGTGTTGTTGCTGAATTGAGCGGAGGCCGTGGTGGCCAGCAGGCAAGGGCCCAGTCCAAGGAGGACGCGCAGCGCAAGGGGGGAGATTCTCATGGCCAGGTCGGGGTACGGAGCAGCGCACCGGGGCGCTGCTCGTTGAGGTTGGCGTCTTCTACTTTTGGCGAATGCAGTGGAGGCAAGCTAGTTGCCGAAGGTGACCGCTAGGCCACTCGAGAGGTTGAATCCGCTCAGACAGGGTCCGCCGTTCGTGTCGCGAAACCAGGCCTGGAAGTAGCGCGTGTCACCCGCTGACCAACCCTCAAGCGCCGCATAGCCCGAACCCCAGTCCGCTTGTCCAGAGGCGTTCGGGAAGCGAATGGCGTGGCGCTGAATGGATCCACCCGCGCAACGCAAACCGTCGCCGAGAGGCACGCCGAGGCCGCCCCCCGCTTGGTTCGATCCGCTGAATAGCAAGGCTGGCTGTCCGGGGATCAGGCCCGTCGCCGAGAAGTTCAGGTCGTCCGCGCTGATGCTGTTCGATCCGGAACCATTCAGGATCGCACCGGCACCCGCGGATGTTTGACAGCCCATTCCGGGGCCGCCGTTGTTGCCACAGGGGCAGGCTGCGCCCGTTCCGTCGCCGAAGCAGAAGGCCACGAAGGCTTGGCATTCGTCGGGCGTTCCATTGCCGTCCGTGTCCAAGCTCGTGCCGAGGGCGATGTCGCAATCGTCCGGGACCCCATTCATGTTGCAGTCCGCGAAGGACTCACAGGCGTCGGGTGTGCCGTTGCCATTGCAGTCCGTGTCGCACTCGTCCGGGACTCCATTGGCATCGCAGTCGTTGCCGCCGAGTTCGCATTCGTCCGGAATTCCGTTCGTGTTGCAGTCGGTGATGGTCTCGCAGTTGTCGGGGGTTCCGTTGGCATTGCAGTCCGTGTCGCA
>CALCXM010000191.1 GCA_937905825.1 uncultured bacterium
GGACCTTCCCGCTTTGGATGTACGTCTCCGTCACCGGCGTGATGGTGTACTTCGCTCTGTACGTGATGTAGCCCGGGCCTGGCACCGTATTTCGCTCACTTCACCCGCGGCCAACTTGCGTTCAGGATATCGGCGAGTTCCCGCGTTCGATCCGGCCTCGCTGCTGAAACGTTTTGGCGGTCATCAGGGTCCTGCTCGAGGTCAAACAACTCATTGTGGTCTGGCCATGCGATGAGCTTGTCCCAGCCAGCGATCATGACCCGTGCGACGAGACCACTGCGCAGGTCGGCCAGTTGATCGATGTCGCTGTCGTGCTGGTAGACATCGACAAAGACCCGATCGCGCTGCGCGAGCGACGCCGTGTCGCGCAGGTCCAACCCGAACATCTCTGCCGGTGGTTCGATGGCGCAAGCGCGCAGAATTGTCGGTGCGATGTCGATGGTGCTCGCCAGGGTCCGCTTGTCGCGCCTGGCCACGACTTTGCCCGGCTGATGAATCATGATCGGCGTGCGGATCCCCGCTTCGACTGGCTCGCGTTTCGAGCGCTGGTAGCGATTGGGTTTCTCCGGGTGGGGAACCCAGCCGTTGTCGCAGACGTAGACGATCATGGTACTGTCGGCCACCTTGGCTTTTTCCAGGTGATCCAAGAGCTCCCGGCAAGTTTCATCGAACCACTCCACATTGGCCCAGTAGCGCGCGGTCGCCTCGTTCGGCGCGATGGACTTGAAGCGCTCGTAGAATCGATCAGGAGCGTTGTGCGGACTGTGCGGAAGGAACACGCCATACCAAACGAAGAAGGGATCTCCGCTCGCCACAGACTCATCGACGAAGTCACGGTAGGGTTGCATTGTCGAGCGCCCAATCTTGAGCCCCTCGTCACCATGACGACCGCCTTTGCTGGGGTCCCCGTGGGTCATGGCCGTGGTGAATCCAGCGCTGAGCGGATCGCCCTCCCACCACTTTCCGGTCTGCAGCGTCGCATAGCCGTTCTGTTTCAGCAGACGGACAAACGACGGATTCTTCAGCATGGGAGCAGTCATCCGTTGGCGAAGCTGCCGCGAGAGATCTCGCTTGTCGATTCCCTGTTCGTCCGTTGGTAGCAGCGGGTCATTGCCGCGAATTCCCGACTGGTGGGGATAGAGCCCGGAAACCAGGCTGGCCAGGGAGGGTCTGCAGAGTGGAGCGGTGACATAACCACGCTCGTAGACCAAGCTCTCGCGCGCGAGCTTGTCGATCGTTGGCGTTCGCAGCTGGGGGTGCCCCATGAACCCGTAATCGTTCCAGCCCTGATCGTCGCTGATGATGAGCACCACGTTGGGTCGCTCCACCGTTTGAACCGTCGAAAGAAGGGCAAGCAGAACAGGCAGTATACTCATGGGTGCATCCTAGGTGATACGGTGCCAAGCACCGTATTTAGAGCGCTAGCGGAGGTCCAAGAGCACCTTGCCGAAGTTGCGCCGGTCGTGGATGTGTTGGTGAGCGGCTTGGGCGTCTTCCAAATGGAACACGCTGTCCACGATTGGGCTCAGCTTGCCTTGCGAAACGGACTCCAGGATCTTCGCGAGGTGGCCGCGCAAGAGTTCCTGGTCCGCGAACGTTCCCATGTGAACCCCGAGCACCGCGCGGTTGTCGATCATCATCTGGGACATGGAGAAGCCTCGCATGGACCAAAGCGCCTTGAGAGCGGCGAAGGGGTTGAAGAAAGCGGAGGGGGCGGCCGAGGAGAGTCCGAAGCTGTAGAGCTTGCCGCCGGGAGCGAGGGCGTCGTAGCTCTCGCGCAAATGTGCGCCGCCGATCGGGTCGAGAATGTGATCGGCACCACGGCCATCTGTTTGCCTGAGCAAGTCGGCGCCGAAACCCGACTTGGGCAGCATCTTGGCGCGCATCTTCATCACCTGCTCCGCCTTCGATGAGCTCGCGGTTCCATAGATCGCGCCCGCTTCGAAGAGCTTGGCGATCTGAACAGCTGCGGTGCCTACGCCGCCCGCGATGCCATGGATCAGGACCGTCTCGCCTTTGCGCAAGGCCCCCAAGTGCACGAGCATGTGCCAAGCGGTCAAGTAGGTCACGGGAATCGCCGCGGCCCGTTCCAAAGAGATGTCTTCCGGAAGTGCGATCACTTGATGGCGATCCACGCACAAGTGCGTTTGTTGTGCGCCGGAGGGCACCACAGCGACGATCGGTTGCCCGATTTCCAAATCGTCCACGCCACTGCCGAGGGACTCGACCGCTCCCGAAAGCTCGTAGCCGGGAGTGAACGGCATCTTCGGCTTGGGCCGGTAAAGGCCCAGGCGCATCATCAAGTCGGCAAAGTTGATCCCGGCGTAGTGCACGCGAACGCGCACTTGACCGGGACCGGGACTGGCGGGCTCATAGGGTTCCACCCGCAACACACTGGGGGAACCCACCCGGGGAATCACCAGGCGACGAGGGGAAGTATGCTCCGGACGCTCGTGCCTGGTTCCTTCGGTCATAACAGTTAGAGCTGAATGCGGCGGTCCTTCAGGAATTCGTAGTAGGGCTGCGCTTCGGCGGCGACCTTCTCCAGCTCCGGCGAGAGCTGAACGTCTTTGGCTTTGTAGGGACGGAATCCCGTGGAGCCGAGCACCGCGTCGTACCAGTGCTCTGCCCAAACACCGTCCGTTGTCCGGGGACCGGGCTCCCAGCTCAACATGGAGGGTTGATAACCGATGCCTAGTTCCAGACAGAGGTCGTGCAGCATCTGACCGGGGTTCGTCAACACGTCTTTGGAGTCGATGATCGGCGGCGCAGCACCGAGCTCTTCGAGCAGCCAATTGTAGAGATCCACCTGTTGCTTGAAGCCGAGGTCTTCCACCGTGGCCTTCTCGCGCTTCACGTCGTAGGACGACAGCATTTCGCGCGGTTCACGAATCAAGAAGGCGTGGGTCAGGCCGCGCATCCAGTCGCGCTCCATCTCCGGCAAGAGGTGGTGAGCCATCTGCTTTTGATAGAAGACCTTCGCACCGCCGCGCACCGCGCCGGTCATGGCGTTGGCCACTTCGCGCCAATCCGTGGGCTGGCTCGCGAGGATCTCTTTCGACACCGGGTGATCGAGGCCCGTGCTGTGCAAGAAGAAGGCGTAGAAGGGCTCGTCCACCACCACGGAGTCATCGCGACTCTCAAAGCTGCGCATCAGCGCGGTCGAGATGTTGCGGGGGCCAGACCACATGGCGATGCGGGTCACGTCAGTCATGATTGGATTGGAGTGCGCCAATGGATTCGGGATCGGTTTGAGTTCGCGTGAATAGAAAGAGAAGAGCGGTCGCTAGGCCTCGACCAGGAGCGGCTCCTGTTCCAGGCGGGTGCGGTATAGCTTCTGAAGGCGCGCGACCATGGGTCCCGGGAAGGGTCCTTCGTAGGTGCGGCCATCGATGTCTCCCACAGAAGCGAGACCCGCGAAGGTGCCGGTGACGAAGGCCTCTTGGGCGCCGTAGACATCGGACAAGCTGAAGTTCGTCTCGCGCACCCGGATGCCGTCGGCTTCGGCGATTTCGAGCACGATGCGGCGCGTGATGCCGTCCAAGCAGTAGTTGCCCGTGGAGGTCCAAACTTCCCCGTCGCGCACGATGAAGAAATGAGTCGAATTGCAGGTCGCCACGAAGCCTTGCGGATCGAGCATCAAGCCCTCGTCCGCGCCGGCCTTGGCCGCTTGAATGCAGGCTTGGATGCAGTTGTGCTTGGAGTGCGTGTTGAGCCGCGGGTCTTGCACGTCGGGCCGGCCACGACGAACGTGCACCGTGAAGAGCTTCAAGCCGCGGGTGTAGACCTCGTCCGACGGCTCCTTGTACTCGGGCAGGATCACCACCGTGGGCGCGGAGACCGTGGCCCGCGGGTCTTGGTAGGGCGTCAACTTGACACCGCGTGAGACCATCAAGCGCAAGTGAACGTCATCGCGCATGTCATTCGCTTCGAGCACGGCCTTGATGCGCCCGGTCATCTCCGCCTTGGTCACGCCGATGTCCATGTCGATGGCGCGCGCTCCGTCGTACAAACGTCGCAGGTGCCGATCGAGGAATGCCAGGCGCCCCGCGTGCAAGCGCAGGCCCTCCCAAACGCCGTCCCCGAGGATGAATCCGCTGTCGAGCACGGAGACCGTCGCCTCGGCCTTCGGAACCAGCTTGCCATTCAGGCTCACCAAGATCGTCTCGTTGCGTGGGTCGACGGGATGTTCGTGGGCGCCGTGAGTCATGGAGCTGGATACTTTTGTGTGGGAGGGGGGGGAAGTCAGCCGACCGCCAGGGGCACGAAGGCCGCCAGCAGTTTGCAGAATCGTTCGGAGATCAGGCGCCCGGCTTCGACCACTTCTGCGTGGTTGAGCGGAGTCTTGGAGATGCCGGCCGCGGGGTTCGTGATGGTCGAGATGGCCGCCACGCGCATGCCCGCTGCTCGGGCGGCGCTCGCCTCTTGTACGGTGCTCATGCCAATCGCGCTAGCCCCGGACCAACGCATCATGTTGACTTCTGCGGGAGTCTCGTAGCTCGGACCGAGCACGCCGAAGTAGATGCCCGACTGGAGAGGGACCTGTGCGACGCTGGCCGCCTTCTCCAGGGCCGCTCCCAAGTCATCGTCGTAAGGGTTTTCGATGCGGGCCTCTTCGCGCAACAGCGGAGCTCCGCCCTGCATGTTGATGTGATCGGTGATGCGCATGAGAGTCGGCACTTCCCAATCCGACTCGATGCCCCCCGCCGCGTTGGTCAAGACCAGGTTCCGAATCCCCAGGGCGGCGAAAGCGCGCACGCAGCGAGTCACGACTCGCGGATCATGTCCCTCGTACAAGTGCACGCGACCCTTTTGCAGGACCACCGGGACACCATCGATTTCACCGAGCACCAACTCCCCCGCGTGGCCGGGAACCGTGCTCTTGGGCATGGCCGCGATCTCCCCGTAGGGAATGACCTTGGCGTTCTCGACCCGGTCCGCAAAGGCGCCGAGCCCCGAACCCAGGACGAAAGCGATCTGCGCACGGCCCACATCGTGGGCCTTCAACTGCTCCACGAGGTCCGCGAGGGCGACCGATTCGTTGGTGACTGTTTGGGGAACCATGGGGTCAGTCCTTTTGATTAGAGGAACATGCCCGCCACCGTGGCGGTCATCCAAGAAGCGAAGGCGCCACCGATCATGGCTTTCATCGCCAGTTGAGCAATGTCCTTCTTGCGCTCGGGAGCCAGGGGAGTGATGCCCCCAAGTTGAATGCCGATCGAGGCGAAGTTGGCGAAGCCGCACAGGGCGTAAGCGGCCATCTTCGCCGAGCGTGCGTGCTCGAAGCCCAGCTCCGCATTTGCGCCTCCTGGCAGGAACCTCACTAAATGGTCGAAGGCCACGAATTCGTTCACGGCGATCTTCGTGCCGAGCAAGGTTCCGAACAGCTCGCAGTCGTGCCAACCCTCGACGCCCATCAACCAGGCGACCGGCGCGAAGACCTTTCCGAAGATGTAGTTGAGGTTCAGGGCTCCAACCTCGCCGCCGGCCGGCATCGAGAGCGCTGTCTCCCCAAACCACCCCAAGGGCCAGTCGACTAGATTCACCAGGGCGATGAACGCGATTAGCATGGCGATCACGTTCAGCCAGAGCTTCAAGCCATCGCTCGTTCCATTGGCCGCCGCTTCGATCAAGTTGCTCGATGTGCGTTCGATCTTCAGCGGAACATCTCCCGCCGTCGCGGGGATCTCCGTTTCGGGGCGCATCATCTTGGCGATCACGAAGGCCGCGGGTGCCGACATGACCGAGGCCGTCAGGAGGTGCGGGCCATACTCAGCACCGATGAACCCAACGTACACCGCCAACACGGATCCAGCGATGGTCGCGAAGCCGCCAGTCATCATAGCGTTCAACTCCGACTTGGTCATCGTCGGGATGTAGGGCTTCACCACCAGCGGCGCTTCTGTTTGACCCACGAACACATTGGCCGCCATGGACATGGCTTCCGCACCGGACACGCCGAGCAACTTAGACATCACCCGCGCCAGACCCCACACGAGGACCTGCATGATCCCCAGGTGATACAGCACGCTCATGAGCGCGGAGAAGAAGATGATCGCCACGAGACCCGACCCGGCAAAGGCGAAAATGAAGGCGTTCTCCCCGCCAAGCTTCTCGGCCAACACACCGGGCTTGGCGAGCACACCGAAGACCATCTCCGCGCCGGGCTCGGTCATCGAGATGAGCTTGCCAACGAACTCGGCAGCGCGCTCAAAGATCCACAACCCCCAAGTCGTGCGTAGGAAGACCGCCGCAAAGAGCACCTGCATGAAGATCCCCACGCCGACGATGCGCCACGGCACTCGACTCCTATTCGAAGACATCGCCCAGGAGACGAGGAGGAAGAACAGAAGGCCAAGGATTCCTTGAAGGTTGGTCATGAGGTCGTCTCTCGGGAGGCGGAAGCTCGGATTCCCTTTCAAGCTGGGAACGGCCGTTGGAGATGGGAGAGCCCGCGGGCTACATCCGCGCGATGATGAGGGGTTGGGGCTTGTATTCGGTGACGATCTCGATCGCCTGGGTGAGACGCGCGCGCGCTTCGTCCAGGCCGCGCCCCGCTCGGTGGTAAATGGTGCAGAGTGGATCTCCAGCACTCACGGTGTCGCCCGCTTCGCGCTGGAAGCGAAAGCCCACGCCGAAGTCGATCTTGTCGTCCAACTGCACGCGACCGCCGCCGAGGGCGCAGAGGGCCAAGCCCACCTCGCGCACATCTCGGTAGCTGAGGATGCCGGACGCGGGAGCGAGGAAAGTCTCGGTCGTGGTTAGATCCGGGTCCCCTTGTGCGTTGAACCAAGTGCCGGGCTGGCCCCCTTGGTTGCGGGTGATGTCTTCGAACTTGGCGAAGGCGCTGCCGTCGTCCAAGGTCTGTGCGACGCGCGCTTTGGCGGCTTCTGATTCGGACTCGACGCCGGCCATGCAAAGCATTTGAGCGCCCAGCTCGCAAACCAACTCGCGCAAGTCGGCGGGGCCTTCCCCTCGCAAGCACTCGAGGCTCTCGAGAATCTCTAAGGTGTGGCCAACCGCGCAACCCAGTGGACGATCCATGGCTGTTTGCAAGACGCGCACGGGCACGTTCATGCTCGCCGCAATGTCCATCATGGCTTTGGCCAGCTCGCGACCTTGCGCCACGTCCGGGATGAACGCGCCGCTGCCGTACTTGATGTCGAGCACCAAGCTTTCGGTTCCTTCCGCGAGCTTCTTCGACATGATCGACGAGGCGATCAACGGAATGGAAGACACCAGCCCCGTGACGTCGCGCAGGGCGTAGAGCTTGCGGTCCGCGGGAACCAAGTCGTCCGTCTGCCCAGCGAGGGCCACGCCGACGGTTTCCATCGCGCGCTGAAACGCGCTCTCGTCCAACTGCGTCGAGAAACCGGGAATCGATTCCAACTTGTCGAGGGTACCCCCCGTGTGGCCGAGTCCGCGACCGGAGATCATCGGAATCGCGACGCCACAGGCCGCCACCGCGGGCGCCAATGGAATCGAAACCTTGTCGCCCACGCCGCCGGTGGAGTGCTTGTCGCTCGTCGGCCGACCGAGTCCTTCAAACTTCACCACGCGCCCGGACTGCAACATAGCGCGGGTCCAATCCCCGAGCTCATCAGGCTGCATGCCGTGAATGTAGATCGCCATCAAGAGCGCCGACGCTTGGTAGTCCGGCACTTCCCCCGCCACGTAGCGCGTCAGGAAGAACTCAATCTCTTCCCGGGAGAGCACGCCCCCGTCGCGCTTCGTGGAAACGACCCCGCGTACGTCCATCAGCTCGTCAGGGCCTCGCCCAAGAAGGACTTGCCGGCGCCCGGAAGCACTACGTCAAAGGCCTCGCAAACCGTCGCGCCGATGTCCGCCATGGTCTTGCGGGTTCCGAGTTCGGCGCCGTGTCGCACGGCCGGCCCCGCGACAACGACCGGCGTGTACTCGCGGGTGTGATCGGTGGTCTGCATGTGCGTCGGGTCGTTGCCGTGGTCCGCGCACAGGATGACGAGATCCGCGGGACGCAGGTGCTTTTCCAACTCGACCAATTGCACGTCAAACTGCTCGAGCGCCCGGCGGTAGCCCACGGAATCGCGACGGTGGCCGTAGAGCATGTCGAAGTCCACGAGGTTCAAAAACAGGAAGCCCGTCTCGAACTCGCCCTTCGCACTGCGCGCCAATTCGATGGTCTTCTGCATGCCGTCCTGGTTGCCTTCGGTGTGGTGGCTTTCACTCACCCCGCGGCCCGCGAAGATGTCCGAGATCTTGCCCACGGCGACCACAGGAACGCCGGCCTTGGTCAACAGATCGAGAGCCGTGTCCGTGGGCGGCAATAGAGAGTAGTCCTTGCGATTGTAGGTGCGCTTGTAGCTGCCTTCCTGACCCACGAAAGGTCGCGCAATCACGCGTCCCAATCCGTAGGGCCGCAGGATCTCCCGGGCGACTTGGCATACCTCGTAGAGCCGTTCCAAGCCGAAGTGCTCTTCATGGGCGGCGACCTGGAACACCGAATCGGCGCTCGTGTAGACGATGACCTTGCCCGTGCGAATGTGTTCCGCGGCGAGTTCGTCGATGACCGCCGTGCCCGAAGCCGGTGCGTTGCAAAGCACCCCAGGCAATCCCGTTTGAGCCAGGAACGGATCCAGGATCGACGCGGGGAAGCCATCGGGGAAGACCGGGAAGGGCGCGTCCAATGGACAGCCCATCATCTCCCAGTGCCCAGTGGAGGTGTCCTTGCCCGGGGAGGTTTCGAGGCAGCGGCCAAAGGCCCCTTGCGGCGCGCTTTCCCGCGGCAGACCCGTCACCCCTTCGATGTTCCCGAGCCCCAGCTGCAAGAGCCGCGGCGCGTCCAATCCTCCCGCTGCCTGCACCAGGTGGTCCAGGGTGTGGGCGCCCTCATCGCCGAAATCCGCGGCATCGGGAAGCGCCCCGACCCCCAGGGAGTCCAACACAAGCACGAAGATTCGCCGTTCGGGAGCAGCCATCGGGTCCCTACTCGCTTTTTCCGATCGCGGTTTGGATCATGGCCTCGATGCGCTCCTCAAAGTCCTCGACCCAGTCTTCGCCGAAATCGCGCTCGAGCAGGTCCCGCTCCGCGAACTCCCAGCGGCCTGAGCGGGGGTCGAAGTCGAATTGGTAGTCGTGCTCGCTGCCATCCTCTTCGATGACCATGGCCATGACGATGTTGTTGGGGGCGTCGAGTTCGAGTCGGTAGTTGGACATTGGGAGAGCCTTAGAGCTGGCTGTGGACACGGGTTGAGACGAAAACCATAAGCAAAGTCCCCTCCCACATGGACTTATAGGCTGGTCCAGTATGAGGGGCCGCTTATCATAGCGACTGACCGACGGGGAGAAGCCCGCCATCGGTCCCTTGTGCCTATGAATCTTCGCCTTCCGATTTCCCTCTTTCAGGTGCTCCTGTTGGTCACCCTCGCCAGCTGCTCTAGTTGGCAGCGGACGGAGCAGTACGGTGGCTGGTCCCTGTACGTCAAATCCGGCGAGACGGTCTCCAACCAGGCCTTCTTCGATGCGGTCCAACCCGCTTTTGAGGCCGTGGAGAGGGAATTGGGGCCTTTCAAGAAGACCATCCGGGTTCACGCCTGGAACGGTGGCGTCGCCATGGACGACGGCACCAAGGGCCGCATCACCTCCGGCGACGAAGGCACCGTGACCGAGGTCAGTGGAATCGGCCCGGCCCGAGTGCGCGCCTTTCACGCCCGCGGAGACGGCGGCTTCTTCAGCCTCTCCGGAGTCTTCGTCGGCACCGCGGACGAGGGCACCGCAGTTCACGAGCTCGTCCACGCCCATCTGGCCGAAGACGGCGAACGCCTGCCCCTTTGGTTCGAGGAGGGCTTCGCCATGGTGATGGGCGACGGGGCTATGTTTGAAAATCGCTGGGTCGTCGACGGCCTGGCCTGCTGGCCCTGGCGCGAGCTGCGCGACCTGGAAATGGACGAGGCCAAGTTCGAGAACCTGCTCTCGCTCTCCTCGGGCAAGGTGCACAGCGTGCGCGACAACGTGCTTGTGCACTTCGTGGGCTGGGCCATCGTCTTCGACCTCTACCGCGAAGTGGGCCGCCTCGACTGGCGTGAGATGTTGAACCGCCACAACGCCGCCGCCGACCCCCTGCGCGAAGCGCGCATTCGTTACGAGCGCACCCTGCGCATCGAGACCATCGAAAGCTGGCTGACCCGCCTGCAAGACCCGGACCCCGGCACCCGCCTGGCCACCGTGCGTGGCACTTGGAAGCTGCACTCCCACGCCGTCCAGGGCACCCTGCTCTCCATGCTGCGCGACGAGACCCACCCGGAAGTGCGCGCCTCCTTCGCCGTCAACGCCCTAGCCACCGCCGGCCAAGTCCGCCTGGGCCGCCGCCGCACCGGCTGGATGTGGCGCGCCGTGTTCCCGGTTCTCAAGCAAACAGTCCTCGCGAGCCAAGAGGAAACCTCCGCCCTGCGCACCTTGTATCGGGCCTATCGTTACGGCAACCCCGAGTACAACACGCAAGCGGCCCTCGAGCAGCTCGATCGGTTCTGGGAGGACTAGCCTGCGAACTGGCCGGGCTTTCTGAGCGCGCCGAACCGGATACCGAACCACGCGGATACCGAACCACCTCTAAACGGGCGGGTGTCAAGTGCCAGGCACCTGTTCAAATTGGGTTCGTAGATCAGGAGGGGATTCCGGCTCGAAGCCATTCACCTCTTCGGGCTCTTTGTCCCATGTTGCTGGTTCGGACGGCAGTCTCCCAATCAGGTTACGGCATGCGCCCTTCGCTTGGATGCGGAGGGAGTTGGCTAGGCCACCACTGGTTCGTCGGGCTGATTGTCGTCCTCGAGCTAGTTTCCCAGACTCGATCTACTTGTTGGGTTCGAAGCGAGTACTAGGCGGGCATAGAATGCTTTCCTCCGAAGGGTCTCGCAGCATCGAAGCATTCGCCCAGGTTGAAGAGTCTCCATATCGCCTCGGCCAGCTTTCTCCCGCCGGCCGCTCGCGCTTTGGCTTTGTTTCCCATGCGCTTCTCCTTGCTGCGTATCCAGTTTCCAGCAGCGAGACCTGCGCCCTTCCTCGAACGCAAACACCCCATGGCTGCCTGAGTCATTGCCCAACGAAGGTTCGGATTTCCTTCCCGGGTTATCCCTCCATGTTGGGTTCTTCCTGAGGTGCTTTGGTCGGAAGGTGTCAGTCCAGTGGCGCGACCGAAAGCCTTGGCACTCTTGAAACGCCTGATATCCCCAGCCTCCGCAACGATGGTCGCGGACAAGATTCGGCCGACACCAGGAATCTCATCTGCTAGCTGTTTGACGGCTGGGGTTCCGGAAGCGATTTTGTCGATGGCTTCTTCCCATTCCAAGATCGAGGCTTCTTGCTGTTCGAGCTCGCGCAGGCCGGCTCGCAGGGCTTGGCCTCGAGCGCCTGTAGTCTCAACCGCTATGTCACGCATGAATTTGCGCGCCTTCAATGTCGACACCGAGGAGGACGGCACGCTTTCGCCTATTTGGGCGAGGTGCGCCTTGAAGCGGTTGATGAGCTCTGTTCGCCGCCCAACGCAAGACCTCCTCTCACGAGTGACGATGCGCAGTTCAAGCATCACGGGCTCCGGAACGTAGGCCTCAGGCAAACCTCCTTCGTAGGTGAGATAGGAGAGCCACCATGCGTCGTTCGCGTCATTCTTGGCCGTAGAATTTGCGATGGCTCGGATCCGCTTGGCCTGAGCCAGGTGAATGTGATCCTCGTCCATGAACTCGGCCATCACTCCGTACACCCACAGCGAGCTTCGGCTGGCCTCGAAGGCGAAGTGCGTTTCTCCTTGGGCGAGCATTCGGTTGATGAGTGCCGTGAACTCTTCTCGCTTCGAAGGAAAGCGGCCCTCTTCCAGGACGCTGCCACCCGCATCCAGTACGCAGTAGACGGTGACTGTCTTGTGAACGTCGAGGCCAACGGATTGAGCGTTGACTTTTCTGACAGGATCATTGAGCTTCTTCATGCGGGTCTCCTGGGTGGTTTCTTGGATTTATCCAATGGGACTTAAGAGCCCGAGGAGCTTAATGCTTCGGCTACTCGGGGGGCCCGTTTACAGCATCAGGTTCACTTTCACACCCCTCGTTCATACCGAACCCTTGGGTTCGGTATGAACGAGGGGTGTGAAAGTGAACCTGGTTCGGTATCCGCGTGGTTCGGTATCCGCGGCGCGTGCGCGAGGCGACAGACTACCCGTCGCTCAAATGCTCTGATAAGAGCTGGAGCGTCGTTGCCTACTCGAACACCACTTCGATTGCATCGGAGGCGTTGATCGTGGCTTGGCCCGTTCCGGAAACTTTGTCTCTGTGGGCGAACTGGAAGGTGAGCTTGGCGCCTGGGGAGATGAGGTTCGCGGCGGAGCCGGAGGTGAAGTCGATCTGATGCATCGCGCTGCCCTCGGTGCCGATGGCTTTGATCCCCGTCAGTCGCGAGAACGGCTGCCCAACGCACAAGCTGCCAGCCACACCAAATGGAACCGGCGGGCCGCCAGGGCCGATCAAGTAGATCCCCATCAAACCAGGGGGGCCGTCATAGACCGAAAGGGCCAGATTGGCGTCCGCTACACGGCGGCTGCCCGTTACCGTCAGCCGCGTGGGCATGAGGGTTTCATTGGGGGCACCGGCGCAAACGACCGGGCCCTGATTGATGTCGAAGAAGTAAGCCTTGCCAGGATTGCCAGGCGAGCCCGGGACCAACGTATCCAGCGAACCAATCAGGATGCGTCCGCTTGGACCATCAAAAGCCACCGATGAACTGAAGTTGGCGGGGTTCCCAGTCGCAGGGTTGGGGTCCGTTGGGACGAGGCGTTCGATTTCACTCCAGAGCCCATTGGTCTTTTCAAAGATGTACGCCGTTCCAGAGTGGAATGAATTGTAGCTGCCGTTATATGCCCCAACGATGAGGCGGCCGCCGTGCAGGGACAGCGCATGCCCGAACTTGTCGAGCCCGCCAGGAGAAAGGCTCGCGTCGCTTGCCCTGACAGTCTGCTTCAGGCCCCACGTCTGCGAGGTAGTTTCGTACTCGAAGAACGCCACCATGCTCGGGCCCCAAAAAAGCGGGGTGCCAGATACAGGGGCTCCGATGACGATGACCCCGTTATCAATATCTACTGCCGAGCCAAATAGCAGCTCTATATCGGGGCTAAACTGTGGCAAGTGGAGGCTACTTTCCAGTACCCAGCCACTTGACTGACGACGATAGACGAAGGCCATACCATGTGCTCCGTTGCCACGAGCACCCACGACGAGGACATCGCCCTCCAGGGCGCAGGCCCAGCCGAATCCACTCCAGAGGCCATGTGGGGTGGTACTGTGGTTTGGTAGTGGGATACGCTCGGAGAGCACCCAGCCTGCGGTCGAGCGGACATAGACATAGACCGTCCCCAGTCCACCTGTTACGTAGGTTTCGTCCGGGTAACCCATCGAACCAACTACGAGCGTTTGATCATCGATCGCCAGACCCTGCCCATAGGTGAATCCGGGTCCACCGTCAAAAGCACGAAGCTCCTGTACCCCCTCCCAGTGGTCGTTTATGAGCTGATAGACAAACACTCGTCCCGCGTGATCTGCCCCTCCACGGCGTGCGCCGACGAACAGCTCGTCCCCGCTTAAAGCTACGTCGTAGCCGAATTGTTGAAGGAAGGCGCCAGTCGAAGGAGCAAGGACCTGCCACTCAATCCAGCCCAGCTCAGTTTGCCTGTACACGACGCACGCCCCGGTAGCGAGACCTACAGGAGTGGTAGCGCCGTAGTCCCCAACGACGGCCCATTCTCCATCGATGGCCACCGAGGACCCTGTATGTTCATTGCCAATGGATTCTGAACCCGAGACCTGAAAGTGCTCCGTTCGCTGCGCAAAGCCCAACGGTAAAAGTGCAAGGATCGCCAGAGATGTCGCCAGGGGAATGCGCACAATGCTTAATTGAATCACGAGATCAAATCCTAGAGTCACGCCCGAAGGGCTATCCGAGTGGAGCGACATGCAAGTCCACCTGAAGAGGCTATCATTCATTGACAGAAAGCGGGGCAATGCCAGCCCTGCTCTTCGGGAGGCCCGCGCATCCCGTATACCGTATACCGAACCAGGTTCACTTTCACACCCCTCGTTCATGCCGAACCCTTGGGTTCGGCATGAACGAGGGGTGTGAAAGTGAACCTGGTTCGGTATCCCGAGGGTAGCCGCTTTGGGTCCAAACTGGCTTCGTCGGGGCTCCCGCAGGTTTGGGTGGTTCCTTCCCCCACGGCACCTCCTGGGAATGTGGCCCCGGGTTCATGGCCATCACGGACTTAGAGAATGCTCCGTTCGACCCCAAGTCGATAAGGTCGGTCGAGTTCCACTAGGCGTTCAAGTCACTCCCCCCTCTACATCAGCTAGTCTTGGGGGGGTGAGGTTTCGACACACGGTCAGATAGCGAAGCCCATGACACTACACAAACCAATGATCTTGAATTCCATGATTAGATTGAATTGCGCCGTGTTAGCGCTCGCTACTCTGACCACTCCGCTGTGGGGACAGGGACGAATTGTTGCCTGGGGCGACGACACCTACGGGCAAGTCAGCGGCGTGCCCCAAGGGGATGATTTCGTCAAGGTTTCCACCGGCACTCAGCACGCCTCAGCGCTAAGGAGTGATGGCTCGATCGTCTCATGGGGCCGAGACGTTTTCGGTTCGGTCTCCAACACGCCTGCAGGGCCAGGTTTCACCGAGGTTGTATCCACAGGATGGGTGACCATGGCACTGAAGGAGGATGGGGCTGTCGTCACTTGGGGATCTGATCTAGATCGCCAGGTGTCGCATAGCCCGACAGACATAGGATTTATCCATCTCGCGGGGGGGCGCTACCATAGTCTTGCAGTTCATGCCGACGGGACGATTACCGCATGGGGACGGAACGAGGATGGGAACGTATCCAATGCACCGACCTCGGCGGATCTGGCTGATGCAGAAGGTGGAATTCGTCACTCGGTGGCACTGCGGCAGGATGGTTCCTTGGTGGCGTGGGGAGCGGACTACGCTGGCCAGGTGACAAATGTCCCGGGCGGCAGTGACTTCTCCAAGACTTCTGCGTCCAACCATCACTGTCTTGCGCTGAGGTTTGACGGCACGATTGCATTCTGGGGCGGTGGATCCTCCGCCCTCGTCAATGGAACCCCCGCGAGCGGAGGATTCCTCGATATTGCCAGTGGAGCTATCTCGGCCATAGCGTTGAGAGCGGATGGCTCTCTCTACGCCTGGGGAGGGGATGTCGGTGGAGTAACCTCCGGGGCGCCGACGGGCACTGGATTCGTGGACATGTCGCTTGGCGATCAGTTCGGTGTCGCGCTCCAGGCTCAGAATCCAGGCGCCCCAACTTGCTTTGGGGATGGATCGGGAGCTTCATGCCCCTGCGCCACCCCTGGCCTTCAAGGGGAAGGCTGTGCGAACTCCGGCGGTCAGGGGGGAGGCACTCTCTCGGCAAGCGGGGACGCCTTTCTCCCGCTGACCAACTTTGGCCTCCACGTCACCGGAATCCCAGGCTCCAAAATCGGGCTCTGCGTGAAGGGGAGTGCGCAGATGGCGGGTGGCCTTGGCGCACCGGTTGGAGACGGACTGCTTTGCACGGCGCCCCAGTTACGCTCCCAGGTAATTCAGTCCGACAGTACCGGCAACCTAGACATGCTCGATTGGCGCGGGCAGTCCTTCGGCTCCTACCCGAACGCCGCCAACGCTGGAGGCGCTACGTACTACCAGTGGTGGTACCGCGACCCCGCCAGCACGTGCAGCGGATCAGGGTTCAACTTCACCAACGCCTGGGAAGTGACCTGGGAACTCTAGCGAAGAGTTCTTCGGAGCGGATTCGAAGCGACACTCAGCGGGTCTCGGGATACCGAACCAGGTTCACTTTCACACCCCTCGTTCATGCCGAACCCAAGGGTTCGGCATGAACGAGGGGTGTGAAAGTGAACCTGGTTCGGTATCCGGTATCCCGGTATCCGAGCGCGGTCCTCGATAGCGGCGGATTCCCGCTTCCCGCAGGCGCAGGGTCCACGCAAAGGGCCATGGAAGCCCGTGCTTGAAGGGCCGCTATCGGCTTATCCGTAGCCCCGCGGCCCGATGTGCATGATTCGGGCGGGTCAGCCCCGGCATGGGGGGGCTTGGGCGATATACTCCCGGCTTCCGATTCCTAGATTCCCTGCCGTGCGGGAGCCATGCAAACCTTGAATACTGTGCCGACCTACGAAGCCCTTTCCGCCAACTTCGCCCACTGGAAGAAGACTGGCGATCTGATGGATCAGTGCATCGACTTGATGCTGAACCTGCGACAGAGCGGGCACCCGGGTGGGTCGCGCTCGAAGGTCCCCTTCTTGGTGGCCACAACTCTCGGCGCCATGCGTTGGGACGTGCGCCGGCCGGAGTTGCCGTTTGGCGACCGCTTTGTGCTCGTTGCAGGACACGCGAACCCGGCGATTTACGCCATGCTCGCGGTCTACAACGAAGCCCTGCGCATTCGCTTTGAGCAAACCGGCGACGAGAAGTACCTCGTGCCGAACGCGGAAGAGCGTCAGCTCACTTGGGAAGACCTGTTGACCCTGCGTCACCGGGGCGGGTTGCCCGGGCACGCGGAGATGGAGGGCAAGACGCTCTTCTTCAAGTTCAACACGGGCCCCTCCGGTCACGGTGCGCCTGGCGCCCTCGGGGAAGCGGTCGCCCTGCAACACGCGGGTGCGCGCGGCGTGCGCGTCTTCGCCATGGAAGGTGAGGGCGGTCACTCGGCCGGTTGTCATCACGAGGTCAAGAACTCCGCCTTCGGTTTGGGCGTGGACAACTTGATCTACTTGATGGACTGGAACGACCACGGCATCGACAACTTCGCCAACAGTGAAGTGTGCAACGGTGGACCGAAGGAATGGTTCGAGCCCTATGGCTGGCGCGTCGCCGGCACGGAGAACGGCGAGAGCTTTGAAGAGATCACCCGCGCCCTGCTCGAGGTGGTGCACGCAGAAAAGACCGAAGACCGGCCCGGCATGGTTTGGGCCAAGACTCGCAAGGGTCGCGGTTATGGCATCTACGACGCGCCCAGCCACGGCAAGTCGCACGGCCGCAACTCGGAGGGCTTCTGGACCTGTCGCAAGCACTTCCAGGACACCTACGGCGCGAAGTTCGACGGCTTTGGCGACACGAACGATCCCGGTGAGGACGCCACGCGCGAACTCACGAAGGGTTGGTTCAAGACCGTCTTCGACGTCCTGCGCAAGGACCAGGCCCTGGTCGAGTACCTCAGCGATCGCTTGATCGAATTGGGCGAGTCGGTGCCCAGCAGCCCGGAAGGGTTCAAGTCGATCTCCAAGAACAACTTGGCGGACGACCGCTCCTGGCTCGCTTTGGACAAGCTGCCCAAGGAGTTGTTCCTCGAGCCCGGACAGAAGGCCGCCAACAAGGACGGCTTCTCCAAGTTCGGCGCCTGGGTGAACTCCAAGGCCAAGGAAGAGATGGGCCGCCCCCTGGTCCTCGCCTGCTCCGCGGACTTGGCGGACTCGACCTCCATCAGTGGCTTCTCGAAGGGTCATGGCGGGACGGAAGGCTTCGGCTGGTTTGATCGCAAGTCGAACCCGGACGGCGCGCTCTTGCCCCAGCAGATCACCGAGTTCACGAACTCCGGCCTCGTCGTCGGGGCCGCCACGGTCAACATGTCCAGCGATCCCGAGAACCACTTCGATGGTTTCTGGGGCGCCTGCTCGACCTACGGATCCTTCTCCTACTTGAAGTACGGGATGATGCGTTTGTTCAGTCAGATCGCTCAAGACTGCCCGCTCAAGGTCGGCAAAGTGATTTGGGTTGCGGGCCACTCCGGACCGGAAACCTGCGAGGACAGCCGCACGCACTTCGGCATCTTCTCCCCCGGGGTGACGCAGCTCTTCCCGGAAGGACAGATCATCAACCTGTACCCCTGGGAGCACAACGAAGTGGCCCCGGCCCTCGCGGCGGCACTCGCTACCGACGTTCCGATCATCGCCTTGCACCTGACCCGTCCGGGCATCGTGATGCCCGACCGCAAGGCGCTGGGCGTTCCCTCCCACATGGAAGCAGCTAAGGGCGCCTACGTCATTCGTAGCTACGACCCGAACCGTCCCCAAGAAGGCACGATCATCGTCCAGGGCACCAGCACAACGGACACGATCTTCCAGCTCTTGCCGGAGTTCGAAAACGGCAACGGTCCGAACGTGAAGATCATCGCCGCGGTTTCTTGGGAGCTGTTCCAGTTGCAAAGTCGCGCCTGGCGCGATGAAGTCCTGCCGCGCCACGATTGGCTCGACTCGACCGTGCTGACCAACGGCGCCCGCCGCCTGATGCACGACTGGTTGCCCCACAAGATCGCCGAGCACTACGCCATGTCTTCGGACAAGGACAACCGCTGGCGCACCGGGGGTAGCTACGACGAAGTCAAGGAAGAGGCGCAGATCGATCCCAAGAGCGTCATGGCAGGCATCAAGCACTTCGCGAAGAGCCGCCAAGAGCGTCTGCGTTTGCTCGGCCACCCGGGTTAGCCCGAATGGGTGGCGAGGTCCGCTCGCGTGCCTCGCACAACTGCACAAGGCCCTTCCGGTTCCCGGGGGGGCCTTGCTTCGTCACGTGAAGCCTTTGTGGTGGGCCTCGCGTAGAGGAGGCAGCCAAGCCCAAAGGATTCCGTAGGATAGTTTCATGATTGCCATCACATTCGCGCTGGTCGCCCTCGCTTCGCTGTTGCCTTCCCAGGAGACGGCACATCTCACCCTCGAGAACTTGGAGGCCACCCTGGCCCGCATCCTCCCGGATGAATCGGAGCTGCGCTGGAAGGACGTGGACTGGCGCGTCTCCTTGGCGGATGGGATTCGGGATGCGCAAGCAGCAAAGAAGCCGATCCTGCTGTGGGCCATGAACGGCCACCCCCTGGGCTGCGTCTGAAACAACGGTGTCGCGACCAGGCGGTCTGTCTGGTCCAACAAAGAAGTTCAGGAGTTGCTGACAGAGTTCGTTCCAGTGGCGGATGAGGTCAATCGTTTGCAGCGGGGCAAGGATGCGGAAGCGCGTTTCTTTCAGGGCTTTGCAGAACAGGGTCACTACGGCGGCCGCAGATTGCCCACCGACACGCGACAGGGCACTTACGCGGTGACACCGGCTGGCGAGTTCCTCGCTTCGGTCAACACCCGGGACGACAAAGAAATGGTGGCCATGTTGCAGCGAGCCCTAGGCCAGTGGAAAGAGATGGATGCCGAGCGCCGCATGGGCAAGGCCTTCCAAGCGGATCCGAGTTCGCGCTTTGAGCGTTTCTTTCCTGAAGATGGTCTCGTCCTGCGTTGCGTTTCCCGGGACATGGGCGTCCAAGAAGATCTGAAGCAGTCCGACTGGAGACGGGAAGCGTGGAACCAGGACTTCGCTTGGTTTCGGCGGAACGAAGTAGATTCCATGTTGCCCAAAGCCGAAGTCGGCGCGACACGGCCCATGCCCTCGGTCCTTGCCCTGCGATTGGCGCGCTGCCATCTGCTCGACAACGTGCGCGGACAAACCCCGGCTTACGAAGCTGAAGACATCAAAGCGGCAGAGATCACCCTGCGCGTGACCCAAGTCGAAGGCGAAACCATGCACCTGGAAATCCAAGGCAAGACGCAGGCGGAACGCACGGAGAACTGGAAAGGTGGAATGCGCTGCGAACTCCTGGGCCGCGCCGTGCATGACGGAACGCGCTTCACCCAATTTCAATTGGTTGCTCTAGGCACGCGCTGGGGAGAAACCAAATACAACGCACGCGGCGGGCAAGAGCAATCGCAGTTGGGCATTGCGCTGGTTCTCGACAACTCTGCGCCCCGGGTCGCCCCCGCCAATCATTGGATCTACGGCTGGCATTGAGCACGAAGCGCTGACGGACCAGGCCGGAACTTGCACCGAGGCTCCAGATAAGGACAGGGGTGGCGGCAGCCTCGGGGGGCCTGTTGGGCGGACCCACGCAATGGAACGCCTGAAACCGCACTCAACTCGACAGGAATCCGCTCGTGCCTTAGAGTTGGTTGGGCTCCCCAAGCCTCCCGTTTCCAACTTGGTTGTATGAGTTTCTTCATGATGCGCACAATTCTTCCCGGTGGTCTGCTCGGCCTTGCTCTTCTGTCTATTGCGCCCGCTCCTCTCGCGCTGGCTCAGAACATCACGTTCAATGAGGTCACGCCGAACTCTGGCTTGGACGTCAATCTGTTCAACATCGCCCCGGGCCTGGCCGTTGGCGACATCGATGGGGACGACTACCTGGATGTAATGATTTGCGGCGCGGGCAATGCGCACCCGCAGATCTTCCACAACCGGGGCGCAGCGCTTGCAGCTGGCGGGTCGGGCCCGCTGTTCGTCGACGTGACCGCGGCCATGTTTCCCCTCGGCTCTTCCGAAGCGACTTCGGGGCTCTTCGCGGATGTGGACAACGACGGGGATCCGGACATCGTGCTCGCGCGTCGCTACTTCGATCCTCAGATTGGACTCATCGGTCCCAAGCACACGGGCATCGAGATCTACGTCAACCGCAACGGAGGTCAAGGCTTCTACAAGATCCAGAACGGTGGCCTGGGTCAGGACCTGACGCCTTTTGGAGGGCTGACCTTGGGCGACGGAGACCAAGACGGTTTGATCGACATCGTCTACGTGCACAACGGCGGCGGCAACGGAGTGGGCGGACCGGGGGCCTTCCTTCACAACCAAGGGGGCTACCTGTTTCAAGATCACACGCCGGCCTTCTGCGCGCCCTTGGGCAACGTGACCCGTTACTTCAGCGCAATCATGTTCGACTTCAGCGGGGACGGCCTGCTCGACTTGCATTGCGCCGTCGACTTCTACACCGACCGCCACTTCCAAGGGCAAGTCGGTGGCGGGCTCGGTGAAGTGACCACCCTGGTCGGCACCACGAACCTTGGTTCGGACATGGGTCTGGCCATGGGAGATCCGGACATGGATGGAGACTTTGATCTCTACTCCACCAACATCAACATCGGAGTCTTCTACGAGAACGATGGAAACGGCAACTTCCAGAACACGGCCGGGGCGCGCGGCATCGGCTCCTTCAACCAGGGGCTCAACACGTGCACCGGCTGGGGAACCGCCTTCTCGGACTTCGACTTGGACGGGGACGAGGACCTGATCACCGTCGGATCCGGGGGCAAGGCCGAGCTGTTTGAGAACAATGGCTCGGGCCACTTCACCAAGGTTTCTCAAAACGCCGGCATCCTCCTGGTAGGACGTAGTCTCGTGCCCTTTGACTTCGACCGGGACGGGGACATGGACATCTTGGTCTCCTACGACGGCATCAACCAGACGCCGCGCCTGTACGAGAACGTGACCCCTAGCACCCAAGGTCGCCACTACCTCACGGTGCAGGCCATCGGCACCCTCTCCAACCGGGACAGCATCGGCGCCAAGGTTGAGATCACCGTGCGTGGACGCAAGTTGGTGCGAGCCATCGTGGCGGGCCACTCCTTCAAGAGCGGCTTGCCCTACACGGCACACTTCGGCCTGAACACCTCTGGAATCGTCCAAGAGGTCAAGGTGACCTGGCCCTCGGGCAAGGTGGCAACCATGACCAACGTGCCCGTGGACAAGCACGTGCGCCTGGTTGAGCCCTTGATCTAGAATCAGGTAGGTCGGGTTCGCTACCCTGGGGGCATGCGACAAGCCAGCCTGCCCAACTTCCTCTGCGCCCTCCTCCTGCTCCTGCCCGCGGTCACGTCCTGCGCGACCCCGCCCAAGGACTTCAATGCCCCCCTGGACCCCGGGGCCGATCCCCTGATTCTGGTGGAGGACCCGGCGGATTGGCCGGATCTACGGGAGGGCTTCTGGCATCGAGACGAGTTGATGCCGGCGCTCGAGCGTTCCTTGGGTTGGACGCTACGCGAGCACGCCAAGCAGTTCTTTCCTCAAGCGGGAATCAGTCACGAGAAGGCCGTGGAATCCTTGGTGCGCTTTCAAGAGCTCTTGGGAACATGCAACAGCCCGGATGAATTCGAAGAGGCCCTGCGCCGTGAGTTCGACCTCTACATGAGCGCCGGTTGGAATGGGGAAGGGGGCGGCGTTCTGTTCACCGCTTACTACACCCCGATCTTGGAAGGCAGCCTGGAGCCTAGCCCGCGCTTTTCATACGCCTTGTACGCCTTGCCCGAAGAACTCGAGAAGGACCGGCACGGCACGGTGCTCGGCTTGCGAGGGGCGGGCGGCTTGTCGGCGGTTCCCGATCGGCGCGCAATCGAAGCTTCGGGAATGCTCAAACAACGCAACCTGGAGTTGATCTGGCTGACGGATCCCTTGGACGCTTTCCTAGCGCACGTGAACGGCTCGGCGTTCATTCGGCTTCCCGATGGAAGCATGGCGCGCTTCGGCTACGCGGGCACCAATGGACATGAGTACACGTCTCTGGCAAAGGAGCTCGTGAAGGACGGCGAGATGGAACCGGATCACTCCGGGCTCTCTTCCATTCGTGATTGGGCGCGCAAGCATCCGGAGCGCGTGGAGTCGTACCTCAACCGCAACGCGCGCTACGTGTTCTTCGCGCCGATCACAGGCAACCCGCGTGGCAGCTTGAACCTTGAAGTGGCGGCGGGGCGTTCGCTGGCCACGGACAAGAGCCTCTTTCCGCGCGGCGCTGTTGTCTTTGTGAACACGCACACGGCGGACGCCACCCTTCGAGATGGTCCACGCTTCAGCCAGTTCATGCTGGACCAGGACACCGGCGGTGCGATTCGCACGGCCGGGCGTGCTGACATCTACTTGGGCGTCGGTGAGTTGGCGGAAGCGCAGTCGGGGCGCATGAAGGCCGAAGGTCAGATGTATTACTTGTTCCTCAAGTAGGTTTGGGCTTGTTCCTCAAATAGCTCCGGGAGCGCGGGTCCGGGCTAGTGCTCTTTGTCCTGCGGGGCGGCGCGGGTCTCGTCCTGGTCACTGGAGTTCTCTTGCACCTGCAAGCCAGGGACAAGTGCATCAAGGACGACGGTCCGCTGCCGTGCCTTTTGGGCCTGCACGCTTTCCGTCAGAGTCTTGAGCATGGACTCGGCGATCGCCGCAAACTTGGGTTCCAACGCGAGGTTCGTGTCCTCGTAGAAGTCCGACTCCGTGTGGAACATTCTGACGCGGCTCTCAGCAGTCGGCTCTGCCTTCCAGGCACTTCCTTCAGGAGCGAAGTGCAGCACGTGACCGTCCGCCCGCAGACCTTGCACCTGCACCCCGTGGTGACCGTTCCAGTAGCCCTCGGAGGTTTGATAGAAGATGTCTTGTTCGGGGCGCTTGGGATCCAACAGGTCGATCGGATCGGAGATGGAGCTCAGGCTCGTCCCCCCGATCTTCGCGAGGGTCGGCACCAGGTGGCGGTTGGAGACTTCGTGCGAGAGGCGCAGGCCTTGGGGCACAGCGGGACCGGCGAGAATCAAGGGGACGTGCACCAGCTCTTGATAAAGACTGTGGCCGTGACCGTACATGTTGTGGTCGAGCAATTCTTCCCCGTGATCACTCGTCAGCGCGATCACGGTGGTCTGCTCCAGTCCAAGCTGGCCGAGTGCAGTCAGGATGCGGCCAACGTAGTGGTCGGCGGTCGCCACGCTCCCATCGTAGCGGTCGGAGATCCACTGGGCGTGGGCCTCGGGAACGACCACGTTCGGATGGATCACACCGAACTCATCGCAAACGTCGCCCCGCTTGATTTGCTCGGCGTAGGCGTCCATTCCATCGATGTTGGATCCGCCGGCGTCAGGCCCAGGGAAATCATCTGGAAGCTTCCCCCCGAGACGCTTCAACTCTGCGGGCAAGGCCTGTTGCGGCGTGCGAGGATCCGCGAGGTGTACGTAGAGAAAAAAGCGCGCCTTGGCGAGATCGCGCAACCTCGACTCGATGCGCTCGATCACTTCCTCGCCCGGGCGCAAGTGCTGGGCGGAATCAAAGAACTCAAAGCCCTGATCGAACTGGTGCCTTCGGTCGATCAACGGGTTGGCCGTGATCGCCGCCGTGGTGAAGCCTTGGTTTTGCAGGGCCTCCGCCAAGGTTTGGTGGGCGTAGCCTAGGTGGTTGCCATTCTCAGATAGGACACCGTGCTCGTAGGGCAGGAGTCCCGTGAAGAGCGAAGCGCTGGAAGGCGAAGTCCAACTCGATGTGGAAAAGGCCTTCTCGAAGAGCACGCCCTCGCGAGCGAGCGCATCCAAGTGCGGGGTGGTTGGCTTCTCGTAGCCATAGCAACCCAAGCGATCCGCACGCAAGCTGTCGACCGTGATGAACAGGATGTTTGGGGACTCCGGGCTGGCGTGGGTGCGCGATCGTTCCTTCCACTTGCAGAGCATTAGATCGCCGAACCCGCACTGAAGCTCGCGCTCTGCAAAGGCCCGCGCAGAGTCTTCGTCACCAAATTCCGTGCGTAGAGTGATCACTTGGCCGGAGGACACTTCCAGGTGCAAGCTGCGCCACTCACGGTCTTTCGCCTCGTCTGCATGGCGATGGGTGACCGTGGTCTCCCAGACGGACATGCCATCCAGCAGCACTTCGAACCGCACGGAAACGGACTCGAGATCAGCTAGGTCCAAGTCCGACTTGCGTTGCTCGCCAAGGGCTCCAGCGCGCTCCGTGTGGCGCCCAGCGATTTGCGCAGACAAGGAAAGGGTAGCGTCGTCCAAACCCGGGGGAATCAGCAGGGTCACCTCGCAGCTCGGCGGCATGATCAAGCTGGTCTTTTCGAGGGTATCGTGCTCTTCGCGCGTCGCCACTGGATTCAGATTGGGCCCCGCATCAACGTTGGGCCCCAGGCCAGCAAAGGGACGAAGCAAACCGCGCCACGCGGGAAAGCGCGGGCTTTCACTCACCACACTCCATGATCCCACGGCGTGCAATTGGCCCAAGTCCTCCCGTACGCGCATCTGTGGAACGTGCACCGAGTCTTGCCATAGCTTGTAGGCCGGCAGCCCGAGTGCAGGGAGCGCGACCAATGCCAAGCAGGGCAACGATTCCATCACCTGTTCTAGCGCCGGAGTTCGCCGGCAGAGCGTGGCGAGACCCGCGACGACGAGGGCTGCCATGAATGCGCCAAGCGCAATGGCTGCAGGGCTAGGCAGTCCCTCCAGGTGTCCGCTCAAGGTCGCTTGCGCTTCTTCCACTGGCCAGCCGGTCACCACCGAGGCGACGATCAGAGTGGCGAACGCGAGCGCAACAAGCAGCCTCACCCCTTGGGAACTCCAAACCACCGCCACCGCCGCGGCGCTCATCAAGAGCGCTTGCACCATCAGCGCCGGCCATTGAGCGAGTGCCACCCAACGGGCAAGAAAGACTGTGTCGCTACCCGGCTCCGCCCCCAAGCCCACTAGGACTTTTGCGCGCAACAAGCTCACCAGGCCCGCCAGGATGAGCGCAGGCCCCACCCAAGCTCGACCGAGGGAGGCTTGCGTCGACTCAGCTAGCTCAGGATCAATGGGCTCTGGCTGCGACATGGCTGGATCAATTTGGCTGTTCTTAGAAGGGCGGGTCGTTCACCATCGCACTCATCACCGTTGCATCCAAGTGCACTTCGAAGCGTTGCTCGCCTGGAACATCAAGCACCTCGATGGTGGTGTTCTGATCGTACAGAACTTCGCCCCCGATGGCGCCGGCAGTGAGCCGCTTCTCCAAGTGCCACTTCACCTTGATCGCTCCGGGAGTGGGTATTGCGAACACGCTCTCACGCTTCTCGTCTGAGAACCAACGCGGTCCAACGGGCTGGCCAACAGCCACGTCGTCCAAGTGCAGCGTCGGGTCAAAGCTGTAGGGCGCTTCTGGCAAGGATCCCGTGGTGACAAGCACCAAGCGCACGGTCAGGGGCGCCCCCAGAACGATCTCATGTTCACCACTCAGCGCTTTGATGCGCTCTCCTCGGAACTCGGTGGGCAGGACTTGCAGATCAATGGACGGCTCTAGGCTGACGATCTCAATCTTGTTTCCGTGGAATTCGAAGCTCTCCCAATCCTCCATTTCCCCGTCGAGAGAAGGCTCCCCATCTCCTTCGGAGCCCCAGACTGGCACTGTGGTGAAGAGCCTGTAGGTGCCCTTGATCCTGCGCTCGGAGCCCGGATTCGGATTCTTCATGTGAAGCCTGTGAAGGTGCAAGACCCCGCGCAGATCGTATTGCACCAACCGATCATTCCCGACCACCGGAACATCGAGTGTCTCCATCAGCAGAGTCTCCCCCATGCTGCAGCGCACGTCGTAGTGCCCGCCGAGTACGCCTTCGAACTTGTACTGAATCGTCGAGTTGGGCCCCGCCATCGTGGTCGAGGAAAGCGGTCCGCGGGTATGCCCGTTCGCAGCGGTCACCACGAGTTGAATGCGACTCGCGAGGCTGTTCGCCTTCGCGCCCATTGGCAACAGGACTTCTGCTGTGGGACTGAACGCGCGCTGCAAGACAAGGTGGATCTGACTGCCAAGCGCATCCACTTGCACCACCTCAGATTGGGTCCTGCCAGATTCGGTTTCCTCCGTCGCCCACAGGCGAACGTTCGCAGGGAGGTCCAGACCTAGGAATTCATAGGCGCCTTCGCCGTCGGTACTCGTTGCGCGCGTGTCGGGGGACAGGCCATAGCGCTGCATGTTCTCCTCGTAGGCGAAGTTCACCTGGGTACCAAGCCCGACGCGCGCCCCAGCGATCGGCTGGCCGGATTGATCCACGACGGTACCGTGCACGAGAACTTGCTGCGCGCGGAGAACCAAGTCCCCTAGATCGTTCTCCCCAAACACAAGATCCCTGAGCGGCCCCACCTTCCCCATCAGCGCCTCACTCGATTCTCCAGCGGTCAGAGTCAGCGTCGGTGGAAAGTGCTCGATCACTTCCGGCGACACTTCCACCCACAGGTAGCCCCCTTCGTCAGTCGAGTCATTGTGGGTTTGTGTTCCATAGATCCCACCTGTCGAAAGCACATGAACGAGCGTCTCGGCCATGGCCTTGTGATCCGCATCGAGCAGCCGCAGTTTCACGACGGGCCGGTCAGAGCCAATGTGAATCTCGAGGCGCGCACTCTCGCCGGCAAGCATGGGGCCCTCACCGGTGGCGCTGGTTGTCGCGTCCGTTCCCGACTTGGAAGCCACGGCTTCCCAGTTCAGTCCGGGCTCTACAAACGAGAAGAGAGCTCGGCCCGCGACATAGTCCGCGTGGAAGCGAGGACGCTTGTTGACCAGCGCCGGGTTCGTGGCCTCTTCGCTGCCAATGGGTTCGATGTAGATGCTAGAAACGCGGCCAGAGGGTTGGCCATCCACCCGGAACACGGAAACCTCGAGGCTGCCGTAGGGAGGCATCACCGCTTCAATCACCTCTTGCTCGAGCAGCGCTTCGGTCAGTTCAATTTTCGGAGCGGTCTTGAAGGCTACGGAGAAGGAAACAAACGAGGGCTTGGGCAGCGAGTCTTTGGCATTCCTGAAGGTCACCCGGCCGAGCTCATCGGTGAACTCAAGTGCGCCTTGGTCCTTCTTCGGGTCGTTCATGTACCTCCTTCGCGGGGCAGCGTTCAGGGCCAGAGGCACTCCCTCCAAGAGCCGGCCAGAGGAGTCTCGGACTTCGACAACGATGTCGTTCAGCGCAGAGGCCGCCGCGCTGTGAACTGCGCTTTCTTCAGCGATCGTTTCTTGCGTCTCCTCCACGCGCTGCGGGGCAGAGAAATCCGAAGCCGGCAAGTCCCGGTCCCCTGGGGCGCGTTGCTGCTCTGGGGTGCCCGCAACTTCCGTCGCGACCAACCCATCCTCTGCCCGCTGCTCTTCCTGGTCGCCAGAAAAGACACCAAAGCAAACCGCGAGTGCGACGAGCAGAATGAAGGGCAAGAGCCGTCGCCGGGGAGAGTCGGATGCCATGACAAAGAGGGAAGGGCCGAGGATTTGCGAGGCGCCAGGAGTCCGTGAACCAGGGTACTTGGATTCTACCCCGGCGCGCTCCGCCTGTTTCGCTAGGAACACTCAACGGGATCGAAGGACCGCGACCGGCAGTCCCTGACCCGAGAACCTTCGAACTCGATGCCTCACTCCTGCCAATCCTGGACGGTTAGGTAGAGCCGCAGGTCGAACTCCAACTGGTGGTAGTCGGGCTCCATGTAGGTGCAGAGCTTGTAGAAACTCTTGTCGTGGTCCGTGTGCTTCATGTGGGCCAGTTCGTGGACGACGATCATGCGCAAGAAATCAGCGGGAGTCTCCTTGAAGAGACTGGCCACCCGCAGCTCCCGGCGCTTGCGTAACTTGTTGCCCTGTTGATGCGTCGCGGTGGTGTGCAAGCCGAGGGCGCCCCGGATCACTTTGAGCTTGTCGTCGAATAGCACCTTGCCCAGGGGCGCCGAGTTGCGCATGTGCTTGTTCTTGAGCTCCTGGACGTAGTCGAAGAGCTCCTTGTTGGATCGCACCTTGTGATCTTGCGGGTAACGCTGGGCGAGAATCCCCGCGAGCTTGCCCTGTTCCAAGAGAACCCGGGCCTGCTCCTGCAATTCGGGCGGGTAGCCGGCCAAGTAGCGCAGCTCACTCATGGCACCCGTCTGCCCACCATGCCCTGCCCGGGGCTGCCTCTGTCGCTTCCATCGGGCAGAGGATACTGCCCGCGCTCCCGGCCCTGTGAGCTCGAATCCAGCCCAGGGGGCGTGCGTAGCCCGATTCTCTTGCTGTTGTTCCATTCCAGCTTCCCCAGGAGCAGATTCGCAGGCTAAACTTGCGCGCCTTCAGTCGGGGCCGCGGCCCCATCAGCCCCTGCTAGCGAAATGTCCGAATACGAGATCGTGAATTGGAGCGTTAAACCCGTCGACGGGGATAACCAAGTGGAACTTGTCATCGAGTCCTCCGACGGCAACCGTTGGGAATACGGCATTCCCTACAGCAAGTCTGGGCGCTACACCTTCGAAGAAGTGGACGTGATCGCCACGGACTTCGGTGAAGAGGCCGCCGAGGAGATCACGGAGCGTCTCGGGCAGGTGATCGAAAAGCTCTGCGAATAGTCGTCAGCACGTAACGCTGCGAACCGGTTCGGTGTGGACGAGTCCAGCTCCTCCCCACCGACCTTGCATATCTGGGGTGGATCCTGAGGGACCTGAAGCGGATGAGCTGGAGGCTGCGCTTCGATCAACGGCTCCCTTGGATAGCCCTTCGCGCAGCGCCCCTTGCCGGGACCTACTTCGGCGTCAGGCCCGCGGAAGCCACTTCCTCGGACAGCAGCGCGCGCAAGCGTTCGCGGGCGTTGGGATCCGACTCGACCATCAAGGCACGGTCGAGCATCTGTTGGGCGCGGCCCGCCTCCCCGGATTCGCGGTAGAGGGAAATCAATCGGATCAAGCTCGGCAAGCATCCTGGATCAGTCTCCGCCGACCGCACAAACGCTTCAATCGCTTCGGGGTTGCGGCCCAGGGACTGCAAGTGAACCCCGCGCAAGTAGTGCGCGAGAGTGTTTTGCGGCTGAGCTGCGGTCACCCGGTCCGCCCATTGAAAACCGAATTCCATGGCGCTCGAGCCGGTCGCAGTCGCTCCCTCAGAGAGGGCCACCTCCGCGCCTTCCGTGAGGAAGCGCGGGTCGTTGGCCCCGAGCTCTACCGCACGAACGAAGTGCGGGAAGGCCATGTGCGGCTGCCCGTTGGCGGCCCACAGGCGCGCTAGACAAACCTCCGCATCGATGCTGTTCGGGTTCAAGCGGCTCGCAGCTTTGAGCGGCTCGAGCGCCGCGTACTCCCAACCGAGATCGAGCCGGATGCGGCCGAGGGCCAGTTGCGCATCGACGCTCTCGGGTTCGAGCTTCACCCAGTTGGCGTACATGCCTTCCGCGGCGCGGCTGAATCGCTTGTGCTCCAGAATGCTGCCGTGCAAGGCGAGCACCTTGGCGCTGCGCGGGTACTTAGACTCCGCTTCACGAAGCATCGCACAGGAGCTCTCCACCTGACCGGATTCGAAGAGAGCGCGCGCTGTCTCTAAGTAGCTGCGCTCGGTCTTCTTCGGCTCACTCTGATGAATCTCGTACCACAGCTCCGCGGCTCGGACCCAATTCTCTTCGCTGACCGCCGCTTCCGCCGTGCGAATGTCCTGCTCTGTCGCCGGGCTGACACAGCTAGCGAAGGGGACCAGGAGAGCTGCGCTGCATAGGAGACGTTGGGCAAGTGAGAGGCGCGCCAAACCGGCCCGCTCCTTCCTGATTCCGATTGTCCCAAATACCTGCACTAGACTATTTTTCTCCATAGAGAGGAATCTCTCAACCCCATCTTCGACGACTCGCTCACTCTTTCGTGAAGCGAAGGCCAAAATCGCCAAAAACGGCTTAAAAACAAGGCATCTCGAACCTTTCCGCAACGCGAGCGTTGTTCGGACTTGCGCCGGCAAAGTGCCATTCAGACACTCGGGGCCCGCAGCGCGCAAGGACCTGGCTCGGAGCAAGTGATGACAGCAAACGATGACCAACTTCAAAAGCTCAATTCCGATTATGAGCGCCTAGCCGGAGCCATCGAGACAAGGTTCTTGGGCCATGAGGAGATCGTCGAACAGCTCCTGATCAGTGTCCTCGCCGGCGGCCATGTGCTGCTCGAAGGGGCGCCAGGTCTAGGCAAGACAACCCTGGCCGCCACCCTGGCAACGGCTCTCGGTTTGGACTTCCGGCGTATCCAGTTCACACCCGACCTAATGCCGCCTGACGTCCTCGGGACTCGCATCCTCGAGGAAAACGAGTCCGGTAGGCGCTCCTTTGTCTTCCAGGCGGGACCGATCTTCGCCCATGTTGTGCTGGCGGACGAGATCAACCGGGCCACCCCGCGCACGCAGTCCGCCCTGCTAGAAGCGATGCAAGAAGGGCAAGTCACGACCTTCGGAGAGACGCGCTACTTGCCGCCACCGTTCTTCGTGATCGCGACCCAAAACCCGATTGAGATGGAGGGCACCTACCCGCTACCGGAAGCCCAACTCGATCGCTTCCTGATGAAGATCCTGCTGGAGTCGCCCAACCATGCGGACCTGATCGCCATCCTCGGAGCGACCACCGGCGCGCAACAGACGGCCGTGGAAGCCGTGTTGAATGCGGAGCGCATCGTGGACTTGCAGCAGCTGGTGCGCGAAGTTCCCGCTAGCTCGGACATCCTTTCCCTAACGGCACGGCTCATTCAGCTCACCCATCCACAGACCGAAGGAGCACCGGATGAGATCAAGCGCAACGTGCGCTTCGGGTCGAGCCCGCGCGGCGGCCAAGCCCTGCTGCTCGCAAGCAAGGCCCGGGCCTTGATCCATGGGCGCTTGCATGTGGCCGAGGAAGACCTGCTAGTCCTGGCTGCCCCGACCCTGCGGCATCGCATCATCCTCAGCTACGAGGGGGAAGCCGCGCGGGTTGATCCCGATCGGCTGGTGGCATCGGTGCTTGACGCCGCCGTCAGCTCGGTCTCGCGCTGATACCGGGCGATTCAAGCAGACGGAAATCGGAATCGGACGCGGCTTCTCTGACCGCCTGGCGAATGCGCTAGACAACGTCAGCGCTGCGCCGGGGAGGGCACGTCTTTCAGGGGCCCACGAGAAAGGCGAGCGCAACCGCTTGCAAAGACGGCTGTGTCTCTTCATGAAGCGTGCGTCTTCCTGAACCGCCGCGACTAGATCAAGTTCGGTGCCGTGCGCGGTGCGGGATCATCGTCGGAGAGGATGGCCCAGCGCTCGTGATCACACCACTCCCCCGCGATCTGCAAGTAGCGCGGAGAGTACCCCTCCTGCTTGAAGCCCGCCCGACGCACTAAGCGGATCGAAGGTTCGTTCTCCGGGCGAATGTTGGCCTCCACTCGGTGCAACTTGAGCTTCCCAAAGGCAGTCCCAAGAATCAGCGGCAAGGCCTCTCCCATGTAGCCATTGTTCGCGAATTCGGCACCGACCCAATAGCCCAGAAAGGCGCTTTGGAAAGATCCCCGAACGATCTCATTGAGGTTCGCCAAACCCAGGATGCGCTGGTCCGCTCGACGACAAACGAGCATCCGCTCGCGGCGGTGAACCATTCCGTTGCCGCGCACAAACTCCGCGAAGGACTGTTCCGCATGGATGTCCACCCCCGGGGGTGGCTTGGGACTCCAGGGCCTGTGGAACTCTTCGCTGGCGCGCCTCAGGGCGGTGTACTCCTCGTAGTCGCGAAACTCTGGAGCGCGTAGGAAGACTCTGGTGTCAGTTGCGGGTGATGGAGAGGATGCGGAGCTCATGGACGCCAGTATGCCTCTCGGACAAATGACAATCGAGCCCGCGATCCTGCACAGGATCGCGGGCTCGATTGGTCCGTCTTGGAAGCGTGAGGCGAGCTGCCTTAGAGCCCCATCAACTTGCGCTGGAGTTCGTCGAAGTCGACCGTCTCCACTTCACCCTGGGAGATCTTGCCCATGTTCTGGAACTTGAGCTTCTCGGCTTTCGAACTGAGTTCGTGATCGGCTCCCATCGGCAAGCTCTTGGCCCGGGGACGCAGAATGCCCTTCTTCGAGGAGGTCTCCTTGGCGACCTGCGTCAAGGAAGCGGGCAGATCGTCCGGCAAAGGCTCTTGGCGCTCGAGAGCTGTGCGCGCACGTAGGCAGACATCCAAAGTGCTCTTCAAGTTCGTGCGAATCTTGGTGAGCCGCTCAACGTCCGGCTCCGGGCCGGCGAGTGAGCGCCGGACTCGTGCCATGGCGACCTCGAGCAGCGCGATCAAGCAGTTCAGCTTGCGCGTCAGTCGATCGCGGTACTCCGCGGAGTTGAGGTTGCTTTCGTTGAAGGGCTCGTTTTCGTTGTTCGATTTTTCAGACATGCGAGGTGCTCTTTGATCGGGGGTTGGCGGTGCGGTGCGCGTGCGGCGCGCTCTACAGTTCAAACCTACCCCCGGTTTTCGCTCGGGCCCTGACTGTGGGGCAAACCAACCAAATAATCTAGCGCCTAGCGCTGGCGGCTTTTGCCGCCCGGAAAACCCTTCCGGATTTCAGGTTCAGAATGGGAACAAGTTTCCCACACGGAAAAAGTTTCCACCCCGAAGGGACTCGCGAGCGCGACTTTAGTCGAGTGACGACTGCAGCATCAGCAGCAGGTCGCCTTCGCTGACGCGGCCAGCTGCGACCACCTCGCGACCACCCGCGCGACCATCGAGGATCGACCAGGGGCCAACGGTCATCGAGCGCACCAAGTCTTCACCCATGCCGCCGGGCTGGGTTTGCGGACCGGCGTTGCCTTGCGACACGGGCTCTTGACGGAACAGGAAGAAGGCCTGCTCAACGCCATCGCCGTAGGTCAACTGCACCCAAGTTTGATCTTGGCTGAGGCCCGCATTCGTGCGGTAGCCAACGCTCAACAGTTCGAAGCCCTTGGGAGGAGCCACCGGAATCATGAGCTCGCCCGAAACGATGCTGCTCAAGCTGTCGACGTCCGTTGTCGTCCAAAGGCTTTGGGTCGAACCCAATTGCAAGTCCGATAGATCCGCGTTGAGTGCAAAGGACTTGTACTCGACGCTGCTCACCAAGGAACCATCCTTCGCGCTTCGGCGTTCCTGCATGACAAGCGAAGTGAGCGGGTCAATCGCCACGGTAAAGTTGTTGCCAACCCCATCGAGCCGGGAGATCAGGAGCGTCTCGCAGGGACGGCCGGCGATGACTTGGGTGATCCCCAAGTCCTGCACCGAGTAGTTCTCCAAGAAGCGCATCCCATTGCGGACGCGGAAGTCACGGTGCTGGAAGAAGAAGTTCTTGCGACCGTTCTGGTAGAGCAGGAAGCGATCCTCATCAAAGGAATCCATCACCGGAGTGATCACCTGCAAGGGATCGATGGTGAAGGACCCCGCTCCGTCTGAGGCGACTTCTTCGAGGTAGACCAACTGACTGGACATGCCCAGGTAGTCCGCGTGAATCGTCACTTCGCGAACACCTCGGTAGGCCTGGATGAAAGGTGCGTCGGCGGTGCTGGCGAAGTAGGCCGGTCCCCCCTGGGTGCTGGTCGTGCCCGACTGCAGGCCGCCGGATGGGCCCGCCCCGGTAGAGGTCCCGCCGCTGGCTATGCCTCCGCTGCTGCCGGAGCCACCGGTTAAGTCCTCTTGTCCGGAGCCTCGGGGATCAGTGGGGACAGTCCCTTCGTTCGGCCCTTGGTTCGGAACGGAGACGCGGTTCGCGCTCGCTGCGGAGAGGTCGAGGCCACCGGAGAGTTGGGTGGCGAGGGCCCGGGCCTGGCCGCTGAGCTGGGAGAGTTCCGTGGGGTGCACCACCTCGAAACTCAGGGAGCTCTCGGGCGACGGCACTTCATCACCGGGACTCACGAAGGCCAGCCCTGGCTCGGTCGGGAAGGAGGGGTTCAGCACCCCGTTGATCATCCAGAGCAAACCGGCGGCAGCGGCGATGCTCGCGGCGGCGGTAGTCCAGCGGCCGACAGGGCCCAGGCTACGCAGCTGGGGGGCGCCCGTGGGCAGCTCGCGATCGAGGCGATCCGCCAACAGCTCGGGGGTCGCCAGGCGCGGCAATTTCTCGAGGGCCCGGCGGCTGAGCGCTCCCGGCAAGTCCGCGAGATCTTTGGCTACCCGCTCTTCCAGGACCCGCGGGGCCTGGACACCGCGCTCCAGGACTCCCTCCGCCTCGATCTCCTCGAAGACGCGCAGCATCTCCAGATCGAGTTGGTGCGGAGCGCCCATGAGGGGCAGGTTGCCGATCTCGCCCACGGCGCGGTCCTCAGCGAACCCCGCCTGGCAGGCGGAAACCACCCGTCCGTGAAGCTCCGCCGGGGCGCCCACAAGTTGAAGGTCGCGCAGGGCGTTCATGGTCCAGCCCATCCGTGCTGCAAACGCCTCACACTGCGCGCAGCCCTGGAGGTGCTCTTCCAGGGGTGCACTCCAGGGGCGCTCCATGCTGCTCTCAGCAGCGAGGAGTTCCTGAATGGAGTTGCAGTTGGGGTTCATCGGTCGGGCTGTTGAAGGTTGGTGGGGTGTAGAAACTCTTTCGTCCGCGGGCGGCGGTCGGCTTGCGGCTCAAGCCAAGTAGTGCTTGTCGAGTACGGGGGTCAATTCCCGGTCCAGGGCCGCGTGGGCCCTCGCGAGTCGGGACTTTACGGTTCCAATCGAGATCTGGAGGGTCTCCGCCACCTGGTCGTAGGTCAGATCCTCGATGTAGCGCAGGACCGTGATCGCCCGCAGCTTGGGGGAAAGGCGCAGGATGGCGTGTTGGATTTCGAGCTCCAGCTCGCGCTTGCCGGCCTGGCGAACGGGGCCCTGCTCGTCGGCCTCCGATAGGTTCAGGCGGACCTGGTCTTGCTCGTGCACGTCCGCGTCGTGGACCTGGTCCAGGGAGGCGGTGCGGCGGCCGGTGCTCCGGCGCTTGAGGTCGATGCTGGCGTTGACGGCGATGCGGTACACCCAGCTCGAGAATTTGGACTCGAAGCGGAAGCCGCTCACCTTCCGGAAAAGGATGCCGAAAGTCTCCTGAGCTGCGTCCAGAGCGTCTGCAGAGTTCCCGGTGATGCGGAAACAGACATTGTAGACACGATCCTTGTAGAGCTCATACAGCTCACGAAAGGCCCCCTCAAGGCCATTGGAGGGGCCTGCTTGGCACCTCAGGATCAGTTCTCGGTCATTGTCGGGTTTCATAGCGGATCTTCGAAGCATAGACGTGTCGGAAATCCCCACGGTTCCCTGTGTTATGTCGATCTTCCTACCTGACAGGCTGTTCCCCACGGAAAGTGGGGTCTCCCCCGGGGTGGAGCGTTCGCTTTCGCTCCTCGAGCGCCCGCGTATGGGGTGGACCGGACTGGGCAGATGTCTCTTCCGCACACCCCTCAGGAGAGTCGAGGCCCGTTTGCCCAGGGCGGCATCGATGCGCGCTTCCCGAACCGCTTCAGATTGCCCCAACCCGCTCCTCCTTTTTCGCCCCCCCGGGGCAATCATCGGGTGCCCAAATGCGCCGAAGGACCCCGTTGAGGGCCCTTCGCGTTCCAATTAGAGGCCGATTAGCCCCATCGGGTCAAACGTGTCGAAGGTGTCCCCGACCGATTGAGAGCAATCGGAGGGACAGCTGCCTCCACCCGTCACGCATCCGGCGGCGATCACCTCTCTTGTGACCGTTCCACCGACGATGCCGACCTCAATCGTGGCCTGGTAGCACACCTCGCCGGGATTCCAGGTTGATGGGACCGAGCCATCCCCGGTTGGAATCGGCTTGTAGATGCTGCCGGCGCCGCCAGCGGTCGCGCTCGATACCGACGGGACCGAAACTCCGCGTTCCGTGTCCGAATCCTGAATGATGCCGACGACCCCGTCGATGCTGACCAGGTCCACGGCGGCCGCGCCCACGAATTCGGGGGCCGGGTCCACGGAGAGCAGAGCGAACACCGAAACCTGTCCAAAGCTGTGGACGAGGGATTCCGGGAAGGGTGCGCTGATGTGCAGGATTTCCCCGGTCATGCCCGGATCGTTCCAGCGGGTCACCAGAACACCGGGCTGCTCGAGGAACTTGGGAAGCATCCGAACGACTCCCCCAACCACCATGCCAACCTGCAGCTCCTTGTTGGAGGCCTGGCCGTCTCGGTAGTAGGTGGCGATTTGGATGCGGACTCCGCTTTCTTCCCCGCTGGCGGAGACTTGAATGGACAGATTGCCGGGCAGGGGCTGCTCTGCGGCGTCGGAGGGGTCGCTCCCACGGGCGAACTCCTCTAGGTCCGAGAATCCGTCCCCGTCGCTATCGCTGGTGTACTGGGAGCAATCGAGAACCTGCTCAAAATGATTGCTCAGCCCATCCAAGTCGTAGTCGTAGACCGTGTGGGACGAGGCATGCAGCACCGAGCCCTCCGATGGTCCTTGGAGCCCTCCAAAGAGACCCAAGCCGATGGTTACGACTCCGGCGAGAGGCAGTGCGGCCCGACTGGTGCGATTTCCAGCGTTGCGGCGCTTCATGCCCCCTTCACTTCCTTCTAGGAATGCGGGGTTTTGAATCATTTTAAGAACGAGAGAGACCTCGGCGGTGGGGCACACACGTGAAGGTCGTGCCCATTACACAGTGGATTATCCGACCCGTGCCCACAAGGCTACCGCACAAAGCGGGATTTGGGCAACTCCATCAACAATTGATGGGGAGATCTCCGGATAGGGTGGAAACCCGGTCCTTACAACCCCACTCTCCCCAGGAATGCACCAAGGAGTGGGGGTGCCCCATTCCATCAGGGCCAGGCTGGCCGTAGGATTGCCGCCCCTCCAAGGCCCCGGAAATCCTTTCCAGGCCAAAAGCGCCCGTAGCTCAGCTGGATAGAGTGCTTGCCTCCGAAGCAAGAAGTCACAGGTTCGAATCCTGTCGGGCGCACCACCACCCCTATCGAACCTGTCAGGCTGGTTGCGGGGAGCACGGGACACCACATTCTAGGGCCCTGGCCCTAGTCCAGGGTGGAGAGGATCGCTTTTGCGATGGGGCCTACGAGCAGTTGGGCGCCGGGCTTGGAGTAGTGGCAGGCGTCGTAGTAGAGGGGCTCGTGGATGTCCTTGAAGACCATGGAGAGGTCGAGGAACTGGACGCCGGCGGCTTCGAGCTTGGGGATGGCGCTGCGGATTGCGGGGTAGCCGAGCTCGACGCCGCGCACCCAGCCGTCGGCGGCTGTGATATTCAGCTCCTTGCCAACCTTAGGCTTCGAGCCTTTGTCGTTGAGGGTGGGCTGGAGGGCGTGGATGTAGGCGACACCGCGCGCTTGGCAGATCGCCTGGAGGGAGATCGAGGACTCCAACCAGTTGCTCAGCAGCAGATCGACCGTTTCCTTTCGATTCAACTTGAGCTCTTGGCCGCGCATTTCAGCTTGCTGGGTGACGGCCTGCTTCTCAGCTTCGCCGGTGAGCTTGGCGATCTCGCCGGTGTCCCCGCGCAGTAGTTTTTCCTGCAGAGCGGTCCGTTCGGCTCGCTGGGAGTCCAACTGCTTTTGAATGAAGAGTCCACCCATGGCTGACTTCAGGATGCCCTGCTCGACGGCCTTGTTCAGCACCTGACGAGAGTGGGCCTTCGACATGCTGTGCTTGAGCTTCAGGAGGGCGAGGGCCGGATCCGTACCTCCTTTCCCCAGCAACACCCCGCCCCAAACCGGGGGCGAGGGATAGAGCGGGTGGGTGCCCGTCATCGTGTTCTGCAAGCCGAGGGCGAACTCGTTGAAGCCGTCCAGGTTGATCACCACGTCCGGGCGGTAGCCGTGACTGAGGAGGTAGGCCACCTTGTTCAGTTGCTGGGGTTGCTTGTACGCCGCATGGGCCCCGCGCAGGAGTCGAATGCTGCGACCCTTGAGACGCTCGTCTGCTTCGAGCCGCTTTTGCAAGTCGGCGCCAGCGTCGCGCGCGAACAACATCGCCACGGAACCGCCGACGATCAGCACTTCGAAATTCTCTTCGGGGGGGGAACCCGCGAAGTACTGCAAGATATTGCCGGTGTCGGGCCGGTCCTCTGCGCCGTAGTAAGGATGCAGGATGCGACCGAAGGGAACGCCTCCCGCGTTTTTGCCGTCGGCCCGCGGTTCGTCTTGGGGAGTGAAGGCTTCGGTGGTGTCGATCCCCTTCGAGAGCTTCTCGATCTGAGCCGCCGTGTCGTACGGCTCACCTTTCGCGGACAACCAAACGCGCGTGGCCCCCTCGGCGAGCAGGACTCCGACGAGCGAGGAAACGATCAACAGGGCGGGCCGCACCCACCACTTTCTGCGCACCGCGGTCTCGGAATCGTTGGTCATGGGGAGTGGGGGAGGCTTTGCCTAGCAGGTTGCGAGGGCGAGGGACCACACCTTACCACAGGCAGCGTTTTTGCAAGTAGCGGCTGCCTCGGGCGCCTATTTGGATTTTGAGCTAGCTGCTCTTGCCGGCCGCGCGCAACAGCGCCCGCTCGACTTCGGCGAAGTTGGTCTCGCGCTCGAACTCCCCGCGCCGGGCGCGACCCTGGGCCACGAAGCGCTTGCAGAGTTCCGCGTCCCCGAGCATGCGCTGCATGGCGGCCGCCAGTTCATCCGAGTCGTAGGGGTCCACCAACAGGCCATTCTTCTCGTGCTCGACGACTTCGGGGTTGCCGCAAACGCTGCTCGCGATCATAGGTCCGTCCAGGTAGAGCACTTCCAAGAGCGTGTGCGAGAGTCCTTCGTAGCGCGAGTTCAGAACGAACAGGTCGCAGGCGCGAATGTAGAGCGGAATCTGCGCGTGGGGAATGTTGCCGAGGAAGGTCACGCGCTCGGCGATGCCCAAGTCCTTGGCGAGCTGCTTCCAAGGAAGCTCCATGTCTCCGTCACCGGCGATCAGGAAGTGCACGTCCTCGGGCTGCTTGGCCATGGCCTCGAGGATGCCCGACACACCTTTCCAAACCATCAAGCGGCAAATCGTAAGGACATAGCGCTTGTCCTGTTCGAGGCCGAGTTCCTTGCGCAGCTCGACACGGTCAGCGGAGACGTCTTCCGTTTTGGGCCCGTGGTACGCGTTGAAGATCTTCTGCACCTTGTCCGGGGCCACCCCGTGACTTTGAATCAGAATCTGGCGCAAGAACTCCGAGCAACTGATGATGTGCGTGCACCAGCCCCACCACTTGCGTTGCAGGAAGCGAGTCAAGGAGACCTTCCAACCATAGTGCTTGCCTTGGAAGGTCACGATGTCGTCGTCCCCGCACCAGCCCTTGCGATGCGCGATCTCCCAGGAGCCATCCACCATGATGCGGATCACAGCGGGCTTGCCGCGCAGCTTGGCGGCGAGTACGTGCAACAAGGCCAAGTGCTCTTGCACGTAGACGATGTCCACGTCCTTCGCCTCGCGCAAGACCGCAAAGAATGCTTTGAGGTAGCGGATCGGCAAGGGCCCACGGGGAACCGCGTGAATCGGGAAAGGAAAGCCCTGGGGCTTGTCCTCGGAGCAGAAGGCGACGACCTTCACCTCGTGACCGCGGTCCAGCATGAACCGCGCAAAGCTCGGGACGTAGACCGCCGGTCCACCCAAATCCGGGGGGAACACGGGGGAGGTGATCAGAACTCGCATCGACTCGCTAATGGAAGGGCTGAAGGTCGCGGGCGCTTAGCTAGCGGAGACCGTGCCACCTTCCGGCATGCTCTCACCACGGTTTGCGCAACGATCGCCCGCGATCGCGGACAGTCGTTCGGCAGTGATGTCGCCGGTCGGATAGACCCCGGTGAAGCAGGCGTTGCAGAAGTTCTTGATCTTCGGATTGCCCTCGCGCGCCGCATCGTTCATCGACTCGCGATCCAGGTACATAAGGTAGTCCACCCCCATTTCCGCCGCGATCTCATCGTTGGTACGGCCGCTGGCGATGAACTCGGTCTTGGTCGCCATGTCGATCCCATAGGGACAGGGCGCCACCAGAGGCGGAGAAGTCGAGGCGAAGTACACCTTGCGCGCGCCGGCGTCGCGCGCCATCTGCACGATGCGCTTTGAGGTGTTGCCGCGCACGATGGAGTCATCGACCAGCAGGACGTCGCGCCCCTCGAATTCCAGCTTGATCGGATTCAGCTTGCGACGCACCGACTGATTGCGGCTTTGCTGATTGGGCATGATGAACGTGCGCCCGATGTAGCGGTTCTTCACCAAGCCTTCCCGGTAGGGAATCTTCATCGCCTTCGCCATTCCAAGGGCCGCATCCCGTGAGGAGTCCGGGATCGGGATGATCGCGTCCGGCAGCGGTGCACCGCTCGCGATCCACTGCTCGGCCATCTTTTCTCCGAAGCGGCTGCGGGTCTTGTAGACGGAGATGCCGTCGAGCATCGAGTCGGGCCGCGAGAAGTAGACCCACTCGAAGATGCAGGGGCTGTGGGGCTTGTTGGCCAGTTGTGCGCGGTGCACTTGGCGATCGTCGTCGATGAAGATCGCTTCCCCGGGACCGATGTCGTGGGTCTTCTCGTAGCCATTGATGTCGAGCACCACGCTCTCGCTGGCGCAGGCGAACCAATGCCCTTCCTCCGTTTCCTTCTCGCCGAAAATGATCGGCTTGATCCCGTATGGATCGCGAAAGGCCACCATGCCCACGTCGGGCAGGGTTGCGACCACCGAGTAGGCGCCTTTGACCAAGTCGAAGACCGTCTTGACCGCGTGGAACATGTCCTCAGCGGTGATTTCGGTCGCCTTGGATTCCGTGAGGCGTTCGTCCAAAGCCCGGGCAAACACGAACAGGATCACTTCCAAGTCACAGGAGGAGTTCAGGCGGGTGCGGTTCCCGCTGAAGAAGCCCTCGACCAACTCTTTGTAGTTGCTGACGTTGCCATTGTGAGCCATGGCAATTCCGATCGGGTAGGTCAGGTGGAAGGGCTGGGCATCTTCCCCGCTGTTGCCGCCGATCGTTGGATAGCGCACGTGGCCCACCCCTAGGTTGCCGCGCAAGCGGGCCATGTTCTTCTGATCGAAAACCTCCAAGACCAGGCCCAAGCCCTTCTTCAGGTGGAAGGAGTCCGTGAAGGTGATCATCCCGGCGGCATCTTGGCCTCGGTGCTGAACCGCGAGAAGACCTTCGTAGATCTCTCCAGACACGTCCGTGTTGTTAGGACCGTAGATTCCAATGAATCCGCACATATCGCTTTTTGGGCCTCGAGGAGGGGAACAGCCGAGGCGACTGGGGTCGGTGGCGACCAATCTAGTCGAAGTGCGCGGCTTGGGTAAGGAAGCAGCGGGGAGAACTCTGTTCGCAAGCTCAAATCTGCCTGTGGAACCCGCTTGGGGGTAGGATTGGTGACCCATGGCCCAGCGCAAGTCCTCCATCGCCATCCAACGCCTGCAGGCGGTTGATCGCCGACTCGGTTGGGCGGCTTGTGTCCTGATCCAGCCCTGGCGCTGGCTGCGACTGATGCGCCGGCCCACCTCACCCCCGTCGGCGGAAGAAATCCTGCTGATCAAGTTTTGGGGCATCGGCAGCCTGCAACTCTTGACCCCGGCGGTGGATGTTCTGCGACGACGGCATCAGGGGGCCCGCATCACGCTCCTGACCCTGCGGGAGAACGTGACCTTCGCCAGCGGGCTAGAAGTTTTCGACGAGGTGCGCAGTTTCGACGCCCAAGCCTCCAGTTGGTTCGAGCTCACTCGCCGCATCCTGCAGCTGGGCTTCGGGTTGCGAGCCGCCTCCTTCGATAGGGTCTACGACTTCGAGTTCTTCACACGCTTTTCCGCTCTCGTCTCCTTCATGACCCGCGCCCCGCGCACGACGGGCTTCAACGCCTCCTCGACTTGGCGCGGCTCCTTGCACTCGGACAACATCACCTTCAACCGCTACTGGCACGTGGCGCGCAATTTTCGCGCATTGGCCGGTGGCGAGACGGGGGAGCAGGTGCCGGTCACCCAACTGGCCGCCTACCAAGTCAGCTCCGGGGACGAGGCCGGGCTGGCCGAGCTGCTGAAGCACCGGCGCGTGGCGCGCGGGCCCTACGTTGTGCTGAACCCGAATGCAGGACGGCTCTCTTTGGAGCGCCGCTGGTCGCGAGCCAACTTTGCTGAGCTCGCCCGCAAGGTTCACAACGAGACCCGCGCGAATGTGATCTTGGTGGGCTCCAAGTCGGAACAGGAATACACCGCGGAGTTGCGCAACCTGACGACCGACCTGGATCCGTCGCGACTCTTCGACTTGGCCGGGCAGATGTCCATTGGCGAGTTGGCCGCGCTCTTGAAAGGCGCAGCGGCGGTGGTCAGCAACGATTCGGGCCCCATGCATTTGTCCGCCGCCTTGGGAGCTCCGACCCTTGGGCTCTTTGGTCCCGAGACACCCTTGATGTACAAGCCCATGGGACCCAAGGCCGAGCACCTGTATCGTCCGACGATTTGCAGTCCCTGCATCAACGTCCACCAAGGCAAGGTCGCCAGCTGCATCCACAGTCGACCGGAGTGCCTCGAGAACATCACGGTGGCGGAGGTTTGGTCCTGGCTCGAAAGCAACCTTGCTCAAAGCGCTGTCCAGAAGCCCACCACCCTGCGCGCGCTCGACGCCTGAGGCTTTCCTGAATGCGCGTCCTGCTGCTCAATCCCCCGGGGAAGGAAGTCTACATCCGAGACTACTTCTGCTCGAAGACCACGAAGTCGAACTACCTGTTCCATCCCGTGGACTTGCTTGGGCTTTCGGGCACCCTCGCTGCAACGCACGAAGTTGAAGTCATCGATTGCATGGCCCAGCGCATGCCGGCGGAAGCGACACTCGCCCGCATCCGGCAGTTTCAGCCGGAGCTCGTCGTCAGTTTGGTGGG
>CALCXM010000192.1 GCA_937905825.1 uncultured bacterium
TTACCCCTCGATTGCGTCCGTCAGGCTCCCACTAAAGGTGCAGGAGAGCCACAAAAGTCCCGTCGCCTAGGGATTTTTGCCTACAAAGCGCAAACCGCAGCTTTCCCAATAGCTGCTCGGAAGGTCCCATCCCGGGCGGAAATACGACGATTCTCTCGTCGTCGGCTTAGGAAGCCAGGGGCGGCCCTCCGATAGGGATTGAACCCCGTCGGGTTCGCGGCAGTGCTTGCGCGAAACTTCAAGAGATCCCCTTTCATGCCACCCCAACAAGACTCCCATTCGACTGCGGGCCCAGCCCATTGGGAAGCTCTGCTTCCGCGAAATGGGTACGCCCGTTGGGGTCATCGTTGCATGGATGGCGTGCTCTTGGCGGTCTTGCTGCCCTTTGCGCTGCCCTTGATGTTCCTGATCGCCTGCGGGAATTTGATGGTGTTCGGCGATCCCCGTCAGATCTTCTTCCTGCAGCCCCGTGTGGGTTGGAAGGGGAAGACTTTCTGCATCGTCAAGTTCCGCACCATGAAGTCCACCGCTTCGAGCGCCCTCGGATCCTGGTCGAGCGGCGAGGACCACTTGCGGGTCACAAGCTTCGGCAAGTTCCTGCGCAATGCGCACCTGGACGAGCTGCCGCAGCTGTTCAACATCATCACGGGGGAGATGAGTTTCATCGGGCCGCGTCCCGAGATGGTGGAGATCGAAAGCTGGGCCTCCGAAGAGATCCCAGGCTTTAGCCACCGACTCGCGATCCGCCCGGGCTTGGCAGGCTTGGCTCAGATCACTCAGGGCTACACCGGCCATGACGTGGCGGCGTACTCGAAGAAGCTGGACATCAACATGGCCTACATGGCAGGCATGAGCTTGGCGCTCGACCTGCGCATTGTGCTGGGCACCATGGTTTGGATGGTTCGAGGCAACGGCTGGGATTGGAACCAGGCGCAAGGAACTCCGGAGGCGAACACGGAAGCGAGCGCTGAAGAGAGCGTTGAGGCGAACACGGAAGCGAGCGCTGAGGCGAGCGCTGAAACAGGCGCTATAGAGTCGACCGAATTCACGCCCGCAGACTTTGAGCTCGCCGGCCAGTCGAAACAGGCCTTCAAGCCTGATCCTCTGCCCGCGATTCCCGAAGGTCTCGAGCCTGAATGGTTGCACGGTGCCGAGCCGCAGTTGGTTGGCAGTAGCAAGTGGGACGACTCCGAGCGGCGGGCCTCCTAGCCCGCGCCCAATAGATCACAAGCACGCCCGGCGTCTCCTCCAGTGAGGGCTCGCCGGGCGTTTCTATGTCTGGGGCGCCTTCTCGGCGATCAGGAGCAGGGAGTGCCCGAGGGGCAAGTCCATGTGCCGAGAAAGCACGAGTTCGGACTGAAAGACCCCGTGCAACCCGCGCTGCAGCCAAGCGGGAAGTCGCCAGGAAAGGTTTGTGTGCTCCGGGCTGAGCGCAGCGGGGAACACGCGGCAGAGTGCCTTGCTGCTGAGCACGGCGACGACGATCAGGGGGAACAGAAGTACGTTGGCGAAGGTACAGCGTCGCAAGCGAAAGCCCGCTTTGCACACTTCGCGCTTCAAGTCGGCCCGCCGGTAGCGACGCACGTGGCCGGCGACCTCGTCGTTGCGACTGAAGAGCCATGGATGGGCCGGCACGCTCAAGGCCAGCAGCCCGCCAGGGGACAGGATGCGCAAGCACTCTTGCAAGACTTGTTGGTGCTCTTCGACGTGCTCGATCACATCGAACATGCAGACCAAGTCAAAGCTCTCGGAAGCGAAGGGGAGCTGCTCTGCCAAGGCACGAACCCCGTGTTTGCCTGAGCGCGTGGACGCCAAACTCGCAGCCTGCTGATCGCGTTCCGTGAAGTAGAGCGGGCCGCCCAGCTCTTGCAGGGATTCGAGGAAGCCGCCGATGCCCGTGCCGACGTCGAGCACCCGGCCGACCTGTTTGGAGCGCAAGGCTCCGCGCAAGAGTTCCAGGTACACGCTGCGCCGCCCGCGGAACCACCAGTGCTCGCGCTCCAACTCGGCGAATTGTTGAAAGGCGCTGGGTTTCACGGGAGGGGCTCGGCGATGGCGATGATCTCATCCAGCGGGTTGACGTAGACGGACCAATCGCCCCCTAAGAAGGGCCGCAAGAGTCCCGGCCAGCGCCGGTGGATGCGCGCGCTGCGCTCCACGAGGAAAGCGCCGCGAACGTACTTGCCGGCCCCCCTGCGTTGGGTGTGGATCAGTCGCAAGCCCGCCTTGCGACACGCGCTCTCCAAGGTCGCGGGCGTGAAGTGCACGAGGTGTTCGTCGTGTTTGAAGTGTTGCCAGCGAGCACCGCAAACCCGCGCCATCAGCGAGGAGATGTCTTGGGTCTCGATCAGCACGCGGCCCTGCGGGGAGAGCCACTCACGAACCCGTTGCAAGCCTTCGATGGGGGCCGGCAAGTGCTCGAGCACATCCCAGAGGGTGATCAAGTCAAAGCACTCGGAGTCGAACCGCGCCCGATCGAGGCTGGCTGTTTGGATGCGGTCCTCGCCGATTCGCGCGCACGCCAACTGGGCCATGCTGGGCGAGGGCTCCAAGCCAAACGCGCTCCAGCCACGGTTCTGCATCAGTTGTAGAAAGCTACCCTCGGCACAGCCCACGTCGAGCACGCGCCCAGCCCTTGGCAAGCGCTTTTCAAGAACTTGCAAGCGCCGCCCATAGGTCCGCTCGTGCAAAGCAGCATCCCCTGCGTAATCTGCGTAGCCCCGTGAGCTCGGCGAGTTCGAGCGCCAATAGCTTTCGTCGTAGACCTCTTCGATGAGCTCTCGCCCTGTGCGTCGCGGGCTGACATAGGTGACGCCGCAGCCTGCGCAGTCCTGCACTCGGTGGGGCGCCTGCTCAAAGCGCAAGCGGGCCTTTTCCTCCCCGCACAAGGGGCAGTGCAGATCGGCGTCCAAGCTCGTCACTCCTCGAGAGGAGCGGGAAGCAAGCGCACGCGGAAGGTGCAGCCGCCGCCGGGTCGATCCAGGATCGTCACGTCGCCGCCCATGGACTGGGCCTGAATCTTGACGAGGTGCAGCCCGAGGCCGGTTCCCTTCGAACGCCTGGTGGACTCATCGCCCCGGCGGTAGAAGGCTTCGAAAACCATGACCTTGTCTTCGTCGGGGATGCCCGGGCCGCGGTCGAGCACCTCGAGCAGAATTCGATTCCCCTCGACCCGCGTACGAATCCAAATCTTTCCATCGCCCCCTGGACGATCCTTGGCCGGGGCGTACTTGCGTGCGTTCTCCACCAGATTGATGACGATCGAGCGCAGACCTTCCGTGATGATGAGGGCCGGCGGCAAGTCCGCTTGCAGGTCGAGGCCCAAGTCCGCGCCGAGCTTCAATTCCCGTTGAGCGACCGCTTTCACGAAGGCATTCAAGTCCTCGGCCTGCGGTTTGGCTTCCCGGGAAGAGACTTGGCTCTTCTCCAACACGCGCTCGACCATGGTCTCCAATCGGTACGACTCCTGCACGATGCGTCCGTAGTACTCCTGCTGCTTTTCCTCACTGGCAGCCCAGCCATCCCGCAGCATTTCCCCGTACAGGCGAATGGCGGAAACCGGCGTGCGCAATTCGTGGGTGACGGAGGCGACGAAGTTTTCTGTTCGTCGCGCCTGGTCGAGATCTCGTTTCACCGAGCGCAGCAGCAACACCATGCCGATGCCCAGGGAGAAGAGCAGCATGGCCGCCAGCATCAAGAAGCTGCGTGACTGGCGCAGGTGGCGGGGACGCAACACGCGGTCGATGGAGATTTGAAGCTCCCCGTACGTCCTGTCTTCAGGCTTGTACGTTTCGAAGTCCAGGGCATCCACCAGATGAATCTTCGACACCAAAAGATCGTCACTGGTGGTGAGTGACTCCGATCCGATGGGATGGAAGATTTCGCCCTCGCGTAGCACCTGCTGGGCAACCTCGTCGGGCACCTCGCCGAACAACCATTGGGTGTCGATGAAGAAGCCTTGCACGATGCTCGCCCCGTTCTTCAAATTGGAATAGCAGTCCGGCATCTGCTCCAACTGCTTCGTGTCGTCCACCAAGATCAAGCGCGTCGCCATCAACTTGGGGGATCCGTCCGGCTCCAGGAAAAAGCGCAGGTGGAAGTCGTACTGATAGACCTCGACGAAGGTTTCCGCGAAGGCGCGCAAGGCCGGCGCCTCGCTCTTGAGGCAGTCAAAGTCCCGTTCCTTGGTGAGGTTGACCACCGCATGGGAGAGGGGCACGTCGTAGTTGCGCGCCACTTTCTCATAGCGCGTCACGCGCACGGGCAAGCCGTCGTGCCAATCCTGGAGCATCACGCCCGTGACGGTCTTGACCAGGCCCTCCCGTTGCTTGGGCCACTCCTCCCAACCGTGATGCTGGCCGCGGAAGATGGAGAACTGTAGTTTGTCCTCGGGGATGCCCGCCTCGAACTCCTCCATAGTGAACTGGTTGACCTGGCGAAAGTCCCAGGCGAACCAAGCGAGCACGCCCCGGGGCGGATCCTTCTGAACGAGGGGCGAGGGGACCGATGCTAGGTCCGTTCCGATGAGCTTCTCCGGAAAGACTCGCTCTTGGTAGTCGGTGAAGTAGCGTTCGCCCTCTTCCGCCAGCAGGTTGTCTAGGCTTCGACGAATGCCCTCTAGTAAACGATGAGTCCCCGTCCGTGCACGGTCGGGGACTTCATTGAGTTCAAGAGCTTGTTCCTGCTGCAACTGGCGCCAGTTCAAGCCTCCGAGGACGAAGGCTGGAAGAACCAGAAGCAGTGCGTAGAGCCCTAATGCAGTTCGTTTTCTTGCTAGTTGTTGTGCCACCGGTAGCCCTTGCCGCGCACCGTTTGGATGAGCGTGGGCGAAGTGGGATCGGGCTCGACTTTGCGTCGCAGACCAACGATGTGAATGTCCACCGTACGCGTCTCCACCTTGCCGTTGCTGTAGTGCCAAACGTCGACCAAGAGGTCATCGCGGGTCACCACTCGATCACGGTGCTGAATCAGGTACTTGAGGATATCACCTTCCCGGGGCGTAAGCGCCACTCGCTCGTCGGCACGATGGACTTCGAGGCGCGCCAAGTCGACCCGGATGCCGCCGGGGAGTTCGATGAAGGAGGGCGGGGCGCTGTCCAGGTCCCGACGTCGGAACTGGGCGGTGACGCGCGCGACCAATTCAGCGGGGGAGAAGGGCTTGGTCATGTAGTCGTCGGCGCCCTCGCCGAGCCCCTTGATCACGTCGGGCTCATCGGCCCGGGCGGTCAAGATCATGACTCGCACGTCCACCCGCTCTTTGCGCAGGGACTTCAAGAGATCGATGCCGTTCATGCCGGGCAGCATCAGGTCCAGGAGCACCAGGTTGAACTCTCCTTTGCGAGCGAGCTCGAGACCGCGCAGCCCGTCGTGGGACACCTCGACTTCGTAGCCCGCGTGCTCCAGGGCGTCCCGGATGCCGACGGCGAGGCTCTCCTCATCCTCGATCACCAGGATGCGTTCGGTTTTCGTGGAGGGCGTAAGCGGCTGGGAAGGGGTTTGGGACATGGTCATGACGCTTTCATTGATGTTGAGAACCAGTGGCGCGCCTCCTGCCGAGGCGAGCTTCCGCATGTAGTACGCCTGCTGGTTGCCCGAGTTTTCCCGGTTCTGCCTAGAAAAGTCGGTGAATGTAAATCGGGTGGCACAGCCAGGGCTTAAGGGTCTGGTTAGTTACCAGTAACTGGTGAGTACGAAAATGGTCTCCGAAGAGCCGTTCTGCAGGCGGCACGCCGACCGCGGCGCAGGGGGCCAGGGGACGGAGGCCATTTGTTCGCCTTCCGGAACGTGCCACCCCTGGGAAAGGGGCCCCTAGTGGCCTCTGAGAGCCGATGGCGGGGGCGTTGGAGTGCGATATCTTTGCTATTTATGGAGCGAAAAGGGGCCGAGGAGCAGCCGGAGGGTGACTTGCGGGCGAGATCATCGCCCTTGTCCAAGTGCACGTGTAAGTTTTCTGCGAACCGTGCCCTGGCGGGGTGCGCAGGACGCTGAGGCTTCCCCCGCTTGAGCTGCCGCGCTGGCTGGCTGAGGATCCCCGGGCGAGCTTCCTGGGCCCGCCCCTATCCCGGAGCTTCGATCCTCAAGCGCGGTAAGCGCCACCGACCCGCCGTCCAAAAACCGCGAGCAGATCCAAGAGGGCCCGCAGGGCATCCCCTGGCAAACGCACGCGAGTGTCCGAGTGGTGGTGCCAGATCACAGGGATGCTCTCGACCCGAATCGCGCGCTGACGGGCGATGGCCAGGAGCTCCACATCGAAGACCCAGCGGGCGATGTTGAGGCTCTCGAAGAGCTCGCGAGCCGCGGCCAGTCGATAGACCTTGAAGCCACAGGTGAAGTCCCCGATGGCGGGCCAAACCAGCAGGCGCGCCATGCTGTTGAAGAGGGTCCCGAACAGCGCGCGCAGCCAGGGCTGTCGAGTTTGAACCTCGGAGGCCGGATCGCGGCGGTTCCCGATCACCATGCTCGCACCCTTGGCGATGGCCTGCAGGGCGCGCGGCAAAGCCTCGAGGTTGGTGGAGAGGTCCACGTCCAGGGTGGCGACCACTTTGCCTTGGGCGGCCAGGACACCCCGCTGCAAAGCACTGCCTTTGCCTTCGTTGACTAGTAGCTCGATCACCTGCAGCCGAGGCTCCTTGCGCTGCAGACCCGCCAAGGCCAACCCGGATCCGTCGTTGGATCCATCGTTGACGACAATCAGTTCGAAGCTGAGCTCTAGCTCCTGCGCGAAGGCCACCAGGCAGCGAACCGATTCACCGATCAAATGGGCCTCGTTGTAGACGGGCATCACCAGGCTGAGATCTAGGTTCGGCGATTTCATAGGTCACGGGGTGCGCGCTGGGGGACAGCCAAGGGCGCGGATGCAGGCTAACTATTGGGGGCGGAGCGAGCGAGGATCACGGGCTTGAACTTCTTCAATGAAGGATGCGGTCTCGCATCCCACTCCGCGAGGCGGTAGACCTTGCACTGTGCTCGAAGCGAATCCCAACGAATCCAAGCTCTGCCCTGGGGAGTTTTGGCTGGCCTTGATCGGTGCCCTTCTGCTGGGGGCCCTTGCTGTGGGCCGCGCACTTTGGGATGGGGACACGATCTACCTGGCCACGGACACCGCCAGTGTGCAGGCGCCTTGGCACGCAACGTCGGCTCCCCAGAACGCGCAACTCTCCGACTCCGGCGTGGCGTTCTACCCGCACTATCGCAGGGTCTCCGAGCGTTGGTTGCAGGGGGATTTGCCCCTGTGGAATCCCGACCTGTACGCGGGGGTGCCGCTGCTTGCGAATCCCCAGTGGGGCGTGTTGGATCCGCAGGTTGCAGCGCTCGTGGTGTTGGATGCTCTCGGTGGCCAAGAGTGGTTTGATCGGGGCTTCGCGTGGTTGGCGCTCTTGCGCATCGCGGCGGCGGCACTGGGCACCTATCTCTTGGCACGCAGCATGGGGCTTGGCAGTTCCGCCAGCAGTTTGGCGGCCGTGGGCTACTCGCTCTCGGGAAGCGTGGTGCTCTGGCTCGGGTTCAGTTTGTCCCACGTGACCCCCTGCTTGCCTTGGCTGCTCTTCGGCATTGAGACCCTGCGTTCCAGTCGGCGGTTGATGGCTGGTTGGGTAACGACGAGCGTTTCCTTGGCCCTTGCGATCTACGGTGGTCATCCGGAGGTCGCGTTCTTCACTGGGCTTTGTGGAGGACTGTGGTGTTTGCGTTTGTTGGTTGGCGAGGCAAGACGGCTGCGTCTCGCCTTGGGTGCGATGCTCACGGGCGTCCTGATGAGCGCGCCCAGCCTGGTTCCGTTCCTCGAGTACTTGTCGAACTCCGGGGCCTTGGTGGCCCACAAGTTGGCGCCGAGTTTGCGCGGAGAGGTCCACTGGTACAGCCTGCTCGCAATCGTGCTGTTCCTGAGTTTTCATCGCGCCTGGAGAAAGGAACAAGACCGAGGCAGCGCTCGGCTGTTCAAAGGCGTGGGAAGCGTCCTGCTCGGTGTGAACCTCTGGGGTTTGCTCGGAGCCCTGTCGCGCTTCGGCGCTGAGTTTGAACCGGGCTTGAATCAGCTGACTTCGATCGAGCGCGGCAGCAGTTTCATCGCCTTCCCGATCCTGGCCTTGGCCTTGAGTGCGTTGCTCGACAGCGATCGGGAGAAGGGCCGCCCGCGAAGCTTGCTGCTGCTCGCGCCCCTCGCTTTGGCCATGGCGACTTCCGTGCCGGGCATCGTCGACCTTTGGCGTTGGCTTCCCCTGGTGGGGCTCGCTGCGCCGGCGCGTGCGGCCTGTGTTGCGGCCTTGGCGGTTTCCTTGCTGGCGGGCTTCGGCTTGCAATTCGGCAAGGCGGCGGCCCACCGGGTGGTGTTGATCGGCTTGGCCCTGTGCTGCGTGCTGTCCGTCTACTTTTCGGTCGCCCACGCGAAACCTCCGCAGACCCTTGCCCTCGACCGGCAGAACACGGTCGTGGTCTACGAGCAGTTGCCGGACGCTGGTTCGGAGTCGGGTTCCGGATCCCTGCAAGGCGTCATCCACGGGGGCTTGCGGGCGGATTCCGTTCGCCTTCGATTTGAGAAGTTAGGACACGAGGACGCGCTCGTTGAACTGTCGGACTTCGTGGCCCACGCACGACTCGCGGAGCCTGACGACTCCGGATCCGTTCGCTTTGACTTCGGTGAGTTGGACCTCGCGGGCCTGGGTCCCGGACGTTGGCGCTTGCGTTTGGAGTTCGAGCGTGGGGGAGAGCTCCTGGGACAGCGCTACCCGTGCCTATTGATCTACCCGGCCGAGGGCCCCCTAAGCAAATGGGGCATAGGCTTCGCTGGCGTTTCACTCTTGGCGCTCTTGGTCGCGCACAAGCGCCCCACGCGCAAGTTGTTCATCGCTCTCGTTTGTGGCCAAGGGCTTTTGCTCACGCACAGCTGGAACCCGACGGTGCCACTCGAGGCGCACCCGACGGAGTCCGCGACGGAACGCTTCCTGGCGGACGCCTACCCGGGTGGGCGCTTCGTTGCCGACCCGGGCATCCTGCCGGGCAACACGGCCCTGCTCGCTGGGCTCACGACCATCGGTGGCTACGATGCGCTGGATGTGGCGTCCTTCGATGGGTTCCGCATGCACGCTTTGAAGCCTGGTCGCAATCCGCTCCTGCATTGGAATGTGGACGGCTTCGACATGCAGAGCCCTGGCTTCCGCTTGTTTGGGGTGGAGCTCTTGCTCTCTCACGTGCAGCGCCAACTCCCCGGCTGGCGTTTGGTGGCCGGGCCTGAACTTGCACCCACGCAAACCGAACTGTTCGTTTACGAGTGCGAGCAGCCCCTGCCGCGCAGCTTCTGCGTGCCCGAAGTTGTGCTCTTGAGCGAAGTGCTTGCAAAGCCCGCTGGCTTTGATCCCGCAAGGATGGCGTTCCTTGGCAACAGCTTTGCCCTGGGACTCGAGCAGCCCTTCGAAACGAGCACGGTCCGTGAGCTCGAGCGCGCGCCGGAGAGACTGCGCTTCGAAGTCGAACTCGATGGAGAAGGGCTCTTCGTTTCAACGGAGCAGCACTTCCCCGGCTGGAAGCTTTGGGTGAACGGAACGCAGACACCGATCCTGCGGGTGAATTCAATTTTTCGAGGCGTGTTCCTAAACCCCGGGAAGCATGAACTGCGCTTCGAGTACCAGCCCGAATCCTGGGGTCGAGGGCTCGCCTTGGGCGCGGCCGGGTTGCTGCTCTTCTTGTTGGGCCTCGTCTTCTCCAAGAAGCTCCAGCCAGCGTGATCGATCGCCGCCAAAACCCCTTCTGGGGAGGTCCTGCAAAAAAAGTGCGCTAAGCTGAACTCGATGCGCTCCCGGGGGAGTGTCCTCCGTATGTCTGAAATAGCAGGATCTGAGTTTGCCAGGGAACTGTTCGCCCAACGCGCGTGGCTGGGGCGCTTGGCCTTGTCGCTCGTGAAGGATCAGGGGCTCGCCGACGACCTAGTGCAAGAGACTTGGATCGCGGCCATGCGAACTCAACCGGCCAAGGACGCCGGGTTGCGCGGTTGGCTCGCGACGGTCATGCGCAATCGAGCCCGTTCCAAAGCACGGGAAGAACGCAATCGCAAGCGGCGAGAGCAGTGGGCCAGTCGCGGCGAGTCCTTGCCCTCCACCGGGGAAGTGGTCGAGCGCGCGGCCATCCAACAGGAAGTGGCGGACTGCGTCATGCGCTTGCCCGAGCCCTATCGCGAGACCGTGCTCTTGCGTTTCTTTGATGACGTGCCGCCCCGGGAGATCGCCCGTCGCCTGCAGGTTCCCGTGGAAACCGTGAAGACGCGACTGGCCCGCGGGCTGGAGCGCTTGCGCGTGTTGCTCGATCAAACCCACGGGGGCGACCGTTCGGTTTGGATGGGCAGCATCGTGTTGCTCTACGCGCTTCCGCAGAAGAGCTGGCTTTGGAAAGGAACGGCCGCGGCGGGAATGCTCAGTCTTGCGGGGGGCGTGACTTGGGCGGCTTTGGAGTTCCCTTCGGGAGCAGGGCCGAGGACGCAATTGAGCGCGGCGGAACAGAAGCCCCACAGCAACAATCGGCGCCAGGTTCCCCTGTTGTCTGTCTCCCTCGGGCAAGCGTCCCGAGCGACTCAGAGGGACTCAAAGGAAAGCCCTCGGAGCGACAGCCGGGAGCACTTGAACGAAGTTGCGCTGGAAGGCAAGACTGATCCCGCCGAGTCTTCGCATGCAACTGCGCGGCACGTGAGCCGGAGGAAGGTCGGGATGCCCACTGACTTGATTCTCCTTCCCGAGATGAAGGTGCAGGTCGGCTTGTCGTCCCTCGAGGCGCGCAAGCTCGGGCGGGAACTCGCGTCCCTCGGAGCCCAAGGAGCCGCCTTCGGAGTGGCGGGTTTGGATCCAGCAATCTCCACGCCCAATCTTAAGGTCGAAGTCGACAGCTTCTACATGATGCGCACGGAAGTGACCCACGAGCAGTACCTGGAATTCATGGCATCTCGAAGCTACCGGATCCGGGCACCCACTGAATGGCTCGCCCATGGGTTCCTCACAGCCATGCGAAATGCGCGGGCCGGTTTGGAGCTGGGTTGGGAGCTTCCGTCGCAGTTGATGGGTCTGCCCGTGACGGGCGTGAGCCAAGAGGATGCGGAGGACTTTGCGTATTGGCTCGGCATGCGCTTGCCCACCGAGTTCGAGTGGGAGCGGGCTGCCCGCGGCAAGCGGGGTTGGGACTATGCCGGAGGGCAGAAGCCGGGGGCGGAGGACGTTGCCTTCTCCTTCGACCCGCACCTGGCACCGACCAAGCCCGGTCTGGTGGGAACTTCGGATGACAGGCAGAGCAAGAACGACATCCTCGATCTCTTCGGGAACGTGGCCGAGTGGACAGGTTCCTCTGCGGTGTCCTACGAAGCGCTTCGCAAGCAGAAGAAAGCATCGGAGGAGGACCCCGAGCCGTCGGAGCTGAGGGTCGTGCGTGGCGGTTCCTTCGCCATGCCCGGGATCTTCGCCCACGCGGGTCTGCGCCAGACCATGGATGCGGGAGAGCATCGCCATGACGTGGGATTCCGCTGCGTCGCTTCCCCGCAGCCTGGACTGGATAGGGCCACAGGAAGACTGCGAAATGCGGACTTCAGCAAGTTGCGCGAGTCTGGAGTGGACTACGACCCAGAACGAATCCTGGCGATCGATCGTTGGCACGAGCAGTTGCGCGAGGGCGGAGCAGGTCCCGCAAGCAGCTCGGGCGGGGCCTCTCGAGTCCTGACTCACTACGACCTGGTGTCCTTCCTCCCGAACAAAGTCGTGACGAGTCTTGTCCCGAACTCGAGCGGGACCTTGTTTGCCGGTTCCTTCGGAACCTCACTGGACATTCAGCAGTGGGCGCACGCACCCGCTGGGCAGTACAGGGTCGAGTTGATCCGGGAAGGAGGTATTGCAAGTATCGAGCTACACGGCCGGAATGCCCGGGTCGTGCCAATTCAAGGGGAAGCTCGGCTCGAATCTACCGCCATCAAGCACGAGATCACCTGGGGACCGGACATGGGCGGGGCATTCGGGGAGTTGCGCTTCGCGGCCAGTATTCCCGACGGCAGCGGCCAGTGGTGGAACCTCACCTGGAGCGTGCTCTTGGATCGGTCCGTTCTGGAGACCGATTGGAGGATCACCAAGTAGCGCCGGCTCGACCTCGCCCAGCCCGTTTTCCGGCGGCAGCCGCGACTGCCGCGTGCCCGGTCACTCCCGCGAGCGACTCTCGATCATCCCGAACACCGGTTCGCGGCACCACTCCGGGAACTCGGCGACGTTCAGTCCAGCGAGATCGATGTCGTCGATCCCCTGGGCTGCTTCCTCGCGATCGCCCTTCATCCAAATGGCGCAAGCGTGTTCCACCCGCGTGCTGATGGCACCAGCCGGCTTGACGTAGTCCCGTTGAATGCGCAGAGCCTGAAAGTAGGAACGCTTAGCATCCGCCCAGCGGCTTTCGGTTCCATGGGAGCGGGCCCACAGGATGTTCGCCAAGGTCTTGAAACCATCCGCGGCCAAGGACGAGGCATTGGCTCGATAGCTGGCTTCCAAGGCATAGGCTTCTTCTGCAATGGAGATGTCAAAGCGCTTGTCGGCGCGGGCCAGCAAGGTTTGTCCGGCTTCGATTTGTCCACGCAGGATCTCTTCGCAGCCCAGCTCCATCAGCCAGGTGGCATCGAACTGTCCGAGCTCCACCAGGCGTTCGAACTCCTTCAGTCCGTGCTCCAGTTCATCGGACTCGACGAACAAGCGAACCCGGTTGCGCAGCAGCGCGGGGTGCGTGGGGTCCAGTTGGACGGCTTGGTCAAAGGCCGCCTGCGCCAAGTCGTGCTCGCCCTTGCGCGCGTGCAACACACCACTTTGCATCCACGCGTTAAAGCGCAGGGGCCGCAATTGCAACACACGATCCCAGTGAGCCAGGGCTCCATCCAGGTCGCCGTCACGCCGCTCCAGCACCCGCGCTGCCAGTGAACGGGCGCTGACTGAGTCCTCGAGCAACTCGGCAGCCTTCAGGATCGCGTCCTGTCGTTCCGTCTCGGTGGTGGCCTTCGCCATCTCAGCCAAGGCCGCTCCGTGCTGCACCATTCCATAGGCGCGCGGGATGTTGAGCAAAAGCAACAAGACCATGCCGACCGTCAAGAGCGGGCCAAAGGGCGCGCGATTCTTCAACTCCGGCGGCACCGGTTTGCCAGGACCCAAGAGCGCGCCGAACAGGATGAACATGGCGATCGACGCGGTCGGATTGTAGAGCAGTGGCGCGTTGAGTCCCGCGGCGAGCAAGCTTCCCAGCGTGGCGGCGCCCATGGCGGCCTGGGTCGTTTGCGATCGGCCCAAGGCGCGGGTTCCCGCTTGCAAGATGATGTAGATCAACACCCACCAAGCGATGCCCGAAATTGCCCCGCCTTCCACCCAAGGCAAGAGCCAATCGTTGTGGGGGTGCTCGACCTCCGTGGTCCAGCTGGCCGTGTGGTTGTGGTTGGAGAGCTCGCGCTCGGTCGCATCCCGGACGGCGGGGAAGCGGGCGGAGAACTGCCCGAGGCCCGTGCCGAGCATGGGGTTTTCCATGAAGAGCGCCACGGAGCTGGCCCAGATGCGGCGGCGCACTTCAAAGCCACCGAAGTTGTCGGGCGCTTCGATCACAGCGCTCTCTTGGGGCGACTGTTCCGGCTGCGACGTGCTGCCCCAGGTGATCCAAGCGAAGCCGACGAAGGCCAACAGCAAGAGGCCCAGGGACTTCATCAGGAAGCTGGGCCCGGCGCCGCGCATCAAGAGCACCGCGATCGGCAACACCACGACCACGGCCACGAGTCCCGCAATCACCGGCGCCAGCACCGCGTGCATCAGGAAGAGTCCGACGGCGGTCATGCCGAGCCACTGCCACTTGCCGGCCGAGCGCGTCCAAAGCAGGGCGCCACACAGGGCACCAGGCAAGGCGGCTCCGGACAACTCGCCCGAATTGCCGAGCACCCCGCCCCAACCACTGGCGCGGTCCACGAGGCCCGGGAGCAAGAGCAAGATCGAGAGCGCGGCGGCTGCGCGCACGATGAGCTCACGACCTTGGCTGCTCAAGTGCGCCGCCCCGTTGGCCACGAGGAAGCACATCAAGAAGGTGAGCAGCCCGCGATCGAGCTCCAGGCTGTCCGTTTGAGTTCCGAAATTCGCCGGCAGGAAAAGCGCGATGAAGAGGAGCGTCGAACCGCGGCTGGGCCGTGGGCGTTGCCACAGAAACCAGAGAGCCAAGGGGATCAAGCCGATGCTGGCAACGCCCAGGGCCGACAGTTCCGTCGTCAACGGATCTCCGCCGAACAAGCTAGGGGCTGGCCAGGCGAGCAGGAACAGGGGCAATAGCAAGAGCCAGGGCAGCGAACGCTGGGCCGGGCTCAAGGTCGGATCAGATTCGCTCATGAGTGCCTACCCAGACGAGGCTCAAGCCAAGGTCTTCCCGAGGATTGCGTCCACGAACGCTTCGGGCTCAAAAGGCTCGAGCAATTCCATGGATTCACCCGTGCCGATGTAGCGCACCGGCAAACCCAGGGCCTCTTTGATGCCGAAGATCGCGCCGCCGCGCGCGGTGCCGTCGAGCTTGGCGATGATCAGGCCCGTGACCTTCACCGCTTGGGTGAATTCCTTGGCCTGGTTGATGGCGTTCTGACCGTTGGTACCGTCCAACACAAGCCAGGTTTCGTGGGGAGCGTCCGGCACGACCTTTTGAATCACCCGGCTGACTTTTTCGAGCTCGGACATCAGGTTCTTCTGGGTGTGCAAGCGTCCCGCCGTGTCGATGATCGCCACGTCCTTCTTGCGGGCCACGGCAGCGCTGACGCTGTCGAATGCCACGGCGGCGGGGTCTGCGTTGTCCTGGTGGCTGCGCACGATCTCCGCGCCGCTGCGACTGGCCCAGGCTTCGAGTTGGTCCGCGGCGGCCGCGCGGAAGGTGTCGCCCGCGCCGAGCAACACGCTGCGACCTTCCCCCAGGAAACGGTGGGCGAGTTTGGCGATGGATGTGGTCTTGCCCGAGCCGTTGACGCCCACGATCAAAAGCACCGTGGGCTTCGCGTCAAAGGTCAGGGTGCTCGGCGCCTGATCGAGCTTGCCAATCAGAATCTCGCGCAGTTTCAAGCGCACGTCTTCCTCGCCCTTGATCTCACCGCGCTTGTGCATGCGCGCGAGTTCCGCGGAGATGTCCGTGGCGACGGGTCCCAGGTCCGAGGTGTACAGCAGCTCTTCGAGCTCGTCCAAGAGCGCGCCATCGATCTTGCGTCCGCCGCGGAAGATCGAGGAGATGCCGTCTGAGATCGCCGCCCGGGTTTTGGTGAGCCGCTGCTTGAGCCGATCGAAGAGTCCCACTGCTTACGCCTCCGTCTCCGCGTCCGGGGCCCCCGCAATCTTCGCCTTCTGCTCGCCCTTGCCGTGGCGGTTCATGATGCGGTCGAGGATGCCGTTGATGAAAGCTCCCGAGTTTTGCGTTGAGTAGCGCTTGCCGATCTCGATGGCCTCGTTGATGGCGACCTTCGGGGGAATGTCATCGCAGTTCAAGAGCTCGTAGGTTGCCAAGCGCAACACATTGCGATCGACCACGGCCATGCGCGAGATGTTCCAGTTCTGCGCCACGTCCTGGATCACCACATCGATGGCGTCGCGCTCCTCGAGAGTTCCGTCGATCAGACGTTGGGCGAAGCGCCGGGTCTCCGGATCGCGCTCTTCTTCACGCAGGAAGTCGTCGGATTCGGTCAGGGGTTTGTTGACCAGGTCGGCCTGATAGAGGAATTGGAGGGCGAGTTCGCGCGCTCGAGTACGTTTCTTCACGGGAGGGATAGATAGGTGGGGGGGATCCTACGTGGTGTCAATTAAAAGCCGAGCTCGCGCTCGGTGAGAGGTTCATCCGCGGCGTCGAGGGCAGCCAGCACCATCAAGGCCGCCATGGCCAACTCGCGGCCCTTGTCCTGCTCGCCACCGTCTTCCGGTGCGAGGGCCCGGGCGCGGGCTTGTTCGAGGTTGTTGCAGGTCAGCACGCCGAAGAGCACCGGCTTGTCGGTTTCCAACATGACCTCTTGGATTCCGATCGTTGTTCCTTGGGAGACATACAGATCGTGGGTCGTCTCGCCTTTCAGAACGAGTCCCAAACAGATCACGGCATCGATGTCTTTGCGGCGTGCGAAGCGTCGGGCCACGAGGGGCAACTCGAAGGCTCCAGGGACTAAGGCTTCCAACATGTCCTGCTCTTGGACACCCGAGGCCGCGAGCTCACGCTGGGCCGACTTCATCATGGCCGAGGTCAGATCGTGGTGAAACGTCGACACCACAAATGCGATGCGCGCGCCCGGACGCTGCAGACGAGCGCGTCCAGCTAAACCGGAGTCGGTGGCCATGGGAAGTTCTAAAGGATCGGGGTATCAGAGGCGTTTGGGGGCCGAAAGCATATCCGATTCGGGGGGACTCGATGGGGATCTTCAGCAATGCTCCTTGAAATGCTCGGGGATTTGTTCGCGCCCGTGATTCGGCGGACACGCACCAGCCGGGGCTCCCACTGACAACAGGTCTCGCACCATCTGCTCCTGAGGGGCAATTGAACGGCACTTTCGGGCCTTTGGTGGGGTTCACTTGGGAAGACGCGGACCCCAGCTGCCTTCCACCGACAACCGCCGAATTTCATACGGAGACAATCCACCCGATGAGGACTTTCAAGAAACCCCTGACCAGCGTGCTCGTTCTGAGCTTGAGTGCCCACCTGGGTCAGGCCCTTGCGCAAAGTGCACCGCCCCCTCCTCCAGCCCCCCCCGGCAACCCGATCACAGTCAACAAGACCCTGTTGGGCAAGGCGCTGTTTTGGGATGAGCAACTTTCCGCTAGCGGGACCACCGCCTGTGGCACCTGCCACATTCCGACCGCCGGTGGCAGCGATCCGCGCAGCGTCTTTGGAGCCGGTACCACGAACCCGGGTCCCGATGGGATCTTCGGCAATGACGACGACATCGTCGCGTCCCCGGGAGTTCCGCTGGCTGAGGCCGACGGGCTCTACAGCTTCTCGGCGCAGTTCGGCTTCCGGCCCCAAGTGACGGGGCGCAAGGCGCCGACCATGGTCAACGCGGCCTACTCACCACTCTTCCAGTTCTGGGACGGTCGCGCGGAAGAGGTCTTCATGGATCCGATCACGGGCGTTCCCCTGTTGAACACCCGGGCTGCTCTGGAGAGCCAGGTCGCAGGTCCCCCCGTTTCGGACGTGGAGATGGGGCACATTGGCTCCGACTGGCCCGGAATTGTCGCGCGCATTCAAGCCGCAACGCCCTTGGGCCTGGCTTCCGACCTGCCCGCGCCCTTGGCGAACTTCGTCAATGGCCGCACGTACCCCCAGCTGTTCAACGATGCGTTTGGCAGCAACGAGGTCACAGCTGCCCGCATCTGCATGGCAGTTGCGACGTACGAGCGGACCTTGATTGGAGCGACCGCGCCCTTCGATGACTTCATCGGCAACGCGCCTCCTGGCGCTCCGCCCCAAAACCCGAACGCGCTAACGAACCAAGAGCGTCAGGGGTTCCAGATCTTCACTGGACAGGGCCGTTGCATTGTTTGTCACAACGGTCCTGTGCAATCGGACAACGACTTTCACTACACCGGTGTCCGTCCGCGCTTCGAAGACCTCGGACGCTTCGAGGTGGACGGCTTGAACGCCAATCGCGGGGCCATGAAGACGCCGACCCTGCGCAACGTGGAACTGCGTGGGCCATTCTTCCACAACGGGCGCTTTGCGACCCTCGAGGACGTGGTCGACTTCTACGATCGCGGTGGTGATTTCGACGCGCCCAACAAAGCACCGGCCGTGGCGCCCATCGGCTTGAACCCGCAACAGAAGGCGGCCCTGGTGGCCTTCCTTAAGCGGCCCTTGACCGACACCCGCGTGCGCGACGGTTTGGCGCCCTTTGACCGCCCGACGCTTTACGCCGAGTCCGCACGGGTTCCTTCGTTCTACGGGGGCGGCACTCCCGGCACGGATGGACACGTTCCCAATGCCTACGCGATCGAGCCGCCCCTGGTCGGCGGAGACGAGATGACCGTGGCCATCGACAACGGCTTTGGCGGGCGCATGGCGATCTTCTGCTTGACCTCGGGTCAAGACTTCGCTGGCACACCGATCACCGGCACGACCTTCCATGTGGACCTCTTGTCGAACGTGAGCCTGCGACGAATCCCTTCCTTGGACGGTGTTGGCCCGGGCAATGGACACGGATCGGTGACGGTGCCAGTGCCCACAAGCTCGGCAGCGATCGGCACGAGCTTGTACGGACAGTGGTTCGTCTTGGACAACGGCAGCGGGGCCCGTTTCGCCGCCAGCGAGGCGGTCCAGTTCGACTGGTTCTAAGTCGAAACGGCGGGGGCCTCCGAGGGAGAGGGACCGCGTGAATTCGCTTTCAAAGCGGAAAGAAAGAGCCCCCTGCACGGTTTGCTGCAGGGGGCTCTTGCTGTGTTTGAAGGAAGTGGGCCGGGGCAGGCTTGGCGGGGATTGGCCGTCGGTGAGGCTGGCTAGGCTAGCGGGACCGCGAGTGCTTAGGACGGCTGCTCATGGCCGTGCTCGTGCCGGTGATGCAAGTCGGGAACGTGCGCGTGGGCGTGGGCCAGCTCGGGATGGTGATGTTCGTGGGTGTGCCGCAGGTCGGCCGCTTCACCCGGGTGGCGGTGTCCGTGGTGACCGTCATCATGTCGATGGCTGTGAGTGTGGGATTGGGGCTCGTGCTTGTGCCGATGCTCGTGGTTTGCGCGCAGCAACAACCAGAGTGCGGGGATCAGGACAGCGATGGCGACCAATTGCGCGGGCATCACGGCTTCCCCCAGAACGGTCCAAGCCAGGATACCGCCGAGGAAGGGCGCCGTGGAGAAGAGCACTTGGGAGCGGGTGGCCCCCAGGTTTTGCGCGCCCAATATGTAGAGTTGGATGGAGAGCCCGTAGCCGAAGGCGCCCACGATCAGCGCCCCGAGAACGTCCCCAAGGGCGAGGTCCAAGGGTTCCAAAAAGTAGGCCAGGGTCAAGTTCACCGTGCCTGCGCCGACTCCCTTCGCCAGAGTTGTTTGGGCCGGCGTGAAGCCATCCACCAGGGCGGTGAGGTTGTTGTCCAAGCCCCAGCAAACACATGCGAGGGCCACGAAGCCCGCCGCCGGTGCGAACTGAAATCCGGACGGGGAAGCGAGCACGACACCCGCGGCGACCGCCAAAAGCACCGCGAGCCAAGTGCGGCCGTCCAAGTGCTCGCGAAAGAACGCCCAGGCGAGCAGGGCCGTCGCCACCGTTTCCAAGTTAAACCACAGGGAGACGGAGGCAGCCGGTGCTCTTTGCAAACCCAAGAGAGCCAGGACGGGACCCAAACCACCTCCGAAGAGAATGGCGCCGAGCAGCATCAGGATGTTCGGGGTCTTGCGCGCTAACTCCTTGGAACCGCCGCGAAAGGAGAAGGGCAAGGCGGCCAGGGCCGCGCCCAAATACAAAAGCCCCGCCAAGGCCAAAGGGCCCATGCCCGCAAGCAGAAGTTTGGAAGCTGGCACGGAGGCTCCAAACAACGCGGCGGCTAGGAAGCACCACATCACCGGGCCGAGGGGCACGCGCGGAATCTTTGCTGAGTCACTCACGACGCCAGGAACATAGCACGGCGGCGGCTCGCTGCAACGCGGAGCGCGCCTGTCCCTACCGATTGCCGTGCAAGTACATCAGCAAACGCTCGGGGGTCAGCGGCGCGCACAGCAGGTCCTCAGCGCCGGAACGCTCGACAGGCCGGAAGGCCCGGGCCGCGTCACGGATCGCGAAGAAGGCGCCGATGCCGTACATCAACGGAGGCTCGCCGATGCCTTTGGACCCGAGCACCGCGCAGGGCGACTCGTCGTGTTCGAGGAACTCCACCTCGATCTTGACTGGGGCGGAGTAGATGTCCGGCGCCTTGTAGGTGGCGAGGTTGTGGGAGAGCAGGCGCCCGTCGTCGCTGTAGGCCAAGTCTTCGACCGTCAACCATCCGATGCCTTGGGCCAGACCGCCTTCCACTTGCCCGCGATCGATGAGGGGCGCCAAACTCTTGCCCGCATCGTGCACGATCTCCACCGAGTCGATCTTGTACGTTCCCAACAGGCAATCCACGGTGACTCGCGTGATGGAGCTGCCGTACACGTGGTAGGCGAAGGGCGCGCCCCATTCCGCGTCCTTGTCGTAGTGGATGTTCGGTGTCGCGTAGTGCGCCGCGGAGGACAGGTGCACACGCTCCTGGTGCGCGTGATTGATCAGCTCCTTCCAGGGCAGGCCCCGTTCGAGGGCGTCCAAGCGCTCGCGCAACTGCGTGCAGGCGATGCGCACTGCCATGCCGTTCAAGTCCGCGCCGGCGCTGGCTGCAGTGGGGGATGTGTTGGCGACGGTGGTCGTCGAAGTGGCCGCCATGCTGATCAAGTTCACATCGCAGCCCAAGGTGTGCGCTGCGATGTTGCGCAGCTTGGCGGTCACCCCTTGACCCATCTCCACCGCGCCGCTGGCCACCTGCACGCTACCATCCAAGTAGATGTGCACCAGGCTGCCCGCTTGGTTCATCATCTTGTTCGTGAAGGAGATGCCGAAGCAGATGGGCATGGTCGCGAGCCCGCGCTTGAAGCGTTTGTTCTTTGCGTTGAACTCTACAGTTGCGCGCCGCGCGCCGGCCAAGTCGAAGCGTTGTGCGGTCTGTTCAAAGCTGCGCCGGGAAACGCACCCTTGCATCTCTTGGCCATAGGGCGTCACGTCCCCGGATTGCAGCAGATTGATGGACTGCAAGTGTTCTTTCGTGACTCCCAAAACCTCCGCTGCTCGCGCCAGGGCACTCTCAATCACGAACATGCCCTGGGGACCACCGAAGCCACGAAAGGCGGTGAAGGGCGTCAAATTGGTGCGGCAAGAGTGCGCGGTGATACGCGCATTCGGGATCTTGTAGCAGTTGGCCGCGTGGAACAGGCTGCGCTCGAGGATCGCCGGGGACAAGTCGGCGGAGGCTCCGGCGTTTTGAAAGAGCGTGGCCTCGTAGGCCAGGATCTTGCCCTCTTGATCCAAACCCAGGCGCCAATCGGACTGGTAGGGATGACGCTTGCCGGTCATCAACATGTCTTCCGAGCGCTGCAACACGAGCTTGACGGGCTGCTCCAAGCAATGCGCCGCGAGGGCCGCGAAGGTTGCCCAGGGGGTGGCCTGATCTTCCTTGCCACCGAAGGCTCCTCCGAGTCGCAAGACCTCCACTTCAATGGCACTCATGGGCAGAGCTAGCACCCGCGCTGCGACACGCTGCACGGCGGTCGGGCCCTGGGTGCCGGCGTAGATGCGCAAGCGTCCGCCTTCCAAGGGCACGGCCATGGAGGCTTGGGTTTCGAGGTACAGGTGCTCTTGGCCCGCGGTGGACGTTTGGCCTTCGACGATGGTCGCGCTCTTAGCGAAAGCTTCGGCGAGCTGCGCTTCGTCGCCGAGTCGCAAGCTGCGCGAGGGCACGATGAACTGTTCGCGGCGGTGAGCTTCCCGCGGGCAAACCACGGGCTCTAGTTCTTCAATCTCAGCGCGGATCAAGTCCCTGGCCTCCCGGGCTGCTTCCGGCGACGTCGCCACCACCAGGGCAAGGGGTTGCCCGATGTGATGCACGTGCCCTTCGGCGAAGAGCGGCTCATCCGGAATGATCGCGCCGATCTGATTCTCTCCGGGGACGTCCTTGGCCGTGAAGATTCGCCGGACCGCCGCATGCTTTTGAGCGGCATCCAGATCCAGGGAGAGCAGTCGCCCGTGAGCCACTGGGGAACTGAAAACGGCTCCGTGCAGGAGTCCACTAGGTTGCGGCAAGTCGTCCACAAAGAGGGACTCACCACGGGTGTGTCGGGCAGCGTCAAGACTCATCGCGTCACCTCCATCAGCTGACCTTCGTCGACTTCATTCGGAAAGAGCGCCAAGAAGTGAGCGAAGAACAGCTGGCGCAGTCCCAAGCGTTTGTAGTCCGCGGAACCGCGTACATCACTGATCGGCGTCGCCTCGGCTTCCAGAACGGGAACCGCCTCGAGAACCGTTTGAGCGTTGACTGGCTTGCCAATCAAGCAGGCAGCCGTTTGCCGCATCAAGAGCGGAATGGGCGCCACCCCTCCGGCCGAGAGCTGAACGGCGTCGATCACTCCGTCCCGCACTTGAATGCCTAAGCCGGAGTTGATCGAAGCGATGTCGAGGTACTCGCGCTTGGAGATCTTTTCGAAGTGAAAGCGATGGCCCGTTTGCGCTTTCGGCAAGCGCAGGCTGGCGATGCGCTCGCCTGGTTGCAGTTCCGTTTGCTTGTAGCCGTGAAAGAAGTCGCCCAGGGCCACGCGCCGCGTTCCGCCAGCTCCGGTCAGAACAAGGTCAGCCCCGAGCCCGAGGAAGATGGCCGTGCCGTCAGCGATCGGCGAAGCGTTGGCGATGTTGCCCGCCAGGCTGGCCCGTTCGCGAACGATGGGGGAGGCGAAGCGTTCGAGGTCGGTTCGGCTTGTGGGCCACCACTTGCCGAGTAGAGTGCACTCGCGCAGCTCCTCGAACGTCGTTTCTCCGGGAAGGCAGAGCTCGTCGCCTTTCACGCGGATGGCTGGCTTGCGCGACAGGTCCCGGGCGAAGCGTGGCGCTTCGAGATTGAACGCCTCACCCCGTTGAACGATCAGGTCCGTCCCCCCGCCGACGAAGGGCGCTTCGGATGGCAAGCCGCCGATCTCTTCCGCCGGCATCTGCGCAACCTCGCGCCCAAAGAACTCGGGCAGCAACTGGGCCTCGACCAGCCGCCGATTGCGTTCCAGGCCGGGCTCCGGCAGGTCGGGCAAACCCCCAATCAAGGCCGCCGCAGCGCGCACCAAGGAAACGTATCCTGTGCAGCGACACAAGTTGCCGGAGATGGCGTGGGTGGCCTCTTCCACACTGAACTCGGTGCCGTTCAGAACAAACCCCGTGAAGCTGACGATGAAGCCGGGAGTGCAGAACCCGCATTGGCTGCCCCCGCAATCCACCACCGCCTGCTGAACCCCGTTGAGCCCCTTGCCCACGCGCAGCCCCTCGATGGTCACCACGTATCCCCCTTGAGCGTGCCCCATCAGCAACATGCAGGAGGGCACCGCGCGATAAATCAGCTCGCCTTGCGCGTTGTGCTTGCCAAACAGGATCGTGCAAGCCCCGCAGTCCCCTTCGCGACAACCCTCCTTGGTTCCGACGGCGCGCAAGTCCCGTCGCAAGTAGTCCAAGAGCAAGCGGCCCGGCGCGGCACTCGTCTCCACGGCCTCGCCATTCAAGTGAAAGGAAATCGTCTTCGTTGCTGTTGGCTTCATAGGAGTCGATCCCGGCGCGGCAAACCAGGGACCGAACAGTCTGCCACGATCGGCACGGGCATTCCTCTTCCCACCGGCCGATTCCTTCCTTGGCCACGGCTCGGTCGCACTCAACTGACCTTGCACTCCAGCGCGGGGAGGGCCTGCCGTTTCTTCTGAGCGGGTCGCTCGCGGGGGATCTCATCTATCGCCGGCAAGTCATGGTCAGCTGGCCGCCGCGCCCCGGGACAGAAGCGTGCAGCGGCCGACTCCCTTGCGGCTTACGCTTTCGTTGCTTGGAAGGCCCCGGTCGCTGGGTTGCAGCAGGCGGCCCCTTCGAGCTTCCGGCCAAGTTCGGGGGCGGGTCTGGGGCGCTCGTAAGGTGGGGCTCACAGGGGGCGTGGTGCCGGGAAATCAGAAGAAACATCCGGGTCGGCCTGACTGGAATTCGGTTGCGCCAACCCGTTTGCGGGGCGGTATCGCGTCTTTGAGTTAGGGCTCGGTAGGAATCGGAGGACGGAAGGGAAATGCCCTCCAGTGGGCCCAGCGGGGGTCCGATGTTGGGTGAGGTGCCGGAGGGTTCTCTCAACCGTTCTCCGCGCCGATCAACCGATGAAGCACATTCTAGTCATTGAAGACGAGCCCGAGGTTTGCGAGGTGATCTGCGCATTGCTGGAGGACAGTGGTTACACGACCGTGTCCGCGAGCAATGGCTCAGTGGCCCTGGACATCGTGGGACAGCAAGAGTTCGATCTCGTCCTGACCGACCTCGTCATGCCGGGCATGGAAGGGGTCGAGACCATGGCTGCCCTGCGCCGGGTGGCACCCAAACTGCGAGTGATCGCCATGTCGGGCATCGGTTCCTACTTAGACATGGCCAAGGCGGTTGGAGCCTCCATGACCTTGCTCAAACCGTTCACACGCGATCAACTCGTGGAAACCGTCGAGTCGGTCCTCGCCGCATAAGGCGAGTCGCGACCCTCAGGATTCAGCGGCGAGCAATTCGCGCAGTTCGTCGAAGGCGAACTCGTCGATGATCTGAGCCAGCTGCGCGTGCAGCTCCGGGTGCTCTGCACGAATCTCCTCGATCAAATCCTGCATGGACGAGGTGTCTCCGCGGACGACGCAGGTCGCGAGCCGCTCGCGCCAAGAGTCGCTCAGTTGCCAGATCCCCTGGCGGATCGCAGCGCTGGATGGAGATGCCTGCTCGGTGACGTTCTCGCGCTCGAAGCGCAGGTCGAGGTGCTGCTCGAAGAGTTCGAACAACTCTGACTCTTGGAAGGGCTTGCGCAGCCACGCGTCGCAACCGGCTGCGAGCAGCTTCTGTTCATCGTCGGGCCCATAGGCTGCGGAAAGCGCGATCACCACCGGGTTGGCAGTGGGTTGCCCGTCCTCCGTTTGGAACCACTCGTCCTGGGCTTGTCGCAATTGTCTCGCGACCTCCAGCCCGTCCACATCCTCCATTTGGAGGTCGAGCCAGATCAAGCGCGGCTTCCACTGTTGGATGCACTCGAGGGCCTGCGCGCCGCCGCTGGCTTGTGCCGTCTCGAATCCAATGGCGCCGAGCAACTGGCCCATCAGATGGCGGTTGTCGTCGTCGTCATCAACGATCAGGACGCGCACGGGCGCTTGTCCAGGTGCCAAGCCGACGACGCGTGTTGCGTTCCAGGAGTCGACTTGAACACCACGCTTGGAAACGGTCACCGGGATCCGCAACTCAAACTCGCTGCCGCTGCCTGATTGATTTCCAAGGGTCAAATCACCGCCCATCAGCCGCGCGAACTGGCGACTGATTGGAAGTCCAAGCCCGCTGCCTTCCTGGGCGAAACGGCCCGCTTCCGATTGGCCAAAGGCCTCGAAAATCAGTTCCATGTCCTGCTCCTCGATCCCGGGGCCAGAGTCACTGACGGTCAGCGTGAGTTCGCCGGCATGCGGGCCTTGAGCGGCTTGGGGCTCGAACTGCACTCGAACTTTGATGGAGCCCGCAGGAGTCATCTTGAAGGCGTTGCTGAGCAGATTCATCAGGATCTGACGCAGCTTGCGCTCGTCAGCGAATACGAATTGGGGCACGCTCGACTGGATCTCGAAGCGAAACTCGAGGGTGCTCTCGCGCGCTTTGAGATCGAACATGTCGTGCACCAACTGGAGCTGCTTGCGCAGGGCGAATTCCGATTCGCTCAAGGTGGCCTTGCCCGCGTCGACCTTGGACATCTCCAAGACATCATTGATCAGAGAGAGCAAGTGTTCGCCGCTGCGTTCGATGGTCTGCAAGGAACGCATCTGGTCCCCGGAGAGATTCTCGCTGCGTTCCAAGAAGCGCGCGAAGCCGATCACGGAGTTCAATGGCGTACGCAGTTCGTGGGACATGGAGGCCAGGAAGATGCCCTTGGCTTGGTTCGCTTGGTTGGCCTTCTCGCGGGCGATGCCAAGCTCCGAATTTTGTGCGGCAAGCGAGGCCCCGGCTTTTTTCTTCTGCCGGTAACCCACCCAGATCACCACAATCAGCACACTGCCGAGCAGCAGCGCGGGCAGGGCAAAGAGCAAGGCGTCGCGCTGGTTCTTGATGGTCGCACCACTCTCCTGGATCTCCTGCTCCTTGAGCCGCAGGGTTTGTTCTTGGCTGGCCAGCGTGAGGGTCTGTTCGGCGAGCCTGCCTTCTTGCTCTGCGAGCTTGTCCAGGTTGTCGGAGATGTGTTTTCCGAGTTCCTCGACCTCGCGCCGATTGGCCCCGAGCTCGCCGCGCACTTCCGCGATTCTCGATTCGAACTCTGGTTCCGTGGCTCGGTTGTGCGCCAGCTCGATCTGTTGAGTCTCGAGTCGCTTGCGATTGGAGGCCAACTGGGTGCGGTAGTCCGCGGCGTCGACCTTCGTGGCCTCCAAGTCCTCTTCACTCTTGCGCACTTGAGCATCGCTGCGTCGCAGATTCTGCTCGGTCAGATCGAGGGACGCCGTCAGGACCGCCAACTCTTGGCTGGCGCCTGCAATTTGGGCGGAAAACTGTTGCAGCTCGGCGCCCTGCCTAACCAACTCAAACTCCTGATCGCGGATGGCCGCTTTCTGATTCTCGACCTCTGACTCGCGCGCCGCTAGCCGACGCTTGAGCCGGTGCAGCTCCTGTTCTGTTTCCTTGTAGACCTGAACTCGATCGAGTTCAGTTCCACCCAGCCTCAGCAACTCCCGGCCTGGATTCAGGCCCTCGTAGAGTAGATTGACCCGGTTGACCTCGAACTCGAGACGGCCCCGTTTGGGCACCATGTTCAGCATGACGCGGGTCAGGTCTTTGCAGTTCTCGGTCACCAGCAGAGTGTTGCTCTTCGCAGTTTCGGTGGCGATCGCTTCGATCTGGTCGTTGAGAGTCTCCGCAACGAACAACATGTGGACGTGGGGGGCCTGCTCCAAGTTGTCGAGGCGCACGACCTCGATCGGGCGGCCGCGAACCAGTCTGCTGGGCAAGTTGAGTTCGAGGTCGGAGGCCAAGCTAGCGTCGCCCCAAACACCCACCCGAAAGGTCTCGATGGCCTCGTCATTCTCCCATTTGATGGCGTTCAGGAAGCGGTAGGCGTAGACCGTTTTCGCCTGGCGAACCGTTAGCACTTTGCTCGCGACGCAGGACCCGAGGGTGAGCACCAGCGCGAGTGCGCTGAAGAGCAGGAAGCAGCGCGTCGCGCCCCAACTGATGCGGCCAGCGCAGAGGCGAGCGAGCCAGGTTTCGGTCCTCACGCTCATACCTGGACGCCTGACGCCTTGCGATGAATGAGGCGCTTGACCTCTTCCCCGAGACTTCTGAGTTGCATGGGTTTGGCCATGAACGATTGGATTCCCAAGCTGCGCAACTGGCTCTCGTAGACTCCGATCGTTCCGCTGGTCAGAATGACAGGCACGGCTGGATTGAGGTTGTGAATCTCGCGGGCGAGTTCTTGGCCCGTCATCCTCGGCATCATGGCGTCGGTAATCACGAGGTCGTACAGCTGGCAGTCCTGCTGGAAAGCCTTCAAGGCTTGGTGGCTGTTGGTGAAGGCGTCCACCACGTACCCCATGCGTTCGAGCGAGCGCTTGCCGATTTCGGTCAACTCTGGAGCGTCATCGACAAACAGAATGCGGCCGACGCCCGGTTGCACGTCCGTGTTGTTTTCCGCCGGTTGGGTCTCCGGAAGATCACAGGCCGGCAGGAAGACGCGAAAGGTGGATCCATTGCCGAGCTGGCTCTCGACGGTGATCGCGCCCGAGCATCCGCTCACGATGCCGAGGGCCGTGGCCAAGCCCAAGCCGGTTCCTTCGCCAGGCTGCTTGGTGGTGAAGAGTGGCTCGAACAGGTGCGACTGGGTGGCTTCGTCCATACCGATGCCAGTGTCCGTGACCTCGATGCAGACGTAGGTTCCCGGGGGCAAGTTGTACTCCACGCTTTGGCTGCCCGCGGCGATCAGCTCTGGGCTGGCGGCGATGCGCAGCATGCCCGCGGAGTCCTTCATGGCGTGGCAGGCGTTGGTGATCAGGTTGAGCAGAACCTGCTGGATTTGCGTTGGATTCGCAAGCACCACGCCGCTCGACGCATCGTACTCGGTCACCAGAGTCACCGACGGGCACAGGGAGGATCCCATCAGCTTGATCGTGTCGTCCAGCACTGTCGCGATGCGCAACGCTTCCCGGTGTCCCGGGGCCTTGCGGCTGAAGGCCAGGATTTGCGTTACCAACTCGCGCGCGTGCTCCGCAGCTTCTTCCACGCCGAGCATGGCCTCGTAGGCTTCGTGCTCCCGGGGAACGCTCATCAGGGAGAGTTGCGTATGCCCGAAAATGCACTGCAGGATGTTGTTGAAGTCGTGGGCGATGCCGCCGGCCAAGATGCCCAAGCTCTCGAGCTTCTGGGAGGCTCGCACCTGGGTCTCGAGCACGTTTTGTTCCTGTTCGGCCCGGCGTCGTTCAATGACGCGGCCGACCAAGGTTCCCACGTCGATCAAGACCGAGGAGAGGCCCGCGTTGGCGGGGCGCTGTTCGACGGTGAAGAATTCGAGCACAGCGGCCACCTCGTCGCGCACCTGTACGGGGACGGCCACGGCGGAGCGCATGCCCGACTCTGCGGCCAGTTGCTCAAACGCACACTTGGAGTTGCCGAGGTCATCATTCCAACGTAAGCGCTGATCGGCGCAGGCTTTGGCCACCAGGCCTCCGTCGGCTTGATGGTTGGCGGCGCAGTTCATCAAGTCTCGTAGGCGTTCTGGTCATCCCGGTACAATAGCCCGGTGGACTGCAGGTGCTTGTCATCGCCGAGGCCCGGAAGGTAGACGTGTCCCACGGACCACTTGGTGTGGATGCACACCAACTCGACCACGTCTCGAATGGCGAACTCCAGTTGAGAGGAGCGACTCGTGGCGAAGGAGACCTCCTGCAGCAGGAAGAGGAACTCGTTCTTTTCGCGCAGGAGCTCGTTGTTGCGTTGCAGCGACTTCGTGCGTTGATTGACCTTGGCCTCCAGCGTTTCATTCAGCTCCTCAAGCTGCCGCTGGAGCTCACGGGTCTTCAAGTGGTTTGCGACCCGGGCCAGCAGCTCTCGCTCCTGGATCGGCTTTGGTAGGTAGTCGCAGGCCCCGCACTCGAAGGCACGCACGAGGTTGAAGCTGCCGACGCCGGCGCTGACGAAGACCACGGGAATCGACTGGGTCTCGGAATCGGCCTTCAACCGGCGGCAAACTTCGTAGCCGTCCATCTCGGGCATTTGCACGTCGAGTAGGATGAGCTCCGGCGGATCAGCGGCGACCGCCTCGAGGGCCCGCACTCCATTGACGGCGACGCACACGCGGTAGTCGTGGGCGGAGAGAATGCTGACGAGCAACCGCAGGTTGTCCGGGTTGTCGTCGACGACCAGGATCGTCGTCTTGGGCGGGGCGGGGGCTGAGTTGTCCTGGGTCATTCCGGTCGCAAGAGGCTGGTGCGCGCCCAAAATCAGGCGGGGAAGGCCTTATCGGTCCGATTGTCCTTCGCCTGCGGCTCTCCCAGGTCTGGAATCTGGGAAGCAAAGCGCGTTCATGACTCGTCTCGGGGCGAGCAAAGGACGCTCCTGGGCCCTCCACAGGGGGCCGGCCTGGGGGGCCGCCTAGGGCCGCTTCTTGCGCGCGGAGCGTAGCTTTGGCCCCCAGGGCCCGACCGACCCTGGGCCCGCGGTGCTCCCCTCCCTGGCCGGCGCCGCCCCGCTCCATTCCCACAAATGGGGAGGTCCTGGGGGTCCCCGGGGCAGGCTGACGGCTGCATTCGACCGTCCTGCGGGGCAAATCCTACGCACTCTTGGTGGCCGTGGGGGGGGCAGCGTATGCTCCCGCGCCGATGGGCTACCTCCTCCTGACTTCGCTGCTATGGGCCTTTTCCTTCGGGCTGATCAAGGGCCAGCTGGTCGGTCTTGACGCGAACTTTGTGGCCCTGGTGCGCCTCGCCATTTCGCTCGTGGCGTTCCTGCCTTGGCTGCGCCTGCGAGGAATTTCTGCCTCCCTCGCGCGCCGATTGCTGGGGATCGGGGCCGTGCAATTCGGATTGATGTACGTGCTGTACATCTCCGCCTACAAGCACTTGGCCGCCCACGAGGTCGCGCTCTACACGGTTCTGACGCCGATCTATGTGGTGCTCTTTTCCAAGGCCGGGTCGCGCCCGCGGGCCTTGGCCGGAGCGGCCCTCGCTTGCCTTGGGGCGGGCGTGATCCAGTGGAAGACCCAGGGCGACCAAGGCAGTTGGGTGGGCTTTGCTCTCGTGCAGGGGGCGAACCTCTGCTTTGCCCTCGGACAATTGGCCTACAAACGCATCGAACCGACGTTGCAAGGACGCGCCCCGCACTCGTTCTTCGGGTTGCTCTACCTCGGCGCGTGTCTGCTGGTGGGGCCCGTCTGCGCGGCCACCACGGATTGGAGCACGTTGACGGTGAGCAGCGAGCAGGCGCGCACCCTGCTCTACCTCGGACTCTTGCCCTCGGGTCTCGGTTTCTATCTTTGGAACCAGGGCGCCACCCGTGTGAGCGAAGGAACACTCTCCGTGATGAACAACGTGAAGGTGCCCCTGGCGGTGCTCGTCTCGCTCACGGTCTTCGGGGAGAGTGCCGCGCCGCTGCCCTTGGTGATCGGCAGCGCGTTGCTCGTGTTGGCCCTATGGTTGGCGCGTCGAACTCACTCGCCGGTGTAGCCCAGGGTTTTCAAAATGTCTGCCTGGTCCTGATCGAACTGGATAGAACCCGTCTCGGAAAGCTGCTCCCGATTGGCCTGTTGCTTTTGCGCCTCGATCATTCCCAGCATGCGATTGACCAAGTGGCGGTTCTGTCCGGCGATGTTCTCTTGCTCACCCGGATCGAGCTCCAGGTTGTAGAAACGTTTGTGCCCCGTGTCCTCGTTGAGGATCAGTTTGTACTTGTTGAGCACCACCGAACGCATCTCCCTGACCACATCTCCGCGGGTGTTGGTGCGCATGGCGTGCAACTCACGGTTGCCCCGTTCTTGCTCGTCCAAGACCTCTAACAGCGAAATGCCGCGGTCCTGCGGGGAGGGGGGCGCACTCAAGAGATCGCGCAAGGTTGGCAGAATGTCCATGTTGCTGACGTTCGCCAGGGAGCGGCCGCGGGGACCATCGTCGCCCACGTGCAGCATCAGGGGAATGTTTGTCAGTTCAGAGTAAAGCGTCCACTTGTGCCCCGTGTGCCCATGGTCGCCGAACTCCTGTCCGTGGTCGGCCGTGAAGATCACGATCGTGTTGTCGTCAAGGTTCAAGCTGCTGAAGACCTCGCGCAGTTTTTCGTCGACGTTGCGAATCTCGCTGCGGTAGGCAGCGCGATCCATCTCGCGGTCCTCGACGGTCGGTTCCCCTTCGGCGATCCACTGGGCGTGACGCTCGTAGGGCTCATGGGGGTCCATGTAGTGCATGTAGAGAAAGAAGGGGCCGCCGGACAGCATCTCCTCTTTCCAGGAGAGCACTTGATCCGTGACGCGCCGCGCGCCGCTCTTGGCGAAGCCCTCCATGCGCTGGAAGCGATCGAAGCCGCTGGCGAAGCCGATCGATTCATCGACGTTGATGTTGTCGCTGACCCCGAAGGTCTTGTAGCCGCGACTCTGCATGAATTCGGGCAGGGTCTCCAAAGCGCTCGGGATGCGATTCAGTTCGTGGGCGACTCCGTGCAAGCGCACGTCGCTTTGCAGTTGAAGGTTGTTGACCACCCCGTGCTCATTCGGGTGCCGCGAGGTGAAGATCGAAGCGGTGGCTGGGGCGGTCCAGGAGGACGCAGACCAGGCGTGCTGGAAGACCACGCTCCTGCTCGCCAACTCGGCGATGAAGGGAGCCGTTTCGGCATCGCCGCCGTAGGGGGGCAGGTCATCGGCACGCAAGGTGTCGATCACGATCACCACCACGTTGGGGGAGTAGTTGGCTTCGACCTCGGAACACGCGGCGGGCAGTGTGAGGGCCAAAGCGAGAAGGACACGACCTGATGTGGAAAGCATGGGGGGGGCACGCGTTGGGATTGAATCGTTCCCCGCAAGGGCCTGAAGGCGGACTTCAGTTGCGGTTGGGGGCCTGGCAGCACCCCAAGCCCGGTCTGGGCCCGAAAACGAGGGAATAGCGCAATTGGGGAATTCTAGCACGGGATCGGCTGATGGGCCATTTGCTGTTCAATTGAAGAGACGTCGGGGCTGCAGCTGAGGGGGACCCGATGGGGCCGCCTGCGGGCGCTAGGGGGAAGAAGGAAGGATCCGGCCGCGCTATGCTGTTGCCATGCCAACCTCACCAACGACCTGTCCGCTCGACTGCCCCGACGCCTGCGGTGTGTTGGTGGAGACCGATGACCAGGGCCAATTGATTCGCGTCCGGGGCAACCCGGAGCACCCCTACTCACGGGGAGTTCTGTGTTCGAAGACCAGCTCCTATCACGAGTTGGTGAAGAGCTCAGAGCGTTTGCTTTCCCCTTTGATTCGCGCGGGGGAAGGGTTCCGCCAGGCAACATGGGAAGAAGCTGCCGCGTTGATTGCCGAGAAGGTGTCGCCCTTGGCTGGGGAGGACATCCTCGCCTTGCAATACGCCGGATCCATGGGACTCGTGGCACGCAAGTTCCCCATGCGCATGATGAACGCCTTGGGCGCGACTTTGCACGACGAGGGCGTTTGCGATTCGACATCCAGCGCCGGGTACAGCGCGGTGTTGGGGCCCTTGATCGGGCCCGACTTGCGCGAAGCGGCGGGGGCCGATGCCATCGTGATGTGGGGCAGTGACGTCAAGCGCACGATTCAACACCTCCTGCCCTCCGTGAAGACCAGCGCGGAAGCTGGCGCCAAGTTGCGGGTCGTCGACATCTATCGCACGGAGACTATGGAAACGGTCGAGCGCTGGGGGGGCAAGGGCTTGATCTTGCGCCCGGGTACGGACTCGATCCTGGCCTTAGCCCTCGCCCGCCATGCCTTCGAAACCGACCGAGCCGATCGGCAGTTCCTCGAAGGCGAGTGCCTCGGTGCGCAGGAGTTTGAAGAGCACGTGAGTCAAGCACCGAGCCTGCAAGAAGCCGCGGATGCCTGCGGTCTCGAACTCGATGCGATCCTCGACCTCGGCTCCGTTCTCGCCGAATCGCAGAGACTCTTCCTGCGCACCGGTTCCGGTTGGACGCGGCGCACGAACGGGGCCATGGGGATGCGCGCTTTGTGCTCTTTGGCGGCCGTGCTCGGCAAGGCCGATCGAGTGCACTACGAGTCAGGGGGAGTCTTTCAATTCGATGGGGACTACGTCGCGGGCAAGTCCTTGCGCAAGTCGCCGGAACCGCCGGTGCTGGCCCAGGTCGCCTTGGGCACGGCCTTAGAGGAGGGACGCTTCAAAGCGGTTTTCGTGTGGGGCCACAACCCAGCGTTGACGCTCCCGGACAGTGGGCGGGTTCGCCGCGGGTTCTTGCGCGAGGATCTCTTCGTCGTCGTGCATGAACAGTTCATGAGCGCCACGGCGGAGTTGGCGGACGTGGTTTTGCCCGCGACCATGTTTGTGGAGCACTCGGACCTCTACGTCAGCTACGGACACCGCGCGGCTCAGTTTGGTCGCCAGGCGGTGGCGCCGCCAGCAGGACCGCGTTCCAACTTGCGCGCCTTCGCCACTCTGGCCAAGGCCATGAATTTGGATCCCGCGACCTGGGACGTCAGCGAGCAGTCGATCTGCGAAGAGTTGATCCGACGCGCTGAGGATCACCTGACTGCGGAACAGATCGAGCTTTTGAAGTCGGGGGTTCCGACGGTCATGGAAGCGCCAGTGGACCAAGCGCCAGCCCATCGAGGGCGACCCTGGGGGACGGCGAGCGGGAAGGTTGAACTCATCAGCGAGGAAGCGCGGGCCGCAGGACAACCGGCCATGGCGACTTGGTGCGCGGACCAGGGTCTCGGAGGAGATCGAGAGTTCTGGCTGATCAGCGCGCCCTCCAAGCACACCCACAACACGACCTACTTGAACCACGCGCGACACGCGAAGCGCAACGCGTCGCCCCGCTGCTACTTGGCGCCGGAAGAGATGCAGGCCCGTGGTTGGCGAGACGGACAAGCGTTGACCTTGCACAACGACTTCGGGCGCATCACTTTGACCGCGGAGGGCAAGCCGGGAACCCCAGTGGGAGCGGTGCGCGTGGACGGCTTTCCACGACCGGCGGACGTTCCAGAGGGCACCAGCATCAACGTGCTCAGTTCCCCCGCGGTTTCGGACCTTGGCAATGGAACGACCTACTACTCGACGCGGGTGGACATCGAGGAGCCTGCTGCCGCGAGTTAGGCCCTCGAGGCTCGGCCGACCAGGGGCGACTGTTCGCTCGGCTCCCGCGAACCGCCTGGCCGCCAGGAACGCTCCGCGCGCAGCGGGTGGGGGCGCCCTAGGTGCCCGCAGCCTGCGAGGGAGATTCCTCGGGCTGGATTCGTGACTCCGGACCCGCCAATTGGCTCCTGCTTCGGATCTGGGCTGGGGCCCCACTCAAACGTATAGTTCGCGCCGTATCTGGCGACCCTAGGGAACTTTTACGTCAGTCGGATCGTTATCAGAGTAGTCTTCTGTGGTGAGTGACCGGTCTGACGACCGTTTTTCCACTCCACAGAATCAATTCATAGGGGGGGGCGGCCCAGGCATCCAGGGGCCCGACTTATCGGGTTTTCGGCATGAGTCCGAAGGCTAGGGATGACGCATCGAGAGAGGAAGACATGCTGTCTTTGAAGACGAAGAAACGTTTGAAAGCGATCCTGGCAGCGAGCTTGTTGTCCCCCTTGGCCCTCTCCCAAGTTGTCGCCCCAGGCACCCCTCAGACGGGCCTGGCAGAGTTCGACGTGCTGCGGGTCAACTGCGGCGGAGCGCTCTACACCGATCCCCAGGGGAACGACTGGGTCGCGGACTTCGGATTCAATGCGGGAAGCGTCGGAAGCACCCTGAACCCGATCGCCAACACGGACCTCGATGCGCTCTATCAGTCGGATCGCCAAGATGCGCCCGGGCGGCCCGAGTTGATCTACAACTTTGCGCTCCGTCGCTACCAGACCTACGAGATCGACCTGCACTTTGCCGAAACCGATGCCGCCATCACGGGGGCAGGTCAGCGCGTCTTTGATGTGCTCGTCGACGGCAACGTGGCGTTGGCGGGGGTGGATCCCTTTGCGCAGTCGGGCGCTTTGGACACAGCCCTGGTCCACACCATCCAAGCCTTCGCGAGCGGTCCGTCCCTTTCGATCCAGTTCAATCACGTGCTTGGAGATCCGAGCATCGAAGGCATTCACATTCGTCGACCGGCCCAGAGCATGATCGACAGAGCGCCGGTGATCACCTCGACGCCCTTGCAGGTCGCCACGGAAGCCGTGCCGTATTCCTACGACCTGAACGCGACGAACCACAACGCAAGCGTCGGTGACGTGACCCTGTACAGCATGGAAGTGGGGCCCCTGGGGGCCACCATCGATCCGCTCTCCGGCGTGCTCAGTTGGACACCCACGGGACAGTTCGGGCTCTTTGAGTTTGTCCTGCGCGCCACGGACAACGCCGGGCAGTTCGACGAGCAGACCTTCTTCGTCGACTCGCGCTACCGCATCAACTGTGGTGGCACCACCAACCACATCGGTCCCCAGGGCGAGACTTGGACGGCCGACTTCGGGTTCAATACGGGCGGGACGTACTCCACCACCGAGTACATCTTCGGGACGCAAAACCTGGTGCTCTACAAGGTCGAGCGCAACGATCCGCCTAGGCCCCCAGACCTGTTGTATAGCCTCAGTGTTCCCAACGGACCGTACATCGTTCGTTTGCACCTGGCGGAAATCGCCCCGGCAGTGACGGCTCCTGGAATTCGAGTCTTCGACATCAAGGTCGAGGGCCAGACAGCCTTCGTGGACTACGACATCTTCGCGGAGTCCGGCGCGCATCGCACGGCGATCCAGGAAGATGTCCTGGTCAACGTGACGGACGGCAGCGTGGACATCGACTTTGTGCGCAAGCTCGGGTTTCCCAAGCTCAGTGGCATCGAGGTGCTGGCCGGCGGGCAAATGCTGGCCTCTCCAGATTCGATCACGTGGGGACACGTTCCCCTGGGCCAGACGGGAATCACCCAAGAGATCACCCTCGACAACGTCGGCTTGGCGCCCCTGCACATCACGGAACTCACCTACCGTCACCTTGCGGGGAGCGCGGGCCACGACTTTTTGGTGACCCTGGACGGCAACGTTCACATGGGGGATCACCAGACCACGTCCGTCTCCGTGGACGTGACGATCCCCGTTGGGCAGAGCTTGGTGGTGCCGGTTGTGTTTCAACCCACCGAAGAGGTCGCGACGGTGATCGACTTGGAGTTCAGTGGAAACTTCGCGACCCAGGCCGTGGAGCTCTCCGCCATTGGCGGTTCGGGATCCGGCTACTTGCACGTGGTGATCACTGCCCCGGAAGTGGCCGTCGACTTTGACGGGAACGGCAGCGAAGACATCTTCCTGAACGGCACGGACAGCCACACCCATGAGCTGGGTGAGAGCATCATCCTGTACGACTGGGTTGAGAACGGAAACAGCATCTCGAACCAGGTTTCGCTCACCCACAACCTCGCGCTCGGGGATCACACCCTGGAGTTGACGATCGGAGACAGCGCGACTCCCCAAAAATTCCTGACCGACCAACACACGGTTCGGGTGGTGCCGATCGATCTGGTGCCGGGCATGTTGGCCCTGACCTATGAGTCGCCAGGGGTGTCTCCGAACACCTTGCTGAACAGCGTTCCGGCCATGCCGGATTGGGCACAGGAAATCGACGGAGCTTTCCTGGATGCGTTGGAAACCGAGGAGACCCAGGTGCTGCTGCGGCTCGTCGGTGATGTGGACATCCTGACAGCGGACACCTATGAGTTCTTCCTGACCTCCGTTGGTCCAGGCGGAGTCCAGCTGCTCGTGGACGATGTGCAAACGGCAGGACCGATCATGCTGTCCGTTGGGCGCCACCGCATCGATGCGCGCTTTGCCGTCTTCGCGGAGGTTGACCTGCCCGTGGAAGTGCAGATGGCTCAAGGAGTGGGAGCACCGGCGCCCATCGACCAAACGCTGCTCAGTCACGACTTCACGAGCTTCGCCCCGGTGCTCAACCGGATGAATCCCTTCACGGGCAACGAAGCCGGGGGCAACCAAGTGGTCCTGACAGGCATTGGTTTCTTTCTAGAGACCCAGGTGCAAGTGCAGTGGGGCGGGGTCACGATCCCCAACAACCAGTTGACGGTGACTCCCACGAGCATCGCCCTGACCACGCCCCCGGGCACCGGCAGCGTGGCTGTTTCCGTGACGACCCCGCGCGGCACGAGCAAGTCGAAGGTCTTCGAATACGACCCGAGCGGACCCTTGCCGATCGACTTCAGCGTGCGGGTGCTGCAAGCGGGCATCAGTCAACCCACGGTGGGCGCCTGGGGTCCGGACGGCAAGTTCTACGTGGGGACCGTCAGCGGCACGATCCACGTGATCGAGGTGGACGACAACTACGTGGTGACCGGAACGTCGACCATCGGCACCATCGCTGCCCTCGGCAACCCGACCATCCTGGGCATCGCCTTCAATCCTTTCGACCCACCCACGGTGCCCCGGCTGTACGTGGCCCATTCCAGTCTTTACAGCGACGGTGGCGGCTGCCTGACCGGTGCGTTCGTGTCCTACAGCAGCGAGGTCTCCATTCTGGAAGGGCCGGGCTTTGCAGTCACACCGTTGATCACCGGTTTGCCCGCCTCCAATCACGATCACGCGGTCAACGGCATGGTCTTCGATCGCAACGGTGACCTGTACGTGAACGTCGGTGGCAACACCAACGCCGGAATTCGTGACTGCGCACTCGGTGACCTGCCCGAGTCGCCCTTCGCCGCCGCGACGATCAAGGCCGAGATCTCGAAGCCCGGTTTCAACGGGATCATCACGTACACGGAGACCAACTCTGGGCTGCCCAACAACGACCAAGCCTTCGGGGATTTGGTGGATCCCGATGCAGGTTTGGACCTGACCATCTTCGCAGCGGGCCAACGCAACCCGTTCGATCTTATCTACACCACTTGGGACATGCTCTACGCCACGGACAACGGTCCCAACGCGGGTTTCGGGGAGTCCACAATCGCAAACTGCGTGAGTTCCCTCTCGCAGCCGACGACGCAGGATGAGTTGAACCTCCTGGAGTTCGGACGCTACTACGGCCACCCGAACTGCAACCGCGCGCGCACGGATGCGAGGCAAAGTGAGTTCTACAACCTCGCCGGGCTGAGCATCATCGGAGAGTTTACCCAGGCCCTGGCCGCCTTCCCGCCCTCGGTGAATGGCGTCGAGGAGTACCGCTCGAATACATTCAACGGCGCCATGCGCGGGGCCCTAGTCGCTCAAAAGTTGGCGAGCACCACGTACCTGATCGAGTTGTCTGCGGACAAGCGCAGCGTCGTCAACTCTGGACCCGTGCCGACCCTGAACATGGGTTGCCTGGACGTGGTGACGGGCCCCGGTGGCGTGCTGGTCGGCGTGAATCACTACGGCAACAGCGTCTTGATCGCTGAGCCCAACGATCCATCGGCAATTGGATTGCTGGTCTACGACATCACCCCCTGGCGCGCACCCGCTGCCGGTGGCCACGAGTTTGTGATCGCCGGTTCGCAGTTCGGCACCCAGCTCGCCAACGTTTCCGTCACGATCGGCGGCCTGCCGGCGACTCTGACTTCCGTCAGCGATACGCGCATTCGCGGAACGGTACCGATCGAGGTCTCGCCGACTTCAGAGCTGCTGGACGTGGCGGTTACCGTCAACGCCGCGTCAAAGACCCTGCCTGCGGCCTTCCGCTACCTGCAGCCCGCCGGTTACGAACCTTGGGCCTGGCGCGAGGAGGCTCCCATGCCCGGCGCGCTCGGAGAGGTGGGTGCAGGCATCGTGAACGACAAGCTCTATGTCTTCGGCGAGGGGCTTTCGACGACCTACGAGTACGACCTACTCAACAAGAGCTGGTCGACCAAGGCCCCGCGACCCTTCAACGGAAACCATCACTCGGTGGTCACGGAGGGTGGCAAGTTGTACATCTTCGGCGGCCTGGACAACGGGTCGGAAGGCAAGGTTCAGATCTACGACCCGCTCCTGGACTCCTGGTCCCTCGGTGCCCTCATGCCGTGGTTTGGCGGTTCCTGCAGCGCCACGCTGATCAACGGACTCGTCTACGTTTGCGGCGGCATTCAAGCTGGCGTGACGGTTGACCACCTGGCGGCCTACGATCCAGTTGCGGATACCTGGAGCTCCTTGCTAACGAGCATGCCCGTCGGCCGCAACCACGCCGCAGCGACCACGGATGGCACGCGGCTCTACGTCTTTGGCGGGCGGACCGGCGGCAACACCGTGGCCAACGGATTCAACGAAACGCAAATCTACGATCCGCAAACGAACACCTGGGAGAGCAGCCTGGCCGGAGGCACCCCACTGCCCTTGCCCCAGAAGCGCGGCGGCATGGGAGCTGCTATCTACTACGGCGGCGAGATCTATGTGATGGGCGGCGAGACCTGGAACGGACCCGGCGCGACTCCGGACGGTGTCTACGATCGCGTGGACATCTATGACCCACTGGCCAACAGCTGGCGAGTCGGCGCCCCCATGCCCACCGCACGCCACGGGATCTATCCCTTGCTCAATGGCCAGCAGATCTACGTGGTCGGCGGCGGAGAAACCCAAGGATACAGTCAGTCCACGCGCCTCGAAGTTTACGCGCCCTGATGCACCCGCCGGAGCATACCGATCGCTAGCGAGCGCTCACTGCGGGGCTTCTGCTTGGGAAGAGCCCCGCAGCTTGTTTTGCAAGAGGTCGAACGAGATGGCCGCGAGCAGAAACACATAGGGCAGCACGGGAAAGCGGTAGCGCGCAATTCCCGCGTGCGTGACGTAGTAGGCCACGGGGAAGAGGGCCAAGAACGAGAGCAGGAAGACCGCGTCCCGGCGTTTGCGCGCCAGCAGCACAGCTCCCGCGAGGCCTGCAGCCAAGATCAACCAACGGCCGGCCCCGTAGACAATCGGAGCGATAGGCTTCAAGGGGCCGAGAGGCAAGAGCTCCCACTGGCCGAGGAACGGGGCGCTCCAGTAGGTCCAAAAGCGTTTGAGGCTGAGCCGCGCGAACTGGGCGGGGTGTGCGCTGATCCAGGAGGTTGCGTGTGCCCCCAATCTTTCCGCACGTTCGAGCTCATTCATGCTGGCCAATTCGCTCAACTGCTCCTTGGACAGAACTTGCGTGGCCGTTTCGTAGGGCCCGTGGTGTGCACCGTCCGCGATCGGGTTGTTGCCGATGAAGAGTTCGTTGCCGATGTTGGACTTGATGAAGAACAACGCACCGAGTTCCGTTCGATTGCGAAGGATCCAAGGGCCGATCAAAACACAGGCGACCAAAGCCATCGTGGAGACGGCGGGGAAGTTGCGCGCCGGGTTGCGAGCGATGAGCACCAGGCTAGCGAGCCCCACAAAGAACGCGGGCGTCGGCGAGGTCAAGAGGGTCAGTCCGATCAAGGCACCCGTGAGGGCCCATGACTTCCAATTCTCCCGGGAGTTCGCTTGGGCGTGGCCAAGGAAGCGCAGGACCAATGTCACGCCAAGGAAAGTCAAGAGCGATGTGCACCACAGCACGCGCACGCTCATGTTGATGCTGGCAGGGGAGAGTGCGAACAAGAGCCCGCCCAAAAGACCCGCCCGCGCAAACTCAAGCCTGCGCCCGATTCGAGTCAATTGCAGGCACGTGCCAGCGTCGCACAGAATCTGGAAGAGCAGCACGACAATCAGCGAGGCCTTCGTGAAGCTGCCCAGGACGGCGAAGACCCCGGCGACGAGCGTCGGGTAGAGCGGGGCCAGCCAAGCGCTCGGGGCCACCTCGGTCCAACCGCGCCCGACGTTCAAGACGTACCCTTGACCCGCGGCCAGGGAGTTCGCGATGCGCCCCGTTTCCCAACCCGCTGCCCAGTGATTGCTCGTCGAATCAAAGTTCCAGGAGCTCAAGGCCAACATCGCCGCAACTCGCAGAACAACGGCCAACATGAGCAGAGCGGCAACCGTCTTGTTGCGAGGCGCAGAATCCTGGTGAGGTGCCACGGATGTTATGTGGGAATGGGCGGAGGCCCCCTAGCGCTCCTTCGTGCTCACCAACTTGCCGTCGATGATCGTGCCAACGCAATGGCTCGTGTATTCGAAGGGGTCCCCATCGTAGAGGGCGAAGTCACCGTCCTTGCCCACATCGATGGAACCAACGCGCTCCGCGATACCAAGCAGTTCAGCAGCGCCCAAGGTGATCGAACGCAGGGCGCGATCCCGCGGCATTCCATGGGCCGCGGCGATCGCGGCTTCGAAGAGAATGACCCGCGTCTTCGGCACGTAGCTTTCGAAGCCACTCTGAATCGCGATCGGAATGCCCGCCGCATCCAAACGGCCCGCGGTTTCCATCGAGAGATTTTCCGCGTCCCCTTGGGCGCGTCGCATGCTCGGGTGCAGCACCACGGGAACCCCGGCGGCTTTGATTTGATCGATCAGCAGATGGGCATCCGCCGCTCCGTCTAGAACGAGGCGCAGCTTGAACTCGCGCGCGATGCGCAGGGCGGTGGCGATGTCTTGGTGACGGTTGCAGGTGAGCAACAAGGGCGTCTTGCCTTGCAGGAGATCCGCGACCGCTTCCAAGCGCAAGTTGGTCTCGAAGCCATCCTCGCCCTTCTCGCGCTTCGCGCTGTAGGTCTGCCCTTGCACGAGAAGCTCGCGCAGCATGGCGGCTGCCTTGCCTCGGGTCCCCGGCTTGGAGTCGCCCCAAAGGGATTCGCCGCCGAGGGTGCCGGCGATCATCGCTTGGGGCACCATGACCGCTTGATCGACCGTGTCGCCGACGGTCTTCACGATCATGGTTTGGCCGGAGATGACCGCGCCGGGGCCGTGTCCCGTGTGCATGGTCGTCACTCCGAAGGAACGCACCCAAGAGACGAGACGCTCCCGTGCGTTGTAGGCATCGATCGCGCGCAGTTCCGGTTGCAGGGCTTCCGAGCGCTCGAGTTGGTCTTGGTCGCCATCTTGATTGAGGTAGCCAGCGATGCCGACGACTGTGTGCGCATCCACCAGACCGGGGGTTACCACGGCTGCTTGAGCCCTGGCAATGCCTTCGGGAATTTGGATCTCTCCAGCTTTGCCAAGGGCGGTGATCTTGCCTCCTTGAACGAGCACCACCGCATTCGAAATCACGGTCCCCGAAACCGTGTGCAACTCTCCCGCGTGAATGGCGATGTCCTGGGCGAAAAGTGCGCTGGGGGTGAAGGCCAGCAGGGCCAGACCGAGGACGCGCTTCAAGTTTGTGTTCAACATCTAGTTCTCCTCTCCTCGATCGCAACACACGTTCAAGACTCTTGACTGACCCGCACCGAGGCCGCCCACGGCCCACAGCCTGTCCTGTGGATCGGAACGGTCGAAGACGCGCACCCCGTCGATCCAGGTCTCTTGCACCTTGCTGTAGACGCTCAAGGGGTCGCCATCGAGCAGGATGAAGTCGGCGTCCTTGCCCACTTCCAGGGAACCGATGCGCTGGCCCAAGTCCATCATCTCCGCGGCATTCTGGGTCAGGGCTCGCAAAGCGCCCGCGCGGCTCATGCCCGCGCGCACGGCCAAGGCGGCGCTGCGGAAGAAGAGCCGTGAATCGGTGATTGGGTCGTCCGTGTGGAAAGCGACCAGGGCGCCAGCCTTCTCCAACATGCCTCCGGCCTTGTAGCCGACGTCGACCGCCTCGAGCTTGCCACCGGGGCTATCGATCAAGATCAAGGAACAAGGCACGCCAGCGGCAGCGATCTCTGCGGTGACCTTCCAAGCTTCGCTGACGTGGTGCAGCACGACGCGGAAGCCAAACTCTTTCGAAAGCCGCAGCACCGTGATGATGTCATCGTGGCGGTGGGTGTGGTGATGGACGATGCGCGTGCCTGCGAGCACTTCGACCAGGGCTTCCATGCCCAAGTCGCGCTCGGGCATCTTCTCGGGGTCGCCAGCGGCCCGTTCGATCTTGTCCCGGTAGGCCTGGGCTTTGATGTACTGCTCGCGAACGAGAGCCGCGGACTTGCCGCGAGTTCCCGGGAAGGGGGCTGCGCGGCGGCTGTTGGTGCCGTTGGCCATCTTCATGCCGCCCATGGGCTTGCCCGCTTCATCGCGGATGACCCATTCCTCGATCGTGTTCTTGTCGCGGAACTTTATGTAGGCGGTTTGCCCACTCATCAAGTGGCCCGAGCCGGGCATGACGTTGGCGGTCGTGATGCCCCCAGCTTGAGCGCGTTGGAACCCTGCGTCGCGCACGTCGATGGCGTCAAAAACCGAGACATCCGGTTGAATCGGGGCGGACCGGTCGGCCGCTCCGCCTCCACCGAGATGGGAATGGGTGTCCACCAGGCCGGGCATTAGCACCTTGCCACTGGCGTCGATGACCGTGGTGCCTGCGGGCAGGCTGACTTGATCGACGGGCCCGACTGCCAGGATCTTACCCCCCTGGACGAGCAAGGTCCCGCTTGCGATCTCGGCCCCGTTGATCGGCAACAGGCGCGCGCCGCTGAAGGCGATGGGGGTCTCCTGGGCGAGGGCGGGGCTCGCAAGAACACACAACGCCAGGGCGAAGTGCAGCGGGGAAGGGCGGAACATTGGGGATCTCCGGGGGTGCAGTGGGCGCGGTCGTCAAGCGGGCAAGCGTTCCATCGTCGGCGCTTCTCCCGCTCCTGTTCTACGTTGCATTCCCCGAAGACACCAGCCTTCGCGTTCTCTTTGCCCGCTGCTAACGCTCCGTGCGCGCAACGGGCTGCCCGCTAGCGATCCTGCCTGTCGTTGAATGAGGTTGGAGCGTCGTCCGTTTGCATGGAGATCTTCAAGCTTGAGTGACTCTCAAGGGTGGTGATCTGCGCATTGAAGAGCACGGAACCCTCCTGGGGGGTGTGGGTCAGGATCAGTTGGCCTTCCACCTCCAACTCTGCCAAGCGCCGATTGCGAAGGTCCCAACGTCCCGTCCCACTCATCTGGAGATTCGAATTCCAGGAGAGTGGCTCTAGTTTTGAATCGGCCTGTAGAGCTCCAGCCATGGATTGCTGCAACAGGGGACCTTCGTAAGAGAGGGTCAGGCTGAACTGCATGGACGGCCTGTGCGACGTGGGGTCGATGCCGAAACTGGTCAGTTCACAACTCATCTTGTCCCACCTGGAATCGGGGCCTGGTGGAGAGTCGGCTTCAGCAGCCAGCATGTTGGGGAGGTCCCCTTGCTCCGGATCAAACTGAATACGAAGGTTGCCGCCGGGCAGCACAAGGGGCGCAAGTGCGATGCCGGGGACGCTCCATACTTGCCCACCCATGATGTCCGGCGGCGGCTGGAACGCGCGCATGTCGAGGTCGGCGACGAGCTGACTGAGCCATTCCGGATCGTCCGTGGCCTCAGGATTGACGAAGCTCGCGACGTAGCGCTCTTCCGCCTGGTGCCGCTTGAAGCGCTGGATGCGGTTTAGGAAAGGCGAGCGGCCTTCCGTCGTTTGCATGTCGGGTACAGTGGAATTCGTCTGAAACTTCGGGAAGGTCAGCGCCCACTCACCGGTGACCGTGCGCTGAAACTCCGGCAGCCCTTCCATGACCGGTGTCGCGTACTGGTCAACAAAGTCGACTTCAAATTCGTAGACCCAGGGGATGTTCACGGTGGCCACGCCATCTAGGAGCACAAGGGGGGCACCATCTGTTGGATCGCTCGCGCCTTCCATCTCCAGCTGGAACGAACGCTTCACCTTCGTAGAGGTCAATGTCAGGGACCCCGCGCTTGGACTTGATGGGAGCGGCACCGGCGGGACCACGGACGATGGGGGAGCGATCTCCGGCGCCGCAACCACCGATTGCTCGGAGGCGTCCAGCAAGGGAGCGGTTTCCACCGTCCGATCCGGCGCGGCCTTCAAGGACGTCTCGCCCAGAAGCTCCTCGTTCGGTTGCACGAGCGCGACGGGTTCAGCGACCAGGGGAACCTCGGCGCGAATGGCGACCCGCTCGCGCGAGGGAACGAGCCCCGCAACTTCCCTCGGACGGTCCTCTTTGCCAGCGACGTACATCAAGAGAGAGCCAAGCACGAGTGCCGACCCCACAAGCTTCAACGATCCAACCATCCCAGCACCTCCAAGGGCGATTCCAGTCGACGCGGTCTCGCTGGCGAACCAGGGCAACAACGCGCCGACCCACGCGTCGCGATTGCCTCCAGCTCGTGCATCCAGGCGAGCCCGTAGCAAGTCCAATCCGCGCGACACCTGGCTGGCGATCGTTCCCTCTGGGAGGGACAGTTCACGAGCGATTTCCCCTGGGCCTTTTTCCTCGAAGAACCTCAGGTAGAGCACGGTTTGGTAGGGCTCCTTCAAGCTCAAGACCTCGTCCACAAGGGTGGCCAGTTGCGCACGGCGCGCAACTAGATCCACCGTTGCGGGCAGGGCTTCGCGCTTGGCGCTGCTTCTCTCCCGGCGAGCCCGGGAAGCCTCAGCGCGGTGCCTATGACGAATCTTCCGTCGCAAGACACCTCGAAGCCAAGCACCGATCCCGTCCCCCCATGTCGGCGGGGATTCCAAGGCCAGCACCAAAGTGTCCTGGACCAGGTCCTCGGCCTCGCTGCGATTCCCGATGAGGGCCCGCGCCATGGCTCGCAGGGCCTTAGCGTGGTGCATCAACTCTTCGGATTGTCGTGTTTCGGGGCTCATCGGTTTGGAAATGGGTCGGCGTTCACTCTCTTGCTCCCGCCGCACCAAAGTTCCTTGCGTGAATCTCGTGCTTTTCTTTGTGGCCGAAGCTGGAGCACGTCTTCATGAATATGTGGGCTCGCGAAAACACCACTCCAAGGGTTCCTGCGCTAGGCTTCCGGTTGTGATGGATCCAGGTTCAGAAGAAGAGACCTTCCATTGGTCGAACTGCGCAGCTCGCCTGAGGGAGTTGGCCGAGAGTTCCAGTCTAGCCCTCGAACCCCGGGGCAGGTTCTTCGTTGCCGAGGGTCTGCGGGTCACGCCGCCCCTGGTCTTCCCGATTCCCGAGTCGATGCAAGCGGAAGCGCGCCCGCCGGACTCGGCAAAGGAGAGCGCGGCCCGCCAGGCACGTCGACTCGAAGGACAGACGATCGAATCGCTTGTTGGAATCCAGCGCTACCTGCAGACGTTGCCCCAGGAGCCTGGGCTGCAGGTCTTGATTCTAATGCAAGCCGGGGCCGCAGCTTTGGGGGTTTTCGATGGGGGGGAAGTGCTCGCCACCAAAACTCTGAAGCGTTACGTGGTGCGTGGCAAGGGCCGGGCCCAACCGGCGCACCTCGCCACCAAAGGGAAGTCTCGCTATGGCTCGCGCTTACGGTTGATGAATGCGCGACTGCTCTTGGAAGAGATCAACGAGAAGCTGATGGAGTTCTGGGAGCGCTTTGGAACGCCGGAGCAGGTCTATGTGAGCGCTCCAAAGGGCCTTTGGCCCGAGCTCTTCCGCGCCAAAACCGAGCCGCCTTTTGCAGCGGATCAAGCCATCATTCGCATGCCCTTCGATCTTCCCGTGCCCAAAACGGAGGTCTTGATGCAGGCCTATCGGTTTCTAGGACGGGGCCGGATCGAGTGGCTCACGGGCGGCTCTATTCCTGAATAGGGTGGAGCTCGTCGGCCGCTGGAGGAATTGACTGCGCCTTTCCATTCAGGGCCTCCTCCAGAGACACCGAAAGAGTAGCAGGAGCAAACCCATATGCAGCGAAGGGCGCCTCCGGGACTCGATCGGCAGGCAATCTAAGTCTCTCCCCTCGACCTTCGTTGAACGAACTATCGCGTGAGCAGCAACCACAACAATCCCCAGGCGGGACTCGCAGGACCTGAATTCAGCCGAGTCTTTCCGTTTTATCTGAAGATCGACAAGGACTTTCAGATCCTCGAGGCTGGGCCCGGCTGGAAGAAATTTCACCCGGTCAACGGGGGACAGTTCTTTGAGCACTTCGAGATCTTGAAGCCCAAACTGATCGAGCCCGATCTCGGTGCACTGCTCGAGAAGGAGGATGAGCCATTCATCTTGGCCTTGAAGAAGACCAAGCTGCAATTCCGCTGCGAACTGCTGCCGCGCCAGAAGGAAGCTCTCTTGATCATGTCGGCCGAGGCGGACAGCTTGGAGGCCTTCAAGGATGTCGGCCTCTCCTTCAAAGACTTCGCGATTCATGATCCTTCGGCGGACCTTATACGAACGGTCCAAAACCAGGCCGGTCACCTCGACACTGCGCGGGAGTTGACTCGCAAGCTGAAGGAGAGTCGCGCCCAGTTGGTGATTGCCAAGGAAGCTGCGGAAGAGGCGACGGAAGAGGCCGTGCGTGTGGTGGCCACCAAGCAACAATTCCTGGCGGCCATGTCCCACGAACTTCGCACGCCCATGGGCGGCGTGCTCGGAATGGCGGAACTGCTGCAGGACACCGCTTTGGACTGCGAACAGGAGCGTTTGCTCGGCTGCTTGACGAGCTCGGGAGATTCCCTGCTGGCGATCATCAACGACATCCTCGACTACTCCAAGATCGAGATCGGTGCGCTCGAGCTGGAACCGCGCGACTTTGATCCGCGCGCGATGCTCGAAGAAGTCGCGGACATGCTCGCCCTCTCGGCCCACGGCAAGGGTCTGGAGTTTGCCGCTTGGTGCGAACCGTCCGTTCCCCAAAAGATCAACGGGGACGAGACTCGGCTCAAGCAGATCCTGATCAACCTGGTCAACAACGCGATCAAGTTCACGAGCGCAGGGCAGGTCACCATCCGCCTTTCCTACGATGGAGAGTTCTTGCGAGGCTCGGTTCAGGACACGGGGATAGGCATCACGCCTTCGGCCATGCCTGGACTGTTCGATCCATTCATCCAAACGGCGTCAGCGCGCACTCAAGAGTTCGGCGGGACAGGGCTCGGACTCACCATCACCAAGCAACTCTGCGAAGCGATGGGTGGGGAAGTGCAATGCAAGTCCGTCGTCGGCACAGGAACGATCTTTGACTTCCAGGCACGCGTCGCCAGCGTTGTCAGCTACGAGCCAAATGCTCTCGAGTGGAACGGCCCCGTGGCCGTGGTGGGCCCGGACGGACTGACTCGGCGCTCCTGGATGATGGCGCTCGATGAACTGAACGCCCACGTCTACACGGTTGACACGCTCGACGAACTCCCCGACGAAGCCTGGCACGCTGTCTTGATTCCGATGGGATCGGAGCTGCCCCGGGGCGTACCGCTGGAGCTCGTCTATGTCGTCTGCAACGTGACCGACGCATCCGAAGCGAGTCGTTCGTCGAGCGAGCTGGGCGGCTACTTGACTTCGCCTTGCAAGCCTTCCCGGTTGCGCCGGGAATGGGGCAGCGCAGAAGATGAATCCGATGGGGCGGGCAGTGTTCATCTACCGCCTCTGGGGATGCGCGTGTTGCTTGTTGAAGACGACCAAGTGAATCAAGCGGTGGCCGCGGCCTTCCTGCAGAAGATGGGCGCTGCCTACGCCGTGGCAAGCAATGGACGCGAGGCCTTGGATACGCTCGAGGATCAGGAGTTCGACCTGATTCTGATGGATTGCCAAATGCCGATCATGGACGGCTACACGGCCACGCAGTTGATTCGCAAGAAGTATGGGGAAGGCACCACGATCGTGGCGATGATCGCGAACGCCATGCCCAGTGAACGGGCGCAGTGCACCAAAGCGGGCATGAATGACTTCTTGAGCATGCCGACCACCTACCAGGCACTCGCTGCCAAACTAGCGAGTTGGTACCGAGCTCCGGGACAGCGCCAAGCTAGTTAGTTGGAGAGCGCCGGACGCCGGGCTCCCGGCGGACGCAGATGATCCTTGTCCAAGCGGATGACGAGCCACTGACCACCGATCGAGGCGGCGGGCACCATGACGATCGGGCCGAAGAACGGAACGAGGAACACCAAGCTCGCCACGATTCCGTAGGCCGTCATCGGAACCGCGTTCGAGAACATAAAGTTGAATCGTTGCAGGACGGACCACCGGCGGCGCGAGAAGGGGATGTCGAGTAGCGTGATCGCGGTGCCGAATCCGGCGATGCCCATGAAGAGCGGGAACCCCACCACCGGGATGAACTTGACCGGAAAGAAGATCACCAGGATCATGGCCACGATCAGCGAGGCCTTGACCGAAACCCACAAGAGGTGGCCTTCGACCCGCAGCACCCAACCCAGCCAAACGGCGTAGTCGCGGTTGATGGCGGCGATGACTAGGAAGGGCGCGGCGATGCGCGCGGCCCCGTACAGGTACCACCAAACTCCGCTCAGGCCAAAGCTTGGAGCGAGCATTAGCAACCCAGCGCACGCCGCGGCGAGCGCGCTCAAGCGGAAGCAATTCTTGGCCGGAATGTCCGTGGGGCGTTCGATGGAGTCCCGCGGATTGCTGCCGAACCAACGGGACTCGAGGCGGCCTTGGATCTCGTCGAGGAACGGGCCCGCCACCGCTTCATAAACGATGGAGAAGGTGTAGAGGGCAGCCACCGATGAAAGCAGGATAACGACCACGACACCCGAGAAGCGCGCGAAGGCGCCAGCCACACCCTTTTGAATGAGCCAAACCATGGCGGCCTTGAGCCAGCCCTCTTCAAGGCCCAGTTGGCTCAGATCGTCCAGCTCCACCGCTTCCACCATCAGGGTGACGATGCCCATGGACCAGGTGAAGAGACTTATGAATGCGATGGTCGTAATGATCACCGGGGGAATCAGGAAGCGTTTGACCCCGCGATTGCGCATCAGAAGCAGAAAGCCCTGGGGCACCGCTCGCAGGCCATCCATGGCGGACTTGATGAATCCGTGGCGTTCATCGCGCAGGGAAGGAAGATCCGCTTGGTGGGAACAGTGGGGACAGCTAGGGCCAGGGGCGTCGTAGCCGCAAAGCCGGCAGGGGGTGGGTTGCATGGTGGATCGGGGGCTTCGTGATTGGGGCACAGCATGCCCTGCGAACAGGCTTCGCTCCACCGTGCATTGGGGAGATTGGTGCGGGGATTCCGGCTTGTCCCGAGGAGCAAGCCGTAGAATGCCCGCCTCGACTCCGGAAAATTGCCACCCTGCCCGACGCAGCTATGCCCGCCGCCTACCGCGCCCTCGACTTTTACGCCCTCGAAGATCAGTTCTCAGAGGAGGAGTTGCTTGTGCGCGACTCCGTGCGAGCTTGGGTCTCCGACCGCTTTCTGCCCGTGGTGCAGGAGCACTTCGAGGCCGACAGCTTTCCGATGGAGCTCACCAAAGAGCTCGGTGAGTTGGGCGTCTTCGGTTCCAACTTGCCAGCTGAGTACGGCTGCGCTGGACTCAACAACGTTTGCTACGGGTTGATCTGCCAGGAGCTCGAACGGGGCGATTCCGGACTGCGTTCCTTTGTCTCGGTGCAAGGCTCCCTCGTGATGTGGCCGATCTTCACTTATGGCAGCGAAGAGCAGAAACGCGAGTGGTTGCCCAAGTTGGCCAGTGGGGATGCGATCGGTTGCTTTGGACTGACCGAGCCCGACTTTGGATCGAACCCCGGCGGCATGACCACGAGCGCTCGCCAGGAAGGGGACGAGTGGGTTTTGAACGGCCGCAAGATGTGGATCACCAACGGAACGGTGAGTCAGGTGGCCATCGTTTGGGCCAAGTGCGAAGGCACTGTGCGCGGGTTCGTCGTTCCCACGGACACGCCAGGTTTCAGCGCACCGGTCCAACGGCACAAGTTCAGCTTGCGGGCTTCGATCACTTCGGAGTTGGTGCTCGAGGAGGTGCGCTTGCCCTTGAATGCGATCCTTCCCGGGGTGACCGGACTCAAGGGACCCTTGCGCTGCTTGACTCAAGCGCGCTATGGAATCGCCTGGGGCGCCACCGGTGCGGCCATGGCCGTGTTCGATGAAGCGCTCCAGTATTCGAAGCAGCGCATCGTCTTCGACAAGCCCCTGGCCGGCTTCCAATTGCCCCAAGCCAAGCTAGCGGAGATCGCGACAGACATCACCCTGGCGCAACTCATGAGCTTGCGGCTTGGGCGCATGAAGGACGCGGGCAGCATGACTCCGCACCAAGTGTCCATGGCCAAGCGCAACAACGTGATGAAGGCCCTGGAAGCCACGCGCGTGGTGCGCGACATGCTGGGAGCCAATGGAATTAGTTTGGAGTATCAGGTGGGCCGTCACCTCTGCAACCTGGAGTCCGTCGTGACTTACGAGGGCACCCACGACATACACACCTTGACGATCGGTCAGGAACTAACTGGCATCGCCGCCTTCCGCTAAAGCTATGATTCCCCACCCCGACCTGCCCGACCACAAGTCCGTGGCGGCTTGCTTTCTGTTGCCCGCCTGCGACATCCGTTGCACCTTTTGCATCAGTCACGATGACTTCGATGTGGCGACGCCCGCACTCGCCCAGGGACTGATGGAATTCCTCGCGAGTCAGAAGATCACAAGCGTTGTGCTAGGGGGAGGGGAGCCAACCCTTTGGCCCCACGACGTGAACGCCTTAGCGCAACACGCATCCAAGCTGGGCCTCGTGACGCAACTCAACACCCACGGTGCGGGGGTGCGCGAGAACTTGCACAAGTACTCGAACATCGATCGCTTCATCCTACCCGTGGAGTCGAGCCGCCCGGACGTGCACGACAACCTGCGCCGCGGTCTGGTGGGCCATCACGCGATGGTTATGGAGCTCGTGGACGAGTTGATCCGCGAGGGTCGTGAGATGACCTTCGCCACGGTGGTTACCTCGGAGAACTGCGCCGACGTTCCTTTGATCGCGCAGTGGATCAAGAGCGTCCTGGCCCGCGGCGCCCGCGTGCACTCTTGGCACCTGTACAACTTCTTGCCGGAAGGCCGCGGCGGTGCGCGCAAGCTGGCGGAGCACTTGGCGACTCCCCGCGAGGCCTACCTGGAAGCCTGCGCCTTGGCCAAGGGGGCGGGACTCGGCTTCCCCGTCTACCGCCGAGAGAACATGTTGAAGTCTTCCTCTGTGGAATTCTTCTGGTTCGAAGAGGGCCTGTTGCGTGTGGGCGGAGACGCCCTGGCCCGTTCCGGCAAGTAGCAGCCCCTGGGAGATGTGCTGCTAGGGCCGCGGGCGGTCGCTGGCGAAAAGAGGGGCAGATCCGTATGGTCGGCCCCCCATGAAACAATCCCTACGACCGCTCCGGACCTTCCTCTTCGCCGTCTGCCTCGTGCCCTTCGGGGCCGCCCAGGACAGCAGCCCTTCCGCCCAAGGACTTGCAAGCACGGCCGAAGCAGCGGGCAGCTTCACGTTGCACTTCGATTCGAGTGCCTTCGATACGCAAGCCAAGGGCAACTTCAATGGAGAAGTCTTCGTCGGATTCGCGAAGAGCGGCGAACCGCGGGCCGCGGTGCATCAGTGGTTTGGCGCGCCGCCCGTTCTGCGCTTTGACTTGAAGCAGGTCAAGCAAGGGGACGTGCTCCAACTCACTCTGGATGACGTCTTACGCATGGACCCACCCGCTTCGAGTTCCTCCTGGGTTGAAGACATCGACACCGAGTGGAAGGTCCAAGCCTTCGCGCGCTTCAGCCCCACGGCGCGCGAAGCTGGGCTCGGTGTCGGCGACGTGTACAGCGAAGTGCAGACCATCACCTTCGACCCCGGCGCGGACGGATCGATCGACTTGCACCTCAACCAAGTCGTCGAAGAGACTCCCTTCGAAGAAACCGAGCGTGTGCGACTCTTCAAGTTCACGAGTCCTTCGCTCAGCAAGTTTCATGGCTTTGACTACTCCATGCTGGCCGGCGTGTTGCTTCCCAAGGACTACGACCCCTCGAAGAAGTACCCGGTGATCTACAGCGTGACCGGGTTCGGCAGCGACCACCGGCGCATCAGCGGCTGGGAGCGACGTGCTTTGCGCGGCGGCCCCTTGGAGAATTGCATCGTCGTGGTTCCGAACGCGAACAACCGCTATGGACATTCGGTGTTCTGTGACTCGGATTCGATTGGTCCCTGGGGCAAGGCGCTTGTGTACGAGCTGATCCCGGCCTTGGAGAAGGCTTACGGCGGAGCGGGGGCGGCCCAGCGCTACGTGACCGGAGTGAGCTCGGGGGGCTGGTCGTCCCTTTGGTTGCAGGTCACCTACCCCGAAGAGTTTGACAGCTGTTGGAGTCACGTGCCGGACCCCATCGACTTTCATGACTTCCAGACGATCAACCTCTACGAGCCCTTGGCCGATGGCAGCCCGCGCAACATGTACGTGGACGAAGCGGGCCAGCTCCGTGGGTTGGCACGCCGCAACGGTGAGATCATGTTGCACTACAAGGAGTTCGCGCAGCGCGAGAACGTACTGAACCCCGGCGGTCAGATTCGGTCCTTCGACGGCACCTTCAGTCCTTTGGCCAAGGACGGAACGCCGCGACGTGTCTTCGACATCGAGACGGGAGAGATCGATCACGAGGCCGCCCAGGCCTGGCGCAAGTACGACATTTCGAACACCTTGCTGAGCGGTTGGGAAGCGTTGAAGCCGAGGCTGAAAGGCCGGATTCACGTCTACGCCGGCGCTGAGGACACCTTCTTCCTCGAGGGCGCCGTCGAGCGCTTCCAAGCCTTGGCGGGGGAAGCGGGGATGCTTGACGACATGGTCATCGAAGTCGTCCCGGGCATGGCCCACTCGCAACACGGCCCGGGTTTTCAGTCCATGTTGGAACGCATCGCGAAGAACGCTGGTATGCCGGCTCCCGAGCCAGCCAGAAGCGGCCGCTAGGCGGCAGGCGCGCGCCAACGCAGCAAGCACACCCGGTGGCGCAAGCGCCGCTGGGGGTGGCTTTGCAAGCGAGCTTGAACCAGGGGCCCCAGAATCGTGCCGAGCACTTCCTGGGCGGCTGCCTCGCTTTCAAACTCCATCTGCGTGTCGAGGGTGGAAACGTGCTCGAAGCCAAATTCGTCGACGAGGGGTGCGATCTCCCTATGGGTTTCCAGTCCTGCGGAGCGTCGCAGGTCTTGGAAATCGTCCTCCCAATGGTTTTCCAGCAGCCAAAGCTCTGCGCCGGAAGCCATGACGCGCTGGGCTTCCTCAAGCGCCGGCGCGCGGTCCTTGGGTCGGAGGTTCGCAAAGACAAAGCCTGCGAAGACTCGCTCGAAGGACCCGCTGTGGAAGGGCAAGGCTTGGCTGCGCGCACGCAACCAGTGCGCTGCTTGGCCGGCTCCGCGGGCCCCGATGCTGAGCATGCCCTCTGCGGGCTCCGTGGCGACCCACTGCTCGCTCGCTGAAGCTAGACTCGCGCTCCAACGGCCGGTCCCAGCTCCAAGCTCGAGCACGCGGGCTCCCTTCAAGCCCGCGAGCGAGATGAGTTCCTTGGGAACCCGATCTCCGCGATCCTCCGCGGCAGCGAAGCGCGCAAAGATCCCCGGGGAGTCCCGGTACACCTCAGGCCAGCGCTCACGGTTCGGATCGCGTGCCATCTGAGCTAGCCCTGACTCGTCCCGACTTCTCGTGCGTACAAACGGCAATAGCCCAAACCGCAGGACGTCGCCGTGCGCTCAGGGCTATTGCCGTTTGTAGGCACTAGTTGTCCGTCGCGGGATCCGTCTGGCCCGCTTCGATCTGACCGTAGACGTGCTCGAGGTCGCGCACGACCTTCTCCATGTGCTCGTACTCGTCCGGGTCCAGGTTGCCGCTGGTCTTGTCCTGGATCATGATCAGATCGTCGAGCAGGGCGCGCGCGTTCGCGAGTTGGACTTGCTTGGTGTTCGTGATCGGGTTTTCCAGGATGCCCAGGGACATCATCGCCTGGTAGGAAAGGCGCGTGACGAACAACCGGAAGCTTCCCCCGGGGAGGGGGATCTGATTGGCGGGGGTGCTATCGCTCATGCTAGAGACTCGACTTTGGGGGCGCCGCTGTTGTTGCCGCCCAGGCTGTGATTGAGTGCGGCTCCAACGAAGCCTTTGAAGATGGGATGGGGCTGCAGGGGGCGACTCTTGAACTCCGGATGGAATTGCACGCCCACGTAGAAGGGATGCTCGGGAAGTTCGACGATCTCCACCAGGTCGCTCTCCGGGTTGATGCCAGCCAGGACCATGCCTGAGGCTTCGAACCGCGCGCGGTAGTCGTTGTTGAACTCAAAGCGGTGGCGGTGGCGCTCCGAAATGTGCTCCTCGCCGTAGAGCTTGTGACTCAGGGTTCCCTTGCGCAGGGTGCAAGGATAGGCGCCCAAGCGCATGGTGCCGCCTTTCTCGTCCACATCTTCCTGGTCCGCCATGAGGCTGATGACCGGGTGCGGGGAATGGGCCGAGTGCTCGAGGGTGTGGGCACCGGCGAGGCCCAGCTGGTTGCGCGAATACTCGATCACGGCGCATTGCATGCCGAGGCAGATGCCGAAGAACGGGATCTCGTTTTCGCGGGCGTAGCGGATCGCTTGGATCTTGCCCTCGAGGCCGCGCTCGCCGAAGCCGCCGGGAATCAAGATCCCATCGACTCCTTCCAGGATGGAGGTGCCTTGAACCAACACTTCCTCGGCGCTGATCTTGCGCAGCTTGACCTTGACCCGGTTGGCGTAGCCCGCGTGGGCCAGGGATTCGTAGATGGATTTGTAGGCGTCGTGCAGCTTGATGTACTTGCCGACCACGGCGATCTCGCACTCGGTCTTGATCTCCTTCAATTCCTGGAGCATCTCGTTCCAATCCGAGAGGTTGGTCTCCGCCTCGGGGTTCGGCAAGCCCAGCTTCTTGATGATCAGGCGGTCGAGACCGGCTCGACAGAGGTCCACCGGGACCTCGTAGATCGAGAACGCCACGTCGCGCTCCTCGATCACCTCTTCGCAACGCACGTTGCAGAACAGGCTGATCTTCTGGGCCATCTCGGTGGTCATCGGCTGTTCGGTGCGACACACCAAGACGTCCGGTTGAATTCCGATCTCACGCAGCTTGCCCACGGACTGTTGGGTGGGCTTGGTCTTCATCTCCCCAGATGCGCGTAGGTACGGCAAGAGGGTGACGTGCAGGAACATCACCTCGCCGCGTTCCTTGTCGAGGGCGAACTGACGCACCGCCTCCAGGAACGGCAAGCTTTCGATGTCGCCGACCGTGCCGCCGATCTCGGTGATGGCCACGTCCACGTCGTCCACCGCGCCCTGATGAATGGCTTCCTTGATGGCATCGGTGATGTGCGGGATGACCTGCACGGTGCGACCCAAGTAGTCCCCCCTGCGCTCCTTGGCGATCACGGAGGAGTAGATCTTGCCCGAGGTGAAGTTGCTGGATTGGCTGAGGCGCGCGTGGGTGTAACGCTCGTAGTGCCCCAGATCGAGATCGGTCTCCGCCCCGTCGTCGGTTACGTACACCTCTCCGTGTTGGTAGGGACTCATGGTCCCCGGGTCGACGTTGATGTAGGGGTCTAGCTTTTGCAAGGAGACGGTGAACCCGCGTCGTTCGAGAATCAGGCCGATGGCCGCCGAAGTCAGGCCTTTGCCTAGGCTGCTGACGACGCCGCCGGTGACGAATATGTGCTTGGCCATGGAATGTTGGGGATCGATTTGTAGGAGGCTATTCTAGGGGAGAGGGGGCCGCGCTCAGTTGGACGCAGCTTGTCTGGAGACGAAGGCGAGGTAGTCCTCGCGCGTGTCGATTCCGCAGGGGGCCAGGGTCGCGCGCAGGACACGCAAGCGACCACCGGCTTCTAGCCAGCGGAGTTGTTCGAGGTTTTCGGTTCGTTCGAGGAGGCCCGGGGACAAGGAGCAGAAGCGCGCCAAGGCCTTGGGCCGAAAGGCGTACACGCCAACGTGGCGCTTGTGCTCGGTGGCGGGGGCCTGAGGGTCCCGGCGGTGTTCGTCGTTCGGGATGCAGGAACGGCTGAAGTAAAGAGCATCGCCCGCGTCGTCGAGCACGACCTTCACGGCACTGGTGGAGCGCGCTTCGGCTTCGGATTCAATCGGAACCCAAAGACTGGCGAACTCCACTGCGGGATCCTCGAAAGCGTTGACTAGATGTTGAAGATCGATGGGGGAAAGCTCGGGCTCGTCCCCTTGAACGTTGAGGATGACGTCGTACTGCTTGTCGCTTGCCTTTTGCAGCAAGTTGTAGGCTTCGTGCACACGATCCGTGCCGCTGCGGTGGGCTTCGCTGGTCATGAGCACGTCGATGTCCAGTTCCGTCGCAGCTTTCAGAATCTCATCGCTGTCGGTCGCCAAGAGAATCTGATCGACCACGCCCGCCGCCCGCAAGTTGAGCACGGTGTGCTCGAACAAGTAGTGGCCGGTTTCCCGCAAGAGCATCTTGCGAGGGAGCCGAGTGGAGCCAAGTCTGGCCGGGATGATCGCTACCGCGCTGAGGGGGTCGCCAGTGGCGCCCGATCGTTGCGGAGCGCCGTTCATCGGAGTTGGCTCTTCTCGGCGTTATGGCGATTGAGTTCCCGTTGCTGGTCGTCGAACAGAGACTTGCCGCTGTCGTTCTGAACCGCCTGGTGCTGCTGGGTGATGTTGTAGATCTGCAGGAAGGCGGCGCGGCACTCATTGAGCACCGCGTAGTTCTGCGCGGAGTTCTGCAGGTCGACGATCAGGTTGCGCACGACCCCACCGCTCTCCACTTCGATGGCCGCACGCACGGAACCATCCCCGGTCACGGGCGCATAGCCCGAGCTGGCCTTGCCCTGAAAACCCTGCTCATCGAAACGCTCGAGCATGGCCTGGAAGATCTCGTTGGAGGTGACCTTGGTGGAGGGACTGCTGCGCTTTTCCGTGTACAGGGTCAACGGATCGGTGTGGGCTTCGTTTAGAAGCGTCAACCGTTGATTGGTGCGGTAGTCGAGCAAGGTGACCCGTCCGGGGGAGCCCTCTTCGGCGGAGTGGCGCGTGGAGCTACCAGATGTGCTCGAGTCGGGCACGACACAGGCGCCCACGGAGCAGCACAGGGCCAGGGAAAGGAGGAATCTCAGCATGTCGACGGAACGGGTGGGAAAGCGGAGGAAGGACGAACTCGATTCGCAGGGATCCCTGGCGCGGATCCTCCCAGGATAAGGAGCGTTGAGGGAGGGCTCAAGGGCGCAGGGCTTAGGCTTTCGCGAAGAGTGCGATGCCGGGACAATTCCTTCGCGCCGGGCACTTCGGGAGAGCTCCGTCAGACCCCTGCCCACGGGGGCGCGGCGGGGGCTTCCATCACTCTTCTTCCTGCGTTGGCGCGGGTGCTTGCGCCGGCTGCTCGGATTGGAGTTTGTCCAACTTCCGCTGCTCCCAGGCTTGAGCAGCCAGAATCACGTCGTCATCGGGCCCCGGACTGCCATCGTCCGGCCAGCTCATGCGCTCGTGGACGGGCAACAGGAAGCGACCGACCCGCAACAGGCCGTCCCCACTCATGATGTAGCCGAGGGGCGTCCGCACGCCGGCTTCTTCCATGGCGACTTGACCAATGTCGGGGCGCAGCAACTCGCCTGTCTGCCAGTCCGCCGGGCGCAGGACGTGATCCATCTGGCGCGGCGGGGGGCTCTCCATGCGCACCCACAGGAGCGCGGGCAGCAGCGATCCACGGCGGTAGGAGCCGCCGATCGGCTTGAACTTGTCGGGCAAGAAGGGTTGGGCCCCGGGCACCAGCAGATGCCCTTCTTGGAGGATGGTGCCGGCCTCCCACTGGGTGGCAGGCATGGCGCCGTGGGCGGGAATGTCGTTGGAATTCCAGGACCAGGGGCACATCAGGGTGCTGACGCGGGTGGCCAGGCGGTAGTCCCGGAAGAAACCGGTGTCCGTGTACCAGTGGCAGGTGAGCCAGCTGAAACCGGCGTTGCCCAGGGGGACCACTTCGTAGCCGAGCAGCATCAGCCGCTCCGCTTGGCCCTGCGGACCCTCGCCGATCATGAGCGCGGGGCTCGGCATCTCAGCGTCGAGATTGAGGGCGCGGCGGTAGTCCTCGGGAGAGACCCCGCGGGTCAGTTTCCAAAGGTGCTTGGTCTTGCTGTTCGACTCCGAAGATCCGGGGCGTAGCTTGCGGAAGACGCGGATGTCAGCGATCTCGTGGGTGGTGCGTGGGTCCCAAAAACTGTTCGCAACTTCGAAGCGTTGGTTGATGGCCGCGGTGAGCTGTGCATCCATCTTGAGCACGGACCCGTGCACGAGCAGCCAATCGAGTTGATCGAGTTCCTGGAGAACCGTGCGCCGTTGGCCCTCGTCCAGGTTCGCCCAGTTGTCCAAGGGCCAGGGGAACTTGAGCATGACGGACTTGTCGTTTCCGCGCCGGAAAATGGCCCAAGCGTAGGCAGCGGCGGTCCGTTTGCGCTCGAAAGGCTCACCCCGCGCCTCGGCGAGTTGTGCCTCCCGTTCGATCTCCCCGTTCACGTACTCCATCGCATCCCAATAGGATCCGTAGGGAGCCGTGTCCTGCTTGTACAAAGCGCTGACACTCGCCGCGAACACAGCGCCGAGCAGCAGAGTGCCAAGGGCCGTGCGCCACAAAGGGCGCGTGGGGGAGTTGGCCGCGGCGAGGCGACTCCAGCCGAGGGCACAGAGGGGAGTGAGCAAGGGCAAGAGCGGCAACCACAAGCGGAAGCTCTTGGCTCCTTTGAAGCTCATGGCGAGGGCGCTCAAGACCAAGGTGATGAGCAAGATGTTGCTCATCCACTTCATCCGTCGCAGGCAGCTCAAGAGTCCCAAAGCGGCAAGCGCTTGAACCGGATAGACCAGCAGTTCCCGCAGGTTGTTCCAGTAGAACCAACGCGACTGCAGGCTACGCGCTTCCACGCCGTGTTCGACGACCGCGCCATCGTGGGACATCGCGACGGAGGAATCGTAGGCGCTCCGCACCCATTCCATGTCCTCGAGGCCCATGGCGTACATCATGGAAAAGAACACCCCGCCACCGTTCTGAGCCAAGTACGTGGTGAGCGACAAGCCCCATGTGTCGTAGGTGATCTTGTCGAGCACGATCTGGGCAGCGACCGTGACTCCAAAGCCCAACCAGGCACCACCCCAACTCCGCACATAGGTGCGGTCCCGCAAGAGCATCAGGCCCAGGATCGGGGTCGCAAGAAGCAGGGATTGATAGGCCATCATGAAGGCCAAACCCATCAGCAGACCACCGCCCACGCTCGGCAAAAAACTGCGCCGCGCGATCAGTAGGTTGAGGCTGGCGGTCAAGAAAAAGGTCGCCGCGATGCCCGATACGGGGTCGACGCTGTACTGCAGGAAGATCGGGTTGGTGGCGACCAGGAAGCCACTGACCAAGCCGACTCGGCGCCCGCCCAACTGCGCACCCAAGCGCAAGGTTTGAAACACCACGCCGATTCCCAGCAGCATTTGAAACAGGCGCACCCCGTGAACAGCCCAGCGATCCTGCGCCAAACCGATCCAATCGCTGACCGCGAAGAACGGCATCAATAGAGTGGAGAAGCCGAAGGAGCGAACCGCGTGGGTGGTGTCCAACGGTTGGCCTTGGACGACGGAACTGGCGCGGTCCATGAACTCCACGGAATCCGCGAGTTGGTAGCCGCCCGAGTGCATCCACGAGAGGGCTTGCAGCAGGAAGGTGAGGCCCAGCAGCGCGAGGACTACGGGTTCCCTCCAACGGGGAAGGGGTTCCCGCTTTACGGCTTCCCCCTCCATCGCTGTCTCCCGCCCCGACCGACGGGAAACGAATGCCACGCGCTCGCTCATCTATCTTGAGTGCTCTCCAACAGTTCCCGGATTGGCTTGCCTTTCCTCTTACGGAGGCTTCCAATGGGACGACCTCTCCCATCGTCCCTAGGTCGAAAGTGTAGCGCTTCGGAGTTGGCCTGCCACACAGCGGCCTAAGTCATTTGACTCGAAAGTGGGAATGCACCGTCATGCTGTGCATGAGTGTCCCAAGAACACACTATCTGGTAGCGTTCTCAATCTTTCTCTTTGACTCCGACGACCGCTCAATAGATAACTGGGCATCGGCACCGGAGTCGGGCTCTTCGGTTGCATGTATCGCACAAACTGTTTCTGCGTAAGCGCTTAGCGTCGGAATAAGATCTGATGGGCCACTTCGAGAAGATCGTCGTTTTGATCGCCATTACCTGCGTGACCGTAATCCTTGCGGTTACGTTCAGTGAGGATGGGGACAAGACATTGCAACTTTCCATGGAGGAGGGGACCGCTTCGGTCACTTCCATTAACGAGCCGTCGCCAAACACGACGCCGACCGTTCCGAAGCGCGAAGAACTCGCCTCCGGTGGCGGTGGAGAGCAGGACATCAATCCCCGTTCTCGGGAAGGCGAGCGTGGAGGACCGACCTTCAGCGAGGTTGAGCCGGTCGATCCCCGCACGGAGGTGCCCGAATTCACGGAGACCATCGAGCTGGCTTCTACCAAGCAGGCAGTTCCCAGCGGCCTGATCGAACGCAGCAAGAAGGAGCAAGAGCAGCAGGCTCGCTCGAACAAAGGGGAGCTCTTCCTCGACGACAGCTTCGCCACGAAAGGGGCGGGACGGGACGCGGCCAAGCTCCCCGCCGGGGCTGCCCTGAAGACTCTCGACGGGTTGCGCACGACCTTTGATGAGACCTTGATGGAGTACACTTGGCGGGAGGGGGACAGCATGACCTCCGTGGCGAAGAAGCTCTACGGATCCACCGGGATGTCCGCTCTGCTGCGGCAGTTCAATGAGGATCGGGAGTGGGTTCCCGCCGGGGATGTGATCCTCGTTCCCATCTTTGATGGCCGCGATGCCACGGACCGCACGCGAGCCTCGGATGCGGTGCTGGTGCCCCGCAGCGAGCTTTCTGAGGCCCGCGGAACCCTGTACACCGTGGCCGAAGGGGACAGCCTCTGGGAGATCTCGAAGAAGGTCTACGGCAAGGGCAGCCTGTGGAAGCAGATCCTCGATGCCAACACCGACGTGCTCAAGAGTGCGGAATTGATCCAAACGGGGATGGAGCTCAGGATCCCCTAGAGGCTCGGCCGACAAGGGGCGATCTCTCGCTCGGCTCCCACGAACCGCCCGGCTGCGTTACCTGAACCCCCATATAGCTTCAACTATGTGGGGAACCCGGCGCCTTGCCAGTCGATCCGTGGAATCCGATCGAGAAACCGCCCCTTGTCGGCCAGACCTCTAGTCTCCAAGGAGGCGCGAAAAACCCCAAGAGGGGCGAGAGGCGCGGGGCGAAGCCCACTGAAGCGCCCTACGAGCGGGCGGCTCAGGATGGCGGGAGCAGCTAGGGTGAAAACCCTGGCTGCTCCCGCTTTTTTTGTGCTGTTTTTCGATAGTTCCCCCGCCGCTGAGCCCGATGAACCCTGGACCTAGACCGTGGCGGACGCCCCCCGTGCACTCACACGGGCCTCCCCCCGCTACCCTTTTGACAGACGACCAATATGACCGCTCCCGAGAATCAGCCCCAGTTCGATCCCAACATCTTGGACACGTCCGTGATCGAAGGTCTGCGAGAACTGGGTGGAGACGATGATCCAGGGCTCCTCATGGAGCTGGTGGAAATGTTTCTGGACGACGCTCCCAACCGCCTCAAGGAAATGGAGCAGTCCATGGCCGTTGGCGACCTGGACACCATGCGCCGCGCCGCTCACACCTTGAAGTCTTCCGCAGCCAACATGGGTTCGGTTCTGTTGAGTCAGATCTGCTCCAAGATGGAAGACGCCGCCCGCTCGGAGGACTCGGACACCTACGCCACCATGGTGCCCGGTTGCCTGTCGGCTTTCGGAGATTTTGAAAAGGCGCTGCGCCAGATCAGCTAGCAGCGCGCCTCTTCCTACGGGCCGAGTCGTCCCATCCCAACGACTCACACAGCCGCGCAACACTTCCCGTGCGGCACTATCCATCACAATCGCTTCCCCGCCAGCAAGGCACCCCCGCATCGATGAATCAAAACTCTTTTGAAGAGCTCCGTCTGACCGGACAGCTTCCGTCGCCCTCCGGGGTCGGAATGCAGATCCTTCGTCTGACGCAAGGGGATGACTTCTCGACTGAAGAAATTGGTCAGGCCATCTCGGCAGACTCGGCCCTCACCGGACGCTTGCTCAAACTTGCGAACTCGGCGGAGTCCGGGTCCGTTGAGCCGGTCACGACGATTGGAGAGGCAACGATTCGCTTGGGGATCCGCACCGTTGGCAATGTGGCCTTGGGTCTGTCCTTGGTATCCACTAGTCGCGAGGGTGGTTGCGCGGCATTCGACTACGACAATTACTGGTCCAAGTCCTTGGCACGTGCGGTCACGAGCCAAGGTTTGAGTCGCGAGTTTGGCAAGGGCGTGCCCGCCGAGCTCTACATCCTCGGACTGCTTGCGGGCGTTGGCTCCTTAGCACTCGCGAGTGTTCACCCGGACGCCTACGGGGAGATGCTCTCCCAACGGACGGACGAAGGATTCGAGGAGATCGAACAGGCGGAGCGCGAGCGCTTCCAAATCAGCCACTCGGAGGTCGCCGCATGCATCCTCCGCGACTGGGGCTTGCCGGAGAACTTCGGCGATACGGTCCGCGATTTTGAACGGTCCTGGGAAGCGGATCAGGTGCCCACACTCAGCAACCAGACGGAGATCCTGCGGGGCGCCGACTTGATCGCCCGCATCCTGGTCGCGAATGACGACACAAGCGAGGCTGAGTACAAGGACATGGCTGCGAAGTACGAGCAGCTGCAGACCGGTAGCGGACTTGAGCCTGAAGCGTTCCAGCGCCTCTGCAGCACCGTAGCCGCTCATTGGCGCGAGTGGGGCAAGGTCCTCGGAATCCCAACCGCCGGTCGCATTGACTTTGGAAATCTTGAAGGGCGCGCAGCCCAAGCTGTCGCTCGCAAGGAAGAACAGCAGGGCAATGGGGCCGCGAAGGCGACGGCGCTGGCTCCGCGCGGCGGCACCTCACCCGATGGGGCCATGCACATCTTGGCGGTCGATGACGATCCAAGTTCGCTCCTGCTGCTGAAGCGTCACCTGGTGCGCGCAGGTCACCACGTCACCACCGCAACCAATGGTGAAGAAGCCCTTCGCTTGGCCCTCGAAGAGAGCCCCGATCTGGTGGTGGCTGATTGGGACATGCCGGAGTTGGACGGGGTGAACCTCTGTCAGGCCCTACGCAAGATTGCCTCGGGTCAGCGCATCTACTTCTTGCTCTTGACGGGCGTGGAAGGCGAAGAGGGGATTCTGCAAGCCTTCGAGTCGGGCGTGGACGACTACGTCCTCAAGCCCTTCAATCCTCGCATTCTGATGGCTCGCATCCACGCGGGTCGCCGCATCATCGCTCTGCAAACGGAGCTGGATCGCGAGCGTCGCAAGCAGGAAAAGCAAAACATGGAGTTGCAGGTGCTCACGCGCAAACTGCGCTCCGCTGCCCTGACGGACCCGTTGACAGGTCTCTCCAATCGCCGCTACGCCATGAAGTGTATGGCGCAAGCTTGGGAGTCGTCCACTCGCACCAAGATGCCCATGTCCGTCATCATGATGGACATCGACTTCTTCAAGAAGGTCAACGACACCTATGGCCACGATGCCGGGGACGCAGTCCTGAGGGTGACCGCCAAGGCCCTGCAGACCTCCTGCCGCAAGGACGAGGACGTTTGTCGAATCGGTGGCGAAGAGTTCATCATGATCTGCGCTGGAGCATCGGGTGTGGAAGCGACCGCAGCGGCGGAACGTTTGCGCAAGACGATCGAAGCCCAGAGCATTCCGTGGAAAGGCGTTGATCACAAGGTCACGATGAGCCTCGGCGTGGCCGAGCGCAGCGACTGCATGGAGAGTCCAGACGACCTGCTCAAGAGTGCGGACCAAGCGGTCTACGTGGCGAAAGAGAGCGGCCGCAACAGGGTTGAGGTGGCCGACGCCTCGGAGCCCAACGCAAACAATGCGGGACCGGGCTTGCGCGAATCAGCGTAGGTTTTTAACAGCGAGTTCGCCCGCGTAGCGCTCGTCCTTAGAGGCCCCGGCCGACAAGGGGCTGGGCGCTCGCGGAACTCACTGCCCAATACAGCTCACTGCTCAACAAAGAAGGGGCTCGACCAGGCCAAAGCGCCGTCGTTTTGGAACAGGCGGACGTAGAGGTAGTCGCCGGCCTGCAGTCCCTTGACCTCTCGCTCGAAGGCACCTTCCAAGGCGCCATCGCAGGGGAAGCGCGCAATCGGTTGTCCCGGGCGAATGAGCTCCACGTACTCGACGCCCGACGTACCGGCGAACTCGACCCAGAGCTTGGCCACATCGCCGACTTGCTCGGCTCCGATGACGCTCCCCATCCCTTGGCCGGCCAAGGTTGCTTGCAACCAAATGCGCGGCCCGCTGGTCGCGTAGGTGGAGCGTTTGCGGAAGGCGGCGAGCAAGTCCTTTTCGTTCAGGCTAGCGGCGAAGACCGCTGCCAATCCGCCATTGCCGTTGCGGTGATCCGCCCGTTCCCCGCGCGGGTCCGGACGTGCTTTGCGGTAACCGGAGTTGGGCGACAAGTGCGCGTGTCCGGGATGTCCATCGTGGCTGTCGCCGCTTCCGATGAAGCCGAAGCGCGTTCCCCGATCGAGTTGATCGCGCACAAAGTTCCCCGGGATGCCGCCGCGAATCCGCGCCGGTGAGTCGTCCGCTTCGCTGCTGCCGTGAATGCTCATGATCTCCGTCACCGGTTCCAAGACGGGATCCGGGACAAAGGACCAATCGGTGGCCACGGGGCCCCCCGCAGAGTGGTGGGCGAAGGTCAGGGCATCGCGCCCTTCCAAGGCCTGCCAAAGTTCTGCGGGGGTCGTGGTGCTCGCGCCCACGGAGCTCAAGACTTCCCCTTGGCCATCGAAGTAGACCACGTGCCGATGACCGTAGAGCCAACTGGTCCATTCGTACCCGAGCAATGCGACGAATCGTTCGGGATCGTTCGTGCTCTCCACCACCGATCGAATCTCTTGCCAGATCTCCGGAGTGGCGTCGAGAAAGCGCAGCCCGAAGTGATCGTGATCGGTCAGCACCGCGAAGTCGAGGTTCGACACGTCCCGCGCGTAGTCGTAGTAGGCTTGCGGTGTTCCCGTTCCATCGGAGTAGTTGGAGTGTCCGTGCAAGTCGCCCCAGAAGATGGGGGCGATGTCCTCGGCCACGCGCATCGGATTGCTCGTGCCGTTGATGGGGGGCTCGGCACCTTCGACCTGCACGTGCACGCGGTAGATACCCGAGGTGCTCGTGCGCACGGGGATGCGCAGATGACCACCGGCGTCGGCGGAGAGTTCCACGCTCTCGGGGAACGTGAGCCCAGGGGGCCGGGACTCCAGCAGCAGGCGGCCTTGTCCCTGGGGCGCATGGTTCGCCATGGCATCCAACATGGCCACGTTGAGTTCGACCTCGCGTTCGGGGGCCGCCGTGCTCGGTAGACTGATGGCGAGCCGCGAAGCCTCCCGGGCGTGAATGGTGATCGCTGGTCTGTCGGCGACCAGGTCCGCCAGGCCGTCGCCGTTGCCATCCACTTTGAAGTAGAAGGCTGAGTTGGCTTCGGCGTAGTCGTCCGCTCGCGCGAGGGCTTCGCTGTCGCCGTACACGATTCGAATCGTCTCGCCCGCTTGCAAGGCCCGTCCACTGACTTGAAAACGCATCAAGCTGGTGTCCAAGGTCTCTGCACTGAGCTGCACTTCCGGTGCCGAGCAGCTCACCGTGGTGTAGCCCGGGCGCTTGGGAGTTGCAGACTGGGGTGTGCTCCAACCCCAAAAGGGCGGGACCAGCAACATCAGGGCTCCATCGGGTTCGATGCCCAAGGGCCCCGCCGTGTACTCGAACGTCCAAGTTCCCCAACCGCCGGCGAGCACGGAACCGTCCTGACCTTCCTCCGTGATCAAACGCACGCTGCCTTGCCCGTCCGATGGATCCCGCTCGCGCGCGAGATCGTCCAAGAACTGCTCGTGAACGGCGACCTTGGCTGTGGTGGGGTAGGGCCCCTGATTTGTAGTGGGAAAAGAAACACTCCCGTCGGCTTGCGGGTCAGCGCCCGGCGGCGTCGCAGGCGAGTCTTGGCCGCAAGCGAACAGCAGTGCGCAGGCGCTTGCTAGCAACCAAGGAAGGACCACCGCCCCCGCTAGCTTGCCTCGCGGCACGAGGCTTGAGGTGATTGAATCAGGACGCATAACGAGCCATGCAATAGGCGTATCGATGGGGTACTTGCAAGGGGTCCTCGGGGAAACGGTGGGAAAGGAGTTGCGCGTGCTCTCTGTCGAATTTGGCGACAGCTTCCGGCGTCAGGGAGGCGGCGATGCCGGCGCTCGCTCGGATGCGTCCGCGCCATGCTGCGTGTGTGTACTCGGCAAAGTAGTCTGCATGACCTTCTTCGAGAACTTCAAAGCCTCCCGCCGTCAGCTCGCGCTTCCATTCGGGGTGCAGTCCGTTGCCGCCGCCCATATGCCAGGCTGGGTTGTGCGCTTGGATGAGGCCTTCGCTGGCCAGGGGCAGGCTGTCCGGCTCGGGCAGCCAATCGTTGCTGCAAATCAAGAGGCGACCTGTTGGTGACAGGACTCGTCGCACTTCACGCAAGGCCTGTTGAGCGTCGAACCAATGCCAGCACTGCGCAGCGCCAACCAAGTCGAAGGAGCCGGAGGCGAGGCCCGTGTGCTCCGCAGCAGCGCACACGCTGGAGATTTGCAGGCCGAGCCTCGCGGCCCGTTGCTCGAGGGCTTGCAGTTGTTGGAGGGCGGGGTCCAAGGCCGTGACCTGGGCTCCGGCCTGCGCGAGGGGGATGGCCAGTGCGCCGGTGCCCGCACCCAGATCGAGCACCCGTTGTCCCGCTGGGTCCACACCTAGCCTGAACAAGCAATCGAAGAACTCCGTTGGAAATCCCTGCCGATGCTCAGCGTAGTCCGCCGAGGTCTGTCCGAATTGAACGTCCATGAGTAACGTGAGTGTGTGCGCCGGGGTGCCGTTTGGCCGCAAACGAACCTCTTGAATCTTGCCAGCTTCATCCCTCTCGCACGCTCTGATTTTCCGACAATATTCTCAATCGTCTCTGCCCCGTGGAGCCCGAATGCGGGCTCCATTTGCCTTTTTGAGCACCTGCCATGCGTCACCCTTTGAACTTCACTGCCCTGTTCCTTTGTGCCAGCGCGGCCAGCGCGGCGGCCCCCTCGGCCAAGTCCGGGATCGAGGCCAGCTCCTACACGGCTGCAGCGCTGCCCGCACAGTCTTCGCCTCACGCAGGAATGACCCGTCATCCAGCTGTCAGCGCAACGCACATCGTGTTCTCCTTCGCCGATGACCTCTGGACGGTTCCCCGTTCGGGTGGAGTGGCTTCGCCCTTAGCAAGTCCGCCCGGGCGTGAGTCCTTCCCGCGCTTCAGTCCCGACGGCAAGACGATCGCCTTCGTCGGGAACTACGACGGGGACACGGATCTCTACACCCTGCCGACCGTGGGTGGCATCCCGCACAGAGTCACCCACCACCCACAAGACGAGGAACTGTGCGGCTACACCCCGGACGGGAACTTGCTCTTTCAGGCGAATGGCATCTCTGGCATCCGCGGCCAGAAGTGGATGTTCACGGTTTCACCGAAGGGGGGGCTGCCCAGCCGCGTTCCGGTTCCCTACGGATCCTACGGTTCGATCAGCTCTGACGGAAAGACTCTCGCGTACACGCCCTTTGATCGCGTCGGTCGCACTTGGAAACGTTACGCAGGGGGTCTGGCGAGTGAGATCTGGTTGATGGACTTGGAGAACGGCTCGTCCAGGCAACTCACCGACTACGAGGGCACGGATGATCATCCCATGTGGCACGGGTCCTCCATCTACTTCTTGTCGGACGCGGGTCCGAAGCACCGCCTGAACCTGTGGGCCATCGACAGCGCGAGCAAGGCCCGGCGTCAGGTGACTCGCTTTGACGATGATGTTCGTTGGCCGTCCATGGGCGCGGGCGCCATCGCCTTCGTTGTGGGCAGCGAGTTGCGGCTCTTTGATTTGGCGACGGAGACGAGCCAGGTGATCGAGATCAAGATTCCAGGGGCCCGGCCCCAGTTGCGGCCGCAATTGGTAGACGCCGCCCAGTTCATCAACGGAGGCAACTGGCATCCTTCCCCGAATGCGAAACGGACCGCCGTGGAAGCCCGTGGCGACATCTGGACCTTGGCCGCCAAGGACGGCGTGCCGCGCAACTTGACCAAGACCAGTGGGAGCGCGGAGCGCAGCCCCGCTTGGAGTCCCGACGGGCGCTGGATCGCCTACATGTCGGATGCGAACGGAGCCTACGAACTCTACGTGATCCAGTCGGACGGCAAGGGCCAGCCGCGGCGCGTTACGACGGACCGCCAGCCCTTCCGTTACTCGCTGACCTGGTCCCCAAACTCGAAGTGGATCTCGCTCGTGGTGACCGGCGGTTACCTGAACATCGTGGACGTGGAGAGTGGGGCAGTCACCCAGGTTGCTCAAGACGTCCTGGGGCAGTACCCCTCCGAGTTGGAGGCGAGCTGGTCCCATGACAGCAGTTGGTTGGCGTACACGATGGCTGGGCAAGAGTCTTGGAGCAACTCGGTCCATCTCTACAACGTGACGGAAGGGATCTCACAGCAGGTCACGTCGGACTACTTCAACCAGTCGGACGTGACCTTCGACCGCGACGGGGACTTCTTGTACTACGTGGGTGTCGGCAATTTCGAACCAACCTACTCGAGCATCGACAGCACCTGGATCTACGAAAACTCCGAGGTGTTGCACGTGGTGCCATTGCGCAAGGATGTGGAGGCACCCTTTGCCGTGGAGATCGACGAAGAAACCTGGGGGGATGCAGAGGAAGCGCAGGTGGATTCCGCTGGTTCCGATAGCGATAGCGGCGCTGCCAAGGGGGATCAGGATGGCGACGCTGAGGAGCAGCCTGAGTCCTCCCATGCGGACGCCAAAACCGAGGGAGGCGAAGACGCGGAAGAGGATGGCGCTGACGAATCGGAGGAAAGCGAGCCCCTGAAGATCGACCTCGATGGATTCGAGCGTCGCGCCATTCGCTTGCCCGTCGAGCCCGGCAGCTTCAGTGGTCTGGCCGTTGCGAAGTCCGGTGCCCTGTTGTATGTGCGCGCCGGCGACGATTCCCAGGACCTGCAGATGATCGACATCTCTGCAGACGATCCGGAAGAGGAGACGGTCCTGAGTGGAATCGACGGGTACATCCTCGCGGCGGCGGGCGAGTCCGTGCTCTACAGCACGGCAGGCCAAGCCCACTTCGCGCAGATCTCTGCCGATGCGAAAGGCGAACAGATCTCCACCGCCGGCATGAACGTCACGATCGAACCGCGGGAAGAGTGGGCGCAACTCTTGCGCGACGCGAGCCGCATCCACCGGGATCTGTTCTACGTGGAGAACATGCACGGTTTGGACTGGGACGCGGTGCACCTGAAGTACGAGAGCATGTTGCAGTACGCTTCGACCCGACGGGACCTGGGGCAACTCATCGCAGAGATGGTGTCCGAGCTCAACGTCGGCCACGCCTACACCGGTGGCGGGGACGTCGAATCTGCCAAGACTCGCAACATCGGTATGCTGGGTTGCGACTTCGACTTGCACGAGGGCGCCTATCGCATCGCCAAGATCTACGAGGGCGGCGATTGGGACTCCGATGCCCGCGGACCTCTCAGCAAACCTGGAATCGACGTTGCGGAAGGTGACTACCTCTTGGCGGTGAACGGCACTCCGCTGGACACGTCACGGGATCCTTGGGCCGCTTTCAGTGATTTGGCCGGCATGCCGGTGGCGCTGATGGTCAGCGCGAAGCCCAGCCTGGACGACGACGCTCGCGAAGTGCTCTTGAAGCCAATGGGCAGTGATCATGACCTGCGCTATCGCCAGTGGATCGAAGAGAACCGCAAGTACGTGGAAGAGAAGTCTGGCGGCAAGGTCGGCTACATCTACGTGCCGAGCACGGGCCTCGACGGTCAGAACGACTTGGTTCGTCAGTACTACGCCCAGGTTCATCTTCCGGCCTTGATCATCGACGATCGTTGGAACGAGGGTGGACAGATTCCGACGCGCTTTGTTGAGCTCTTGAATCGACCCGTGATGAACTACTTTGCGCGGCGCGATGGTCGCGATTGGAAGTTCCCCTACGACGGCCACCACGGTCCCAAGTGCATGCTCACCAACGGCCAGGCGGGTTCCGGTGGGGACGCCTTCCCCGCGTACTTCCGCAAGCAAGGGCTCGGCAAGTTGGTCGGCACGCGCACCTGGGGTGGCCTGGTCGGCATCTCGGGCGCGCCTTCGCTGATCGATGGGGGAGTCGTGACCGTGCCTTCTTTCGGTTACTACGAAGAGGACGGAACTTGGGGCATCGAAGGCTACGGCGTTGCACCGGACATCGAGGTCATCGATGATCCCAGCTTGCTGATGCAAGGGAGCGATCCCCAGTTGGATGCAGCCCTGAAGCTGATGCTCGCGGAGATCGAGGCAAGCGGCTTCAAAGCTCCCGCCCGTCCGCAAGCTCCCGATCGCAGCGGCATGGGGATTCCGCTGGAAGATCGCTAAGGGGGCCGCCTACTGACGAGCGACTCTGAAGAATCGGAGCGGTTCCTGGCCTCTGCCAAGAACCGCTCCGATTTCTATGATGGTGCCCCGGGAGTGTGCCTTAAGCCTTTAGCAGGGCGCGCAGAGCATCGTTGCCGCCGATGAACTCACCGTCGATTAGTACGATCGGCACGGTACCGTGGCCATAGCGCGCCTTGACTTCAGCCAATTCGTCCGGCTTGGTGTCCATCACGTGATTCACGGTTTCGATACCACGCTGCTCGAGCAGTTCGACGGCAGAGTTGCAGTGGGGGCAGTAGGTCCAGGTGTAGAGTTCGGCTTTCATGGGTTCGCTGTTTGTGTTCTTGGGGGGGGCTGAATGAAGGGGGGTCCCTTCCGAGGGGCGATAACTTACGCTGCGCGTCCTCTGGTGGGACAGAAATCCTAGCGAAGGAGCCGTCACAGGCCGAGTCCCGCCCCGGTATCCCCAAATGGCCGCATTCCATCCCCAAGGGAGCGCGGCGAGAATGCCGCCCCGGGGCCGGCGCTGCCACGTGCGGCCTGTCCACCTCTTCAACGCCTCGTCCAATGCACTCAGTCCTCCTTCTCCTCGCCCTCAGCTTCATGACGGGCACGGTCTCGATTCCTATGAGCCAGGAACACACAGCACCCGAGGGCAAGCACGCCGTGCAGCACCCCGCCAATCATCTCGCCGGGGAGACGTCTCCCTACCTGCTGCAACATGCGCACAACCCGGTGGACTGGTATCCCTGGGGACCGGAAGCCCTCGAGCTTGCGAAGAAGCTGGACAAGCCGATCTTCCTTTCGATCGGATACTCCGCCTGTCACTGGTGCCACGTGATGGAGCGCGAGTCCTTCGAGAACGAAGCGATCGCCGCGATCATGAACGAGAAGTTCGTGTGCATCAAGGTCGACCGTGAAGAGCGTCCTGACATTGACGAGATCTACATGGCCGCCGTTCAACGCATGACCGGCAGCGGTGGTTGGCCGCTCTCGATGGTCTTGACGCCGGACTTGCTGCCCTACATCGGGGGGACCTACTACCCGCCGAAAGCGAAGTACAACCGTCCGGGCTTCGACGACTTCTTGAACTACGCTCACAAGCTGTGGATGACCGAGCGCGAGCGGGTCGTGGAGGCCGGGCAGCAAATGGTCGACCAACTGCGCGAAAGCGCGGAGTTCGACGCCGCCGGAACCTTGCCAGGCGCGGAGCTCGTCAAGCGCGCGGCGACGCTCTCCTTGCAAGGCTTCGACGACACCCACGGGGGCTTCGGGCGCGCCCCGGGTTTCGCTCCCAAGTTCCCGCACTGCAGCCAACTGACCTTCCTGTTGCGTTACGGCAAGGTCGCTGGGGATGCCAACTCCCTGCGCATGGTGCGCACGACCTTGGACAAGATGGCCCAAGGCGGTATCTACGATCACGTGGCCGGCGGCTTCTCGCGCTACAGCGTGGATCGCGAGTGGACCGTGCCGCACTTCGAGAAGATGCTGTACGACAACTCCCAGTTGGCCATGCTCTACCTCGAAGCCTGGCAGGCCTTGGGGGATCCTTACTACGCGCAGGTCAGCCGCGAGATCATGGACTACATTCTGCTGGAGATGACCTCTGCAGAGGGTGGCTTCTACTCCACCACGGACGCGGACAGCGAAGGGGAGGAGGGCAAGTTCTTCGTTTGGACTCCCAAACAGATCAAAGAGATTTGCGGTGACGACGCCGAGGTGGCGAGCGCCTGGTACGGAGTGACCAAGCGCGGGAACTTCGAAGGGCACAACATCCTGACCGGGCGAACCACTTTGGAAGAGGTGGCGAAAACCACCGGCAAGCAGCCCGCGCAGGTGCGCGAAGCCATCGCTCGCAGTCGCCAGAAACTCTACGACGCCCGCGAGCAGCGGATCCACCCGCTGCTCGACGACAAGGTGCTGGCCTCCTGGAATGGGCTGATGCTGCGGGCCTTCGCCAAGGCTGCGGTTGTCTTCGAGGAGCCGCGCTACTTGCAGGCGGCCCAGAACAACGCGGACTTCCTCTTGACGAAAATGCGCCAAGAGGATGGTTCTCTGTTCCGCACCCGGCGCGGGGATCGCTCCCACTTGGACGCCTACTTGGAGGACTACGCCTTCGTGACTCAGGGGCTCCTGGATCTCTACGAGGCGGACTTCAATCCCCGTTGGCTCGAGCAGGCCATCGCCTATCACGACTACACCGTGCAGAACTTCGGCGCGGACAATGGTTCCTTCTACGCGACCGCCGACGACAAGACGAGCTTGCCGGTGCGCATGAAAGAAGCGAGCGAGAGCAGCCTACCGAGTCCGCTCGGGGTCGCGCTTTTGAACGGCGCGCGCATCGCACTGATGCAAGGGGATCTGGGGGGCCTCGCTCGCGTGCAAGCGGGCCTCGCTTCCCACAGCCAGAGCTTGCAACGCTACCCCGTGGGGTTCGGGCAATTGGTGCTGCTGGTCGACTTCCTCTCCAGCAATCCTGAAGAGGTCTACCTGGTGGGCGAACGCACGGATCCAAAGGTTCAAGCGGAACTCAAGCGTTTGCAACAGTCCTGGCCATCCCACCGCGTGATCGTGCTGGTGGAAGAGCAGCACCGCGAGCAGCTCGCTCGTTTGCTGCCCGCCAGCGAGGGCAAGACGGCCAAAGATGGCAAGGCTACCAGCTACACCTGTCACGCGGGCGTCTGCGAGGCACCGGTTGTGTTGGAGTAGACCGCATGGAGCTTGCGCGGTTGCAGGGCAGCTCGCAACCCGCGGGCTGCCACGACCGAGGCAGTGCGCGCCAGCGGGCCCTGTTCACTCCCCGAAAGCGACGACTCCCAACAAGCTCCCGTCTCCCCCTGAGCCCGAGGCGGGCGGAAGAGTACCGTCATGCACCATGATTCGACCTCTTCAACGACCTGTGCTTGGCTGCTTGTGTGGACTGCTGATTTTGGCCGCGGGGAACTCCTGCGGCACGGACTTGGACGACACGGGTCACGCGGTTCAAGGGGCCTCCTCAGAGCTTCCAACTGAACGGGCCCCCGGCTACCTGCTGATCTCACCGCTCAAGGACAACTCCACCTACATCCTGGCTGACAACGGTCGAGTTTGGCACCAGTGGGAGAGTGATCAGCCTCCGGGCAATTCGGTCTACTTGTTGGACGACGGGGACCTCTTGCGTTGCGTGCGCGAAGGCGACAACCCGGTCTTCCACGGGGGCGGAGAGGGCGGCCGCTTGCAGCGCATGAGTTGGGACGGAGAGCTCGAGTGGGACTTCCTCTGGTCGGATGAAACGCGCCTGGCTCACCACGACGTGGCGCCGCTTCCCAATGGAAACGTGTTGTTGCTCTCTTGGTCGCGCAAGACGCGCGCGGAAGCCCTGGCGGCGGGCATGGATCCAGCTCTGATTCAAGGGGACGAGATCTGGCCCGACTCCGTGGTCGAAATCAAGCCGATTGAACCCGATGGCGGCGAAGTGGTTTGGACTTGGAATGTCTGGGATCACCTGGTGCAAGAGTTCGATCCTGCGCAAGCCAACTACGGTGTTGTGGAGGATCACCCTGAACGAATCGACTTGAACGCGCACCGCCACCGCGAGCAAAAGACGGAGGACGAGCAGAAGGACGAACTGGCGCGCATGGCGGCCCTTGGCTACGCCGGCGACACGCAGCCCGTGGTTCGTGCGGAAGAAGCTCCGGAGGCACCTGCTGTTGTGGAGAGCCCTGCGGCAACGGAGACCGAGCCCAAAACAGAAGGCAAACGACGTGGAGGTCGTGGCGAGGATTTCTGTCACACCAACGGCATCGACTACAATCCGCAACTCGATCAGATCGTGCTCAGCGTTCGCACGTTCAGTGAGTTGTGGGTCATCGATCACGCCCTGACCACTGAAGAAGCCGCTGGCCATACGGGCGGCCGCTACGGCAAGGGAGGCGATTTGCTTTATCGTTGGGGGAACCCGATCAACTACGGCCGGGGCACCCAGGATCATCAGCAACTCTTCGTTCAACACGATGCTCGCTGGGTTCCCGCTGGAATGCCCGGAGCCGGCAACTTGACCGTCTTCAACAATGGTTCCGGCCGGCCCGACGGAGACTACTCTAGTGTTGTCGAGATCACGCCCCCGATCAGCGCAGAGGGTGGCTACATGATGAAAGCCGGGGAACCCTTCGGTCCGCACAGTCCCACCTGGGAGTACCGAGCTCCGGACCCCACGAGCTTCTACTCCAGCTTCATCTCCGGCGCGGAGCGTCAGCCGAATGGCAACACCTTGATTTGCCAAGGGGCGGATGGCTTCGTCTTTGAAGTGAACTCCGCGGGCAGCGTCGTCTGGGAGTTCACGAATCCTTTCGGCGAGTCGGATGAGCAGGGGGAGGATCGAGGTCCCCGGCCTGAGCCTCCCGGAGAGCGCGGGCCGCGGCCGGGCATGCGTCCGCGAGGTCCCCAAGGAATGGGCCCGCCTCCCGGGCAGGGTCGACGTCCGGGACCTCCGCCGGGGGATGGACCTCCGCCACATCCGGATGGGGGCCCGCATCCAGCGGACCGTCCGCACCCCGCTGGCGCGCCCACGGACGGAGCAGGCGAAGGTCGGCCGGAGGGCAAAAAGCGCGGCATGAATTCCAAGGCGCTCTTCCGGGCCACGCGCATTGCGCCTGAGCACCCCGCGTTGAATCGCAAGCCCTGATCCTTCGGCGCTGGAGCGGGCTAGAGCGCAACTCCGGACGGCTTAGCCCTAGAGCGCAAAGGAGCGTGGCCGGGAGGACCCAAGCGCTGGGTCTTGCTCAACCAACCGCGAACGGGGAACCCAATGCGCCCCGGCCCCGGCCCTCTCAGTCGTTGAGTTGCGCCGCCCGAACGGCCTTGATTGCATCCCGAACTTTGCAGCGCAGCTCCTGGAGCTTGAAGGGCTTTTGCAGGAAGCTCGCCTGTCCAGTCTCGACGTACTGGCCGATGGAACCGCCCTCGTTGAAGCCACTCATCAAGATCACCGGCGTGTCCTGCCGAATCTCGCGCATGGCGAGGAAGGTCTCCTCGCCTCCCATCTTGGGCATGGTCAGGTCGAGCAACACGACGCGGATCTTCTCTTGGTGCTGCTCTAGCAGCTTGAGTCCCTCAACTCCGTCTTCGGCGGTGAGCGCATCGAACCCCAGGACCGCCATCAATTGAGCTGCGACCCGGCGGATGTGCAGTTGATCGTCGACGATCAGCGCGGTCCCTTCGCCCTTCCAGTCGCTTTCGGTGAACGTCTCGGGGGCCGTCACGGTCTCCCGTTGGGCCGGGAGCAGGACCCTGAATTGCGTGCCCGAACCTGGCGTGCTATTGACCTTGATGGTCCCGCTGTGGCTCTTCATGATTCCGAGGGTTGCGGCCAAGCCGAGCCCTCTGCCGGTGAACTTCGTGCTGAAGAAGGGATCGAAAATCTTGTCGAGCACATTCGGCGGCATGCCCACTCCCGTGTCGGTCACCTCGAGGAACACGTACTCTCCAGGACCATCGGAGAACTCGTGTTGGCTGGTCGCTTGATAGGCATGATCCACCGTCATGACTCCCGTCGCGATTCGAATGGTGCCGGCCCGGCCTTCCATCGCTTCGGAGGCATTCACGACCAGGTTCAAGAGGACTTGCCTGATTTGCGAGACGTCGACGCACACGCTAGGAAGGCCAGTCTGCAAGTCGAGTTCTAAGGAGGCTTGGCTCGTGGCGGACGTTTGGAGCAGTTGTTCGAGATCCTTGACGATCAACGAGAGGTCTTGGGCAATCAGTTCGATTTGCCCTTTGCCCGCATAGGCCAGTAGTTGCCTGCAGAGCTCGCCGGCTTGGCCAGCGGTCTTCCCGATCAGCCGGATCTGCTCGATCGCCGGGTGGTTCGCGTCGAGCTTGAGTTCGGCGAGGTCTGCGCTCGCCAGAATCGTCATCAATATGTTGTTGAAGTCGTGGGCGATGCCGCCCGCCAGCACCCCAAGGCCTTCGAGCTTCTGTGCTTGAAGCAGGTTCTCCTCCAGCTTGAGTCGCGCCTCTTCCTGGTTGACCCGGGTCATCTCCGCGGCAACCCGTGCGGTGAAGACCAACATGACGGTCGAGGCGAAATCCCCATCGGGAACTGGGTGCTGATAGAGAGCGACGATGATGCCGAGGGAGGCACCGGTCGAGTCGAACAAGGGGATGCCCACGTAGCCCTCGATCTGCATGTCGATGAGCAGCTGATCGGCTGGGAATTTCGAGGTGACCTCGGCTGGATGAACGCAGACCTTCTCCCGTAGCACATCTGCACAGGGAGTGTTGAGCAGACTGTAGGTGATGTTGGGCCGGAGCTGGCCCATGCCCCAGAGCGCGACGGTTTCGATGGAGTTCGATTCTTCCAGCAACCGCCCGATGAACACGTACTCTGCCTCGAGCACACTCGCCAAATTCTTGACCACCGCCGGGAAGAACTCGGGCCCGACGTAGGCCGCTCCGTTGCCGAGAAGGTTGCGAATGGCGGCATTCAGGTTCTTCTCGCGCTTGACGCTCTCTTCAAGCTGCTGGATTCTGTCGAAGAGCTCTTGATCAGGCGTGTGCTCGGTCGGGTCTCCCATGGGACGGAGCATATCACGGAGCACGAGGTCTGACCTAGCTAGGTATTGACCCGGGTGTCTTTCGCACGTGAACCGAGCTTGCAGTCGAGGATTCCGCTTGCCCCTATCCGCAAAGCGACCTGCGACTCTTGATCCTGCGTGGGGCTCAGCGTGCCGTGAACGAATTGATCCGTGTTTCAAGTCCCGCCCGCGAGCTCTACCTCAATTGCCCGTTGCGCTGTCTAGTCGCGCGCGTAGCGCGCCCAGAACTCCATGGCGACGCGCGGGTCGTTTGTGTGCCGCAGGATCATAAGCGTCGCGGGCTCCGGCAGGCCGGGAATGTCGCGCAAGGCCTTGGCTTCCACGTAGGTGCACTCGCGCAGTGGAGCTTCCGTAGGATCCGCAAAAACTTGGTCGCGAAGTTTGCCAACGGCCCAATCAAAGCCTGGGCCGGAGCTGGGAACCGCTGCCGTTATGAGTTGAGCGAAGTAGAAGGTCGGGTTTTGGTCGCGGAAGTAGGCCATCGGCACACGCTTCTCGTGACCGGCGGTTTGGCTCCCGGGTTGCACCTCGCGCCGGGCGACGTCTCTGTGCACCAGTCCGTTGCGTCCAAAAATGTAGATCGGTGAGTAGTAGCCGATCGCGCCGATCGCACCGCCTGTCCAGCTCGAGTCCGCGGGCATGACCTGTTCGATCCCGCGACCGATCCAAGTGTTCAACTCGCGGATGCGATTGCCTCGGACCCAGCGCTGGTGCTCCGTCTGGTAGCCGACTTTGAACTCACGATAGTAGAGCGTCTCGCGCAGACCTTGGGGCAACAGGTTGACGTTGAAGGCCGGCAGAAAAGCGTAGGCCGCAAGGACGAGCCCGAGGCCCGTCGCTGGGAGCTTGCCGAGCTTGGAGAGCACGAGGCCCAAACCCACCGCGAAGAAGGCCGAGAGCGGCGCGAGGAAACGGAAGAAGGGCATCCAATCCCCGCCGACCAAGAGGTTGTAGGCGAGTCCCCCGGCAAGCAGGGTGATGAGGGACAGGGCCGCCCGTCGTTTGGGCCCGGCGGAAGTGCTGAAGGGCGCCGCGCAGGCGATCAAGGGCCACAGTGCGGACAGACCCCAGGTCGCCAAGCAGCGTGCTCCGCGGCTCAGGCTCTCGCTGGAAATGGCGGACTTGGCATGCACCGTGTTCGGCAACCACTCGCCATAGAAACTGTGGCGCCAGAGGAGATGGGGCAGGGCCAGGGCGACGGTCCCTGCGAGGAACAAGCCTTTGGAGCGCAGGCTGTGCTTGCCGCGCGCGATCCAAGCGCACAGACAAAGTCCCGGGATCCAGGCGATGCCCTCCGGTCGCGTGAGCACGAGCAAACCACCGAGCAAGCCGAGGCCCAAGCCGCGAGCCGTGCTCTGGGTCAATTGCTTGCCCGGTGCTTTCGGCAGGCACAAGCCCTCCCAACAAGCGAAGAGCAAGAGACCGAAGAAGGCCGTCTCCAAACCCCCGCTTGCCCAGAAGTGGAAGCTGGGCAAGGTTGCCAGGGCGATCAGCGCCAGACTCGTGGGTAGCGCATCGAGCTCCAGCTTGGAACGCAAGCAACGGTAGACGAGGCAAAGGGTTCCCGCTGCGGCAAGAACCGATAGCCCGTTGGCAAAGATCTCCAAGGGCAAGCCCGCCAACAGGCCCATGGCCAAGAGCACGACCCAGGAGAAGTTGCTGTAGCCTTCCACGGGAAACTCGGCGCCAAGGTTGTAGACGGGACCGTGACCTTCCACCCAGTTGCGCGCGTAGCGGAACGAGATGAAGGCGTCGTCGATCAAGAACAGGCTCCGCCAAACAGCGAAGGCGAAGAGCGCGAGGGCCAGGGCCAGCCCTATGCGCGCGATCTTCGTCTCACGCAGCGCTGCGGCTCCCTCCGACATCAGTCCACGTAGGGGCAGGCCACCATTTGTCCCTTGCCTTTGTCCTCGAGCTCCAACGTCAGGCCCGCGCACTCGGGCTTCGCGATCGGGCAACGGGTGCGGAATCCGCAACCGGATGGCTTGGCCAGGGGCGTGGGGATGTCCCCTTGCAAGATCACCCGGCCCGACTTGTCCGAGCGCGGATCGGGCTTGGGCACGGAAGAGAGCAAGGCCTTCGAATAGGGATGCTTGGGCGCCCGGTAGACTTGATCCGCCGTGCCGATCTCGACGATGTTGCCGAGGTACATGACCGCGATGCGATCGGCGATGTGATAGACCACCGAAAGGTCGTGGGCCACGAAGATGTAGGTCAAGCCGAACTCTTTCTTGAGCTCGAGCATCAAGTTGATGACCTGGGCCTGCACGGACACGTCCAAGGCGCTGACCGGTTCGTCGGCGATGATCAAGCTCGGCCGCGTGGCCAGGGCCCGGGCGATTCCGATGCGTTGACGCTGGCCGCCGGAGAACTCGTGGGGATAGCGTTCGGCGTATTGGGGCTGCAAGCCCACGCGCTGGAGCAACTCCAACACACGCTCTTTGCGCGCGTCCTTGTTGAGGTCCGTGTGGATCTTCATGGGACCCTCGATGATCTGCAGCACGGTCATGCGCGGATTCAACGAGGAGAAGGGATCCTGGAAGATCATCTGGACGTCGGCCCGGTGGGGCTTCATCGCGGCGCGCCCTAATCCGTTCAGGTTGACCGCTGGGCTGTCTTGACGCGCCCGGAATGAGATCTCCCCTGACAACTCAACGTCCGGGTACATGGGCTTGTGCAGGTTGATGACCGCGCGCCCCACGGTGGTCTTGCCGGAGCCGGACTCGCCCACGAGGCCCAGCACTTCGCCGCGCTTCAGACTGAACGTCAGACCGTCGACCGCCTTCACGGTGCCCACTTGGTGACGCAGGATGCCGCCGTAGACGGGGAACCAAACCTTGAGGTCCTGGACCTCTAGCAGGGGGGTTGCTTCGGGACTCATGCTTCTTTCTCCATCAGATGGCAGCGCACGCAGTGGCCGGGACTGATCTCGTGCAAGTCGGGCACGTCCACTTTGCAACGGTCAATCACTTCGGGGCAGCGACTGCTAAAGCGACAGCCGCTCGGGAAGTCGAAGATGCTCGGCACGTTCCCGGGGATCGCGTCGAGCAGCTTGCCCTTGTCTTGCATGTGGGGAATGCTGTTCAGGAGCCCCCGGGTGTAAGGGTGGCTCGGATTGTCGAAGAGCTCCGTGATGCTCGCGATCTCCTGGACCTGGCCGCCGTACATGACGATCACGCGGTCGCAGGTTTCCGCCACCACCGCCAGGTCGTGGGTGATCAGCAGGATCGCGGCGCCCTTGCGTTCGCGTTGCAGGTTCTTCATGAGATCCAGGATCTGTGCCTGAATCGTCACGTCCAAGGCAGTGGTGGGCTCGTCTGCGATCAAGAGCGCCGGCGTGCAGATCAGCGCCATGGCGATCATCACCCGTTGGCGCATGCCCCCGGAGAACTGGTGGGGGTAATCTCCCAGGCGCCGTTCCGCGTCCGGGATGCCCACTTGGGTCAAGACCTCGATGGCGCGCTTGGTGGCCTCCTTCTTCGAGATGTTGTCGTGGAACTGCAGGGACTCCATGACTTGCATGCCGATCGTGAAGACCGGGTTCAAGGAGGTCATGGGCTCCTGGAAGATCATGGCAATGTCCTTGCCACGCACCTTGCGCATCTCCTCGTAGCTGAGCTTGAGCAGGTCTTTGCCATCGAACAGGATCTCGCCCCCGGCGATCTTGCCCGGGGGATCCGGGATCAAGCGCATGATCGAGAGCGAGGTCACGGACTTGCCGGAACCCGACTCACCGACGATGCCCAACATCTCATCCTCGTAGATGTCGAAGGACACGTTGTCCACCGCGTGGGCTTCTTTGCCTTCCACGAGGAAGTGAGTGCACAGGTTCTTGACCTGCAGGAGCTTCTTCTTGTCCGACATGGCCTAACGCAACCTCGAGAAGACTTTGGGATCGAATGCCTCGCGGATGGCCTCACCGATGAAGACAACCATCATGAGGGTTCCGAAGAGCGCGGCCAGGGGGAAGGCGATCAAGTGCCACTTCGTGATGTTCTGCAGACCTTGGTTGACCATCTCGCCCCAACTCGGCGTGGGGGCGGGCAAGCCGAAGCCCAGGAAGTCGAGGGACACCAAGGAGGAGATCGCGGCCACCAAGGCGAAGGGAGCAAAGCTCACCACGGGAGTCAGGGAGTTGGGCAGGATGTGCCGAAACATGATTGTCCAATGGCTCTCCCCTTGGGCGATGGCCGCCGCCACGTAGTCCCGGGACTTCTCCCGGTAGAACTCCCCGCGCATGTACAGGCTGATGCCCATCCAGCGGAAGATGGCCAGGATCAGGATCAAGACCCAGACGTTCGGGGTCACGATCGAACTGATGATGATCACGGTGTAGAGGAAGGGCAAGCCGCTCCAGATCTCCACGATGCGTTGTCCGTAGATGTCTACGCGACCTCCGAAGTAGCCGAGGATCTGACCGATGACCATGCCCAACAGGTAGGAGAGGGTCACTACGCCGATGGCAAACGTGATCGAGATGCGGAAGCCGTAGACCAGTCGTGCCAAGACGTCCCGGCCGCGGTTGTCTGTTCCAAGCCAATGGTTCGACGTCGGGAAGTGTGGCGGGCGCCCCGGCAAGTCCGCTTCGTCCAAAAGAGACTCATTCGGATGGAAGGCGTAGGGCGGCATCAGCACCCAGTCGTCGCCGTCCGCCTCTTCGGTGCTGCGCGCTAAGGTGCGGTACTCAACCTCGCCGATGATCCGCTGCCCGAAGTCCCGGGCCTCATTGAACTGGCCAACCACAGGGAAGTAGTACTCGCCGCCGTACTTGACCACCAGGGCCTTGTTGTTGATGAACAGCGGGCAGAGCAGGCTCAGCATGTACAGGACGATCAGCGCCTGAAAGCTGTACCAGCCGCGCTTGAGGGTCTTGAACTTCCGCCAGCGCCGCTGGAAAACAGAAAGCGATTTTTGGGGTGTCTGCGACATTCTGGTCTCCTCGGTTAACTGAAGCGAATGCGCGGATCTGCGAGCACGTACAAGACGTCACTCAAGATATTGCCGACGAGCATAAGGAGCGTATTGATCACGAGCACGCCCATCACCACCGCGTAATCGCGACCGATGATGGAGGTGAAGCCCAAGAGGCCGAGGCCGTCGATGTTGAACACTTTCTCGACCAGGTAGCTACCGGCCATGACGAGTGAGATGGCGTGACCCAACCCGGTACAGATCGGGATGAGCGAGTTGCGCAGGGCGTGCACGAAGATCACCCGCCGTTCGGGCAGGCCCTTCGCGAAGGCCGTGCGCACGTAATCCTGCCCGAGGTTTTCCATCAGGGAGTTCTTCGTCAACACGGTCAAGGTCGCGAAGCTGCCGATGGAGTAGGCGATCACAGGCAAGGCCATGTGATGCAGGGTGTTCCCCACCTTGGCCCAGAAACCGAGCTCATCAAAGTTGTCCGCCTCGATGCCACCCAAGGGGAACCAATCGAAGAAGGAACCACCTCCAAAACCCACCAGCAACACGGCGCCAAGGGCCCAACCGGGAATTGAGTAACCGACGAACACCAGGGTGCTCGAAACGAAGTCGAAGTTCGAATTGTGCCGGATGGCTTTCAGCACCCCGAGCGGGATGCAGACCAAGTAGGCCAACAGGAAGCCCGTCAACCCGAAGCGGATGCTGATCGGAAAGCGCTGCACAACCAGGTCGATGACCGGCACGTCGTACTTGTAGGAAGTCCCTAGGTCTCCGGCCAAGAGGCCAGCCCAGCGCTTCTGCCACAGCTGCGGAACGGAGATGGACTCCGTCACTCCGTCGGTGGGGGTGAAGTTCAAGAGTGGGGCGCCCGCCAGCAGGGTCCCTTCCCGTTCGATGGCGAGCTTGGACACGATACCGGCGGCGGGGGCCTTCAACTCTTCCGAGACCGCCGTTGGGTTCATGTGACCTTCGGGATCCGTGCCCAAGCTACGCAGTCGCGCCAGGGGCGTCCCCGCTTCGACCGCTTGACCCTCCTCCACGTACCAGGTGAGCACTGTCACCTCGTTGACTTCGTCGCCGAACACTCCGCGCTCCCCGAGATTCAGCGGGCCCAGGAACTGCAGGTACTGCTTCCACAGGGGCCAATCGAAGTGGTAGTGCTTCTTGAGGATGTCGAGGGCCTGGGGCGGGATGTCGACGCTGCTCTGGGCGTCGCCGCCCACGGAACCACCCTCGCTCCCTTGCCCGCCCGCTTGCATCTGCATGATCATTTGATCGATCGGGCCTCCGGGGACGAAGCGTGTAATCGCGAAGACCAGCATGGTGATGCCGAGGAAGGTCGGAATCAGCAGCAGCAGGCGCCGGGCAAAGTAAGCAGCCATAGGGACGTGGATTCTGGAGGGGAGTGGAAACGCCAAGCCGCGAGGGGCGACTTGGCGTCAGGGACCGGTTGGAGCCTACTGTGAGTTCTTCGCGTTCCAGCGTGGCCAGAAGCGGTGCAGGATTGGCTTGGTCTCCAGGACCATCGAGGTGTCCAGCTTGGCTTTCTCCAAGGCGGCTTCCATCTCAGGATCGATCCACCAGCAGTACATGATGTCGTTGTAGTCGTTCACGCGCCAAACACCCCAGTCGGGCTGAGCGAATTTGTTCCAGTACATGACCCGCTGAGTGCCGCTGTACCAGTCGAGCACGTAGGGGTATTCGTTGTAGACGATGCCGTCGATCTCGCGGATGATGTCGATGCGCTTCTTGACGTCGTACTCGGTGTCGTAGGCGTCGAGCAGTTTGTCGACACGCTCGTCGGAGAAGGCTGTGATGTTGTTGTTGTCGGGCACCTTGGCGAGCTTGCCGGACCAAGTTGTTTCGGGATTGGGGAAGACGAGCCCGCCCCAGGCCATGCTGCTGAGGTCGTATTCCCGCTGGCGCACGTTCTGCCAAGCGGTCGCCGGGTCGAGCAGCTTCAAGTCGATCTTGATGCCCGCCTTACGACAGTCTTCCTGGTAGATCGTCAAGTTGGGCTCCGCAGTGCTCGAACGATAGGCGAGTTCGAATTCGAGGCGCTTGCCATTCTTCATGCGGTAGCCCTCGGAATCGGTCTCCGTGTAGCCCATTTCTTCCAGCAAATCGACCGCCGCAAAGGGATCGTAGGGCAGGGTCTTGTTCTTCGGGTTCTGGTACGTGCCGCCTTGGAACACGCTGTTGAGCATGCCGTACTCGTTGAAAAAGAGCTTGTCGATCAAGGTCTTGCGGTCACGCAAGTGACCTAGGGCCTTGCGCATGCGAATGTCATCCAAGGGCTTGCGCGTGGTGTTGATGGCAAGGCCCGCCGTTCCGATTGGAGCGTCGTTGAAGTACTTGCGCTTCTGGATCAGGCCGCGCTTGACCGCGTCGATCTTGGAACCGACCACCTCTTCCACCCACCACTGGGACTTGTTGACCCAGAAGTAATCGATCTCGCCCTTCTTGGCCTTCTCGAAGGCGAGGTTGCGGTCTTGGACGATGATGAAGTGGTACTCGTCGAAGTTCCACAGGCCCTGCCAGGCGGGGTTGTCCTTGCCCCACCAATCCTTCCGGCGCCGAAGCGTCAGGGACTTGTTCATCTGCACGTCTTCGTCGTACAGGTGGTAGGGGCCAGAGGTGGCGTGGTACTTGTTTTGGTAGGTCGAGAGGAACTCGTCCCCGGGGATCGAAACCTGGTGGGCCGGGAAGATCGGGCCCGTCGCGAAGTACATGAAGTTGCGCCAGCTCTCCTGATTGACCGTGACTTGCACGATGTACTTGGAGAGCGCGACGGGCGTGTTCATCTTGCCCCAAACCAAGGGTGCAGAGGGGAACAGCATGCGCTCGTCCATCTGCAGTTTGTGGCTCGCAACCACATCATGGGCCGTCACTTCCTTCCCGTCACTCCAACGTGCTTCGGGGTTCATGCGGAAGGTGTACGTGGACTTGTCCTCAGAGATCTTCCAGTGCGTGGCGAGCAGGGGAATGAACTCCAGGGTTTGGGGGTGCGAGAAGAGCAAGCCCTCCTGGCAGACGTCCCGGGCCCGGTAGTTGAAGGCCAGGTTGTAGTCCTTGCCCGCGAGTCGCAAGGTGGTGGGCCAGGACGGCAAGTCCATGGTGATGCGTCCGCCCTTGACGGCCTTCGGCGAGCCCAGCGCCGGGAAGGTGAAGTTCGAGTCCCAACCTTCACCGCTGAATCCGGGGCCGCCGTCTTCCGCGCTAACGCTCTTGTCTCCGGCCTGGGGGTCCCACTTGTACGTGACCATCGGGATGTCGAGGTTGTAGCTCTCCTGCTCGACCTCCTTCATCTCCCGTCCATCATCGACCCCTCCGCTCGGGGCCTCCACGGCTTCCTGAGACACCGGATCCATGGTCGACGCGCTGGCCTTCGCCGTCTTCTCGCCCGTCCCGGCCTCCGTGGTTCCGGATTCACCTCCCCCGCATCCTCCCAGGGCGACTAGCCCGGCCAACAAAAAGGCAAAGTGAGGGATTGGTGAAAAGCGTTGCTTCATAGGAGCGGTGGGGTGGTTTTGGGGGACGGGTTCGAGGCGCAAGATTCTAGCGGCTGGGTCCCGTAAGCGCATGTTCAATGGTCCCTACACACCCCGATTCTTCCCGCGAGCGGCCCTGTGGGGGCGGGGAGCGCCCCCACAATTTACGAGGTGGACCTGACGGGGTTACGAGGTGGACCCGACGGGGGAGTTGGAAGCCGAAGCGCAGAACGCAGCCGGTTGTCTTCGATAAACGCCGCTCGCTTGCAGCGGATTCCAACCCGCCCGCTTTCTCGCCCAAGATTCTCGTCCGCGCCCCCCGCGATTCCCGGCCCCCAAACCCCAGCCTTCCCTTGGGACCCTTGCGAATCCACCCACCCTCCCGCTAGAGTCCAGCGCGGCGGGCCCTTAGCTCAGTTGGTTAGAGCAGGTGACTCATAATCGCTTGGTCGTTGGTTCAAGTCCAACAGGGCCTACCATCCATAGCTTCGGCGAACTTGCGGGTTGTGAGCTTGTTATTCGCCGCGGACCGCGCGCGCCGAGCCCGCGCAATCTCCACCACATTCAGGAGCAAGATGCGCGGGCTCGGCAGCACGCTATCGCTCACTGCAAGTTGCGGAGCCTCTCAACCTCCCCGCCCTGAAGAACAATCCGTAGAATGCGGGGGCAGCCCAACTAGCCAATGCACGCGGATGGCGGCTTCGTCGCCCTTGGGGATCCGCTTAGGCGTTCGACAACCAGCCAGAAGAGCGGAGACTGTGCCATGAATTACGACCGAGTCAAAGTCGAGGAGACCGTGATGGCGCTCTTGTTTCTGACGATGTTCAGAGATGGTCCGGTCACTAGGGCCTGGAAAGGACAGGACTGGGAAACCATGAACGGACTTTTCGAACGGGGCTGGATCTTGGACCCGAAGAGCAAGGCCAAGTCAGTTGTTCTTACCGAGGAAGGAGCACGGAGGGCCGAAGAGCTCTTCCAGAGAGTCTTCGGTCTGGCTCCCCAAGCGCGCGAAGCAACGGACGCCGCTCCGCCCTGCCCGTGATGGGCACGAGCGTTACTCAGACACGTCAGCGCAGGAACAGAGCCCGCGCAATTTCCACCACTCTTTAGGAATCTGGTGGAGGCTGGCCGGGCTCGGTACGCTCTCGAAGAAGCCCATATCGCCCTGCTTCTGCTCGAAAGGGGCGCCGACCCGAACAACAGGGACCTCGACGGAGAGAGTCCTCTAGATTGCGCGCAATCGAACTACATGCGTGAGAAACTGTTGGCTGTAGGAGCCACGAGCGGATGACGGGTGCGTGCGCTACCGCCGGTTACGGATCGCGCGTAGGACCGACCTTGACAATACGGAGTCGGACACCCCGCAATGCTCACGTACCGCAGAAGGTTTGGTAGGGGCCGAAGTCGCTGGGGGCGGGGGTGGCGTATTCTTCTTGGCCTGGGATTGGGGTGTAGGGGGCGCTCAGGAGCTGATGGAGTGTTTTGAATGGCGCGTAGTCTGCGCGGGTGGCTGCGTCCAAGGCTTCTTCCACTTTGTGATTGCGCGGGATGTAGACCGGGTTGATTCGATCCATTGCGGCGGCCGTTTCCAGGGGGTCGGTTTGCTGGGCTTTATGGCGGGACATCCATTGCTCGATCCAGGCACGCAGGGCGCTCGTTTCGCAACTGAGTTCGTTCACCTGGCTTTCATCACCGCGCAGGGCGGCTGCAAGTCGACGGAAGAAGCTCGTGTAGTCAACGTCGCCAGCGTCCAGGGCGGCGTGTAGCTCGGCGATGAACGTTCGGTCGTTCGCTTCCGAGGTCTTGAGTCCAAGCTTCGCCCGCACCTCTGCCATCCAGCGGATCTCGTAGAGTCCGCCAAATTCCTCGACGGCACCAGTTGCTTTCGGAATGGCGCGGCCGGGATCCTCCGGGTCCATCAGGACGAGCAGGGTTTCCGCGAACCGCGAAAGGTTCCATTGGGCAATCGGGGGTTGGTTGTCGTAGGCGTACCTTCCACCACGATCGATCGAACTGAAGAGCGCTTTGGAGTCGAACTCGTCCATGAAAGCGCACGGCCCGTAGTCGATGGTCTCGCCTGAGATCGTCGTGTTGTCGGTGTTCATGACGCCGTGCACAAAGCCGATGCTCATCCACTTGGCGACGAGGGTCGCTTGCCGATCGACGACACGGCGCAAGAGCGCCAAGTAGGGGTCTGCGACATCCGCGATCTCGGGGAGGTGGCGCTGGATCGTGTAGTCCGCCAAGCGCTTCAGCTTTTCATTCTCGCCACGGGCTGCAAAGATCTGGAACGTTCCTACGCGGATGTGACTCGAGGCGACACGGGTTAGAACCGCGCCGGGCAACGAGTCTTCGCGATAGACTGTCTCGCCAGTCAGCACGGCGGCCAAGGCCCGGGTCGTGGGGATGCCGACGGTGTGCATGAACTCACCGACCAGGTATTCACGCAAGATCGGTCCAATCGCCGCCCGGCCGTCACCACCGCGGGAATAGGGCGTTGGCCCCGAGCCCTTCAGCTGGATGTCGCGCCGCTTTCCATGGACGTCGATCAACTCACCCAACAACAAAGCTCGTCCGTCACCCAGTTGGGGATTGAAGCTCCCGAACTGATGGCCCGCGTAGGCCTGGGCGAGGGGGTTCGCTCCGGGTGTGGAGTCGCTGCCTGCGAGCATGGCCGCGCCGGCTGGAGTGTCGAGTGCGCTCGCATCGACACCGAGCTCCTGGGCCAGCTTGTGGTTGAGGATGACGATGGCCGGCTTGCGGGCGGGGCCTCCTTGCCAGGACGTGTAAAGGCCCTCTAGCTCCGCGGCATAGGTATTGTCGAACTCGAAGACTCGTGGTGATGAAATGGGATGGACTCCTCTCGGTTGCGGGGGCGATGTGCAGTCCGCGCGCGGTAGATCGATGGTCGTTGGGGGGAGGGCTCGGGCCCGAGGCACACACAGCGCGGGATGTTCGCGGAGTGAAGGGCCGGACGGGGGGCATTGTACAGGACGGGGCAATACGGTGTCAGACACTCTGTTGTTGTGAATGAACAAGCAGGTGCCACACAAAACGGCCGAAGGCCGATGTGTGGCACCTGCTTGTTCATTCACAACAACAGAGTGTCTGACACCGTATTGCGGCTTGCCGGGTTGCCGCTAGCTGAGCAGTTCCCGAACGACCTCCCCGTGCACGTCGGTCAAGCGCATGTCCCTGCCGGAGAAGCGGACGGTGAGGCGTTCGTGGTCGATGCCGAGGAGGTGCAGGAGGGTGGCGTGCAGGTCGTACATGGTCATGCGGCCTTCGACGGCGTAGTAGCCGTACTCGTCGGTGGCGCCGTACACGGAACCCGCTTTCACGCCACCACCGGCCATCCAGATCGTGTAGCCGTGGGGGTTGTGGTCGCGGCCGTCGGTGCCCTGGGCCATGGGGGTTCGGCCGAATTCGCCGGCCCAGAGAACGAGGGTGCTCTCGAGCAAACCGCGGGACTTGAGGTCCTTCAACAAGCCAGCGATGGGTTGGTCCACGGCGCGCGCGTTGTTTTCGTGGCCGGTCTTCAAGCTGTCGTGTTGGTCCCAACGATCGCCGCCGGCGGGGGGGCAGGTGAGTTCGATGAAGCGCACGCCGCGTTCCACCAAGCGCCGGGCCAAGAGGCATTGGCGGGCGTAGGTTTGGGTGTGGTGGAAGGGGGCGTCGAAGCCGTAGAGCTTCTTGGTGGCGGCGCTTTCTCCGTCCAAGTCCATCAGGCCGGGAATGGCGGTTTGCATGCGGAAGGCGAGCTCGTAGTTGCGAATGGCCGCTTCCACTTGGCGGTCGTGATTGAGATCACTCCCGGCTTCGAGGCGCTTGAGCAGGTCGAGTTTCGAACGTTGCAGGGAAGCGCTCGCTTCCAAGGCTTGAGCGTTTGCCACGGGGTTAGCACCGGTGCGGAAGGTGGAGCCCTGGTAGGCCGCGGGCAGGAAGCCGCTGCCGAAGTTGTCGATGCCGCCGGGGGGCGTCAGGCCGCCGTTGAGGACCACGTAGCCTGGTAAGTCTTGGGACTCGCTGCCGAGTCCGTAGGTCACCCAGGAGCCCATGCTTGGACGGCCTTGCAATCCGTGGCCGGTGTGCAGGAAGTAGTTGGCGAAGGTGTGCTCGGGGAACTTGGAAGTCATGGAGCGCACGACGCACAGGTCGTCCGCGCAGCTGCCCACATGGGGGAAGAGGTCGGAGACGGGCAGGCCCGACTCGCCGTAGCGTTGGAACTTCCAAGGGGAAGCGAGCACGTTGCCAACATTGTCGAATTGGGTCTTCGGGATCTTCATGCCGATCGGTTGACCGTTCTCGCGGTCGAGCCGGGGCTTGGGATCGAAGGTGTCCACCTGGGAAGGGCCGCCGTCCATGTAGAGGAAGATGACGCTTTTGGCTTTGGCTGGGTGGTGCAGCTGCGAGAGGGCGCGTTCGCCTATGGGGCGCGCACCAAAGCTGTTCTCGGCGAGCAGGCCACTGAGGGCCAGGGCACCGAATCCTTGGGCTCCACCCATTAGAAGCTCGCGGCGGTTGAAGCCTTGACGGTTGCCGGCGCGCTCGCGGAAGAAGGGCTGCATGGAGGGAGGCGGGTCAGAATGGCTCATGGTAGGTACCTGAATTCCTTCATGTTGATCAGGACGTGGCAGAGCTCTGTCCAGGCTTCTTGTTGCGTGCCGCCCGCCGCGGAGCGCGCGTGGAGGTAGTCGAGGCCAGCGGATTGTTCCTCGGCGCTGGGGGCGCGGCCGAAGGCGCTTAGGTACATGGATGTGAGTCGCGCTTCCTCGACCGGGCGCGCCGCCTCCCCGAAGACATCCTCCGCGAACAAGCGCTGCGCCCAACGCTCTGCCTCTTGATGAACGAATGGATCGTTCATCAGCGTGAGCGACTGTGCCGGCACGTTCGAGTTGCCCCGGCGGCCCATGGTCGCGGCGGGGTTGGGGAAGTCGAACACGGTCAGGAAGGGCACCGGGAAGTTCCGGCGAACGGAGAGGTACAGGCTGCGCCGTCCGGCTCCATCCAGGGGCCCGCTCGCGCTCGGCTTGCCCCGTCCGTCGGAGAACTCGTTGAGGTGCACGGGGATGCTCGGGCCGAAGAGAGTCGGGTCCAAAGTGCCTGAAACCGCAAGGATCGTGTCGCGCAGAGCCTCCGCATCCAAGCGCTGAACGGGCATGCGGTGCAGCAACAGATTGTCGGGATCCACCTGTTGGGCATCCGCATTCAAAGCGCTCGACATGGCGTAAGTCCGCGAAAGCACCAACCTGCGCAGCAGCGCCTTGGTAGACCAACCATTCTGAATGAGCGCTTGCGCCAGATGATCCAGCAGCTCCGGATGACTGGGCGGCGAACCCATCGCCCCAAAGTCGTCCACGCTTGCAACGATGCCGCGACCGAAGGTGTGGTGCCAGATGCGGTTGGCCCAGACCCTTGGCAGGAATGGGTTCGAGTCGGAAGTCACCATCTTGGCAAGTTCCAACCGGCCACTGCCCTGTTGAATCGGAGCCGCATTCCCTTCACCGAGAGCGCTGAGGAAACGCCGAGGAATGACGTCCCCGGGAGTGGAGGCATTGCCGCGCAGGAGCAGGTTCTCGTCCACTCCGCTGCCTTCGAGCATCACCGGGGCCGTGTGGGACGTCAACTCGTGCGGGAGCGTCAAAGCCCCGAGCTCGCGACAGTATTCCGCACTCGCCGCCCTGTACTCAGGGCCACGAAAGGGGAACAGCTTGGGGTGTTGCAGGACCCAATCGAAGAGCGCCAAATCGATCGACGGCTGGTTGTTGAATCCCACGTTGCGCGCCATCTGCACAAAGTCCACGGGGCCCCAAGCGAGTTCGGGTTTCCGGACGACGCCTTGCTGGTACCCGGCGACTGCGAAGCTCGGTTCTGCCTCTTGCCGAGGGCTGAACTCCAGGTGCACCCGGTGTCCGACATAGTCCCCTAGGTCCAAGTGCATCCATTGAAAGGACCCACCCGTGTGGACACTCTTGCAGAGAGCTCCATGCAGGGGCCCGCGAATGAGCCGGTGTCCGTCCACGGCGGCATAGACGAATCCCTGACCGCGCACGAGCACACTCAACTCGGGCTGCTCGAGCACGAAGGTCTCCGTGCGGAACATACGACCGGGCAAGATGCCATCGGTGGCCGTCGGTTCTACCTGGTCGCCCGCTGCAGACTCGATGCGATTCCAGAAGGGATCAAAGTGAACGGCGGGCCGACCGAGCACGCCCGTCACGGCGGACTTTGGATTGTCGCCGAGTAGGAACGTTCGAGTTGAGAGAGAGCTCTCGCCAGCGCTGAAGCCGTCCTGCAGCAGGATTGGCCTGTCCAGTTTGTCGTGACTGAACAGGGTCGTTGGTTCCGCAGGGGTCACGATCCTGCGAGCGGGGGGTGAAGTTTGCAGGAGCCCGTGCAAGGGGTGGTTCAACTGATCGGCGGCAAGGATCCATTCGTCGACCCAAGCGCGAAGATCTGTCGCGTCCAGTTCCGCCTCGGCGGCCAGTCGTTCAAGCTCTTGCATGTCCACCGTTCGTCCGGCCTGATCCTCTGCCTCTGGCGCTGACAGGCTGTCCACATACTGCCGAGCCAGCTCTTGATAGGGGAGGCGACTCTCCACCACGTCGCGCAGCGTCCCATGAATGAGGGACCGGAAAATCGGCCGATAGCGGGTTTGGAGTTCGCTCAGCTGTTGGGCGACCTGCTGCTCGATGAGCTGAGTTTCAAAGCGTGCCTGACGGTAGCTGCCACCCATCACAAATCCGGAAAGCGCGTAGAAGTCCTCGTCCGTGATCGGATCGAACTTGTGATCGTGACAGCGCGCGCAAGCGACGGTCAAGCCGAGGAAGGCCCGTGAGAAGACGTCCACCTGACCCGCGACGCGATCGGTTTCATCGGCGCGAATGTCCACGGGGGAGTGCGCTCCGTCTCCGAGGAACCAGAAGCCGGTTCCGAGCAGGGACTCGTCGAATTCCCCGGCGGAACTCATGCGCGGCTCTTCCAGCAAGTCGCCCGCGATGTGCTCTTGCACAAAGCGATCGAAGGGCACGTCGGAGTTGAACGCGCGCACGACATAGTCACGGTACTGATGAGCGTTCGGGATCACGAAGTCGAACTCGTGGCCGCGGGTCTCCGCGTAGCGCATGAGGTCCAGCCAGTGCCGGCCCCAACGTTCGCCGAAGTGCGGGGAGTGGAGCAATTCATCCACCAGGGCTGCGCGGGCTTGCGGGGAGCTGTCCTTCGCAAACTTCCGCACGGTTTCAGGATCCGGCGGCAACCCGACCAAGGTGAAGTGCACGCGCCGCAACCATGCCGACGCTTGTGCTTCAGGCGCTGGCAGCAGGCCTTCCCGTTCCAATCGATCGAGGATGAAACGATCTACAGCATCCCGCGGCCAAGCACTTTGCGATGAGGGAACTGCGGGTTGTGTGAGCGACTGAAACGACCAATGCTGCTTGCGTGCCTCGAGGTCGAAGGAGGACTCCTGGCTGGACGCTTGCGTTCCCTCGGGGAGTTGCGCGCCGCCGTTCACCCAGCGCACCAAGTCTTCGATTTGTTGCGCGTCGAGTTTCTTGCGCGGTGGCATCTGCAGGTCGTCGTCCAGGTACTGCACCGCCTGAATCAAGCGACTGCCGGTCCGGTCCCCAGGGACGATCACCGCGCCACCATCGCCCCCGGCCAGAATGGCGCCGGGGGAATCCAATCGAAGCCCGCCCTTTTGCTTCTTCCCCCCGTGACAACCCACGCAATGCTCGGCGAAGAGCGGGCGAATCTTGTTCTCAAAGAACTCCAGCTTGTCGTGCTGGGTCGGACTCGCTTGCAGGCTCGGAGCCGCGAGCAGAATGCAAACCATGCCGATGATGAGCACGGGCAGCCGTCCTAGAAGCTTCCATGGAAGAGTGCGATGCCCGCCGTCACAAACGGATTCGCGGTCTATGGCTTGTCGAATGCCCGCTCGGAAACCTCTCCCGGTCCCCCTCATGGCTTACTGAACGCAACCCAGCTCATGCCGCCGGCGGGAACGGTCACGGTAACCACTAAAGACCAATCCCGCTCCAGCTTGTGAACGCCAAGGTCTGTGTCCGGTCCACGCAGCTGCGCCTCGTCGGTGAGCCCGGTGTAGTAGAGCGGAATCTTTAGCTGCTTGGTGACCTCTTCCTCGAGCGGATTGAACACCACCAACATCCCACACTCCGCGAGCTTCGGATTGACGTGCAAGGCCCAGTCGAGATCGCGCCCATCGGCGCGACGCCCGTGGATGATGTCGCTCTCGAGAATGTCCCGGTGCTGCTTGAACCACGCGACCCAACCTTGCACCAGTTGCTTGGTGGCCTCCGTGTCGTACAAACGCCGACCCCGGTAGACCGCTTGCACCCCGAACCCCAGATTGCTTTGCAGCATCCGTTCGTAGTGATCGCGATGTTCGTCCAAGGGTTCGATAGTCGCCGCGGCCCCGCCCCCGTGGTACTGAGTCAGGGGCACGAACATCCAACCCATGGACGGCGTCTTGGTCCACGTGCCGTCGAAGATGTTCTGGCGCGTGTGGATGACTTGCTGGGCCCGCGGCAGGCTCCAGTTCACTTCTCGATAGCCCATGCCCGACTCGTTCGCTCCTACAAAGAAGTAGTAGTCCGGCACGCGCAAGTAGACACCGCGGGAGCGCAACCAACGGTAGAAGTCAGCGATGATGTTCCATTGAACCCATTGGCTGTCGTCCAATCCGCGTTGCAATGGAGGGCGCGCGGCGGCGTCCGTGTCGCCTGGGTAACTGCCGTCGTGGGTGAATTGCAGGAAGCCCGTGGCTTCAAAGAAGGCGCGTAGCTTGCGGAAGTAGTCTTGGCCCCAATCGGACGCCAGAGCGGGCGCGTAGCCGAAGGTTTGGCCGCCGGGATCACCGGTTTCGGGATGGATGCAGTTGTCGCTGTCTGGCGCAATGCGGCGGCTCGCTAGCAAAGAGTAGCCGCCCAAGTGCACGCCCTTTTCTTTCGCGTAGAGGGCCAGGGCCGCGAACTTCCCATGGTTCTCGGGACTCGCGTTCTCCATGCTCAAGCCGCTTCCAAAGGAAAGGCTCACCATCTCGAAGCCACACTCCGCCGCCTGGTCGATGGCCGTGCGCACCACTTCCGGTTCCGTGGAAACCACATGCAGAATCAACGGGTTCTCCGTGGCCCACGGCGCGAGGGTACGCACCATCTTGCGACGCGCGAGTCCCCGCCGTTCGCGGTCGCTGGAGTCCATCAACAACTCGTAAGCGCGAATGCCTTCGAAGCTGGCTCCCGCACTCAGCAAGACATCCGGTCCCCACAGCGGTTCCACCACGAGGCGACACGGCGTCTTGAGCAAGTAGTTGACTTGGCTTTTAAACTCGGGTTCCGGGCGCCAGTGAATGCTTTGCACCATGGAGTTCTCCGGAACGAACCCACCGAAGGAGTAGTCGGTTTCCACGTGCAGGGTGCGCGGATTTGGAAGGCCCACTCCTTCGCGCGCTTCCACGAAATTTGCGTTCTCGACGATGGAGAGCTCTTCCGTGGTGACGCGGTCGAGCTCAATCACGCGCGCTCCACCATTGCGAACTTCGACCCACTTGGAAAAGAGCGGGAGGCCGTCGTAGAGTTCGTAGTGCACGAAAACTTCGACCCCCGCGAGTTCCGGAAGCGTCGCTGGAGGAACAAAGCGCAGGGCCAGGTGCTTGCCCGTGGGAGGCCAGACAGCGCCGGGGGCGTGATGCCTGACCCGCGGCCAAGCCAAGCGCTCATCGATCGGGCCAAGCGCGTGATCTTGATACAGCCAAGCCTTCGGATCGTTCTTCAAGTCATCGATCCAGGACTCCAAAAGGAACGCGCGGTTGGGCTGGCCAACCAATCCACCAACTGCGTGGGGCTCACCATCGATCGTCAGGCGCGCTTCGGGATTCACCGCGCGCAGCAGGGATTGACCTGTAGACAAGTCGTCCAAGCCGATGCAAGCGAGGTTTGGCGTGACTTGCCAAGTCCTGCGCACCAAACCATTCGCGAGCGTCAATCGGGACCCACCCGAAAGGGTCTGCAGTTGCGCTGCGTAGGGGCTTCCATCCAGCAACCAGTCCCCGGAAGGGACGTTTGGTGGGGGAGCGCCGTGGCTGGTTGCGCAAAGGAGAACGAGGGAAAGAGCTGCTAGCGTGGGGGGACGGTGCATGCCCGCATCCTAGCATTCATGGACGCCCGCGCACCTTCTTGTTGTTCCCCGACTGGTCGTCCAATGGCCCGCCGCTGTCGGATGCCCGTGGAGACCTAGCTGCCGCTTTTCGAACTCGCCAGCGCGCTTTCGATCGCGCTACGCAATTCTTTGCTCGTGGGCTCAACCGGCGACGCGTAGAAGGCAAGGACCTTGCCATCCCGATTCACGAGGTACTTGCCGAAATTCCAGCCGGGCAAGTTGCCGGTTGCCTTGCCGAGGAATTGATAGATGGGCGACTGGTCCTCGCCTACCTTCACGTTTGTCTTGGCGAAGAGCGGAAAGCTGACCTCGTAGTTCTCCGTGCAGAACGTTCGGATCTCAACGGCGGTTGGAAATTCTTGTCCGCCAAAGTCGCCGCTGGGGAATCCGAGAACGCTGAAGCCTTGGTAGGCGTACTGCTCTTGAAGCGTTTGCAGCCCTTCGTATTGAGAAGTGAAGCCGCACTTGCTCGCCGTGTTGACGACCAGCACGACCTTCCCCTCGTAGACGCTCAAGGGCTGATCGGCTCCATTGAGGTCGGTCGCGTTGAGCGCGTAAAAACTGCCCGCCGCAGCCGTCGCGTCCAATTCAACGTGGTCCGTGGTCAGACCGGAGCAGGCGCCGAGGAGCGGGAGGAGCAGGGCCAGGATGCGCTTGTTCATGGGGGCAGGGTACAGGCTTTTGGGTTGGCTCGGTACACCGCGCGAAGGAACAAGGCGCCATGGCCACAAGAAAGCGTCGAGAGCAAGTGGCCGAAAGGCGGGGCGAGCGTCTGCGAACTTGGACAGTGAATGCCCGCGGCAATCACTGGGACCTGTTGACGACTTCTTACCCAATCGACCTATGCGTTCCTCTTCCACCTTTACCCTGTTTGGCTTGCTTGCGGCCCTGCCCTTGACGGCTGGTGCGAGCGCTGCTTGTCTGCCTCAAAGTGCGGCCCCGTCCCAAGCGGCGGCGGGGCAAGCTTCCGTCCGCGACCTCACGATCAGCGAGGTTTCCCCAGGCCCCATGCTGAGCTACATCGAGATCCACAACGGATCCACTGTTTCCATTTCCTTGGACGGCTTCTCCTTGGAGTCGGCGAGCGGTAGCTTTCAACTCGGGGGCCTTCCGGACGCCTTGGATCCCGCCGAGTACTTCGTTCTTTTGCAGGGACATCCTGTGGAAGTGGGGGTCTCGCCGGATCCACTGGTGCCCTGCATCATCGTGGCCGAGCCCACCTGCGGAGTCTTGGCCGACACGATTCTTTTGCGCGATCCGAAAGGCAGCGTGGTGGACGCGCTGGCCTACGGGGTCGTTGCGGACACCTCGAACCGCTATCAGGCGGCCGTCGACGCGGGCCAATTCAGCGCGGGCAGCTTTGTGGATGTGGGCGCTGAGTTTGAGCAGCTCGTGCTCGGGCGCAACGCACAGAACTTGGACACCAATCACCTTTCCGACTGGAGCACGGGTGGGGGAGCGGACGCGCTCGTTGGCAGCCCCTTTGGTCCGAACAGCACGGTGCCCGAGGGCGAGGACCTGTGGGTCGAGGCCTTTCAGGGTTACTTCTCCAAGACCATCTCCCAGGAGTACTACGGGTTCCGAGTCGTGACCGGCTCCTTCAGCAACTTCATCGGAGACGCGGCGGCTTCGACCGTTGCGCATTCGATCACGGTCAACGGCCCGATCTTCGGCAGCGCTGATGTGGTTCTGACCGGAACCGTGGACAACCGTTTGACCTACCTGGCCCAGGGCCGCTACGCCACCGAGTGCGAAGGCAAGTTGTTCGACTCAACCGCGACCTACGGTGTCGAGTTTCGCTTCCGCCGGGAAGTGGGCGGCGCCCGGGATGTGACGGTGATCTCAGCCAAGGTTCAGTCCGGGACCACCGTCTACCCTTTCGATTTGGAAGTGCTCAGGGAATTCACGGGCCAGCGCGGAACCTATGACGAATCGATCACGCGCACGCTCTTGATGTGGTCGGGGACCCCGAAAATCAGTGCGGGTTCCCAGGCGGTTCAGTGGTCCTTAGGGGGCGATGGATCGATTGCGCGAGTCGATTGCTCGGGCAGCTTCTCGCGGCCCTTTCCGCTCTCGGACGGCGCCATTGGTCAACCAGCGACCCCGCCGATCACCATGGAGAGCATGGAGCTCGACTTCCATTACGACCGTGCTGAGGGACCGTCCCGTTTGACCTGGGACAAGATGGAATTCGATTACGGCCAAGGCATTCCGAGCATCATCGGCAAGGACATGACGGTCACTTGGTCGGGAGCCTATGGAAGCCCGCTGGTGTCCCAGATGACGGGGTCCTTCCTGGTGGGAACCTTGAGCATTCCCTACGTCTCGACCTCGACCAAGGCGCTCTCCCAAGACGCCAAGTTGACCCACTGGACCGTGAGCAACAGCGTGGCGAATGTGGACCTCTACGCTTCGGACGTGACCTACGATCCGCTGCTTGGGGAAGGCGACGGTTGGTGGGACCGTGCGCGCCGAGCGGTCCGCTGGACGGGCAAGGCCATGGGCACGGTTGCCATGACCGGGATCGGCCTGGTGGGCTGCGGGATGACCACTGCGGGCGGTGCGGCCTTGGGCGGCGGGGTGACCCTGGGCACCTTGGGCACCGCGACCCCGGCTGGCTTGGCGGCCGCAGGGGGAGGCGTCTTGGCCTGCGCCGGAATCGGCTCGGGCTGTGCCTGGGTGATCGACGAAATCTGGGCGAAGTAGGCAATCCCTAGAGCGGGGGGTCCCTGGGGAACCTCCCGCTCCGGGACTGGGGAGGGGATACCCTGGAATTGGCCAAGCGGTGCGCGGGGAGGCGGCCTGCGCCTGGAACAGGACGGCCCATTCGCCGACGATCCATCCCCTCCCTGCGGTCATCACTTCCCAGCAGGCCTCACCTCACAGCAGGCATCACTTCCCAACCAGGAAGTGCGCCACGTCCCCGTCGCGCATGACGTACTCGCGGCCTTCCACGCGCAACTTGCCGGCGGCCTTGATGGCGGCCTCCGTGCCGTGCTGTTCAAGATCGGTCACGGAGTAGACCTCCGCGCGAATGTAGCCCTTTTCAAAGTCGGAGTGAATCACCCCAGCGGCCACCGGGCCCGTGTCACCCTTCAGGATGTTCCAGGCGCGGATCTCCTTGGGCCCAGCCGTGTAGAAAGTCTGCATGCCGAGCAGGTGGTAGGCCGTGTGGATCAAACGGGTCAGGCCCGACTGCTCCAAGCCCAAGTCCTCCATGAACGCGGCACGCTCTTCAGGCTCCATTTCGGAGAGCTCCCCTTCGATGTCGCCGCACAGGACGACCACCTCGGATCCCGTTTGCGCTGCGTGCTCGCGCACCGCGGCGACCTGGGGCGTTTCTGCATCGAGTTCGTCGTCGCCCACGTTGGCCACGAACAACACGGGCTTCATGGTCATCAGGAACAGGGGCTTCAAAGCCACTCGCTCGTTGGGCTTCCACTCGGTCGCGCGCAGCTGCTCGCCGCGCTCGAGCAGGCCCTGGGCGCGCTCGAAGAGTTCCTTGAGGGCGATGCTCTCCTTGTCGCCGCTGCGGGCCTTCTTCGCCACGCGCTCGACGTTGCGCACCACGGTTTCGAGGTCGGCCAGAGCCAGCTCAAGCTCGATCACCCCGATGTCGCGCATGGGATCCACATTGCCGTGCACGTGAACCACGTCGCCCTTGGTGAAGCAACGCACCACGTGGGCGATGGCGTCCACCTCTTTGATGTTGCCGAGGAACTTGTTGCCCAGGCCTTCGCCCTTGGACGCGCCTTCCACCAGTCCCGCGATGTCGACCATCTTGAGGGCCGCCGGCAGGATCTTCTTCGACTCGATGAAGCTGCGGATGATCTCCAGCCGTTCATCGGGCACGTCGACGATGCCCACGTTGGGCTCGATGGTGCAGAAGGGGTAGTTGGCGCTCTCGGCGCCAGCGGCCGTAACGGCATTGAAGATGGTGGACTTGCCGACGTTCGGCAAACCCACGATTCCGCAGGCGAGGCTCATCGCTGAAGGGATGGCTAGGGCGGCACCGAGGGCACCGCGGACAGATGGGGGACGAAAGAGGCGAGAAGTCTATCCGGGAACGTGCCCCAACTGGATCCTATTCAGCCTGTTTCACGGGGCCGCGGATGATCCGGCGGATCTTGCGGTCGGGCCCCACCACTAGGGTCGAGGGGATCGGCAGGCGTTCGATGTCGATGATCTCGGCCACCAGCCCCGGTCCTTCCCCGGCCAGGCGGGTCGAGCCCAGGTAGAAACCGGAGTACTTAGCCCCGCGCTTGGTGAGCAATTCGTGGGCCCGGTAAAGGTCCGTGGGGGCATCCATCGCGAGCCCCACCACGCGCTGACCTGCTTCCTCGTCCATGGCCTGCAGATCGGGAATCTCGGCGACGCATGAGCCGCAGTAGGTGGCCCAGAAGTTCACGAAGAGCTCGCCCCCGTCCGCCAGCTTGGCGAAGTCGATCACAGTTTCCTCGCCTTTCGAGTCGAGCACAGCGATCTGGGCCGGCAACTCGTCGCCGATGCCCAGCCGGAATCCCCGGGGCAGGGGATCGGGCATGAGGGTCGTCATCGGCAGGACCTGGAGCATCTCGTGGGAGCCCTCCACCAGCAAGATGCGCTCGTAGGGCTTGATCGTGCCGAAGCTCTCCAGGTCGCCGGAGGGCCAGCGCACCTTGACGTCACAGAGCAGCGCCTTGCCCATGCCGAACACCAACTCGGGAGCTTGGCAGGAGGAGAAGCCCGCGCCCCGGGACAGAACTTGAGCCGTTGTGCGGCCAGCCACCGTCACCAAGACCGTGGCCCCGATCGCCTCGGCGTTGGTCTTGGTGGCTTGCAAGCGAACCTTGAGGAAGGCGGCGCCGGTCTGCATGTCGTTGCGATACAGGCTGTGCCGTTCGCGCTGCAAGTTGTGCACGAAGAGGTCCACGTCCCCGTCGTCGTCGAAGTCCACGGCCAGCACAGCGCGCCCGTCGTTGGGGCTGTCCGCGCCGGACAGATCCGAGAGATCCGCGTGGCCGTTGCCCTGGGTGTTGAACCAAACCTTGTTGCGCTCATTGCCGCTGAAGGAGCGACCCGCGCTGAACATTTCCGTGTTGTGTCGGTTGAGGTAGGCGGAGTTGCCGACCTCTTCGTCGTTGAAGCTCTCGCTTTCGGCCTTGCCCTTGTTCTCTTCCTTGGATTTTGCTTCCGCTGCTGAGGACGCCACCACGTGGCGCCAGTAGGTGCTTCAGGTGTCGAAGGGTTGGTCTCCCGTGACGAATCCATTCGCGAGGTACACGTCCAGGAATCCGTCCAAGTCCAAATCGCAAAGGACTGGGCTCCAGGCCCAGCTACCGCCGAGTCCCCCTGCGGATTTCTCCCGGCGTTCAAAGCCGCCGCCCTCTTTGGCGAGGAAGATCGAGTTGCCCGCAGCGAGCTTCATGAGCAAAGCGTGGGTCTCCGGATCCAACTCGTCGTTCAGTCGGCCCAGGATGCGATTGCCCGCGGTGGAGGACATGTTCGACACGTAGAGGTCCAAGCGTCCGTCGGAGTTGAGGTCGCCCCAGGCCACGCCCATGCCGTTGCCGATGTCGCTGAC